>NZ_DASQOH010000001.1:0-35085 GCF_035644555.1 Herbaspirillum sp.
GATTCGCGGGTGCGCTTGCGCGTCATCTCCACCAGGCCCAGCGTGGAGAAGCCCGACACCGAGATCTTGGTGCGGTCGCGCTGCAGCGCCTTGCCCAGTTCGGCCAGCACGGCCTGGCGGTGCTCCGTGCTCTCCATGTCGATGAAGTCCAGGATGATGATGCCGCCCAGGTTGCGCAGCCGCAGCTGGCGCGCAATGGCATGTGCCGCTTCCAGGTTGGTCTTGAAGATGGTGTCGTCGAAGTTGCGACCATTGACGAAGCTGCCGGTGTTGACGTCGATGGTGGTCATCGCCTCGGTCTGGTCGACGATCAGGTAACCGCCCGACTTCAGGTCCACCCGACGTCCCAGGGCGCGTTCGATTTCCTCTTCCACGCCATACAGGTCGAACAGCGGCCGCTCGCCGCGATAGTGCATCAGCTTGGGCAGCACCGAAGGTGTATAGATGGCGCCGAACTCCTGCAGCATGTGGAAGTTCTCGCGCGAATCGACCTGGATGGTGGCGGTCTGGTCGGAGACGAAGTCACGCAGCACGCGCTGGGCCAGCGACAGGTCCTGGTGCAGCAGCGTGGGCGCGGGATTGGTCTTGGACTGCCGGATGATGGTGGCCCAGGTCTTGCGCAGGTATTCGACATCCATCTGCAGGTCGGCGTCGGAGGCATCCTCAGCCATGGTGCGGATGATGAAGCCGCCTTTTTCCTCGGGCGGCAGCAGGGCTTGCACCTTGCTGCGCAAGAGCTCGCGCTCGGCTTCGTTCTCGATACGCTGGGAAATGCCGATGTGCTTGTCCTGCGGCAGGTAGACCAGCATGCGCCCGGCAATGGAGATCTGCGTGGACAGGCGCGCACCCTTGGTGCCGATCGGGTCCTTGATCACCTGTACCGTGATGGTCTGGCCATCGTGCAGCAGTTTCTCGATGGGAATGGCAGGCGCGTTCTGGCCGTCGTGCGGACGGGCTTCCCAGATGTCGGCCACGTGCAGGAAGGCGGCGCGCTCCAGGCCGATGTCGATGAAGGCTGACTGCATGCCCGGCAGCACCCGGACCACCTTGCCCAGGTAGATGTTGCCGGCCAGACCGCGCGAGAGGGTGCGCTCGATGTGCAACTCCTGCACGGCCCCTTGCAGGATCAGCGCAACCCGCGTCTCCTGCGGCGTGATGTTGATGAGGATGTCTTCGCTCATAGGATTCGAACGCCCGCTTGTTGTAGTAGTTGAGCCGTCTCGAATAGCGGCAGTCCCATGATACCGGAATGGCTGCCCACGATATTGCTGATGAACACCGATGCCAACCCCTGGATGCCATAGGCACCGGCCTTGTCGTAGGGTTCGACGGTATTGCAGTAGGCGGCGATGGCCTGCTCGGTCAGGGGCGCGAAACTGACGTCGGATTGTTGCACGATCTGCCAGATCTCGGTGTCCACACCCAGCGTCACGCCCACCGCCACGCTGGTCAAGACCTGGTGGGTGCGGCCGGAGAGCAGGGTGATCATGCGCACCGCCTCGTCATGGTCGGCCGGCTTGCCCAGGATCAGGTCGTCCACCACCACGGTGGTGTCGGCCGACAGCAGTGGCCGGTGCGGCAACTGGCGCAGGATCATGGTCTGCTGGGCGCTGTCGAGCTTGGCGCGGGTGACGCGGGCGACGTAGTCCAGCGGGGCTTCCCCGGGCAATACGCTTTCGTCGACTTCCTTGTCCGAGAGCAGCAGTTCGAAATCGATGCCGATCTGGCGCAGCAGTTCGCGGCGGCGCGGGCTTTTCGAGGCGAGGTAGATTTTGTGGTCCGCTTGTTTCATTGAGCCATGGATGTCAAGGGCCGGTACCGGAATGCCCGAGGCCGGCGGTGGACGCCGTCAGGCGCGGTGATACGGATGATTCTGGGTGATCGACCAGGCACGGTACAGCTGCTCGGCCAGCATCACGCGCACCATGCCGTGCGGCAAGGTCATGCTGGAGATGCGGATGAGCGTGTCGGCGCCGGCCTTGAAGCCAGGGTCGAGGCCATCGGCACCGCCGATGACGAAGGCCACGTCACGGCCATCCTGCTGCCACTGCACCAGCTGCTGCGACAACTGCACCGAGGTCCAGTCGCGGCCGCGCTCGTCCAGCGCGATCACGCGCGCGCCCTTGGGCAGCGCGGCTTCGATCTTTTCGCGCTCCTGCGCCATCACGGTCTCGGCCGTGCGGCTGCCGGAGCGTTCGACGGGTTTGATTTCCTTCAGGATGATCCGGCATTCCGGTGGCATGCGCTTGGCATACTCCTGGAAGCCGGTCTCGATCCACGCCGGCATCTTGTGGCCGACGGCAGCAATCACCAGTTGCATCAAGCCTTGCTGGTGCGCTTGGCGGCCGGCTTCTTGGCGGTCTCGCTCTTGGCCGGCGCCACGCGCACGGTCTTGCCGGTCGGGGTCTTGGGGGCAGCGGTTCTGCTGCGGGTGGTCGCAGCCTTGGGCGCGGCAGTCTTGCTGCCGGCAGCGGTGCGGGTGGTGGTGGTCTTGGCGGCGGTGGTCTTGGTGCCGGTGGTGCGCGTGGTCCTGGTGGCAGCAGTCTTGGCACCGGTAGCGCCCGTGGTACGGGTGGTACGGGTCGTGCCGGCTGCAGCGCGGGTGCCGGTGGTGGTGCTGGTCGAGGTGGCGCGCGGTTTGCGGGCCGGTTTCTTCGGTGCATCCTCGTCGTCGTCCAGGGCCTGGCTGGCTTCGACCGCTTCGGCCTGGGCACGGGTACGGCGGATCTTGGGGGCCGGCTCCTCGTCGGCGGCGGCGCGCTTGGCGGAGGCCGAGGTACCGGTGCGCTTGGCCGCACCCAGCTTCACTTCCTTGTCGCCCCAGATCTCTTCCAGGCGGTAGTAGGTACGGATGGCCGGCTGCATGATGTGCACGATCATGTCACCCAGGTCGACCAGCACCCACTCGCCGGTGTCTTCGCCTTCGATACTCACGACGTTGCCGCCCTTGGCCTTGACCTTGTCGCGCACCGAGGCGGCCAGCGCCTTGGTCTGGCGGTTCGAAGTACCGGAGGCGATCGCCACGCGGTCGAACAGGCTGGTCAGGTGGGTGGTGTCATAGATGCGGATTTCTTGCGCCTTGACGTCTTCCAGAGCGTCCACGACCAGGGTTTGCAGTTTTTTGATGTCCATTATTGAGTTCGGTACAGATGTTGTTGTTCGATATAGTCTAGCACCCTGCCCGGGATCAGCGAATCGGGTCGGATGCCGCGTTGCAGCTGGGCACGGATTTCAGTCGACGAGATATCGACCGCCAGCCCGAGGGCCAGGTAGCCGTATCCGTGCGTGGTGCTGCGGATCTCTTGCGGCGCAGCGTTGCGCCGCTTGAATTCTTCCCTCACGGCCGGCGGCACGTGGGCGTCGGCCAGCTCGAAGCCGGGCCGGGAGGCGGCACACAGGTGCGCCAGGTCGAACAGTTCGCGCCAGTGCTGCCAGGTGTCCAGGTGCTGCAGCTGGTCGGCGCCCATCAGGAACACGATGGACACCTCCGGCCCCAGTTCGGCACGCAGGGCGCGCAGGGTATCGATGGTATAGGTCGCGCTGGCGCGGCGGATTTCCTGCTCATCGATGACCACTGGCACCTGCTGGCGGTCGAAGGCCAGGCGCACCATCTCCACCCGGTCGGCCGGCGCGGCTTGCAGACCGTGCTTTTGCCAGGGGTTGCCGGTGGGAATGACGCGCAATTCGTCCGGATGCAGCAGGTCCACGAAGTGCTCGGCCAGCTTGACATGCCCATTGTGGACAGGATCGAAGCTGCCGCCAAGCACGGCAATGCAGCGCTGCGCCGCGGGCGGCGCCATTACAGCCATTCCTTGTGGACCAGGAAGTCCGAATACAGTGCGGCCTCCGGGCTGCCGGCTTCCGGGTGCCAGTCATAGCGCCATTTCACCAGCGGTGGCATGGACATCAGGATGGATTCGGTGCGGCCTCCCGACTGCAGCCCGAACAGGGTGCCACGGTCGAAGACCAGGTTGAATTCCACGTAGCGTCCGCGACGATAGGCCTGGAAGTCACGCTCGCGCTCGCCATAGGGCGTCTCGCGGCGGGCCGCGAGGATGGGCAGGTAGGCCTCCAGGAAGGCGTCCCCCACGCTGCGCTGCATGGCAAAGGCCTGTTCGAAGGGCAGGGCGTTGAAATCGTCGAAGAAGATGCCGCCCACGCCGCGCGGCTCCTTGCGGTGCTTCAGGTAGAAATACTCATCGCACCAGGTCTTGAAGCGCGGGTAAAGATCATCGCCGTAGGGTTGCAGCGCATCGCGACAGGTGCGGTGGAAATGGCGGGCGTCTTCCTCGACCCCGTAGTAGGGCGTCAGGTCCATACCGCCGCCGAACCACCAGACCGCTTCTTCTCCCTCCGCATGGGTGGTGAAGAAGCGCACGTTCATGTGCACCGTCGGGACATAGGGATTGCGCGGATGCAGCACCAGCGACACCCCCATGGCTTCCCAGGCACGGCCAGCCAGCTGCGGGCGGTTGGCGGCTGCCGACGGCGGCAGGTTCTTGCCCATCACGTGCGAAAAGCCCACGCCGCCGCGCTCCAGCAGGTTTCCTTCTTCCAGCAGGCGCGAAGTGCCGCCGCCGCCTTCCGGACGTTCCCACGAATCCGACAGGAAGGCCTTGCCATCGGCGGCTTCCAGGGCCGCGACGATGCGCTGTTGCAGGTCTTGCAGGTAGGCCTTGACGGCGGCGGTGTGGGTGGAGGCGTTGGAATGGGTGGTCACGGCGGGTCGCTCTGGTGCACGGTTACTGGGCGGAAATGCGTTCCAACCCGCGATTGTACCTTGCCCGCCCTGTCATGGGGCGGCAAAAGCCGGTCCGTCGGGCGCCACGGACCGGCGGTGTGGGGCGTTAGCCTCAGCTTTGCGGCGGTTGGGCCACCGGTACGTTGACCTGGTAGGTGGCCGGGGCCGGCCAGCCTTGCTGGAGGCAGACCTCGGCGATAGCGTTTTGCACATCGGTATAGACCTGCCCGAAATTGGGCGTGGGCGCATGGACGCGCAAGGCGATCAGGGTGCCGGTGGCGTTGAATTCCTGGATCACGATGCCCGGTGCCGGCGTCTGCAGCACATTGGGAATGGCCTTGATGCGTTCGGTCAGGCGGGCGATGGCTTCCTGCGGATCGACGCCATAGGCGATCTGGCAGCGCAGGTCGGTGCGGCGGGTGGCGTTGACGTTGTAGTTGATGATGTTTTCTGAGAACAGCTTGTTGTTGCCGATGATCACGCGCAGGTTGTTGTCGGTGGTGATGATGGTGGTCACCAGGCCGATGTCGGAGACGGTGCCGGTCTGGCCGGCAGCGGTGATGTAGTCGCCCACCTTGAACGGCCGCAGCACCACCAGGAAGATGCCGGCCGCGAAGTTCGACAGCAGGCCCGACCAGGCCACGCCCAGCGCCACGCCGACCGCGCCGATCATGGCGGCGAACGAGGTGGTGGGAATGCCGCACACTTCCAGGATGCCCATCACCAGCAGGATGCGCAGGATCACGTGCATGGCCGAGCTGGCGTAGTTGATCAGGGTGGTCTCGAACTGGCGCGCGGTCAGCACACGGCGCACCACCTTGGACAGGGTATTGACGAACATGCCGCCGATGATCCAGATGGCGATGGCGGCGATTACCTTCAGGCCGAAGGGGACCAGGTAGAGGTTGACGATGGTTTCGACGTTGAGCAGGTGGTCAGGCATCGGGCTTCCTTTTCTTCTGTTGTGGCATGTCGAGCTTAGTCTGCCCGCAAGGGCGTTGGTTGCAGCGGGCAGGTCCGTCCAAAACGAAGTCCCCCGCAACACGCCGGGCGTTGCGGGGGACGGTCAGCGCTGCAGCGCGTGGTTTAGCGCTTCAGGGCGCGCCAGCCGATGTCGCGACGCATCTGCGAGCCGGCGAAGTGGATCAGGTCGGCGGCGTCGTAGGCATGCTTCTGCGCGACCTTCACGCTGTCGCCCAGGCCCACCACGCACAGCACACGGCCGCCCGAGGTGGTCAGCTTGTCGCCGGTCAGGGTGGTGCCGGCGTGGAAGGTCACGCAATCGACGGTCTCGGCCGGGATGTCGGTGATCAGGTCGCCACGGCGTGGTTCGTCCGGATAGCCGTGGGCAGCCATCACCACGCCCAGCGCGGTGCGGCGGTCCCACTCCAGCTCCACCTTGTCCAGGGTGCCGGTCACGGCGTGTTCGAACACCGTCAGCAGATCGGTCTTCAGGCGCGCCATGATGGGCTGGGTTTCCGGGTCGCCCATGCGGCAGTTGAATTCCAGCGTCTTGGGGTTGCCTTCGGCGTCGATCATCAGGCCGGCATACAGGAAGCCGGAGAAGGGGATGCCGTCCTTGGCCATGCCCTGCACGGTCGGCACGATGATCTCGCGCATCACGCGGGCATGCAGCGCCGGAGTCACGATGGGGGCAGGGGAGTAGGCACCCATGCCGCCGGTATTGGGACCCTGGTCGTTGTCCTGCAGGCGCTTGTGGTCCTGGCTGGTGGCCAGCGGCAGGATGTTCTTGCCGTCCACCATGACGATAAAGGAAGCCTCTTCGCCGGCCAGGAATTCCTCGATCACCACGCGTGCACCGGCATCGCCCAGCTTGTTGTCGGAGAGCATCATGTCCACCGCCGAATGCGCCTCTTCCAGCGTCATGGCGACCACCACGCCCTTGCCGGCGGCCAGGCCGTCGGCCTTGATGACGATGGGGGCGCCCTTCTTGGCGATGTAGTCATGGGCGGCTGCCACGTCCGAGAAGGTCTGGTACTCGGCAGTGGGAATGGCGTGGCGCTGCATGAAGGCCTTGGCGAAGTCCTTGGAGCTTTCCAGTTGCGCCGCTTCCCTGGTGGGGCCGAAGATCTTCAGGCCACGGGCGCGGAAGACGTTGACGATGCCGGCCGCCAGCGGGCCTTCCGGGCCGACCACGGTCAGCGCCACGTGTTCCTGCTCGACGAAGTCGGCCAGGGCCACCGGATCGGTGATGGCGATGTTCTGCAGGCGCTCGTCGAGCGCGGTGCCGCCGTTGCCGGGAGCGACATAGACCGTCTGGATGCGCGGCGACTTGGCGATGGCCCAGGCCAGCGCATGTTCACGGCCACCGGAGCCAACAACTAGGATTTTCATGGGATAGGGAGATAAAAGTGGCGAATGGGCGAAATAGGCAAGGTAGTCGAAGCAGCCGGATTACTCTTCGATCACGGCGTTGGTGTAAAGCTCCTGGGTATCGTCCAGGTTTTCCAGCGCATCCAGCAGTTTCTGCATCCTGACGCCATCCTCGCCCGCGAACACGGTCTCGGTGGACGGCTTCATGGTGATCTCGGCAACCTCAGCCTTGAAGCCGGCGGCTTCCATGGCGGCCTTGACGGCGGCGAAGTCGTTGGGCGCGGTCAGCACTTCGATGCCGCCTTCCTCGTCGGTGACCACATCTTCGGCGCCGGCTTCCAGGGCCGCTTCCATGATGGCGTTCTCGTCGGTACCCGGGGCGTACATCAGCTGGCCGCAGTGTTTGAACAGGAAGGCCACCGAGCCCTCGGTCCCCATGTTGCCGCCGAACTTGGAGAAGGCGTGGCGCACTTCGGCCACGGTACGCACGCGATTGTCGGTCATGCAATCGACGATGATGGCCGCGCCGTTGATGCCGTAGCCCTCATAGCGCACTTCTTCGTAGTTCACGCCGTCCAGGGCGCCGGTGCCGCGCTGGATGGCGCGGGTCACGTTGTCCTTGGGCATGTTGGCGTCGGAGGCGCGGTCCACCGCCAGGCGCAGGCGCGGGTTGGCGTCCGGGTCGCCGCCACCCATGCGGGCGGCCACGGTGATTTCCTTGATCAGGCGGGTCCAGATACGACCACGCCTTTCGTCCTGACGGCCTTTACGGTGCTGAATATTGGCCCATTTGCTGTGTCCAGCCATGTTGAATCTTCCTGCAAGATGGTGAGGGCAGAACCGTCCCTGTGCGGCAATCCGGGATGATCGGCAGGCGCTGCGGCAGGGCCGGCAGGCGCGGACGACGGATCGGCGCGGACGGGGACAAGGTTCGGACAGGACCGATAATGCTTTCCTGCCGCCATGTTCTGACTATAATCGGGCGGGCATTTTACCATACCGCCACCCTGTGATTTTTGCCTTCGAAGCCGAGTTGACATGATTAATCCCCTTCCCATCGCCACCCATTCCGGCGGGCAACTGTGCCTGTTGCCGCAACTGGCCAATCGCCACGGCTGCATTACCGGGGCCACCGGCACCGGCAAGACGGTGACCCTGCAGGTGCTGGCCCAGGCGCTGTCCGATATCGGCGTGCCGGTGTTCATGGCCGACGTCAAGGGTGACCTGTCCGGCCTGGGCAAGGCCGGCAGTGCTTCGCCCAAGACCACCGCGCGCCTGGCCCAGCTGGGCCTGCCCGAGCCGGCCTGGGCCGCCGCCCCGGTCGCCTTCTGGGATGTCTACGGCGAAAAGGGCCATCCGGTACGCGCCACCATCTCCAACATGGGGCCGCTGATGCTGGCCCGCATGCTCAACCTGAACGACACCCAGCAGGGCGTGCTGCAACTGGTGTTCAAGATCGCCGACGACCATGGCCTGCTGCTGCTCGACACCAAGGACCTGCGCGCCATGCTGCAGCACGTGGGCGAGAACGCGGCGCAGTTCAAGACCGAATACGGCAACATCTCGGCCGCCAGCGTGGGTGCCATCCAGCGCGGCCTGATCGCCATTGACGAGCAGGGCGGCGACCAGTTCTTCGGCGAACCGATGCTCAATATCGAGGACTGGATGCAGACCGACGCCCAGGGGCGCGGCGTCATCAACATCCTGGCTGCGGACCGGCTCATGAACGCGCCGCGCCTGTATTCCACCTTCCTGCTGTGGATGCTCTCGGAGCTGTTCGAACACCTGCCCGAAGTGGGTGACCTGGACAAGCCCAAGATGGCCTTCTTCTTCGACGAAGCCCACCTGCTCTTCGACGAAGCCCCCAAGCCACTCCTGCAGAAGATCGAACAGGTGGTGCGCCTGATCCGCTCCAAGGGTGTGGGCGTCTATTTCGTCACCCAGAACCCGCTGGACATTCCCGACACCGTGCTGGGCCAGCTCGGCAACCGCGTACAGCACGCCCTGCGCGCCTATACCCCGCGCGACCAGAAGGCCGTCACGGCGGCGGCCGAGACCTTCCGCCCCAATCCCATGCTCAATACCGCCAAGGCCATCACCGAGCTAGGCGTGGGCGAGGCGCTGGTGTCCTTCCTCGATGAAAAGGGCCGGCCCAACGTGGTCGAGCGCGGCTATGTGCTGACCCCGGCTTCGCAGATCGGCCCGGTCACCGATGACGAGCGCCGGGCGCTGATCGCGTCGTCGCTGGTGGCCGGCGTCTATGAACAGGTGATCGACCGCGAATCGGCCTATGAGCGCCTCAAGGGCCGCGCCCTGCAGCAACCGCAAGCTGCCCCGCAAGCCTCGCCCCAAACAGCGCCGGCCCCTGCTCCTGCCGCGCCGGTGGATGACAACGCCTGGGGGGCGTCAGCCGGCCGCAGCGCGCCGTCGCCGACGACGTCGTCGCGTCCCGCCGGGGGCACCCGCATGTCGCCCCGCCAGCCGCAGCCACAGCCGCAACCGGCCCCGCAACAGAACGACGGTGGCGGCCTGGGGGATCTGTTGAAGGATGCCGCCGGCGGCATCTTCGGTAATGGCGGTGGCGGCAATCGCCGCAGCGATTCGCCCCTGCAGGCGATGGTCAAGTCGGCCGCCCGCAGCATCGGTTCGCAGGTCGGTCGCGAACTCATTCGCGGCGTACTGGGTTCGCTGATGAAGAAGCGCTGATGCGCCCGCGCCCGACCGTCCCCCGGCGGAGGGCGGGCGCAGGCATTACAATCGCGGCCATGACTGCCGCCACCTCCCACTCCACGCCGCGCCAGGTTTTCCTGGGCGGCTTATTGCTCGCCATCGTCGGCGCCATCTTCTTTTCCGCCAAGGCCATCGTGGCCAAGCTGATGTACCGCTACCAGGTCGATGCGGTCATGGTGATCACGCTGCGCATGCTCTTTTCCTTCCCCATGTTCGCCGTCGTGGCGATCTGGAAGGCCCGCACCCAGCCGCCGCTGGCGCGCGCCGACTACCTGCGCATCGTGGTGCTGGGGCTGATGGGCTACTACCTGTCGAGCTTCCTCGACTTCCTCGGCCTGCAGTACATCTCGGCCGGGCTGGAACGGCTGATTCTGTTCCTCACGCCGTCCTTCGTGATGCTGATCGCCTTTTTCTTCTTCAAGCGCAAGGTCGGCTGGATCGAATGGGCGGCCTTGCTGGTGTCCTACTTCGGTACCGTGCTGGTGCTGCAGCACGACCTGCATACCGGTGGCAGCGACGTCCTCCTCGGCAGCGCCCTGGTGCTGGGCTCGGCCTTCAGCTATTCGATCTACCTGATTTCCTCCGGTGAACTGGTGCGCCGGGTTGGCGCGATGCGGCTGGTGGCCTATGCCATGTGCGTCTCCAGCGTGGCCTGCGTGATCCAGTTCTTCGTGCTGCGCGCACCGGCCGAGCTGTTCACGCAGGTAGCCCCGGTGTACCAGCTTTCACTTTTCAATGCGGTGTTCTGCACTGTATTGCCGGTATTCCTGACCATGGTGGCGGTGGCCCGCATCGGCGCGCCCACGGCGGCGCAGGCCGGACTGGTCGGGCCGGTGTCCACGCTCTTCATGGGCGCGGCGCTGCTGGACGAGCCCATCACCGGCATCCAGCTGGTCGGCACCGCGCTGGTACTGGCCGGCATGTGGCTGCTGTCGCGCAAGAAGCGCTGAGGCGTTCTATACTGCGCCACCGGAACTGAATTTTCCGACATACCGCTCACCGAAAAATCAAGGAGACCCAGATGGCAAAAGCAATCCGCATGAGCAAGACCGGCGGCCCCGAGGTGATGGAATACGTGGACGTCGAAGTCGGCCAGCCCGGGCCGGGCGAGGTCCGCATCCGTCACGCCGCCGTCGGCCTGAACTTCATCGATTGCTATTTCCGCTCCGGTCTCTATCCGCAACCGCTGCCTGCCGGCCTGGGCCAGGAGGGCGCCGGCACCATCGAAGAACTGGGCGCCGGCGTGACCGGCTTCCAGGTCGGTGACCGGGTGGCCTATGCCGGGCGCCCCAACGGCGCCTATGCCGAAGAGCGCGTGATGCCGGCCGATATCCTGGTCAAGCTGCCCGACGCCATCAGCTTCGACACGGCTGCGGCCATGATGCTGCAGGGCATGACCGTGCAATACCTGCTGCGCCAGACCTATGCGCTGCAACCGGGCGACACCATCCTGTTCCACGCCGCCGCCGGTGGTATCGGCCTGATCGCCTGCCAGTGGGCCCGTGCGCTGGGCGTGAACCTGATCGGTACCGTCAGCAGCGACGAGAAGGCGGCCCTGGCCAAACAGCACGGCGCGGCCCACGTGATCAACTACAAGACCGAGAACTTCGTCGAACGCGTCAAGGACATCACCGGCGGGCGTGGCGTGCAGGTGGTGTATGACTCCATCGGCAAGGACACCTTCATCGGCTCCCTGGATTGCCTGCGTCCGCGCGGCATGATGGTCAGCTTCGGCAATGCCTCCGGTCCGGTGGCGCCGTTCGGGGTGTCCGAACTGGCCTCGCGCGGCTCGCTGTTCCTGACCCGGCCTTCGCTGGGCAACTACACCTCCACCCGCGCCGAACTGGACGCCACCGCCGGCGACCTGTTCGACATGGTCCAGAGCAACAAGGTCAGCATCGAGATCAACCAGCGCTACGCCCTGAAGGACGTGGCACAGGCCCATGCCGATCTGGAGGGGCGCAAGACCACCGGTTCCACCATCCTGATCCCCTGATACCACGTTTTCTCTACCAGGAGCCAACATGGACCAGCCCCGCCACGATCCCGGTGCCAGCAATCCCATGGATCACCCGCCCGAGCAGGAGAGCGGCGCCGATGGCTCGCCCCGGTTCGGGCGGCTGTTGGTGGTGCTGATCTGCGCGGTGCTGCTGATCGTGTTCATTACCTTCGCCAGCGAAGCCTACTTTTCCTAGCCGGCTCGAAATTCTTCGGGATGAATCTCGCAAGATATCGGTAATTCCTATCAACTATGCGTAGATAGCGCATTTCTTCCCGTCTTGATCGTCAAATGCAGCCTTTGCGCTCGCGCGAATATTCGCGTCGGTGCCATCAGGGGCGAACTTTTTGGCGGGAGAGGGAGATGGGATGGAATTGGCAGCTTGGCCGGGGCGGCGGGGCGCCCGGTTATCCGTGGCGGGTCCTGGGACTGACGCTGCTGCTGTGCCAAGCGGCGCTGCCGGCCGCTCAGGCGGGACGTGTCCATGGCAGCAACGGGGTCAATGGTGTCAGCCCGACCGAGATCATCCTGGGCCAGTCGGCGCCGTTTTCCGGGCCGGCGGGGGAACTGGGGCGGGATTTCCAGGAAGGCGCGCAGAGCTACTTTGCCCAGGTCAACGCGCGTGGCGGCGTGCATGGCCGGCGTGTGCGGCTGTTGAGCCTGGACGACCGCTATGAACCCGAGCGCGCCGCGGCCAATACCCAGCAACTGATCTGGCGCGATAAGGTGTTCGCCCTGTTCGGCTATTCCGGTACGCCCACCATCCTGGCGGCCCTGCCTGCCATCCGCGAGGCCGGGATTCCCCTGTTCGCCCCATTGTCGGGCGCCATCGCGCTGCGCCAGCCGTTCAATCGCCTGATCTTCCACGTGCGCGCCAGCTACCTCCGGGAAACCGAATTCCTCTTGCGCCAGTTGCAGAGTACCGGCCGGCGGCGCGTGGCGGTGTTCTATCAAAATGACGAACTGGGCAAGGGTCTGCTGGATATCCTGCGCCAGCGCGCCCCGGTCTACGGCCTGGCACTGGTGGGCAGCGCCGCCATCGAACGCAACAGCGACGCCGTGGCCGCGGCCGCCATGGAACTGCTGCAGGCGCACCCCGATGTGGTGATCCAGGTGGTGTCCTACCAGCCGGCGGCGGCCATGGTCGCCCGCATGCGCGCTGCGGGCTACCTCGGCGGCTTTTCCCACTATTCCTTCGTCGGCAGCACGTCGCTGGCCGCGCGCCTGAAAAATGCCGGTGTCGGGGCCGAGGTCACCCAGGTCGTGCCCTTTCCCAACAAGGCCCGCCTGCCCATCGTCTACGAATACCAGCGCGCCATGACCCATACGCCCGGGATCGACTGCAACTTCACCGGCTTGGAAGGCTACATCGCCGCCCGCGCCCTGGTTGAAGGGCTGCGCCGTGCCGGGCCGAATCTCACCCGGGAAGGTCTGATCCGGGCGCTGGAGAGCATCACCCCGGCCAACTACGAAGGCGGCGGCTTCAGTCTGCACTTCAGCCGCACCGACCACAGCGGTTCGGATTTCGTCGATCTCACCGCCATCGGCGCCGGCGGGCGCTTCATCAACTGAACCGGGCGCCGTGCGGCCGGCCGGCGGACGATGCGCTACACTGCAGGGCCTGGCCGCCGCGGCCCCGCGCTCGTTCTCCACAAGGATCTGCCGTGACCCCATCTCCTGACGCCACCCTGGCCGCGCCGTCCCATTCCGGGGTGGCGTTGATCGCCGCCTGCTCGGCCGGCTTTCTGTGGGGGACCGGGGCCCTGGTGGTCAATATCCTGATCGCCCGCTACGGCTTTGCCCCCGGGGATATCTCCTTCTGGCGCTTCGCGGTCGGGGCGGTGTTCCTATGCCTGATCTTTGGTCACCGCCTGCATCTGCCGACGCTGCGCACCCTGCTGCTGCCGGTGCTGCTGGCCGGGACCACAATGGCCGGTTACGTCCTGTGCTGGTTCCTCGGCATCGAGCGCATCGGCGCTGCCATTCCTACCCTGATCGCGCTGTGCCTGCCGCCGGTGTTCTCCACCCTGATCGCCCTGGCACGCCGCCAGGAGCGGCTGGACCTGGCATTGACCGCGATCCTCAGCGCCGCCCTGGGCGGCACGGTCCTGATCGTCGCCCGTCACGGCGGCGTCGGTGCTGCCGGCCAGGGCGACCTGCTCATCGGCCTGCTGTGTTCGGTAGCCTCGGCCCTGCTCTACACCGGATTCACGCTGGTCAGCGGGCGCCTGTCCACGGCGCTGGGTGCCGGCCAGGCCGCCACCTGCCTGACCGTGGTGGCGGCGCTGGTGATGGCGCTGAGCACACTGGTGCGGCCGCTGCATTGGCCCAGCGGCATTCCGCCGCAGGCCTGGTTCCTGTATCTGGGGGTGGTCACGGCGGCGTTGGCGCTGCTGGTCTTCAGCTGGGGTGCAGCGCGGCTGACGCCGACCGCCCTGACGGTGGCGACCCTGATCGAACCGCTTACCGCGGTACTGCTGTCGGCGCTGCTGCTGGGCCAACAGCTGGACGCCAGCCAGTGGGCCGGCGGCGTGCTGCTGCTGTTGAGCATCTGGGGGCTGGGCCGCCGGCTGGCGCGGGCGGCTGCCGCGCCGCGCGGCTAGGGCTACCGCAGCGCCGGTCAGTCTACCGGCTGGCCATCCTTGTCCACCTTGATGCGCACGTGGCGGGTCACGCCGCTGGGACCGGGGAAGTCCTCGAAGGCCGCACGCACCATGTAGGGCATGGCCGCCGTCAGGCCGGCGCGATTGCCTTCGCTGTCCACCACCACATCGAACAGCTTCTTGCCGTCGGTCACACGGCTGATGCCGATCTGCAGCCGGCGCAGGAATACCGGATAGCTGGTGGTCTGCATGGGGCCGCCATACCAGAACGGGTCATAGAACGGACCGTAGGGGCCATAGAAGCCGAAAGGACGTGGCCCGAAGCGGCCCCAGCCCGGCGTCGGGCCGTAGAAGAAGGGATCGTAGGCCGGCCGGCTCACCACCACCTGTTCGGTATTGATGCCGTAGCTGAAGCTGACGTTGAGCTGCGCCTGCTTGCGGTCGGCCGCCTCGGTGAAGCCCAGGAACTGCAGCTCCTGGCGGATCAGCCCGGCATAGCTCTGGTATTCCAGGTCGTTCTCCTGCGCCGGCGTGGGCGCGAAGGCATAGGGCTTGCCGTTGTCGCCCGGGGACCAGGCGTGGAAGGAGGTGACATTGCTCTCGATCACCGAGGCGCAGCCGGACAGCAGCAGGCTGGCCGCCGCGATGAAGATATAAATCCAGCGTTTCATGATGAAGTGACTCCAGTGGAAAAGGCCGGCTGCCGGGCGGATGGCTGGGCTTTCTGCGCATCGGGCGCCGCGTGGCAGCAGTAGGACCGGGCGCCGCCGCTTTCTATCCCGGGGCGCAGACTGCTCGCGTGGCCATGCCCCATCCTGGGGCGGGCGCCAAGCTCGCTATTGTAGTGCCCTCCTGCGGCCATGGCGAACCATGCGGCGAGGTGGCGGTCTCTCAGGGCAAGTCACCCGATTTTCATTCCTCGCCATCCGCGCGGCGCGGGATGATTGGTAAAATCGGGTTTTTTGCTACACCTGACTTGGTTTGCGACTGTCGTCGCGTTCACCTCATCTCCATTCTCCATTTCCATTCCGGACAGGCTTCCATGCGCACCGATACGCCCCAGACGATCTTCCGTAAAGATTACGCCGCTCCCAATTACCTGGCCGACACCGTCGAGATGGGCTTCGACCTCGATCCCTCCGACACCCGCGTGGCCACCCGTATCACGATGACCCGCAACCCGGCCGCCAAGGGGCAGGACCTGGTGCTGTTCGGCGAAGAACTGGAACTGGTCGCCCTGCGCCTGAACGGCAAGACGCTGTCGCAGGCCAGGGGCGATTTCCGTATCGCTGGCGGCGTGCTCAGCATCCCCGCCGCACCGGCCAGGGTGGAGCTGGAAATCGAAACCCTGATCCACCCGGACCGCAATACCTCGTTGATGGGCCTGTATGTGTCCAACGGCAACTTCTTCACCCAGTGCGAAGCCGAGGGCTTCCGCAAAATCACCTACTTCCCCGACCGCCCGGACGTGATGGCGAAGTTCACCGTCATGCTGCGCGCCGACAAGGCCCGCTACCCGGTGCTGCTGTCCAACGGCAACCTGGTCGAAGAGGGCGCGCTGCCCGATGGCCGTCACTACGCCAAGTGGGAAGACCCGTTCAAGAAGCCCTCCTACCTGTTCGCCCTGGTAGCCGGTCAACTGGTCTGCCAGGAGGAGACTGTACGCCTGCATTCGGGCCGCGATGCACTGCTGCAGGTGTGGGTGGAAGAGGGCAACCTGGACAAGACCCAGCACGCCATGGATTCGCTCAAGAACAGCATCGACTGGGACGTCGAACGCTTTGGCCTGGACCTGGATCTGGAGCGCTTCATGATCGTCGCGGTGGGCGACTTCAACATGGGCGCCATGGAAAACAAGGGCTTGAACATCTTCAACACCAAGTTCGTGCTGGCCAACCCGCGCATCGCCACCGATGTGGATTTCGCCAACATCGAAGCGGTGGTTGGCCACGAATACTTCCACAACTGGACCGGCAACCGCGTGACCTGCCGCGACTGGTTCCAGCTCTCTCTGAAGGAAGGCCTGACTGTCTTCCGCGACCAGGAATTCTCGGCCGACATGATCGGCAGCGACAGCGGCCGCGCCGTCAAGCGCATCGACGACGTGCGCGTGCTGCGCCAGGCGCAGTTCCCGGAAGACGCCGGCCCCATGGCCCATCCGGTGCGCCCCGACTCCTATGTGGAAATCAACAATTTCTACACCGTCACCGTCTATGAAAAGGGCGCCGAAGTGGTGCGCATGTACCAGACCCTGCTGGGCCGCGAGGGCTTCCGCAAGGGCATGGACCTCTACTTCGAACGGCATGACGGACAGGCCGTCACCTGCGACGATTTCCGCGCCGCCATGGCCGACGCCAATGGCCGCGACCTGTCCCAGTTCGAGCGCTGGTACAGCCAGGCCGGCACGCCGCTGCTGCAGGCGGCCGCCGACTACGATGCCAAGCGCAAGACCCTGACGCTGACCCTGGAGCAAAGCTGCCCGGCCACGCCCGGCCAGAAGAAGAAACAGCCCTTCCACATCCCCGTGGCCGTCGGCCTGCTGGACGCCCAGGGCCGCGACCTGGCACTGACCCTGGAGGGGGAAAAGAAAGCCGGTGCCACCACCCGCGTACTGGAACTGACCAAGGCCAAGCAAAGCTTCCGCTTCATCAACGTCGACCAGAAACCGGTGCCGTCGCTGCTGCGCGGCTTCTCCGCACCGGTGGTGCTGCAGTTCGACTACAGCGATGCCGAGCTGGCCTTCCTGATGGCCCACGACAGCGACGCCTTCAACCGCTGGGAAGCCGGCCAGCGCCTGGCCACCCGGCGCCTGCTGAACCTCACCGTGGCCGTGCAGGCGGCACGCCAGTCCGGTCATGTGGTGGCGGTCGACACCGTACTCAACAACCTGCAACATGATGGCGCCCTGGCCGATGCCCTGCGCGCCACCCTGCAGGACGAATCGCTGGACCCGGCCTTCCGTGAACTGGTACTGACCCTGCCGTCTGAGACCATGATCGCCGAGCAGATGGAAGTCATCGACCCGCACGCCATCCATGTGGCGCGCCAGTTCCTGCGCCGCTCGCTGGCGCGCGCACTGCGCGAGGAGCTGCTGGCCGTCTACCGCAGCCACCAGACGCCCGGTGCCTACAGCCCGGACGCCGCTTCTGCCGGCCGTCGTGCCCTCAAGAACGTGGCCCTGTCCTACCTGGCCGAACTGGATGACGAAGAGGCCATGGCCCTGGCCCGGCAACAGGACCAGGATGCCAACAACATGACCGACCGCCTGGCCGCGCTGTCGGCCATCCTCAACAGCGCCGCGCCGGCCAAGAGCGAGGCACTGCAACGCTTCTATGCCGAGTTCGAGCAGGAAGCCCTGGTCATCGACAAGTGGTTCACCCTGCAAGCCACGGCCCGCAATGCCGACGTCAACACCGTGCGCACCCTGACCGAACACCCAGCCTTCACCCTGAAGAACCCCAATCGCGCCCGCAGCCTGATCTTCAGCTTCTGCAACGGCAATCCGTCCGCCTTCCACGCACTGGATGGCAACGGCTACGCCTTCTGGGCCGAGCAGGTCATCGCCCTCAATGGCAGCAATCCCCAGGTCGCAGCGCGCCTGGCGCGCAGCCTGGACCGCTGGCGCAAGTACACCCCGGCGCTGCAGGAAAAGATGCGTCTGGCCCTGCAACAGGTGGCTGCCACGCCCAAGCTGTCGCGCGATGTGGCCGAAGTCATCACCAAGGCGCTGGCCAATTGATCAGTTGAACAGATAATTTGTCCGACTATTATTTCCCTCATTCATAAATCATAAAACCACCCACAAGGAAGACCATCATGAAACGCATCAGCCTCACGCAACACCTGATCGAGCAGCAGCGCCTGCACAACAAGATTCCGTCCGAACTGCGCCTGTTGATCGAAGTCGTCGGTCGCGCCTGCAAGTCGATCTCGCATGCCGTCGGCAAGGGTGCGCTGGGCGAAGTGCTGGGCAGCGCCGGCAGCGAAAACGTGCAGGGCGAGGTGCAGAAGAAGCTGGATGTGATTTCCAATGAAATCCTGCTGGAAGCCAATGAGTGGGGCGGTCACCTTGCGGCCATGGCCTCCGAGGAAATGGAGACCATCCACCGCATCCCCAATCGCTACCCCAAGGGTGAATACCTGTTGATGTTCGATCCGCTGGACGGCTCCTCCAACATCGACGTCAACGTCTCCATCGGCACCATCTTCTCGGTGCTGAAGGCACCCGAGGGCATGACCGAGCCGACCGAACAGGACTTCATGCAGCCGGGCACCAAACAGGTCGCTGCCGGCTACGCCGTGTATGGCCCGCAGACCGTGCTGGTGCTGACCACCGGCGACGGCGTGCACTGCTTCACGCTGGACCGCGAAATGGGCGCCTGGGTACTGACCCAGAAGGACATCCGCATCCCCGAGGACACCAAGGAATTTGCCATCAACGCTTCCAACGAGCGCCACTGGTTCCCGCCCGTCAAGCGCTACGTGGATGAAATGCTGGCCGGCACCACCGGTCCGCGCGGCAAGGATTTCAACATGCGCTGGATCGCCTCCATGGTGGCCGACGTGCATCGCATCCTCAATCGCGGCGGCATCTTCATGTATCCGGCCGACGCCCGCGAACCCGGCAAGCCGGGCAAGCTGCGTCTGATGTACGAAGCCAACCCGATGGCCTTCATCGTCGAGCAGGCCGGCGGCGCCGCCACCGATGGCCAGCAGCGCATCATGGATATCCAGCCGGAGAAGCTGCACCAGCGCGTGGCCGTGTTCCTGGGTTCCAAGAACGAAGTGGACCGCGTCACCTCCTACCACCAGCAGTAAGTTTTGAGGCCGGCAGCGGCCGGCCTCCGCTGGCTCACACCGGCGCCGGCGCAGGCATTCCCGCCTGCGCCATGCGCACCTGGTTGCGGCCGCCGCGCTTGGCTTCGTAGAGCGCGGCATCGGCCCGCCCCAGCAGTTCCTCCACCGAGCGCGACGCGCCGGCCAGCAGATCCAGCCCGCACACGCCGGCGCTGACCGTCACCACGCCTACCGGATTGCCGCGATGCCCCAGGTCCAGCGCCTGGATGCCGGCGCGTATTTTCTCGGCCACCACCATGGCGCCCTCGGCATCGGTCTCGGGCAGGAGCATCACCATTTCCTCACCACCGTAACGTGCCGCCAGGTCGCCCGGCCGGCGCTGGCGCTCCTTCAGGACCAGGGCAATGCGACGCAGGCATTCGTCGCCGGCCTGGTGGCCATACAGGTCGTTGTACTGCTTGAAGAAATCGACATCGATCATCACCAGCGACAGGGCCGCGCCGCTGCGCATGGCGCGCCGGAACTCGGCATCCAGCACCATGTCCAGGTGGCGCCGGTTGGCCAGGGTGGTCAGGCCGTCCTGGTGCGCCAGCAGTTCCAGTTGCTGATTGGCCTGGCGCAGGTCGCCCATGGCTTGCAGGGCGCGATCCTCGGCCGCCAGGCGCAATTCGATCTGGCCGATCAGGCGCCAGCCGAACATGGCAATGATGACCAACAGCAGCGTGACCGCAGCCCCATAGACGATGGTCTGCTGGCGCCAGTCGGCCAGGGCTTCATCGCGCGCGATGGTGACCGTCACCACCAGCGGGAACGCCTGCACCGACTGGTAGGACAGGTAGCGATAGGTATCATCCAGCGGCGAGAGGAGTTCCGCATGGCCGCTGGCCAGACCGCCCAGCAACTGACGGATGCCGGGATCTGCGGTGATGTCGCGGCCGATGTAGCCGGCCTCGAAGGGCTGACGCGTGAGCACCGTGCCCGGGCGCAGCACCAGCAGGATGGAACTGCTCTTGCCGATATCGACTGTCTGGTACAGCGCGTTGAAGTGGTCCACCCGCAGGGTCGCCAGCAATACGCCGGCAAAGCTGCCGTCGGAATGGTTCAGACGGCGCGACATGGGAATGATCCATTGCCCGGTGCTGCGGCTGATCAGCGTCGCACTGATGTGAGGCTCGGTATCTTCGTGGTCGCGATGGTAGATGAAGTATTCGCGGTCGGCATTGTTGGCATCGGCCGGCCGTGGTATGGACGAACTGGCCATGCGGTTGCCGGCGGCATCGTAGATGTAGAGCCCGTCCAGCTGCGGCATTTCCTTGGACAGCTGGCGCAGCAGGGGGGACATGCCACGGGTGTGGGCGGGGTCCACGCCGGTTTCGTAGATGCGGTCGCTGATGTTGATCAGGGACCCGTGGGTGGCCTGGAACACATCATATGCATGACGCGCCAGCGCCTTGGCGATATTACCGGAATAGATGCGGGTGTTCTCGACCTGCGCCAGACGGGCGCTCAGGCTTTGCCAGGTATGGCCGGCGGCGATGGCAATGCAGATCAGGACCACGAACAGGCGCGCGCGGCGCGCCACCGAATGGCGCGCGACCCGTCCCGCCTTTGCCAGCATTGGCCGCATGTGATATCTCCCCCCTCCGGGCGGCACTGTTCCCATCCACGGGCGGCCGTTGGACCCAGTATAAGGAGAAGGCGCGCTGCATCGCGCCGCGATCAGTCCCGAAAAATGCCCTCAATTCGACGGCTGGATCGCCGGTCGCCGCATCAGCCTGACGCTATGCAGGGCCGTCAGCAGGACCGCCAGCCAGATTGGCCCGTAGGTGCCCAGCTGCGACAGCTGCAGCGATTCGCCCAGCACCGCCATGGCCACCAGCACCAGCAGCACCGGCTCGACATAGCCCAGGATGCCGAACAGGCCCATCGGTAACAGCTTGCCGGCGCGCAAATAGCTGGTCAGGGCAATCATGCTGATCACGCCCAAGCCGGGCAGCAGCAGCCACATGGACGGGGTCTGCACGGTGGCTGCCAGGGACGCGCTCATGAGCACGGCCACCAGGGAAGGCAGTGCCAGCACCATCAGCTCCACCGCGAAGATCAGCAGCGAGTCCAGCCGGATGCGCCGGCGCAGGATGAAGTAGGGCGTGTAGCCCAGCGCCACGGCCAGCGTCGGCCAGGAAAAGGCACGCGTGGTCCACAGCTCGTGCGCCACGCCCACGCAGGCGCACAGCACCGCCATGCGCTGCAGCAGGCCCATTTTCTCGCCGTAATAGAAGCGTCCCACCAATACCATCGCCAGCGGCAGGAGGAAATAGCCCAGCGACACCTCCAGCGCCCGGCCATTGACCGAGGCCCACAGGAACAGCCATTGCTGCAGGGCCAGCAGGGCCGTCATCGCCAGCGTCAGCAGGCAGGCGCCGGGGCGCCCCAGCAACTGCCCCAGCGCTGCCCGCAGCTGCGGCAGTTCGCCGCGCCAGGCAAGCAGGCCCAGCACGGTCACCAGCGTGCCCAGGATGCGCCAGGCGAAGATCTCGGTGCCGTCGAGCGGCGCCAGCAGCCGGGTATAGCCGGAGAGGAAGGCGAACAGGGCCGAAGCCAGTACGGACAAGCCGATACCGCGGCCGATTTCTTGAGGATGCATGAGCAGACCAGGGTGCGCCCGGCGCGCGGGTGCAGCGCCGGCAAATGCGCGATTCTACGGCATGATGGCCTGCCATGCCCGGTCAAAGTCAGCCCGAGACCCGGGCGTGGAAATGTCCCCAAGGCTTGTCGGCGGCAATCCCCTGGTTCGGATCGCGGACGAAAAAAGCTCCGGTGCGTGACCGGAGCTTTTCACACGGACACCCCGCAGGGTGCCGCACGACTGTACTGGATGATCCCGGATCAGGCGCCCGGGGAAGTGCCCATCGGGCCATCCTTCAGTTCGCGTGCATAGTTGTTGGGACGACCATTGGGTACTTCGTAGCCCTTGGGGTCCACATACTGCCCGTTCTGGCCGCTTTCCTGCAGGCCTGCCGGGGAACTGGTCTGCTCACCCTGGTAGTTGTAGTACTGCGACTGCGAAGAAGAGGACGGCGAGGCATTGTATTGTTGCTGGGGCGTACCCTGCATGCCGCTGCTGCCCTGATCGTAGGACTGGGCATAGGCCCCGGTGGCGAAGGTGGCGGCGGCCAGTACGGCGGCGGTGAGGAAGGTCTTGGTCATGGCTGTTCTCCTTTATTCCTTGATGGGTTATTGCCTGCTGTGTGCGGCACCTGATCGCACCCGATACATCACGACGGAAGCCTCGGGGGAGCAGGCTGGCGGCAGCAGTCCGGGAACATCGTTTTCTCCCAAACGCCCGTAGGACCGGTAGGGCGTCACCTGGATGGCGGCGTTTGCGGAAAACTTGGAGTCATCATAGGAAGCCGGCGGCGCGTCATCAGTCGGAAAGCCCAGCATCTTGTTGTCAGACGTTTCGGGCCTGTCCGACAGTCGCGCCGGGGCGCTGCGGAGCCGGCGGCGGGGTCACGGCGGCGCAAGCATGCCTGACCCGCGCCGGCTCATCCGTGCGCATCCCTGACCGCTGGCGGCCTGCAGGGTTGCGCCTGGGCGCAAGTGGTCGGCAGCGAGGGGCGGCATGGCTGTCAGTGCGGCAGCTGACAGCCTTTGCCAGTTTCGTTACAAAACGTATCACTGCCTCCCAGCAGGGCCATCCGGTTTGATCTGCGACAAGCCTGCATCGATTCGCTGTCGCAAAAAAAGCGCCCTCCACCAGAGGCACGTGAAATTCATTTCGATGTGCGCCCCAACCGGGTTATGCTGAGCCGATCAAAAGCAATGACGCCGCTGCGACGTGACGTCATGATGAAGCTGACAAAGCGAACAAGCCGATAAAGCGAGGAAGGGGGACAGCATGCATGATTTCCTGCCAACGACCCTGCTGGCCTGCGCAGTGCTCACGGCCGTGCCGCTGGCGGTGCAGGCCGCCGACTGCAAGAAGGTGGTGGTGTCGGCCGATTCCGATTACGCGCCCTTGCACTGGTACGACGGCAAGCGCCTGACCGGTGCCAGCATCGAGATCGCCACACGTGCGCTCGCTGCGCTCGACATTCCCTACGAGGTGCGCTACGTCGGGCCTTTCCATCGCGTCCTCAAGGAAGCGGAAAGCGGCGAGGTGGCGCTGATTTCCTCGCTCAAGATGACGCCGGAACGCCAGCAGTACCTGGCCTATGCGACGGTGCCGTTGTTCCGCAATCCGATCGCCGTCTTCGTCGCCCGCGACCGGCGCTTTTCCTATGCCGGCTGGAAGGACCTGATCGGCAAGCGCGGCGCAATCACCTTGGGCAACCAGTTCGGTGGCGGCTTCGACGAGTTCATGCGGGACAACCTGATCATCGAGACCGCGCAGAAGGTCTACATGAATTTCACCAAGCTCGATTCGGGGCGTATCGACTACCTCATCACCGGTTACTACAGCGGCATGATCTACCTGAACCAGACCGGCCAGGGCGGGAATTTCCTGCCGTTGCGGCCCTTCGTCAGCGAGACCGACAACTTCATCGCCATGAGCAAGGCCAGCCCCTGCGTAAAATATTTGCCGCGCATCAATGCCCAGCTGGAAGCCATGCAGAAACGCGGCGAGCTGCGCGCCGTCCTGCAGAGCTTCGAGAGCGACCTGCGCATCGATCCCGCCGGGCAGGACGAGCCGGCGCGGGCGCGATAAAGCCGCCGCCCCCGCGCAAGAAGCGGTTTGATGCCCGAAAGCCGCGCTGTTCCGGCTTAGGCCGGGGAGGCGGCCGGGTTACATTGTCGCCTTTACCGCTCGCCCCGGCCGACCGTCCAGGGTGAGCGTGACCCCATTCACATCCACGCCCACACCGAAAGCCCGCGACCAGAACAGGGCGGTGCAGGTTTGCCTACCTAGAGACGGAGAGGACCCTTTGAAGCTGCGAACCAAAATCATCTGGCTGTGCGCCACCACGCTGATCGGCATCCTGGTCATTGCGGCCGTCTCGCTGACCACCCTCCGGCGCACCATGATGGAAGAGCGCGAGGCGCAGCTGTCGCTGCTGGTGACCCTGGCCAAGGCCGCAGCGGAGAAGGCGCAGGCCCAGGAACAGGCCGGCAAGTTGACCCGCGAGCAGGCGCAGGCGCAAGCCAAGATGATCATCGGCAGCTTTGCCAAGGAACAGAACTACTACTTCGTGCGCGGCTACACCGACGACTTCAACTACGTGCACCCCAATCCCAAGCGCGTGGGCATCCAGGACAAGACCGCCAAGGAAGATGGCGACCGCTATCGCGCCGCCCTGCAAGGCCGGGAGATCGGCCTGCTCATCGCCGAAGGCACCCGTCCCAACACCACCGAGAAGGTGCAGACGCTGTATGCGGTCACCCGCTTCGCTCCCTGGGACTGGACCATCGGCTTTGGCGCCTACATCGACGACATCAACCAGGCCTTCTACCGCAATGCCCTGGTATTGCTGCTGCTGGGGGCGGTGCTGATGGGGGCGATCGCCACCATGGCCGCCTTCATCCTGCGTTCCATCCTGCGCCAGCTGGGTGGCGAGCCGGCACGGGCCGTCGAGATCGTAGAGCAGATCGCACAGGGCGACCTGTCCACCGCGGTGGCCTTGAAGCGCAATGATCGTCACAGCCTGTTGCACTCCATCGAAACCATGCGGCGCAGCCTGTCGGGCATCGTGCAGGGTGTGCGCCAGGGCACCGACACCATCACCACCGCCTCCGGCGAAATCGCCGCCGGCAACCTGGACCTGTCCTCGCGTACCGAACAGCAGGCCAGTGCACTGGAAGAGACCGCCTCCTCGATGGAAGAACTCACCTCCATCGTGCGCCAGAACGCCGACAATGCCAGCCAGGCCAACCAGCTGGCCATCACCGCCTCGGGCGTGGCGGCCGACGGCGGCAAGGTGATCGAGCAGGTGGTTGGCACCATGGCCGACATCAACAGTGCCTCGACCAAGATTGCGGACATCATCGGGGTGATCGACGGCATTGCCTTCCAGACCAATATCCTGGCCTTGAATGCGGCCGTGGAAGCTGCCCGCGCCGGCGAACAGGGGCGCGGCTTTGCGGTGGTGGCCTCGGAAGTGCGCAGCCTGGCCCAGCGCAGCGCCCAGGCCGCCAAGGAGATCAAGGGGCTGATCGAGGATTCGGTCAGCAAGGTGGACAACGGTTCGCATCTGGTTGAACAGGCCGGCCGCACCATGCAGGAGATCGTCACCAGCGTGCGGCACGTGGCCGATGTGGTGGCCGAGATCAGCGCTGCCAGCCGCGAGCAGAGTGCCGGCATCGAGGAAGTCAACCGCGCCATCACGCAGATGGACCAGGTAACCCAACAGAATGCGGCGCTGGTGGAGCAGGCCGCCGCGGCGGCCGCTTCCATGCAGGACCAGGCCGCGCAGCTGGCCCAGCTGGTGACGGTATTCCGTCTGCAGGCCTGAGGTCGCGGGCGCGCATGGGCTCTTCTTCCGCCACCGCTGCCGTGCGCCCCCGGGCGGCCTTGGACCCCAACTACCGCCGTCTATCGAGCGAGCAGGAGCGGCTGGTGCTCGACCATATCGAGGCCCATCTGCAGGACAACCTCACCGTTTCGACGCTGGCGGCGATGTGCCACCTGTCTTCCAGCTGCTTCAGCCGGGTCTTCAAGGCCAGCACCGGGCATACCCTGTGCCAGTGGATGCTGCGCCGGCGCCTGGAGCGCGCGCGCCTGCTGCTGACCGACCCGGGCCGTACCGTGGTGGAGGTGGCGGTGGCCGTGGGTTTTCACGACCAGAGTCATTTCCTGCGCCAGTTCAAGCGCATCTGCGGCATGACCGTGCAGGAATGGCGCCTGCGCGCGGCTCGCGGGGCGGCCGCGTAGCGCCGTCGAGCTATCGTCCGGATCGATCAATGCACTTCGATTCATCGATGGCCGAAATGAAAAGGCCCGCAGCTTGCGCCGCGGGCCCAGCAACAGGAAGGCCGGCGGGACTCAGCGATAGAACGGTTCGACCCGTCCCTTGAGCTTGGTCATCATCGGATTGCCCTTGCGATCCAGCGCGCGGCCGGCTGGGATCTTGATCCAGCCTTCGCTGATGCAATACTCGCTGACGTTGTTCAATTCCTTGTCGTTGAGCTTGATGCCGATGTCATGCTCGAAGATGGCGGCATCGTAATGCGGGCTGCGGGGATCGACGCTGAGGCGGTCGGGGAAGGCGGGGCGTTGTGCGGTATCGTTCATGGGCGCGATTATCGGATATAAAAACGGGCAAGACAATTATTTCATATCCGCAGGCGGGCCTGTATTGCTGTCGTGTCAAGCCTTGCTCTTGTACTTTCCAGACGCCTCAGGGGTTCCCCTCCACTGACGGAGATCGCTGCGCCGGCATGGCATCGTCCTACTATCCACCGGGCATTTTCCGACAGCAAGGCTGGCCGCGCGCCGATAGCGCGGCCGCCCCTGGCATCGCATCCTTGAGGCCTCTGATCTTGCGCGAGGATGTATGCGATCTACTGTCGAGGAAATGCAGGCCGCCGAATCGGCCGCCCGGGCCTACCGTCCACAGGCCGATGAGCTTGTGCCCAGCCTGCTGCATGGCAAGCTGCTGGCGCCCGCGCCCGAGGCAGACGCGCTGGCATCGGCCCGTCTATACCTGGAGCAGCAATTGCGGGCCGCCGAAGCGCTGCCCTGTGATCTCCCCGAGGATGCCCACGCACTGGCCGGGTGGATGGAGCGGCGCGCGGCCGATGTCGGTCAGGATTATGCTGCTTATCTTCAGGAGCGTCAGGCGGGGGCGCCGCGTCGCTTTTTCAGCGGCAAGGCGCATGCACTCAATTTTCTGCGCCGCGTGGCCCCGACCAAGCTGGTCGATGGCGCCTGGCTCTACAGCGTCCTGGAACGCTGGCGTGACCCGCTGTTCCGCCCGCTGATCCTGACCTATCTCGAAGAGCTGGGTGATGGCGACCCTGCCATGAACCACGTCAGCCTGTACCGCAGCCTGCTGGCCGCCCATGGCGGCGAACCGGCCCTGCCCCTGTCCGAACCTCATTACGTGCAGGGCGCACTCCAGCTGGCGCTGGCCTACCACGGCGGGCAATACGAAGCGGAGATGTTCGGCTTCAACCTGGGCTATGAACAGTTGCCTCTGCATCTGCTCATTACCGCCTACGAGCTCAACGAACTGGGGATTGATCCCTACTATTTCACCTTGCACGTCACCATCGACAACGCTGCCAGCGGACATGCACGCAAGGCCGCGGATGCGGTGGCCCAGGTGGCAGCACAGGCAGCCGATCCGCAACAGTTCATGCAGGGCGTGCGGCGGGGCTACCTGCTCAACGACCTGGGCCTGAGCACGATGGATGTGATCAAGTCCTTCGACCTTGAGCAGGAGGTGGTGAGCGTGATGCAGGACAAGGCGCAGTTCGGCCGGATGATGCATTCCGACTACTGCCGCATCGGTGGCAAGACCGTCAACCAATGGCTGGAGCAGCCGGACGGGATGGCGCGTTTCCTGGAGGAATTGACCAAGGCCAGATGGATAATCCGGGCCGCGCCGGCAGAAGAAAGCCGTTTCTGGCGACTCATCGATGCGCCGGGCGGGCAGATGTTCGGTGTCTTCGACGATTACGAAAAGCAAACCATCCGTGAATGGATAGAAACAGGCTGGAATGA
The DNA here is from genome assembly GCF_035644555.1 of Herbaspirillum sp. Classification (GTDB taxonomy): domain Bacteria; phylum Pseudomonadota; class Gammaproteobacteria; order Burkholderiales; family Burkholderiaceae_D; genus Herbaspirillum. The sequence goes on from NZ_DASQOH010000001.1 coordinate 27,867, forward strand.
CGCCAAGCGCCAGCCCAGTTATCGCGCGCTGGCACGCGGGCGCCAGATGGAGTCGATGGCGCCGCAGGGTGGGCCACGCGCCGTCATTGGCTCAACCCAGCAGCTTGATGTGCTGGTGGAGCAGATGTCGCCTGGCCGCCATCACTTCGTGCCGGGCCTGGAAGCGACACGGCGCTTCAGCGCCCTCTACCGGACAGCATGTGTGGCATAACGGTGTGGCAGGAAAGCACGGATGGCATGCGCAATTCCCGTCGAGCGGGAGTGTCATCACCAAGGAAACGGACGGGCCTTGCCCCGGCTCGGCTATAATTGCCGGCCTTGATCCGCTCGAGTCAGTGTTGCCAGCGTTCCCACGCGGCAACGCACACAGCGGACCATGCCTGATCGCCGCGCCGCAAGTCGCGGCCTACCCCACATCTGTCATTGGATCGGCGCCGCGCCGGTCGTAGGAGAAATCATGAACATCCGTTCCAGAAAACGCCTGGTCTATCGTCGCCACCGCATCGGCATGCTCATTGCCGCCATTGAAGCCCTGATGGCGCTGGAAGAAGCCACGCTGGAAGCCAAGAAGGCAGCGTAAGCGTTTCAATGCGCCCGGAAAAGACCGGCCCGAGAGGCCGGTTTTTTCTTGCCTGGCCGGATCTCCCGCCTGATGTCAATTGAAACAATCGCGCGAACTTCTGACATCGATGTGTAACTGCGTCGCCTCAAGATACACCCATGCCGAAACGCAAACGCAAGCCCGGAAGCGTATCGGCAGAAAGCCTCACATTGACGACCCGTCACCACATTGACATTGAATCGGAGAACATCATGCGCATCTTCAGCACCCTCTTCACCGGCCTGATCCTGACCCTGGTTGCCACCGCCGCCCGCGCCGACAGCATCTTCACAGGTGCCATGGATTACGAATCGCCGCTGCCCATGATCCTGCACGTGGGGGCGCGCCTGATCGGCCGCATGTTCAGCTGAGCGGCGGCCGCAGCCAGGGCGGTGCCGAGCCACCGCCCTGTGCCCGCGCCCCGTTGCGCGCGCACTGTGGCACAATCAGCCGCCTTCAGTGTGAGAAACCACCCCGCATGTGCGTCAACTACAAGCCCACTCCCAAATCCGTGATCACCGCCCTGACCGGGGCCGATACCAGCGCCACCCCGGACTGGCCCGAGGAAACCTGGCAGGACTATGCTGCTCCGGTGGTGCGCGCCGGCCTGCAGGGCGAGCCTGAGCTGATCGTCGGCACCTACGGCATGATGCCCCGGCGCAAGTTGCAACCCGGTCTGCAGATATCGACCATGAATGCCCGCGCCGAGACCATCGGCGAAAAGCGCAGCTATGCCGGTGCCTGGCGCCGCGCGCACACCTGCCTGCTGCCGATGCAGTATTTCTATGAACCGAATTACGAAAGCGGACGCGCCCAGCGCTGGGCCATCGGCATGGCTGACGATGAGCCGTTCTGCGTGGCCGGCCTGTGGCGGGCGTGGGAGGAGGCCGAAGGCGGATATGCGTTTTCGTTTACCCAGATCACCATCAACGCCGATGCCCATCCGTTGATGAGTCGTTTTCACAAGCCCGGCGAGGAAAAGCGCAACCTGGTCATCATCCCGCGCGCGCATTACGGGCAATGGCTCCAGGCCGGTACGCCCGAGCGGGCGGCGGCTATGCTGCTGAACTACCCGGCCGCGGCCATGAAGGCGTGGCCGGCCCCCAAGGCGGAGGCGGGCGGGCAGCAGAGCGGGTTCCTGTTCTGAAGCATCCGCGCTGCCACCCGGACCAGCGGGTTACCAGCGATAACGCCAGCCGGCCACCACGGCATGCTGGGTCTGCAGATCGTTCAAGCCCAGGTTGTAGTCGAGGAACAGGGTGGACGCCTGCCCCAGCCTGCCGGACAGCCCGGCACCCAGCACCAGCCCATCCCGCTTCTGTTGCAGGCCGGCGACCTGGAAGTTGACGCCCGGCGCGCCCTGGAAGGAGGCATTGAGGCTACCGCCGGCATCCAGCCATTGATGGCTCCAGAAGGCCCGCAGTTCGCTCTGCAGCTTGCCATCCTCGCGCAGCGGCAGGTGCCAGCGGGCACCCACCATCGACACTGCCGAGCGTGAAGTCTGCGCACTGGCATTGAGGCCGAGCACACCGGCACCGGTTTCGGAGAAGGCGTCCTGGCGCAGCAGTGTGCCTTGCAGCGAGACCAGCGGCTCGAACACGTAGCTGCCGCGATCGATGCGATAGCTGGCCTCGGCATGCAGGCCCAGTTCATCGCCGTTGTAGTCACCGGCCGCGCGCGAGACATCATTGCCGATCACGATGCTGCGCTGGGTAGCGTACTGGTTGCGGCCATAACCGACGATGCCCTTGAAGCGCCAGTCACCGCTCTGGTACTGCGCATACACGGCGACCTGATGGCCTTCGACCTTGGCGCTGTCGCCGGCGGTGTTGTAGGCCAGGCGGGTATTGTCGTAGTGATAGGCCAGGCCCACGCTCCAGCGATCATCCAGCACCCGTTCCACCCCCATCAGCAGACCATTGCTGTTGCTGGTGTAGCCGGCGGCGTTGCCGTCGGAGCGGGTATTGCCATGGCCGCCCGCGACCTGCGCCCAGGCGCCGCCATCCTCGCGCACACGCAGGGGCCACAGACCACTGCTGCCATTGCTGCTGTCGGTCATGGTGGCGGCGCTGTACTGGTAGTCATAGCGATCGGTCTCGGCCGAGGCCAGTTGCAGCTGGCTCATCGTAAAACCGCTGCCGCCGGAGAAGGCGGACCCGCCGCCGATGTTGCGGTTGCCCAGGGTCTGCAGCGACTGGCCCATCAGGCCCAGCGTGGACAGGCCCTGATAGGCGCGCCCGCTCAGGCTTTCGAAGGCGCTGCGTGCCTGTGCTGCCGACAGGCTATCGATCTGCGCCAGCTTGGCGCGCATGACGCTGGACAGACCGGGCAACTGGCCGATCCGGGTCAGGGCATTGGCCACGCTGGCCTGGTTGCCGGTGGTGGTGACCGAGGCATAGCTGTTGCCATTGCGCGCCATCGTCAATTGCACCGCGTTGCCGGTATAGCTGACCGTGGGCGAGACGAAGGCGAAGTCGCTGCGCACGGCATTGAAGCTGCCGCTCACGGTGCCGCTGGCCGAGAGGATGGTATAGGGCGTGCTCAGCGCATAGGCGCCGCTACCGGCGGCGATGGACAGACTGCCGGCCAGGGCGGCATTGCCGTTGACCTGGATCAGGCCGCCGCTGCCGTCGGCGCTGGTGCTGACCTGGGTGGTGGCGCCGTCCTGCAGGTTCAGGTTGCCCAGGACCGTCAGCGTCGAAGTGCCGGCCGTGGCCAGCGTGCCACCGGCGGCCACCGTGGTGCTGCCCACCGTGCCGGTGCCGGAGAGGGTGCCGCCACTGTTGACGCGCACTGTGCCGCCCAGTACGCCGTTGACGCTGAGCTTGCCGCCATTGACATTGGTGCTGCCGGCGAAGCTGGTCGAGTTGCCGCTGAAGACCGTTTCGCCGGCCAGCTGGTTGATCGTGCCGTTGCCCGAGATGGTCGCCGCCAGCGTGTAGTTGCTGCTGCCGCTGGCATTGTGGTTCAGGTTCAGCGTACCGTTGCCGGCGCCGAAGGCCAGCGATGCGGTGTCGAGCTGGCCGGGCGCGGCTGCCGTGCTGCCAGGCGCGGCACCGACGTTGAGGGTACCTGTGGAACCACTGCTGGTGGCGATACGGATCACCGAGGCGGTAGCGCGCGCGCCGTCGCTGATGGTCAGGGTGCCATTGCCACCGGCCCCGACATGCAAGGCATTGGTGGTGATCCAGGCCGAGTTGGCACCGGTCAGCGTCACGCTGCCGTTGCTGTTGGCATTGTTGGCGATATAGCTGCGGTTGCCGGTGACCTGGCCACCATCGGAGATGGTCAGCGTACCGTTGCCCAGACGACCGACGTTGACGTCCGAGCTGCTGCTCCAGGTGGAGCCGGCGCCGGTCACCGTCATGGTGCCGGAGGCGCCATTGAGGTCGCCCAGCAAGCCCTGCACATCGTTGATACGGCCACCGGCCGAGATGACTACGCTGCCCGTGGCGCCATTGTTGTGGCCGACAAAGAAGTCTCCCGAGTGGTTCCAGACCGAGCCGCTGCCGGTGACCAGGGCGCTGCTGTTGGAACCGGCTTCGGTCCCTACATAGCCATCGGTGCTGGTGACGTTGCCGCCGTTGGCGATGGTCAGGTTGCCGTTGCCCTCGTTGCCCACGTAGAGCACGCCGGTATTGATCCACTTGCTGCCGCTGCCGGACACGGTGACATTGCCGCTGCTGCCGGCCAGGTGGCCGACCAGGGCGCCGGTATCGGTGACCACGCCGCCGTTGCTGATACTGAGGTTGCCGCTGCCGCCGTTGCCATAGCCGATGGAGAGCCGGTCGCTGGCGGTGAAGTTGGCATTGTTGACCGTGAGCGTGCCGCGCGCGCCAGTGACGTCACCCAGATGCACGACCGCGGCGGTGGCATTGGCGCCACCGCTGACAGTGAGCCATCCGGTGCCGCCAGTGGAGCCGGAGCCGGCGTCACCGCCCACGGTCAGGTTGCCCGCCGCCAGCGAAGAACCGGCGCCGCTGACATTGACGCTGCTGTTGGAGGTGTCCTGGCGCCCGATTACCGTATTGGCGCTGCTGACATTGGCACCGTCGCTGATGGTGAGGTTGCCATTGCTGACCGTGCCTACGAAGAGCGAACCGGTATTGGTCCAGCGACTGCCGGCTCCGCTGATGTTGACGGTGGCCAGCGTACTGCCGGCGGTACCGATCACGCCGGTGACCGAATCCACCGTGGAAACGCCTGTGATGGAAAGGTGTGCGTTGCCGCCACTGCCGACGGTGAGGCGATCGCCGATCAGCCATTGGGCCCCGTTGATCAGGCTGGCGCTGCCATTGCTGCCGCCGCCGCTACCCAGCACCACCGAGCCGCTCAGGTTGACGACACCGCCATCGACCTGCATCGTGCCGACCGCCCCGGTGTTGCCGATGACCAGGCCGTTGCCGATCAGGCTGCTATCGGTATTGATCGTGAGGTTGCCTACGCCACCGCTGGCACCGCCGACATAGGTGGTGCCGCTGACGTTGGCGACCGCACCGGCGTCAAGCGTCAACGATCCGACGCCATTGAGGCCAACGAAGGCGTCACCGCTGCTGTTGAGCCTGGCACTGCCATTGGTGCCGCTGCCGGTGACGGTAATGGTGCCGTTGGAACCGTTGCTGTTGCCGATCAGGACCGACGAGGTGTTCAGCGTCGCCTGGTTGATCTGCAGGTTGCCCACCGTACTGCCGCCGACGGTCAGTGCCTGGATGGTGGTGTTGCTGGAAAGCACCGGATCGACGCCGGGATAGGCATTGATGACCGCAGCATCCGTGGGCGTAGGTGCTGCCCCCGTCCATTGCCAGTTGCTGTCGTTGGTCCAATTGTTGTCGACGTTGCCGGTCCACGACGCCGTTTGGGCGTGCGCGGCGCTGCCGATCAGCAGCAGTGTTGCCAGTGCGCTGACGGGCAACGGCCTTGCATGAGTGAAGCTGCGCTTCGATTGCATGATTCCCCCCCTGGGTAGAGGCTGCCTGTTGCCGACATCTCTTAGCGGATGAGCTGGCGTTGCAGCCGATGCTTGTTGTTGATTGATCTTTACGGAAACCCGCAAGGATTTTACAAGCATCAAAACGATATTTTGGCGGGAGAGATGATTTTTTGTGATCTTGCGCACAGGAGAGGCATGATCATTCCCGTTGACCGCTACTTCGGTTTCACTGGGCGGGATTGCGGCGTGGCCGTACGCAACCCTGGAACAGGCTTGGGCAGGGCAGGGAGCGGGCTTCAGGAGACGGCGCTGCCGTCCCCATCAACATCACGGGCGACGGCAGTGCCAGCCAGGTCATCGAGTCAGGCGGCCTGGTAGGTCGGATAGTCGGTATAGCCTTCGGCGCCGCCACCGTAGAAGGTATTGCGGTCCGCCTCTGCCCAGGGTGCATCCAGGCGCAGACGTTCCACCAGGTCGGGATTGGCGATGAAGGGGCGGCCGAAGGCCACCATGTCGGCATGCCCCGAGGCGACCGCATCCATCGCCATCTGGCGCTGGTAGCTGTTGTTGGCGATGTAAAGGCCACCGAAGGCGGCGTGCAGCTTCTTGAAATCGAATTCCGATGCCGCGTTGCTGCCCCGGGTCTGGCCTTCGACGCAGTGCAGATAGGCCAGGCCCAGCTTGCCCAGTTGCTCGGCGTAGTACAGGTAGGTACGCTCGGGATCGCTGTCCAGCGGGATGTCACCGGCCGAGCGGGTCAGCGGCGACAGGCGCACGCCCACGCGATCGGCACCCCAGATATCGGCGACGGCGGTGACCACTTCCACCGGGAAACGCACGCGGTTTTCCAGCGAGCCACCGTACTGGTCGGTGCGGTGATTGGTGCTGTCGCGCACGAACTGCTCCAGCAGATAGCCATTGGCCGAATGCACTTCCACCCCATCGAAGCCGGCTTCCTTGGCCAGCCGCGCAGCGTGGCGATAATCCTCCAGCAGGCGCGGGATTTCCGCGGTCTCCAGGGCTCGTGGCATGGAGGGCCTTGCCTGCGTCTGCGACTCCAGGAATACCAGCTCGCCCGCCTGGATCGCCGAGGGGGCGACCGGCGCTGCGCCGTTTTCCTGCAATGAGCTATGCGAGACCCGGCCTACGTGCCAAAGCTGGTTGACGATCTTGCCACCTGCCGCGTGGACCGCATCGGTGATCTTGCGCCAGGCCGCGACGTGTTCCTCGGTGTAGAGACCTGGGGTGAAGGCATAGCCGCGGCCTTCGCGCGAAATATTGGTGGCTTCGCTGATGATGAGACCGGCCGAGGCGCGCTGGCGATAGTATTCGATGGCCAGTTCACTGTGCACGCCCTGCATGTCAGCGCGCGAGCGCGTCAGTGGGGCCATGGCAATGCGGTTGGCGACGTCGATGGCGCCGATGCGGGTCGACGAAAACAGATCGGTTCCGGGGTGGGACATGATGTTGACTCCTTCAGGTTGGGTAGCGACGGAGGTCATCATCGGCGCTGGCGAGTCATTCGGCCAATTTATTATTGATAAAAAAGATTTATCGTGGAGAATATATCTTCATGAGATACGATCTGAACCTCCTGCCGGTCTTCGTGGCCCTGATGGAAGAACGCAGCGTCACCCGCGCCGCCGCCCGGCTGGGCATGACGCAGGCGGCGCTGTCCAATGCGCTGT
>NZ_DASQOH010000002.1:0-27790 GCF_035644555.1 Herbaspirillum sp.
CCCCTCATGAAAGATGAACAAGGTAGAGCCGTCATCCGCCTGGGTGACAAGACCTCTCACGGCGGTGAAGTGATTTCCGCCAACGATACGCTCAAGGCCATGGGCAAGGCGGTCGCGCTTGAAGGCGATATGACGACCTGTCCCAAGTGCAAGGGACAATTCGCCATCCAGCCCGGCAACAGCACGCGCAAGCACCACGGCAAGCAGGTCGCCTATCACGGTGACGCAACTGCATGTGGTGCGACATTGATTTCCTCGCTCTAAGAAAGCTGGCAAGGACGAAACAAAGCGTGCCGGGTGGTGCTTCGTCCTGCCACGACACGCACGGACTTCCCGCCCGTTATGGGGAGTCCTCGCCACATCGATGATCGCGAGATGACAAGGCACCAGGGCCTGACTACGATGTCCTTAAAGCTGGCGAAATCACTGCCCGTCAGGTGTCTCTTTCTTGAGATCGGCAAACTTCCCCGCCATGGTCGGGTTACCCCGCGTGAGCCGCTTGATCGTGACATCCTGCGCCTTGTCGTTAGCCAGACGCAGGTTGCGGTCGGTGCCGAGCAGGGCTTCCTTGGTCTTCTGCAGGTGGTCGATGGACTTGTCGATTTCCTCTATCGCGGTCTGGAAGCGGCGCGACGCCAGGTCGTAGTTCTTGGCGAAGGCGGCCTTGAAGGTATCGAGTTCGGATTCGAAGTTGGTAATGTCGATATTTTGCGCCTTCACCAGCGCCAGCTCGGTCTTGTACTTCAAGGAATTGAGTGCAGCATTTCTGAGCAGGGTGATGATGGGAATGAAGAACTGCGGCCGGACCACGTACATCTTCGGGTAGCGGTGGAAGACATCGACGATGCCGGTGTTGTACAGCTCGCTCTCGGGTTCCAGCAGAGAGACCAGGACGGCGTATTCGCAGCCTTTTTCCTGGCGGTCCTTGTCCAGTTCCTTGAGGAAGTCCTCGTTGCGGTTCTTGGTGGCGGTACGATCGCTCTCGTTCTTCATCTCGAACATGATGGAGACGATCTCGGTACCCGCCTCGTCCGTATCGCGGAAGATGTAGTCGCCCTTGCTGCCGCTGCGGGCATCGTTGTCCTTCTCGAAGTAGGCGCGCGGGAAGGCGGTGGCACGGATGCGATTGAACTCGGTCTCGCAGTGCTGCTCCAGGGTTTCGCCGACCATCTTGGTGGAGAGCCGCGCCTTCATGTCGCGCAGGCGCTCGATCATGTCTTCGCGATCCTTGATCTGGGTTTCGTATTTGTCCTTCAGTGATTTCTCGGCCAGCTGCTTTTCCAGTTCGGCGCGCACCAGGCTGCTCTTGAGTTCATCACGCTCTTTTTCCACCACACCGACCGCTTCGTTGACGGCCAGTTTCTGGGTAATGGCAGTGGATTCCATCCTGGCTTTGAGCGCCTGGATCTCGGCATCCTTTTCGCTGACGGTCTGCTGCAGTTGCTGGGCCAGGCGGGCCTCGGCAAGTTGCAGGTCGGACAGCTTTTCCTTTTTCGCCTGCTCCAGGTCATGGGCCAGCCGGTCACGTTCTCTTTCTACATTGGCCATGGCCTCGGCCACGGCCATCTTCTGGGCGAGTTCACCAGCCTCCAGGCGGGCCTTCAATTCCTGGATTTCGGCATCACGGGCGGCGGCGGCCTTCTGCAGCTCGCCCTCGGCGCGAGCGCGAGCCAGTTCGATGGCGTTGCGCTTGTCCTGCTCGGCCAGTTCCAGGCGTTCATGCAATTGCTGCTCGAAGGCACTGTCACGGACTTGCTTGAGGATGTCGGCATAACCGGCTTCGTCGATCTTGAACGCTTTGCCGCAGTGGGGGCAGATGATGTCGTGCATGACGGTTCGTTTCCTTGTGCTTTCCGAATGCCCGCTAGCTTAACGGATAGCGAATGGGGGCGATGAGGGGAAAATGGAAAACGGAAGCAGGAAAGCGAAAAGCCCGCACAAGGCGGGCTTTTCTGAATTTGGTGGAAAGTGCAAGGTTTGAACTTGCGACCCCTGCAGTGTGAATGCAGTGCTCTACCACTGAGCTAACCTTCCTTACCTGACCGGCTTTTTGCTGCAGCGCCAATCGAGAGACAAGATTATGCCAATCTTTTTCACGGTGCGCAAGCGCTTCGTAAATAATTCTTCATTTTTATCGCCATGCAAAATCCTGCGGGCGCTCCGGCCACATTCTTTGGCCAGATTCGCCTGGCTCAGGCGGCTTCGGCGGCGGCCTCGGGTGGCGGCGGTTCGAAGCGCCAGACACAACTGCCGCGGGCTTCCTTGTCCAGCTGGTTGAGCACATCTTCGTGCAGGGCCAGTTCGTCTTCGCTGGCGGCCAGCACGATCACCTCGGACAGCGGGGCCAGTTCCAGCTTGCCGTCGCCGGCGCTGACTTCTTCCTCGGTGCCCAGGTCCATGGTCAGCGAGTTCTGGCCTCGTGTCATGGAGAGATAGACCTCGGCCAGCAGTTCCGCATCCAGCAAAGCGCCGTGCAGGACGCGGTGGGCGTTGGAAATGCCATAACGGTCACACAGCGCATCGAGCGAATTACGACGACCGGGGTGCAGCTCCTTGGCCATCTGCAGCGAGTCCACCACGTCGCTCACGTGCTCCTTGAAGGATGGCAAGCCCAGCAGTGCCAACTCCGCATCCAGGAAGCCGACGTCGAACGGGGCGTTGTGGATGATGATCTGGGCGCCGCGCACGTAGTCGAGGAACTCGGCGGCGATCTGCTTGAAGGTCGGCTTGTCGGCCAGGAATTCGGTGGTCAGGCCGTGGACGGCCAGCGCACCTTCTTCGGAGTCACGCTCGGGGTTGATGTAGAAGTGCAGGTTCTTGCCCGACAACTGACGGTTGAGCACTTCCACGCAACCGATTTCCAGGATGCGGTTGCCGTTGCGCGGCGAAAGGCCTGTGGTTTCGGTATCGAGAATGATCTGACGCATGCTTGCTCCTGCTGGTGTTGATGCTGATACGAGTGTACTGAAAATCGAAGGAGGGTCGCCTACCGGATGCTGTCCACACCGCGGTTGGCCAGCTGGTCGGCGCGCTCATTGCCGGCGTGACCGTTGTGGCCGCGTACCCAGCGCCATTCCACCTGGTGCTGCTGCTGGGCGGCGTCCAGCGCCTGCCACAGGTCGGCGTTCTTGACCGGTTCCTTGCTGGCGGTCTTCCAGCCGCGTGCCTTCCAGCCGTGGATCCATTCGCTGATGCCCTTCTGCACGTACTGGCTGTCGGTATGCACTACCACTTCGCAGGGCCGCTTCAGGGCATTGAGCGCCTGGATCACCGCCATCAGCTCCATGCGGTTATTGGTGGTGTTGGGCTCACCACCGAAGATTTCCTTTTCCTGTCCGCCGGCCACCAGCAAGGCGCCCCAGCCGCCACGGCCGGGATTGCCCTTGCAGGCGCCATCGGAATAAATCTCTACTTTGTCCATGCTCTTCCATCTATTTGCTCGGGTGGGCGGGTCGCGATGATACCTGATCGCGCAGCGCCGGCCGGTTTTGTCGGTATCAGTCGGTCTTGTGGATACGGTTGGTCACCGGCACGCCACGTGGCGCCTTCAGTTTCTGCCGCTGCAGGGCCGGGCCGATCAGGCGCATGCCGGGTACGCGCTTGATCGCCTGCACGATATAGACCGCGCCGAAGTAGGGCCACCAGCGGTCGCCCGCCTTTTCCATGAAGCCGAAGCGATCCAGCCACTGCCCGGTCTCGCAGGGCGGTGCATAGCAGCCGAAGTGACCACGATTGACTTCCATGTTAAGCAGCTTGAGCCAGTCCTTGAGGCGCGGCAGGCGGATGAATTCGCCATCCTGCGGCAGGAAGTGCGCGCCGGTCAGGCGCCCCGCTGCCTGGCGCATGCCCCACAGGCTACTGGGGTTGAAGCCGCAGATGATGACCTGCCCTTCCGGAATCAGTACGCGCTCCACCTCGCGCAACACCTGATGTGGCTCGGCGGCGAACTCCAGTACGTGCGGCAGCACCACCAGGTCCAGGCTCTGGCTGGCGAAGGGCAGTTCGCCGAAGTCGGGCGTGACGACCTGCGGCACTTCCAGCTCGGATTGACCTTCCACCGGCATGTGCTTGTCAGCCAGCCAGCGATACGGCATGCGGTTGGCCTGCAGGGCGTGGATCTGGGGCGAACCGATCTGCACCGCGTTGAAACCGAAGATATCTGCCGTCAAGGCATTGAGGTGATGCTGCTCCCACTGGCGCAGGTAGTTACCGATGGGCGTCTGCAACCAGCCGGCCAGGTCTATAATTTCCGGATTGCCAGCATTGTGGGCAAGTTCAGCCTTGTCAGCCATTTCTTCTTTCGCGCCTCATGACCCAGCCAGCCAAGCCAGCTCAAGCAGATCAGAAAACTTCATTGGACGTCCTGGCCGTACCGGCGTTCGACGACAACTACCTGTGGATCATCCACGACGGGCGCTACGCCGCCGTGGTCGATCCCGGCGATGCCACGCCCGTACTGGCCGCATTGCAGGCCGAAGGCCTGACGTTGGCCGCTATTCTACTGACTCATCATCATGCTGACCATGTTGGCGGCGTGGTCGAGCTGACAAGGCAGGCGGTGAGCGACGACTTCCCCGTCATTCCGGTCTATGGGCCGGCGCGTGAACAATCCCGCATCAAGGGGATCACCGTCCCGCTGCACGGGAACGAACAGGTCAACATCGTCGCATTGGGCTTGCAACTGGACGTCATCGAGGTGCCGGGTCATACCCTCGGTCACATCGCCTACTACACCGCGCAGCAGCAGATGCTCTTCTGTGGCGATACGCTCTTTGCTGGCGGTTGCGGGCGCCTTTTCGAAGGCAGCCCACAGCAGATGGTGGAGTCGCTGGGCAAGCTGGCCGGCCTGCCGGCCTCGACCCAGGTCTATTGCGCCCATGAATACACCCTCTCCAACCTGAAGTTCGCGGTCGAGGTCGAGCCCGGCAATGCCGAACTGATCGAACGCATCAGCCGGGAACGCGCGCGTCGGGAACAGGGCCTGCCCACCCTGCCCACTTCAATTGCGCTGGAGCGCCAGACCAATCCCTTCCTCCGCGCGTCCGAAAAGGAAATCCTGCAATCCCTGCAGAAGACCGGGCGTTTGACGCAGTTGGACGAAGTTAGCAGCTTCGCGGCACTACGCGAATGGAAAAATACCTACAGATAGACCGACGTTGGGAGCCATTTAGGACTGAATTCCCTTCAAATCAAGGACTTGGCTTTGTAACAGCGGTCAATTTTTACTTGACTGCCAAAAAGGGTCTTCCGTACACTCCCTCAATTCCCCAATTTGGGCACCAGCGTTTTTACGATTTTTTACGAACCGGTGTCCTCCCTGCACCACGCCGGGGAAACCCGCAGCTTCCGACCTTGCATTACCGTCAACCTGCACGCGACCGTGATCGGACTGATCCGGATCCCGCCGGCAGGAGGTGTCGAGCTTTGATCACAGCTCTGCAACGGAAGCGCCGCACGCAAACTTTTGCCTCTGGCACAGGATATCGCCCACATGCAGCGTACTTTGAAACAACTTGCCATTGCCGCCCTGTTCTGCGCTGGCACCCCGCTGCTCTCCTACGCCAACGATATCTCGATCTACCCCGCCCCCTTCAATGCGATCAATCCCGAACTGGCCGGCAATGCCCTGCCGGGGATGAATGATATCGACATCTGGACGCGCATCCGCAAGGGTTTCGGGATTCCCGATCTGGATAATGCGCTGGTGGAGAGCCAGACCCAGTGGTACAGCTCCCGCCCCGATTACATCCAGCGCACCACGGTGCGCGCCTCGCGCTATCTGTTCCATGTGGTGCAGGAACTGGAAAAGCGCGGCATGCCGACCGAACTGGCGCTGCTGCCCTTCATCGAATCGGCCTTCAATCCGGAAGCACTCTCCACCGCCAAGGCGGCCGGCATGTGGCAGTTCATTCCCTCCACCGGGCGCGACTACAACCTCAAGCAGAACATGTTCACCGACGAGCGCCGCGACGTGCTGGCCTCGACCGATGCGGCGCTGACCTATCTGCAGAAACTCTACGGCATGTTCGGCGACTGGCAACTGGCACTGGCCGCCTATAACTGGGGCGAAGGCTCGGTGCAGCGCGCGGTCAACCGCAACCTGGCCGCCGGCCTGCCGATCGACTTCAACACGCTGTCGGCGCAGATGCCCAACGAGACCCGCAACTATGTGCCCAAGCTGCAGGCGGTCAAGAACATCATCGCCAATCCGGCCGCCTTCGACATCGCCCTGCCCAAGGTGGACAACCAGCCCTACTTCGTCACCATCGGCAAGACCCGAAACATCGACGTGAAGGTCGCGGCGCAACTGGCCGAGCTGTCGCTGGATGAGTTCAAGGCGCTCAATCCGCAGTTCAACCGCCCCGTCATCATCGGCGGCGAAGACACCAAGATCCTGCTGCCGGAAAGCAATGCCGAAAAGTTCAAGGCCAACATGTCCAAGTGGACGCAGGCCTTCTCGACCTGGACCGCGCACACGGTCTCCAGCGCCCGCGAGCGCATCGAGACCATCGCCAGCAAGTTCGGCACCACTCCGGAAGTGATCCGCAGCGTCAACCAGATCCCGCCGCGCATGGTCCTCAAGGCCGGCTCCACCATCCTGGTGCCCAAGACCGAGGAAACCGCCGCGCTCGATACCGACCTGACTCCGGAAATCGCCGACAACGCCCGCCTGGCCATCGCCCCGGACGTGCCCGAGACCCGCCGCATCCACGTCAAGGCCGGCAAGCGTGACACCCTGGCCGGCATCGCCAGTCGTTATCACGTCAGCGTGGCACAGATCAAGGAATGGAATGGCCTGAAGCGCGACACCCTGGCCGCCGGCCAGAGCCTGCAACTGCATGTGCCCAATGCCGCCCATGCGCCCACCCGCGTGGCGGTGACCCATCGCGCTGCGCCGGTACGGCGCCAGGTGGCTTCGGCCAAGGCACCGGTGCGCAAGGCGGCACCTGCGCCGCGCAAGGTCGCCGGCAAGCCGCTGACCCTGGCCTCGGGCAACGGTGCCCGCAAGCAATAATCCGGAGGATGCCGGAGGAGACCCGGGCGGCTTGACCGCCCACAACAAGAAGACGCGCCTGAAGCACGGAACAAGAACAACGATTGCAGTCTGCATGGACCCGAAGCCCCGGAGCTGATCCGGACTTCGGGTTTTCTTTTTCAGGCGTACGGATTGCGTCAGTGCGCCGCTTCGGCGTAGCTGGCGGCGGCCACCAGCCGGCGCGTGTAGTCTTGCTGCGGCTGCTGCAGCACCTGGGCCGTGGGACCGCTCTCGACCACCTTGCCGTCCTTCATCACGATCACCTGGTGCGCCATGGCCTGTACGACGGCCAGGTCATGAGTGATGAAGAGATAGGCCAATCCATGCCGGCGCTGCAATTCGGCCAGCAGCTGCAGTACCTGCTGCTGCACCGTCACGTCCAGCGCCGAGGTCGGCTCGTCCAGCAGCAGCAGTTCGGGTTGCAGCACCAGGGCGCGGGCGATGGCGATGCGCTGGCGCTGGCCGCCGGAAAATTCGTGGGGATAGCGCTCCAGCACGGCGGCACTCAGTCCCACCTCTTCCAGAGCGGCGACGATGGCCTCGCGCTGCTGCGCCGGAGTACGGTCGGGATGATGCAGGACCAGGCCTTCGCTGACGATCTGCTCCACCGTGCGACGCGGCGACAGCGAGGCGAACGGATCCTGGAAAACCACCTGCATGCGCGCGCGCAAGGGCCGCAGATCGCGCCGACTGCGCTCGGAGATGGGCACGCCGTCGAAGCGGATACTGCCGGCCACGGTGGCACCGGACAGCCGCAGCAGGGCCATGCCCAGGGTGGACTTGCCGGAACCGGATTCGCCGACGATGCCGATGGTCTCGCCGCGCCGCAATTGCAGGTCGATGCCATCGACCGCGTGGAAGGCGCGCTTGGCGAACCAGCCCTGCTTGATCTGGTAGGTGCAGCGCAGTTTCTCGGCCTGCAGCACCACCGGCGCATCGGCGGCGACCTCGGCGGCATTGCGCTGCGGGCGGCTTTGCAGCAGCTTGCGCGTATAGGGTTGCTCGGGGTTGGCGAACAGTTCGGCCACGCTGGCGCTTTCCACCAGCTTGCCCTTTTCCATCACACCGACGCGATCAGCAAAGTGGCGCACCAGGTTCAGATCGTGCGAGATGATCAGCACGGCCATGTTTTCCTCGCGCTGCAACTGGTTCAGCAAGGCCAGGATCTGCACCTGGATGGTCACGTCCAGCGCCGTGGTCGGTTCATCGGCGATCAGCAGCTTGGGCTTGCAGGCCAGGGCCATGGCGATCATGGCGCGCTGGCGCTGGCCGCCGGACAGTTCATGCGGATAGGCCAGCGCGCGCCGTGCAGGCTCAGGGATACCGGTCTTTTCCAGCAGCGCCACGGCACGCCTGGCGGCTTCACGGGCATCGATGGCTTCGTGCTGCATCAACACTTCGGCGATTTGGTTACCGATGGTGAAGAGAGGGTTCAGGGCCGTCATCGGCTCCTGGAAGATCATCGCCACCTCGTTGCCGCGTACCTGCTGCATCTGGCGCTCGCTCTTCAGCAGCACGTCCTGACCATCGAGCAGGATGCTGCCCTCATAGCGCGCATCCTGGTTCAGTTGCAGCACCGCCAGCGACGATACCGTCTTGCCGGAACCGGATTCACCCACCAGCGCGAACTTCTCGCCAGGGGCAATGGAAAAACTGACGCGGTCCACCACCACGGCGTCGCCGAAGCGCACGGTGAGGTTCTTCACTTCCAGCAGGGGCGCGCTCATGCCTTCCTCCGCACATCCAGGGCATTGCGCAGGGCATTGCCGATATTGGTCAGCAGCAGCAGGGTCACGGTCAGCACCACGAAGGTGGACAGCGCGATCCACCACGCATCGAGATTGTTCTTGCCTTGCGCCAGCAGCTCGCCCAGGCTGGGTGTGGAGGGTGGCACACCCAGGCCGAGGAAGTCCAGGCTGGTCAGTGCCAGGATGGCCGCGCTCATGCGGAAAGGCAGGAAGGTCACCACCGTGGTCATGCTGTTGGGCAGGACGTGGCGCCAGATGATCAGGCGATCCGGCAAGCCCATGGCGCGCGCGGCCTGCACGTATTCGAGATTGCGGTTGCGCAGAAAATCGGCGCGCACGTAATCCGACAGGCTCATCCAGCCGAACAGCGACAGCAGCACCAGCAGCAGGCCCAGGCTGGGCTGAAAGATCGAGGAAAAGATGATCAGCAGGTACAGCTCCGGCATGGACCCCCAGATCTCCAGCAGACGTTGGGTGATCAGGTCGGTGCGGCCGGCGAAGTAACCCTGCAGGGCGCCCGCCGCCACCCCCAACACCACGCCGATGGCGGTCAGCGCCATGCCAAACAGCACCGAGACCCGGAAGCCGTAGAGCAGCCGCGCAAACACGTCGCGCCCGCGATCATCGGTGCCCAGCCAGTTCTCGCCGGAGGGCTCGGCAGGGTTGGGCTGCTGCGCGAAGTAATTCAGGGTGTTGTAGCCATAGCGGTTGGGCGGGTAGATGACCCAGTTGCCGTCCTTGTGGAATTGCTGCTCGATGAAGGGATCGAGATAGTCGGCCGGTGAATCGAAATCGCCACCGAAGCTCTTGTCCGAATAATCCTGCAGCATCGGGAACATCAGCTTGCCCTGGTAGCTGGCCACCAGCGGCCTGTCGTTGGAGATCAGCTCAGCACCCAGGCTCAGCACGAACAGGATGGAAAACAGCACCAGGCTCCAGAAACCGGTACGGTCGGCGCAAAAGCGCAGCCAGATGCGGCGGCTGGGCGAGATGGACGGGGCCAAGGAAGGGGTCATGCTCATTTCGCCAGGCTTTCGAATTGGACGCGCGGGTCGGCCCACACGTAGCAGAGGTCGCCCAGCAGCTTGACCACCAGACCGATGAGCGTGAACAGATAGAGCGTGCCCATCACCACCGGATAGTCACGCCGGATCGCCGATTCATAGGCCAGCAGACCCATGCCGTCCAGCGAGAAAAGGGTTTCGATCAACAGGCTGCCGGCGAAGAAAGAGGCGATGAAGGCCGAAGGGAAACCGGTCACCAGCGGAATGAGGGCGTTGCGGAAGACATGCTTGTAGAGCACCTTGCGCTCCGAGAGCCCCTTGGCGCGCGCGGTCAGCACGTACTGCTTGCGGATCTCTTCGAGGAAGGTGTTGCGGGTCAGCATGGTGATGATCGCGAAGGAGCCGATCACCGACGCCGCCACCGGCAGGGTGATGTGCCACAGGTAATCGGTGATCTTGCCGGTCAGCGACAGGCTGGCCCAATTGTCCGAAGTCAGCCCGCGCAGCGGGAACCACTGCACGAAACTGCCGCCGGCGAACACCACCAGCAGGAACACCCCCAGCACGAAACCGGGGATGGAATAGCCGACCAGCACCAGGCCGGTGGTGGCGGCATCGAAGCGGCTGCCTTCACGTACGGCCTTGGCGATACCCAGCGGCACCGAGATCAGGTAGCTCAGGAAAAAGGTCCACAGGCCGATGCTGATGGACACCGGCAGCTTGGACTTGACCAGCGTCCAGACATCGCCATGGTGGTAGAAGCTCTTGCCCAGGTCGAAGGTGAGGAAGCCCTTCAACATGCTCCAGAAGCGCTCTACCGGGGGCTTGTCGAAGCCGTAGAGTTTCTTGATTTCCTCGATGCGTTGTTCGTCGATGCCCTGCCTGCCGCGATAGGCCGAGGCCCCGCTGGCGGCGCCACCGCCGGAGGCCTCACCACCGCCGCCACGGCCTTTCATCTCCAGCATGGCCTGTTCCACCGGGCCACCCGGTACGAACTGGATCACGGCAAAGGTGATGGCGACCACGCCGAAGAGCGTGGGGATCATCAACAGCACCCGCTTCAAAATGTAGGACCAGATATTCATGACTGCAGGCATCCTCGTTCAAGACCGGCCTGGCCGGGCATCGTTGCGTGCTTCATCTTCAACGCCCCTTCTCTTCCCACCAGGTGCTGATCACATAGGGATCGGCCTGGTAATACAGCGGCGCCACCTGCGGGATGCCGAAGCGGTTCTGGTAGGCGATGCGATGGGTGGACGAATACCAGTGCGGCACCACGATGTACTTGTGCAGCAGCACCCGGTCCAGCGCCCGCGCCGCGGCAGTCAGCCGGACCCGGGTATCGGCCGCCACCACGGCCTGCACCAACTGGTCCACCACCGGGTCCTTCAGGCCCCAGGCATTGTTGGAGCCCTTTTCATCGGCCGCCTTGGAACCGAACATGTCGAACAGTTCATTGCCCGGGCTGCTGGTATCGGGGAAGCGGATGCTGGTCATGTCGAAGTCGAAGTCTTCCATGCGCTTGGCCACCAGGGCGTAGTCGGCGCTGCGCTGGACCACATCGATGCCCAGCGTGCGCAGGTTGCGCGCAAACACGCTGATGACGCGCGACATGGAGCTCTGGTCATCCAGGATCTCGAAGGACAGCGGCACGCCCTGGGCATTGCGCACGGCGCCATCGCGATAGACCCAGCCGGCCTGGGCCAGCAGTTCGCGGGCCTGGCGCAGGTTGGCGCGCAGCGAGGACGGCGGATTGGTCGAGGGCGGGACGGGTGCCGGGCCGAACACTGCAGGATCGATCTTCAGGCCCTTGGCCTGCAGCGACTTCAGCAAGGCCAGCTCGTCGCCCTGCGGCTCGCCGGTGGCGGCCAGCTGGCTGTTGTTGAAGAAGGAGTAGATGCGGGTGTACTGGCCGTAGAACAGCTGGCGGTTCATCCATTCATAGTCCAGCGCCAGCCCAATGGCCTGGCGCACGCGCACATCCTTGAACTGGTCGCGCCGCAGGTTCATCACGAAACCCTGCATGCCGGCGCCATTGGAATGCTTGAATTCCTTCTTGATGATGCGGCCGTCGCGGAACTGCGGGCCGGTATAGCTGCGCGCCCAGTTCTTGGCGCTGTACTCCACCACCACGTCGAACTCGCCGGCCTTGAAGGCTTCCAGCCGCGCCAGGTCATCCTTGTAGAAACGGTAGACGATGCGCTCGAAATTGAACATGCCGCGCCGGGCCGGCACCTCCTTGCCCCAGTAGTCGGGATTGCGGCGGTAGGTGATGCTGCGGCCGGTGTCGTAGCTCTCGATCAGGTAGGGGCCGGTGCTGATCGGCGGGGTAAGCTGGATCTGGTCGAAGGGGGTGCCCTGCGCCCATTTCCTGGAGAACACCGGCACGCTGCCCACGATCAGCGGCAGTTCATGGTTGCTGCTGGCGAAGTCGAAGCGCACCGTCGCTGCATCGACCACCACGCAATCCTTCACATCGGCAAAAACCGATTTGAATTGCGGCGCCCCCTTGGCCAGGATGGTGTCGTAGGAATACTTCACATCCTCGGCCGTGACCTTGTCGCCATTGTTGAAGCGCGCCTTGGGATTCAAGTGGAAGGTCATGGACATGCGGTCCGGCGCCAGCTTCATGTCGTCGGCCAGCAAGCCATAGACGGTTGCGACCTCGTCGGCGGAGGCCACGGCCAGGGTCTCGAACATCAGCTGGTCCAGCCCGGCGGCGGCCACGCCCTTCAAGGACAAGGGATTGAACTTGTCGAAGCTGGTGCGGCGGTCGGGGTTGGCCAGGTAGAGCGTGCCGCGGCGTGGCGCATCGGCATTGACGTAGTCGAAATGGGAGAAGCCGGCCGGATACTTGGGCGTGTCGTACAGCGAAAAGGCATGCTCGGCGTGGGACGGAGCGGCGTAAGCCAGCGTGGCGGCCAGCAGGGAGGAAAGGAAAATCCGGGATGTCTTCAGGGGCTTGACCATGCGGTTGTCTGTCTGCGCTGTGGCGGGCGTTGATGTCTGGGGGCAGGCAAGTCCCGTGCCCACCGGCCTGGAAACGATTTTGTTCCGGGGCATTGTAAAGAGAGGAACGATTACAGGGAAGCAATTAAAGCAACTAAGTTCATGGCAGGCGACGACGCTGCGAACGGCCGGCAAAGGTTGCCGCGCTTGCCGCTAGCCCCTACAATCCGGGTCTGTTCCAGCGCGGTGGCCGCACGATGCGACCATCGCCATCACCATCGGCCGCCCCGCGCGCCCGCCTGCCAGGCGGCCCTACGCAGGACGCGGCGGACCATACGGAGTCATCATGGCATTTCTGCAAGGCAAAAAAATTCTGATCACCGGCTTGCTGTCCAACCGTTCCATCGCCTACGGCATCGCCCAGGCGTGCAAGCGCGAAGGCGCCGAACTGGCCTTCACCTACGTCGGTGAGCGCTTCAAGGACCGTATCACCAAGTTCGCCGAAGAGTTCGACAGCAAGCTGGTCTTCGATTGCGACGTCGGCAGCGATGAGCAGATCAACGCCTTGTTCGCCGACCTGGGCAAGTCCTGGAGCCAGCTCGACGGCCTGGTACACGCCATCGGCTTCGCCCCGGCCGACGCCATCGCCGGCGACTTCCTGGAAGGCTTCTCGCGCGAAGGCTTCAAGATCGCCCACGACATCTCGGCCTACAGCTTCCCGGCCATGGCCAAGGCCGCGCTGCCGCTGCTGTCGCCCAACGCCGCCCTGCTGACCCTGACCTACCTGGGTTCGGAGCGTGTAGTGCCTAACTACAACACCATGGGCCTGGCCAAAGCCTCACTGGAAGCCTCGGTGCGCTACCTGGCCGAATCGCTCGGTCCCAAGGGTGTGCGCGTCAACGGCGTCTCGGCCGGTCCGATCAAGACCCTGGCCGCCAGCGGCATCAAGGGCTTCGGCAAGATCCTGGGTGCCGTGGCCGCCACCGCCCCGCTGCGTCGCAACGTCACCATCGAAGACGTAGGCAACGCCTCGGCCTTCCTGCTCTCGGACCTGGCGTCGGGCATCACCGGCGAAATCACCTACGTGGACGGTGGCTTCTCCCGTGTGGTGGGTGGGATGGCCGAATAAGCAGGCATCTCCCACAACAAAAAGACAGTTTCGCAAAATAGCTTCGTGCTAATTCCGATGTTTTAGGGTATGATTCGCCTTGTGCATTGCAATAACCAATGCACAGGCGAATCGGGCGTGAAACTTGCCCTGCATGATTTCCAGCCGCATTCGCCCAAGCAGCTTCGCAAGCCTTACCTGTCATAACGACAAGTTCCCAGTAAAAGCCCCCCGCCCCTGGCATCCCTTGATGATGCCGTCCCGGCGCAAAGCTTTTGTGCCGAAATTTCTTTGTATTTTTCATAGTCATTTCGTCGGTTGGCGTTGCTTTTTTTCGTTCAGGCACTCGATGCCCGGCGCGCTCGTGTGCGCCCGTCTCGTGCCTGGCGTTCACTTTCACGAAAGAGATTATGACTTTTGAAGCACTTGGCCTGAACCCTTCGATCATCAAAGCCCTGACCGAAGCAGGCTATACCTCCCCGACCCCGGTCCAGGAAAAGGCCATCCCCGCCGCCATCAGCGGCCAGGATCTGCTGGTGTCCTCGCAGACCGGTTCGGGCAAGACCGCCGCCTTCATGCTGCCCTCGCTGCACCAGCTGGCAGACCTGCCGCAAGCGCCGCAGGCCGCCCGTACGCCCAATCAGGAACGCCAGGCCACCCGTGCCCGTGGCGAGCGTCCGCGTTACCAGCCGGCCCAGCCGAAGATGCTGGTGCTGACCCCGACCCGCGAACTGGCCCTGCAAGTGACCACCGCCACCGACAAGTACGGCTCCTACATGCGCCGTGTGCGCGTGGTGTCGATCCTGGGCGGCATGCCCTACCCGAAGCAGATGCAACTGCTGTCGCGCAATCCTGAAATCCTGGTGGCCACCCCGGGTCGTCTGATCGACCACATGGAATCGGGCAAGATCGATTTCTCGCAACTGCAGATCCTGGTGTTGGACGAAGCTGACCGCATGCTGGACATGGGTTTCATCGACGACATCGAAAAGATCGTCGCCGCTACCCCGACCACGCGTCAGACCATGCTGTTCTCGGCCACGCTGGACGGCGTCGTCGGCAACATGGCCAAGCGCATCACCAACAACCCGCTGACCATCCAGATCGCCAGCTCGTCGACCCGTCATGAAAACATCATGCAGCGCGTGCACTTCGTGGATGACCTGTCGCACAAGAATCGCCTGCTGGATCACCTGCTGCGCGACACCAGCATCGACCAGGCCGTGATCTTCACCGCCACCAAGCGTGACGCCGACACCATCGCCGATCGCCTGAACATCGCCGGTTTCGCCGCTGCCGCACTGCATGGCGACATGCACCAGGGCGCCCGCAACCGCACCCTGAACAGTCTGCGCCGTGGTCAGGTGCGCATGCTGGTGGCCACCGACGTGGCCGCCCGCGGCATCGACGTGCCGGGCATCACCCACGTGTTCAACTACGATCTGCCCAAGTTCGCCGAAGACTACGTGCACCGTATCGGCCGTACCGGTCGTGCCGGCCGCAATGGCGTGGCCATCTCGCTGGTCAATCACGCTGAAGGCATGCAGGTCAAGCGCATCGAGCGTTTCACCAAGCAGACCATCCCGGTCGATGTGGTGGAAGGTTTCGAACCGAAGAAGTCGGCTGCACCGCGCAGCCCGCGCAAGCCGGGTGGCTGGCGTCCGGGCGACGGCCGCAGCAACAGCGGCCCGCGCTACGGCGCCGGCAACCGTGAAGGCGGTGGTCATCGTGAAGGTGGCTTCGGAGGCAATCGCGAAGGCGGCGGCTACAGCGGCAACCGAGAAGGTCGCAGCTTCGGCGGTGCCAAGCCGGCTGGCGGTCCGCGTCGCGAAGGCGGTGCTGGCGGTGGCTACAAGGGCAACAACGGTGGCGGCTTCCGCGCCGACGGCCCGCGTCGCTCCTACGGTGATCGTTGATCGCTACTGATCGCTGACCGGTCTTGAGATGTTGAAAAGCCGCTTCCTAGGAAGCGGCTTTTTCTTGGGCGACAGAATCGTCACCGTTTCAGGCAAGCAGCCATTGGCCATGGCGCCTGATTTCCTCATGCATGGCATCCGGCGCCAGATCGAGATCACCCGGCCAGGTCACGACGCCATCGACGACATGGACCCGCCGGAACTGTTCCTGATCTCGCAGCGGCGCGAAGACGCCGCGGAAGAAACTGGGGAGGAACCTGACCCCGCCTGCCACTCCATCGCTGAAGCGAACCTGTAACGCATATTCGCCGGAAATACTGACTTCAATCACGTCCCATTCCATGTCATCACTCCAATGGCGCAATCGGCTTGGGTGCCTTCATGTCCTGACAAAGCATCCAGTCTTCCATCAGTTCTATCTGATGCAATTCGGCCCAATCCAGCACAAGCTCCAGCGCTCTACGGGGTAACTCCCCTTCAATAAGCAGCAATTTTTTGAGGTCGATCACCGCCTTGTACTCGGCATAGCGCACATGAAAATGCGGAGGCGAATGATCTCGGTAAAACATCTGAATCACAAGTCCATAAAACGTACTGATCGTCGGCACGGGATCACCTTCAGCTACATCGGTGTGTCCCGACTTGATGAATTCCCTCGGACCCTGATTTTACACAAGCACCGCAGCGGGATGAGCTATCCCGGCCATTGCCAGAGATGCTAGGACCTGTTCACACTAAATCTGCGAGATTTAGTGTGAACAGGCCCTAACTCGAACACTGTCCACCCTGCCCCGCCTGCAAAGCGCGCACGCCATCGGCAATCGCCTGCGCTGCCTGCGCGACGGCCTTCTGGGTGGCGGCGACCACGTCGGCATTGGCGCCACCGCTGACCGGTTCCACAACAGTCAGGCGACAAGCGCCGCTGCGACGGTCGTCGGAGCGGGTGATGGTCCAGCCGAACACGGCCTGGACGCGTCCACCGCGGGCGGCATCGAAGTCACGTAGTTCGACATTGATCCGATAGCTGGCCTGGTCGGCCGGGCGGCCGCCCCGCGAGACGTCGATGGCACCCAGGCGCGCGGCCACACCGGCGGCCAGGGCATCGCGCAACTCATTGTTGAAGGGCGAGGACCAGCGGTCCTGCTCAAGCACCTCCAGTCGGGTGGCGTCGCTGCGCACCACCAGTTGCGGACGGGCCAGGCGGTCGGGTACCGCCACCGGCATCAGCTCGATGAAGGTCTGCGGCCCCAGGCTGGCAGTGCCCGTGACGGCGGCGGCCGGGCTGGCCAGCGTATAGAACCTGGTCGGCGGTGAGCTAGCGCAGGCGGCCAGCATAGAGGCCGCCAGCGCGACGGCGGCCAGGGTCTTGGGAGAGAGGCGGTTCTTGTCGTGCATCATGGCTCCTGTTTGCCCCGGATCAGCGATTCCGGATGCTGTTGCAGGTAATCGGTCAAGACCCGGATCGAGGCCGCCGCCTTGGACAGTTCCTGCATGGTCTGGCGGATGTCCTGCTGCAGGGGCGCGTCGTCGGACAAAGTGCGCTCGGCGGCATTGAGGGTCTTGCGGGCGTCCTTCATGGCGGCCTGCATCTCAGGTGCGATGTCGTTGTTGATGCGGGCAGCGGTCTGCTCGGCCGTGGACAGGGTCTTGTTGAGCGTCTTCAAGGTCGTCTGCAGATCACGGCCGATGTCATCGAAGGGTACCTTGGACAGCTTGCCGGCAATCTCGGAAAGCTGTTGCTGCAGCTCGTCCAGGCTGCCCGGGATGGTCGGCAGTTCCAGCGGCACCTTGTCCGGATCGATCTGTGCCGGCTTGGCCTTGGGGAAGAAATCGATCGCCACGTACAGCTGGCCGGTCAGGAGGTTGCCGTTGCGCAACTGGGCGCGCAGGCCGCGCTTGACCAGCAGGCGCAGCAGTTGTGCATTGGAACGGCGCTCCTCGCCGGTCTCTTCATGGAAGCGACGGCCCAGGCGGTCCGGATAGATCTGCACCAGCACCGGCATGCGGAACTCGCGGCGCTGGCGGTCGTATTCCACGCCGATGCTCTTTACCTCGCCCAGCACCACGCCCCGGAAGTCCACCGTGGCGCCCGGCTGCAGGCCGCGCAGGGACTGATCGAAATACATCAGGGCCGTCTGCGGCACGCCGTCCGGCTCCTTCATCGCGGTGCTTTCATCTTCCACCAGCGGATATTCCGTCCCCTCCTTGGCCGGCGCGCTCACGCGCTCTTCATCGCGATCGCGGAAGGCGATACCGCCCAGTACCACCGTCGAGAGCGCCTGGGTATGCAGCTTGAAGCCGCTGGCGTTGAGTTCCATGTCAAAGCCACTGGCATGCCAGAAGCGTGACCCCTGGGTGACGAACTTGTCGTAGGGCGCATTGACGAAAATGCGCAGGGTCACGCCCCGTCCATCCGAATCGAGGTCGTAGGCCACCACCTGGCCGACCTTGATGCGACGATAAAAAATCGGCGAACCGATATCGAGCGAGCCCAGATCGTCGGTATGCAGGACGAACTGGCGACCCGAGGCATCCCGCGTCACGATCGGTGGCTGCTCCAGGCCGACGAATTCCTTCTTGGTCTCTTCCGACACCCCGGCGTCGGCCCCGATATAGGCCCCCGACAGCAGGGTGCCCAGACCCGAGATACCGGAGGCGGCAATGCGCGGGCGCACCACCCAGAAACGCGTATCCTCGGCGTTGAAGCCGGACGCCTCCTGGTTGAGCTGGATGCCCACCAGCACGTGCGAGCGATCGGTGGACAGCTTCAGGGTCTGCACCTGGCCGATCTCCACGTCCTTGTACTTGACCTTGGTCTTGCCGGCCTCCAGCCCCTCGGCCGAACGGAAACTGACCGTGACCACCGGCCCGCGTTCGATCAGGATCTTGGCCACCAGCGTCAGTCCGACGATGGCCGCGATGATGGGAATAAGCCAGACCAGCGAGGGCAGCCAGTTGCGCTGGCGCGCGCGGCGGGGCTGCAGCAGCGCCGGTTTGTCCTGGTGGGAGTCAGGTGGAGTCATGCGGTTTCCTGTTTCTTGTTGACAGTTGAAATCGGGGTGGCATCGTCCCAGATCAGGCGTGGATCGAAGGAGAGCGAGGCCAGCATGGTCAGCACCACCACCGCACCGAAGGCGGCGATGCCGATGCCGGCATGGACATTGGCGAAACCGTGGATCTTGACCAGCCCGGTCAGTACCGAGACCACGAACACGTCCAGCATGGACCAGCGTCCGATGGCTTCGACCAGGCGATACAGCTTGGCCCGTTGCAGGCGCTGCCAGCGGCTGCGGCGGCGCGCCGAGATGACCAGGATGCCCAGCGCCACCAGCTTGAACAGCGGCACCAGGAAACTGGCCACGAAGACCACCAGCGCCAGTCCCCATTCGCCCGAGGTCCAGAAATAGATGACGCCGGAGAGGATGGTGTCGCGCTGTTCATCGAGCAGGGTACTGGTGACCATCACCGGCATCATGTTGGCCGGGATGTACATGATGCAGGCCGCGATCAGCAGCGCCCAGGTGCGGGTGAGACTGTCGATCTTGCGCACGTGCAGCGGCGCGTGGCATACGCCGCAGGGCTCGTGCTCGGTCGCGCCCTCCCACACCGTGCCGCAGTGGTGGCAGCCGATGACGCCCTGCGAGGCGGCGTCCGCCACCTGCAGGTCTTCATCTTCGGTCAGGGTGGCGCTGGCCGGTTCATGGGCGCGGCTCATGCGCCTGCTCCCTGGTCACCGAACTGTTCGGCCTGCTGCTGCTCCCACAGATGCCACAGATAGCGCGGATTGAACGACACCACCACCGTCAGCAGCACCGTCAGGCCGCCGAAGGACCACAGCGCCGGACCGGGAATCACCTCGGCCATGTTGGACAGCTTGATCAGCGCCACCAGGATGCCCAGCATGAAGACTTCGATCATGCCCCACGGCCGCGCTGCCTGCATCAGCCGCAGCAGCAGCACGAAACCGGGCGGCCGGGTCGCACGCGCCGCCGGCAGCAACAGGTAAAGCAGCACACCCAGCTGAATCAGCGGGAACAGCAGGGTCGTGGCCAGCACCAGCAGCGCCACTTCCGACATGCCATCACGGGTGAGCGCGACCACCGCGCCGATCAGGGTGGTCTGGCTGGACAATCCCTGCAGTTCTATGGTCACGATGGGGAAGACATTGGCGATCACGAACAGGATCAGCGCGCCCACCGTCAGAGGCAGCAGGTGCTGCAGGCGCTTGCCGGTATCGCGCTCAAGCTCGGCGCCGCAGCGCAGGCAACGGGCGATCTCGCGCTCCCCGAGCGGCATGCGCTGGTAGACGGCGTCGCATTCTTCGCAAACGATCAGGTCCGGACGTTTCTGCATGGATGAGGAAGGATCCCGCCGGGCGGGTGCTGTTGTTATGGTGTCTGCAAGGCGTCGAGGCGGCCATTGCAGGGCTTGGGTTGGAGCGCAATCCCTCAGCGGCGTTCCATCCCGGCGACAGTTTGCTTCCGGCTGGCGAAAAATAAATGACCAGTCGGTTATTTATTGCTCGATTGTAGCAACAAAATTATTTGGGACAGACACTGATTTACCTGACTTTTCCGCCTTCCAGGCAGATAGAGCTTGACAAGCCGACAGCCAATCTTCTACATTGCTCGAATGACTTCCGCAGCAAACTTCTCCCTACGCCACAACAGCGCCAGCGCCCCGCTAGCGTTGCTACCGGTGTCGCTACTACTAGCCTCGCGCTAAAATCCGCAGTTCCTGCCGTTTCCGCTGATGTCACGCGATCCGGCAAACCCAATCAAATCCAGCAATACCGGCAGTAAAACCAGGCAGTGACGCGCAAGCTGTAGCAAGCCGACGTCGCAGCCGCATCAGGCGAAGCGATCATGCATTCGAACACCAGGACCATCCACACTCCGCGCCGGCCAGCATGCCATACGGGCTGCGCGCGGCAGGAGATGCCGCCTCTGGCTCTATGACGGGTTGTCTGGCCACGCGCCCGTGGCAGCCAGGCAACCCGCTCCGCCACATCTGACGCATTGAAGCATTTCCGCATTCCACGCATTCTTCAGACTTAGAGGTCCATCATGATGTTGAACAACCCCGCCGCCAAATACCGTCCCTTCCCCGCCATCGACCTGCCGGATCGCACCTGGCCCAGCAAGGTGATCGACACCCCGCCGATCTGGATGAGCACCGACCTGCGCGATGGCAACCAGGCCCTGATCGAACCGATGAACGCCGAGCGCAAGCTGCGCTTCTTCGAACTGCTGTTGAAGACCGGCCTGAAGGAAATCGAAGTCGGCTTCCCCTCGGCCTCGCAGACCGACTTCGATTTCGTGCGCAAGCTCATCGTCGAAAACCGCATCCCCGACGACGTCACCATCATCGTGCTGACCCAGTCGCGTGAAGAACTGATCCGCCGCACCGTCGAATCGCTGGAAGGCGCCAAGAAGGCCATCGTCCACCTGTACAACTCGGTGGCACCGGCCTTCCGCAAGATCGTCTTCAACATGTCGCGCGACGAGATCAAGAACATCGCCGTCACCGGCACCAGGCTGGTCAAGGAACTGACCGATGCGCGTCCCGGCACCGAGTGGCGCTTCGAGTATTCGCCGGAATCCTTCAGCACCACCGAACTGGACTTCTCCAAGGACATCTGCGACGCCGTCTGCGAAACCTGGGGTGCCAGCCCGACCCGCAAGATCATCCTGAACCTGCCCTCCACCGTCGAGTGCGCCACCCCCAACGTCTATGCCGACCAGATCGAGTGGATGTGCCGCAACCTGAAGCATCGCGATAGCGCCATCATCTCGGTGCACCCGCACAATGATCGCGGCACCGCCGTGGCCTCGGCAGAACTGGCCGTGATGGCCGGCGCCGACCGCGTCGAAGGCTGCCTGTTCGGCAACGGCGAGCGCACCGGTAACGTCTGTCTGGTGACACTGGCGATGAATCTCTACAGCCAGGGCGTCGATCCCCGACTCAGGTTCACTGAGATGAAGCGGGTGGTCGAGATCGTCGAAAGCTGCAACCAGATCCCGGTTCATCCGCGCCACCCATGGGCGGGAAGCCTGGCCTATACCGCCTTTTCCGGCTCGCATCAGGATGCGATCAAAAAAGGGTTCGATGCCCGCCGGCCCGGCGATCGCTGGGAAATGCCCTACCTGCCCATCGACCCGCAGGATATCGGCTGTAGCTACGAGGCGGTGATCCGCGTTAACAGCCAGTCCGGCAAAAGCGGCAGCGCGTGGCTGATTGAGCAGAATCATGGTCTGAAGCTGCCGCGCGCGCTGCAGCAGGATTTTAGCCTGCACGTCCAGCGCGAAACCGATACACATGGTAAAGAGATGACCCACAACGCGCTGTGGCAGCTGTTTCGCGCCCGCTATGGGCTGCTCCCCCAGCCGCCGCTGGCGCTGCTGGATTACCAAAGTGATAGCCAGCAGGACGGTCAGCTTTCTCTGCAGGCCTCCCTGCGTATCGCCGGCGAAACGCGACGTCTGCAGAGCCGCGGCAACGGCCTGCTGTCCGCCGCCGCCAGCGGGCTGAGCGGCCTGTTAAAACAAAACTTCGTGATTAAGGATTATCACGAGCATACCCTCGGCGAACGTAGCGACAGCCGTTCAGTAGCCTATATTCGCTGCGTCTTCCCGAATGGCGACAGCCGCTGGGGGGTGGGAATTGATAACGACGTGGCGCGCGCCTCGCTGCAGGCGCTGTGTAATGCGATGAGCGCAGGTCATTATTCCGGTGAACGGAAGTAGTCGCTGGGGGCAACGCCTGTTACCCGGCGAAACATGGCGCTAAAAGCGCTGTGGCTACCGTAGCCGAGATCCAGCGCCACCCGCAGTACCGACTGCCCCTGCGCCAGGCGAACCAGCGCTTCCATCAGCTTCGCCCGGCGCACCCATTCGCTCCAGGTGAGCGTGGTCTGCTGCTGAAAATGACGATTCAGCGTGCGCTCGCTCATGTTGCTCTCTTTCGCCGCCTCGGCGCTGCTCCACGAGTCGCCGGGCGCTTCTCTTACCTTCTGGCATAAACGGCGCAGGGCTTCGCTTTGCGGCTCCGGCAGGCCAAACGGCAGCACCGCCATACCGCGAATTTCATCAAGGATCAGTTCGTAGATGCGTTCATCGCGGCTGCCCGGCGCGTAGGATTCCGCCAGCGTCAGCGACGCGACAATCAGTTCACGCAGCAGCGGAGTCACCTGCACTATCTGGCAGGCAGAGGGAAGATCGGCACGCGCGAGAGGATCGATAAACAGGGTTCGCGCAGCGGCAGCGCCGGTAACCCGTAGGGTATGTGGGGTACCGGCGGGCAGCCAGACGCCTCGCCCCGGCGGCACAACCCAGTAGCCATGCTCGGTTTCTACCCGCACCACGCCGCTAAGAATATGCAGCAGCTGGGCGCAATCGTGCTGATGCCAGGGTTCGCTATCGCCATGGGCGTAATCATGGGCAAAAGGCACCAGCGAACGGTGTTGAAAATTGAAGGTTAAGGTCGTCGACATCGCCGCGGCGTCAGGGAATAGCGGCCCGACGGAGTTCGCCGGGCCGTAGCAGAAGCACTAGATGTGCAGTTCTTGCAGTTTTTCTTTCGGCAGCGCCAGCTCATCGTTGCTGTTGACGCGGACATCGCGCTCGATGATATGGCGAGCGATTTCCTGAGCTTCTTCCAGCGAGTGCATGGTGTAGGTTCCGCACTGGTAAACGTTCAGCTCCGGGATCTGGTTCTGATCTTTCACCTTCAGCACGTCGGCCATCGCCGCTTTCCAGGCATCCGCGACGCGCTGCTCGTCCGGCGTACCGATCAGGCTCATATAGAACCCGGTGCGGCAGCCCATCGGAGAGATGTCGATAATTTCCACACCATTACCGTTCAGGTGATCGCGCATGAAGCCGGCAAACAGGTGCTCAAGGGTATGAATGCCTCTTTCCGGCATCACTTCCTGGTTTGGCACGCAGAATCGCAGATCGAAAACGGTGATTTCATCGCCGTGAGGCGTGTTCATTTTCTTCGCGACACGCACCGCAGGCGCTTCCATTCGGGTATGGTCGACTGTGAAACTATCTAACAACGGCATTCTTCACCTCCGATAGTGATTTTTTTAAAAATAAAATGAACTCTTTTTGAGGCAGCGAGTCTGAGTATATGAAAGACGCGCATTTATTATCATCATCATCCCTGAATCAGAGATGAAAGTTTGGCCACAGTGATGTGGCCGTTTTCTTTTTTACGGCGCGTAAAGCTACGCGTGCCTTGCCAGCAGCGCTTCAAACGGCTCGCTATCCGCCGCTTCCACCTTCTTCTGTCGCTGTAGCGATGCCTCACGCTCGGCAACAAAATCCGCCTCGCTTAAAATTTCCAGCGACTCTTCGCGTAGCATCGTCCGATAGCGATCGGCCAGCTCTCTGCCGGTGCCGCCAATCCCCTCTTCAAGCATAGAACGCAGAATGCGCGCCGAGAAGGTTAATTCCGGGTTGTCGAAGCAGGCGACCAGCTCATCGCAGGCCTGCTGATAGGCCTGGCATCCGTGGATGCTATCCAGGGTCTGCGCCACACGGCGTAAATCGCGGAACAGATCTTTGCCGACCTGGGCCAGCGGGAACTGCGCGGTTTCGCAGCCAATCCCCAGCGTCAGACCCGGCTTACGGCCTTCCAGAATCACCCGATTCCAGTTGGTGCGCGTGCACAGCAGCTCGTCGCTGCTCATCTCCGGCGCATCAGCCAGCACGCACCAGACCATAAACAGATCGAGGAAACGCACCTGCTGCTCGTCAACGCCAATCGGCGAGAACGGGTTGATATCCAGGGAGCGAACCTCAATGTACTCAATACCGCCGCGCAGCAGCGCGTCGGAAGGCGTTTCGCCGCTGCGGGTCACGCGTTTCGGGCGAATCGGCGCGTACAGCTCGTTTTCAATCTGCAGCACGTTGCTGTTGATTTGCAGACGCTTACCGTCTTTCTCCAGCCCGATATTTTCATACTCTTCGGAAGGCGTTTTAATCGCCCGCTTCAATCCTGCCACATACTCGTAGAGATCGTTAAACGTAATTCCGAGATTACTTTGCGATTTATTGGTATAGCCCAGATCGCTCAGACGCAACGAGGTCGCATACGGCAGGTAGTACATGCCGTTGCCGGCTTTCTCAAACGGCAGCGACGTCGGTTTGCCCTGCAGGAACGACGAGCAGATCGCCGGGGAAGCGCCAAACAGGTACGGAATCACCCAACCAAAACGGTAGTAGTTGCGAATGGAGCGGAAATAGCCCGCTGAAATCGCTTCTTTACCGCTTTCCGCATCCTCAACGCCGCACTTAGCCTGCCAGAAAGCCATCGGCAGCGAGAAGTTATAGTGCACGCCGGAGATGGTTTGCATCAGCGCGCCATAGCGATTTTTCAGCCCTTCACGATACAGCGTTTTCAGGCGACCGATATTAGAGGTGCCGTACTGCGCCAGTTCAATATCCTGGCCGGGCGCGATATAGCAAGGCATGCTCAGCGGCCACATGCGCTCGTCGCCAATATGACGTGCGGTATAGCGATGAACATCGCGCATAAAGGTGAGCATATGCTGGATATCGCCATCAACCGGCGTAATAAATTCCAGCAAAGCTTCGGCAAAATCGGTGGTAATCCACTTATGAGTCAGCGCTGAACCCAGTGCCTGCGGATGACCGGTAGTGGCCAGCGTGCCGTCAGCGTTGACGCGCAGCGTTTCGCGTTCAAGACCACGTTGAATACCCTGCAGCGCCTGCGGATTTTTTTCCAGCCAGGCCAGCGCCTGTGATACGTCCGGGATCAATTTGACCTCCCGCCTGTCGAAATCGTTTGAATTAGCATAATTGTAATGGTTGAACAATCAGTCCAATTAGTGCCACCACGTCATGCCCTGAAGCGTTATCGCCGCAACGACGATATAGCGTATTGCTTTGCCAAGGCATAAAAAAAAGAGCACTGGTCCCCAGGAAATGCGCATCCATCCCGCCAGTAAACACAGCAAATCGCCTATAACAGGCGCCCAGCTTAATAATAGCGCGGCCGCGCCGTAGCGCCTCAGCCAGCCGGACGCCTTCTCTTGCCAGCGCGATGTTTTGCGCAGCGGAAACAGGCGCCCCAGAATAACGTTAGTTACCCCTCCAAGGCTATTACCGATTATTGCTATTAAAACCAGTAACCACGGCTGACTCACCCCCGCCAGCAGCATAGCAATTAACACCACTTCCGAATTGCCGGGAAGCAGCGTGGCGCTCAAAAAGCTGCTGGCAAACAGCGATATCAGCGACAGCGAGTCGCTCACAGCAATCGCACGTCCACGGCATCCATTCCGGCGCGCTTTGCCGCCTGCAGACCGAAGTCCGCATCTTCAAAGACCACGCATTTCTCCGCCGCAACGCCCATGCGTTCAGCGCAGAGTAAGAAAGTATCAGGCGCGGGTTTATGGTTGGCGACATGATCGGCGGCAACCACCGCCGAGAAGTAGTGGCGCAGGCCCAGATGGGCCAGCAGCGCTTCAGCAACGGCGCTCTCGCTGCCGGTACCGACCGACATCGGACGACGACCGTGCCACTCTTTGACCACCTCAATCAGCGGTAAAGGGCGGACGCTATCAAGCAGCATCGCTTTCACGGCGTCCGTTTTTTCCTGCGCCAGAGAGTGAGGATCTAAATCAGCCTGATTTAATTCGATAATGGCCTGAGCGATCCGCCAGGTTGGAGAACCGTTAAGCGCGACCATAGCCTGCATATCAAAACGCATACCGTAACGTCCCAGAACCTCGTTCCATGCCTTACGATGCGTAGGCTCGGTATCGAGGATCGTGCCATCCATATCAAAAATCAGTCCTGCGTAACGTTCGTACATCGTCTTCTCACCAACCTGTTAAGGAGGAGTTACTGTAACGCAAAAGGTCTGCTTTGTCGCTGCCAGCGGTAGATACAACAAGGGCGCTCGATGGCGCCCTTGTTGATACAGATGCAGTGTGGTGCGTTTATTTGATTCTTAAATCGTTCTCAACCATACGAACGCCCTGCACTTTTCGCGTCACTTCTACCGCTCGTTTAGCGCTATCGGCGGATGAGACAAAGCCGCTGAGCTGTACACGACCTTTAAAAGTCTGGACGCTAATTTCCGAAGACTTAATCTCTTTGTCATTGAAGAGCGCGGTTTTGACTTTGGTGGTCACGACGGTATCGTCAATATACCCTCCGGTACTTTCCTTTGTGGACGAACCTGCGCAGCCCGCCAGCGATACGGCGACCAGAAGCGTCGCGCAAAACGCAGATATTGCCTTGAACCATTTCATGGATTTCTCTCCTTGCACTTATCCCACCCAGTATCAGGTCGGTTAACAGGAATAAATTATAGTGGAAATAGGGAGTTGCCAATGAAAAAAGTGCTGAAGGGGGAGGTGAATT
Organism: Herbaspirillum sp.; assembly: GCF_035644555.1. GTDB lineage: Bacteria > Pseudomonadota > Gammaproteobacteria > Burkholderiales > Burkholderiaceae_D > Herbaspirillum. Next base: position 27,161 of record NZ_DASQOH010000002.1, read on the forward strand.
ATTGCGCTTAAGAGGTTTTGAGACAAAGAGAGTGGCTGGAGCTTATCTCGCAGACCATGAAACAACAGCGTGGCTGATATCTCGGAGAAGATGGTGCATCCGGGAGGATGACTCACTCGGTTCGCCCTTCGGGCCGTTGCTGAAGCAACGTTATCCTCCCTGGTGCTGGCGATTATCTCGCAGACCGTGAAACAACAGCGTGGCTGCTATCTCGGAGAATATGGTGCATCCGGGAGGATTCGAACCTCCGACCGCTCGGTTCGTAGCCGAGTACTCTATCCAGCTGAGCTACGGATGCATCGGGAAACTTACTTTACTGCAGATTTTGATACCGCTGCTAAAGCCGTATCAAGTAAGATGGTGCATCCGGGAGGATGACTCGCCTTGCGGCTCGCCCTTCGGCGCCGTTGCTAAAGCAACGTTATCCTCTCTGGTGCTTGCGGCTAATACCGCCACCTCATCCACACCTTCGTTGCTGAAGGTATGGAGAATATGGTGCATCCGGGAGGATTCGAACCTCCGACCGCTCGGTTCGTAGCCGAGTACTCTATCCAGCTGAGCTACGGATGCAAAATGGCGGTGAGGCGGGGATTCGAACCCCGGATGCAGCTTTTGACCGCATACTCCCTT
>NZ_DASQOH010000003.1:0-98785 GCF_035644555.1 Herbaspirillum sp.
GAACATGAAGATACTGGTTCTCGGCGCTGGCGCCATGGGAGGATATTACGGTGCGCGTCTGATTGAAGCGGGCCAGGACGTCAGTTTCCTGGTGCGTGAGCGGCGTGCCCGGCAATTGCAACAGGAGGGACTGGTCATCGACAGCGCGCTGGGCAACTTCGCCGGCCCGGTCAAGACGCTGGCCGCCGGTACCGCCATCGCGGCGGGGTTCGACCTCATTCTGCTGGCCTGCAAAAGCTACGACCTGGACGGTGCCATCGAGACCTTGAAGCCACTGACGGGGCAGAACACGGTCATCCTGCCCATTCTCAATGGACTGTCCACCTACGACAGCCTGGACGCCACGTTCGGTCGGGATCGCATCCTCGGTGGGGTGTCCTATATCGCGACCACGCTGGAGAAGAACGGCCACATCCAGCACCAGGGCAGCAACGACAGCCTGAGCGTAGGCGCCCGTGCCAGCAGCAGCGAGAACATCGCCAGAGCATTCCACGCCGCCATCGCACGCACGCCTGGCCTGCGACAGTTCTCCGACAACATCGATCAGGCGCTGTGGAACAAGTGGGCCATGATCGCGGCCGGCGCCGCCGTGACCTGCCTGATGCGCGGCAACATCGGGCAGATCCTGGCGACGGCCGAGGGTGAGTCACTGGTGCGCCAGGCCATCACGGAGACCACCTCGGTGGCCGCCGCCAGCGGCTATCCCCTGTCCCAGGCGGCGCTGGACCAGATGCACAAGCTGCTGCTGTCACCCGCTTCCACCTGGGAAGCCTCGATGGCGCGCGACATTGCCGCCGGCATGGCGCGGCTGGAAGCCGACGCCATCATTGGCGACATGCTGACCCGGGCCCAGCGGTTAGGCATCGACCTGCCCCTGATGCGGGCGGCCTATTGCCACCTGCAGGTCTATGAACAGCGGCAAGCCCGCAACTGAGCGGCAGGTCGCTAGGGATTGCGACGCCAGGGAGTGGATTGCGGCGCCTGGGAGGATGGGCGCTCCAGCAGCTGCAGGTTGAGCCGCTGCAGCGCGCTGCCCACCGGAATGAAGAAATTCATGCCCGCCAGGCCCTTGGCACCCAGGCCGGCGACGGTGATGCCGATCACCTGCCCCGACCTGTCCAGCAGGGGGCCGCCGCTGCTGCCGGGCAGGATGGCGACGTCACTCTGCAGGAAGTCCAGATCGCGCACGGAGCGCACCCCGCTCAGGATGCCGCGGGTGAGCGTGGTATTGAAGGCATCGCCCAGAGGCGAGCCGAGCGCGTAGACGTCTTCGCCGATACCCGGCTGGCCCATGCGCAGGGGCAGTGGACGTACGCCCGGCGGCTCGGTCTTGAGCAGGGCGATGTCGCGCGCGGCATCGAGCCGCACCACCTCCGCCACCAGTTCGCGCCCGCCGGGCAGGCGCACGCGCACCAGCCCCGCGTCACCGATGACGTGATGATTGGTCAGCAGCCAGCCGGAACTACCGATGTAGAAGCCGGTTCCCGAACCGCGCTCGCTGAGCACCGTGACCACCGCCGTGCGCAGCTCGCCGATCACCTGGGACATCTCGGCGGCCGGCTGATCCGGCAGGCGATTGTCGATCTCCACCGGGGCACCGGCCGCCGGCGGCGTCCCCTGCGGCGGCGCGGCGCTACGCTGGTAGGGCGTCTGCAGCGCCAGTGCAAAGGCAGGATCGCCCAGCAGGTTGCGCAATGCCACCACGAACGCCTCCACCGGAATCTGCGGCAACGCGCCGTTGAAGCTCGTGCCGCCCGAGTGGAACACGCCTTCGGTGCTGCCGCGATAGACCACCTTGCGCTGCTCGGGCGCGAACAGCTGCCATTCGAGCCGGATGTAGGCGTCGCCGCTCCAGAGATGGCCGTCCTTCACGCAGAGATTGGTCAGCAACTGCGCCACCACCACGCCGACCTGCAGATTGGCATCGCTGCTGCGCGCCGCCTCGTTCTGCGCGATGTCCTCTGCCCGCTCGGGGAACAGGATCTCGGTGCGCGCCGCCGGCACCGGATAGCCATGCTGCTCCAGCTCCCGGCGCAGGCGCGCCGACAGCACCTGGGTGGGCAGCAGTACGTCGGCACTCTTGGTATTCCAGACGATATCGTCCTTGCGCGAACAGAAGGCCCCGCCCTGCAGTTCGCCGATGACCTGGCGGCCCTGCTCGAAGCGGCGCAACGCGCGCGCCAGGAAAGCCGGCCGGGCGTGGGCTTCGGGCGGCAGCTGCAGGGCTGCCCGGTTCTGCACCTGGGGGATCATGACCGGTTCGGCACGGGCCGGAGCGACCGGGCAGAGTGTGAGCGCCAGGGCGATCCCCAGGAAGAGGCCGGCACGGGACCACATGGAAGAGTTGCGGTTCTTGTTCATCATCGGGCAAAGGAATGGCCGGCCAGGGCTGCCAGGCCGGCACTGAAGGCAGCTGCAATTCTCGCACGGCGGTCCGCCCCGACACGATTGCCCGATGTGCCCTAAATGAAAAAAAGCCACCCTCCTGCCAGGAAGATGGCTTCGCGCGCAAGTGCCCCGACGGACTCAGGCGGCCGCGGGCATCGGCTGTCCCTGCTTGCCCTTGATGCGCAGTACCAGCACCGCACCGATCAGGCAGGCCACACCCATCATGATGGACGACAGGGTGTAGTTGCCCAGCGTGGCCCGCATGTAGCCGGCGACCGTGGTGGCGGTGGCGGCACCCAGTTGGTGGCCGGCGACGATCCAGCCGAAGACGATGGGCGCGGCCAGGCGACCGAAGACGTCATTGGCCAGGCGCACGGTGGGCGGCACGGTGGCGATCCAGTCCAGGCCATAGAAGATGGCGAAGATGGTCAGGCCGTAATACTGCAGGCCGAAGGCATAGGGCAGGAAGATCAGCGCCAGGCCGCGCAGGCCGTAGTACCAGAACAGCAGCACGCGCGGATTGTAGCGATCCGACAGCCAGCCCGAGAGCGTGGTGCCGACCAGGTCCAGCATGCCCATGGCGGCCAGGATGGAGGCGCCGCTGACTTCGTTGATGCCGTAGTCGTTACACATGGCGATGAACTGCGTACCGATATAGCCATTGGTGGACAGGCCGCAGACGAAGAAGCTCATGAAGAGCAGCCAGAAGTCCGGCATGCGCACCGAGGTGCGCAAGGCGTCCAGGGCGATGGCCAGCGGATTGCGACGCGACAGGCCTTCGTCCTTGATGTCCTCGACCTGGCCGACCATCTTCTGGCCGATGGCCGCCGGGCTCTCCGGCAGCAGCAACCACACCAGCGGGATGGCCAGCAGCGCCACCGCCGACACCAGGAAGGCCACCGAACGCCAGCCATAGCTGCCGACCATGGCCGCCATCAATGGCAGGAACACCATCTGTCCGGTCGCCGCACTGGCGGTCAGCAGGCCCATGGCCAGCCCGCGCCGGGTCTCAAACCAGCGGCTGACGATGGTGGCACCCAGGGTATTGGCGGCCACGCCGGTACCGGCACCCACCAGCAGGCCCCAGGACAGCAGCATGTGCCAGGGCATGTGCATCAGGGTCGACAGTGCCGTGCCGGTAGCCAGCAGCACCAGGGCTGCCAGCACCACCCGGCGGATGCCGAAGCGCTGCATGGCGGCAGCCGAGAACGGGCCGATCAGGCCGTAGAGTGCGATGTTGACCGAGATCACCACCGAGATGGTGGAGCGGTTCCAGCCGAACTCCTGCTCCAGCGGCAGGATCATCACCGAGGGCGTGGCACGGATGCCGGCCGAGCACAGCAGGACCAGGAAGATCACGCCCACCACCACCCAGGCGTAGTGAAAGCGTGGCGTGACGGCGTTGGCGAGCGATTGTGTGAGCTTGTTCATTGCGGTCCTGTGGAGAAAGAGACGCGTAAGGGATTGAAGTTGTGGTGATGGATGAAGCAAAAGCAAAAGCAAAAACGAAAACGGACGCGATCAGGCCTCCTGCAGGCGTGCATAGGCGTCTTCGATGATGTCGTTGAATTCACGTGCCAGGTTGGGGCCGAGGCGACGGTCGATCTCGTCCTGGGCGCGGCGCCAGCGGGGGCGCGCTTCTTCCAGCTTGGCCTGGCCGGTGCGGCTCAGTTGCAGCGCGAAGGAACGCTTGTCCAGCAAGGCTTCCTCCGGCAGGTCCACGGTCTCGACCCAGCCGGCCGCCATCAGCGGCTTGAGGGCGCGACTGAGGGTGCTGCGGTCCATGCCCATGTCCTGCGCCAGCGTGATGTTGGCGATCGGGCCCTTGCGGCCGATGCGGCTGATCAGCGAATACTGGGTGATGCTCAGGTCGCTGTCCTGCAGGTGGTGGTCATAGATGATGGTGATCCTGCGCGTGAGGCGGCGCAGGGGCGCGCAGGTACAAATATCCTTGCTCATGGGCATCCCGGTCGTCAGTAGATACAAACCCGACAACCGGGATGGCCGGCCGTCTGATCGCTACAACTATGCATATGCATCGATGTATGCGCATCATATGGACGGCGCCGCAGTAAGTCAAGCGCCCTGGAATGGGTAGGCTTCCATCTTTGGTATATACATCTGTGAAGTTATGGCGTTGTGTAGCGCCATCAGTACTGCTTTCGTTTTATCTAAAACTGTGGGACCCGAATTTTGTATCGTACAGAATTCAGTCCTTTTGATCCGCTCTTGAGTCGATGACAGTTGCCTATGCCCTTGTCGATTTTCCCAAAAAGCACGATGCCATACGCGGTGCCGTACAGTCGCTTGCCACAATTTGAGATAGGGATTTGCCGCGAAATCGATCGGAAGATCCTCACGTAAGGCCGGCCACGATAGCCGGACGATGATCCCGCAATGCGGCGCTGCGCTCAAACGCCTCGGCAACCTGAAACAGCAAGGATTCTTGGTGCGGCCGAGCGGCAATCTGTACCGCCACAGGCAGGCCACCCTCGCCATAGCCGCTGCACACGCTGATGGCGGGCCATCCAGTCAGATTGAAGGGGTGGTAGAAGCCGGGCCGTTTTAGATCCCCCCACTCAGGAACTTCTTCCATCCTCGGCGCTTCGGAGGCGGCGCCGGCCGTCACCAGCACATCCACCTCGGTCATGGCCTGCAGCGTCTGGAGCTGCAATTGCTCACGCAGTCGCCGCGCCAGCATCAGATCATCCGGCGGCAACAAGGCGCCCAGCGCCAGCCGGCTGCGTAGCAATCGGCCGTACTCGTTGAAGCGCGTGCGCAGATCCGGGGCATGTTGGGCGAATGCCTCGCTGGCCATCATGAGGACGCTGGCCGCCTGATAGTCATGCAGCGAAGGCAGTTCCACTGGCATCACCTGCGCCCCCTGGCTGCGCCATATGTCCAGCGCCAGCTGGATGCCGCCGTGTACCGCAGGCGTGACTTCGTGTTCTTTCTCATGCCAGCGCGAGGCAACCCCTATGCGCAGGCCACGGATGCTCTTGCCGAGCCCCACGCTGTAATCCGGCAAGGGATGGGCAGCGGTATCGGCGTTGACCATGGCCCGTAGCAGCAAGGCACAATCGGCAACACTCCAGGCCATTGGCCCGACGTGGTCCAAAGAAGGCGCCAGCGGCAGGACGCCGCGCTTGCTGCACAGCCCATAGGTCGGCTTGATGCCGGTAATGCCGCACAGCGCCGAGGGCGCGCGGATGGAACCGGCGGTGTCGGTACCGGTGCCGCCCAGCACCAACCCAGCTGCGATGGCCACGGCCGTGCCACTGGAAGAGCCGGAGCTGAAGCGCGCGGTATCCCAGGGGTTGCGCGCCGGGGGCCAGGGTAGATCGAGTGGTGGTCCGCCCCAGGCGAATTCATGGGTGGCCAGCTTGCCGAGCATCGCCGTGCCTGCCTGATCCAACAGGTCCACCACTTCAGCGTCACTGTCCGGGACCCAGTCCTTCAGCAGCCGTGAATGAGCCGTAGTCCGGATGCCGCGCGTAGCAATGACATCCTTGTGGGCGATCGGAATGCCGTCCAGCTTGCCGCGCAAACTGCCTGACATCATGCGTTGCTCAGCTGCACGGGCGTCACTCAATGCGCGCTCGGGCGTGACAGTGATGAAACTGTGCAATGCCCCGTCCAGGCGGGTAATGCGATCCAGGCATTGCTGCACCAGTTCGACAGGAGACAAGCGGCGTGCCGCGATCAGCGCCGCCGCCTGCACAATGGTCGGGATCTGCATCAGCGTTCCATCTCCTGGTCATCCAAGCCCGCCGCACTTGCCCGTAGTCGCGCCAGCATCGGCTGCAGCAATGCCCACCCCTGCCGGATCTGCTCACATTGCTGCGCAGACACAGGCAGTCGAGCCTGCCGCAGGGCGATGGCCACGGCGTCATCGGGTTGCTCGACAGGGCTGGGTGGGGTGGGAAGGCTCATTTCTCTTTACACCGAAGGCGGTAGCCGCCTCGCGGCGGCACAGGGATGCTGGGTTCAGCGCTCTACTTCACGATTCCAGCGCGCCGTCCAGGCGGCGCGGTTCGCATTGATGACCTTGGTATCGGTCTTCACCAGCCGCGCCACGTTGTCCGGTCCGTAGACCACATCGGCCGCCAGGGCCGGTGCCAGCTTGGTTTCCTTGTTGACAGGGCCCAGGCCGGTGGCTTCGGTGAAGATCGCCTGCATCTCCGGGCTCAGCAGATGCTGGATGAAGGCCTGCGCCTGCTGCGGCTGCGGGGCGCCCTTGACCGGACAGACCTCGCTGAGGATCACCAGAGCCCCCTCCTTGGGATAGACGAACTTCACCGGTGCACCTTGGGCTACCAGCGTGCGAACCCGGCCATTGCCCCAGACGCCTACTGCGGCTTCGCCGGTCTGCAGCATTTCAGCCATCTTGCCCGGCGACGGCTCCCAGGACAAGACGCCCGGGGCGATGCGCTTCATGACCGCGAACCCGGGGTCGATATTGTTTTCGCTGCCACCGTTCAGGCGAGCCTCCATGATCAGGGCCAGCAAGCCGAAGCCATTGCTGATGGGCGGGATCACCATCTTGCCGGCATAACGCTTGTCTTCCAGGTCTTTCCAGGAGGTCGGCGGCGCCCAACCATTCTTGGCAAAGACCTGGGTGTTATAGACCAGTCCGGTGGCACCGTAGCCCAGCCCGATAGCCTGCCCACCCGGACGCCGCGCGCTGGGATAGACGTTCTTGGAGTTGCTGCCCTCTTCCAGCTTTTCGCAAAGTCCGGCATCCACCGCCACGCTCATGGGCGCATCATCGATGATGGCCACCGAGATCTCTTGCTTGCCCTTCTGTGCCTGCAGTTTGGCCAAGGTATCGGTGGAATTGCCCGGGACATAGACCACCTTGATTCCAGCCTTGGCTTCGAACGCCGGAATGATCTTGTCGCGGAAGGCAGCTTCCACGGAACCACCGAAGCCGGCAACGTACATGGTATCGGCCGCGTGGGCGGTGATCGAGGCGAGCATCGCCAGAGAGCTCATGACAACAACATGTTTGCGCATCTGCATTCCCCATTTTGAGATTCGTGTAAAGGTGCCCTGGCAACGCTGCATTGGAGCCCGGACTGAAAAAAGTATAGGGACAGTGCCAGACCAGGAATATTCAAATTTTCTGGGCACCTTATGCTGCAATGTTATATGCGAACGGAAATCGTGCAAACCACCACTGTGCGCACTCACCAGGTGCGCAGCGTAGCACCATCCAGAGGCATGAATGCAAAAACCCGGCATGCGCGAGCATGCCGGGTTATGCAAGACGACGTGGTGCTCAGTCCAGCCTGGCCGCCCTGCCCAGGGCCTCTCGCAAGGGCTGCAGATGTCCCTCGCGCAAGGCTTCGACGCCAGTGATGACCGCCAGCTGGTGCTGGTGGTCCAGGGTTGCCGCGCTGGCGGTCAGGAACTTCTCGCGCAGCTGCGCCCAGTCAAGCGGGTCGGCGGGATCTCCGCGCGGATCGGTCAGCGGTGAGCACAGTGGTTCCCCTTGTCTGAGCCGCACCCTCACCCAGGACGGCGACCGTTGCGGGAAGAGCGGCTCGATGCTGGCATCGTGATGCACGCTCACGCGCTGGGCCATGGCGTGGACGGCTGCATCGGCCAGGTGCTGCCGATGCAAAGGCAGCAGCGCGGTGCTGCCGTGACATGCCAGCACGGCCAGGCAATGCGGCACGCTGTATTGCGCGTCCACCAGATCATTGGGCCGGGCGCGATTGGCCAGATTGAAGGTGGCGCGATAGGTGTGGACCTCGATGACGTCGATATCCTCGGGTCTCAAGGCATGTTCCCGCTGCAGAAGCGCGAAGGCATCGAGTGCGCCATGGATATGGCGGCAGCAGCCGTAAGGCTTGAAATACGTACCTTCGATGAGCGGTCTGTCGCCCAGGCCGTCGACGATACGGGCGCCAGCAAACAGCGCGGGGTCGTCCAGTACCGGCGCCGGCCCGGTAAATCCTGCAGCCGCCAACTGCAAGGCAGTGTAGCCTGCCACGACACCCGCCGCGATCCCCTCCTTGACGTCCGACCCCGCCATCCCGGCCAGGGCCGGTAAAGCGGGGGCGGTCTGGGCGGCAATGCCGAAGGCCTGCGCCATCGCATGCGCATCGCAAGATTGCAGGCGCCCTATCGTGGCGATCACTGCATAGGGCGACCATGCACCGGAAGGCGCATAGGCATGGCGCCCCATGCTCATGCGCACACCTGCTTCGTAACCGGCGACAATGGCCAGCATCAGCTGCTCGGCCGTCACGCCAGGCCACGACAACATCGCCAGTGCCGCCGGGATGACAGCCGCTCCCGGATGCCCGCGGGCAGGGCGATAGCCATCGTCGAGGTCCAGCGCCGCAGCGGCATTGCTATTGGCCAGCAAGGCGGCGCAGGTATTTGCCGTGGTACCGCTGAACCAGATCGGGCAATCGCCTGCGCCATACAACGACGGAGCGACGGCGCGCGCGGCGGCGACGCCCGGGTGCCGCAAGGCTGCTGCCGCCGCTCCAAGCAGGTCAAGCAGGCAGCACAGCACGATGTCGCGCGTATGGGGCGACAGATCAGTGGATTCGAGGTGCAACACGTGTTCGGCCAGCAGATTGGCCACACCGGTGGAAGCAGAAATTTTCGATACCATGGACAGCTCTGGAGAAGGACGGCCCATCCGTCAACACGACGATAGCAGAGGCCCGACCAGGAAGATGGAAGAACTCGCGCCCGGATGCGCCTGGCGTCACGCCAGCCGTTACCCGGGCACGCGCGGGAATCAAGCCAGTGCCGCGATCACCGTGAACTCCACCCGCAGGCCGGGAGAGGCCAAGGCGGCCGCGACCGTGGTGCGGGCCGGGGCGGTACCCGGTTGCAGCCAGGATTCCCACACCGAGTTCATGGCGGCAAAGTCGCTTATGTCGCGCAGGTGCACGATTGCCGAGAGGATGCGCGAGCGCTCAGAGCCGGCTTCGGCCAGCAAGGCGTCGACCCGGCTGAGCGCCTCCTTGGTCTGCGCGGTTACGTCTGCGCTGGCGCTGGCACTGCCTACCGCGGTCTGGCCACACAGATAGACCAGCCCATTGTGCCGTACGATCTTGCTCATCCGTGCATTGGTATGTTGCCGCTCGATGTCAGTGCCCATGGTTTGCTTCCTCTTCGTCGTAGTTGGCCAGTGTCGCCAGCGAACCCAGCGGCACCGGTTTGAGGGGGGACCGGATGTGATAGGACCCGGTCTGCTCGGGTGTCTTGTCCAGCGCGCGGGCCAGTATCTGCGTCACCGTCAGGCCGCACATGCGACCTTGGCAGGGTCCCATGCCGCAGCGGCTGAAGAACTTGGTCTGATTGGGCCCCTGGCATCCCAGGCGCGCCATCTCGCGGATCTTGCCTGCGGTGACCTCTTCACAACGGCAAACGATGGCTTCGTCCACAGGCTCGGCGAGCCATTGCGGCGGTCGGTACAGCGCGTCCAGAAAGGGTCGGATGCGCAGTTGCCTGGCCAGCGCGCGACGCACCGGTCGGGCACGTTCATCGCGTGCATCAGCACTGATGCGTCCCAGTGCCTGTGCTGCGCCCAGGGCCGCCAGCACGCCCGACGGCTCGGCCGCCAATGCACCGGCGATGCCGGCTCCGTCGCCGACGATACGTAGACCCGGCAGCGAACTCTGGCCCCAGGCGTCCAGCCGGGGACGCCAAGCCAGTTGCGCCTCATCCCAGACATGGTCGATACGCAACAGGCGTCCCAACTGGGTATTGGGCACCACGCCGTGATGCAGCAGCACGACGTCGGCCGGCAAGCGATGCACTACCCCCCCCACCTGGAACACCAATGCCTGGACGCGCTCACTACCCTCCACCCGCAAGCCTTCGGCTGCGGCGTACATGGGTACCCCGTGACGTCGCAAGCGCCACAGCATGCGCAAACCCTTGGCCAGATAAGCCGGAGCCCCCAAGGCCGCCGGCAAATGACGCAAGGCCCGCGCGAAATTATCTGCTGGCGCGGTCTGCACGATGGCTTGCAGCGCGACACCGGCATCGAGCAACTGACAGGCCACCAGCAACAGCAGCGGACCAGCACCGGCCAGCACGACCTGCCCGGAAGGCACTGTCGCCGCGCTTTTCAGCGCGATCTGCGCCGCACCCGCATTGAGTACACCCGGCAAAGTCCAGCCCGGAATGGGAGTGGAGCGCTCCATGGCGCCGGTGGCAGCGATGATCTGAGGCGCACGCACCGCAAAGGAGCGACCATCGCGTTGTGCCGTCACGGTCAGGTCAGGGGCAACATCCCAGACCAGGGTCCCGAATGCGCTCTCCACCCCGGAATCGGCCAGGCCCGATGCCAAGGTGGCACCGTGCTGATAATCCGGTCCCAGCAGGGCTGCCACGGATGGGCGCACCGCGGTGACATTGCGATAGATCTGTCCGCCCGGGCGCGGCTGCTCATCCAGCAGCAGGGTCTTCAAGCCTTCGGCCGCGCCGGTCATGGCCGCAGACATCCCGGCGGGGCCGGCCCCGATGACGATCAGGTCATGGGTATGATTCATTTGGGTTCCTCCACTCGGCGCGCCCCTGCGGGTAAGCTCACCCGCATGCCATCACGCACCTGCACCATGCATGACTGCGTGTTCTGCACACCATCCACCTCCACCAGGCAATCGAAGCAGACTCCCATCAGGCACAAGGGCAGACGCCCCTGCCCCGAAACCGCCGTGCGGCGAAACGGCACCACCTCGGCATTGAGCAATGTGGCCGCCAGGGTATCGCCTTCAAGCGCCGCAACGCGCTTGCCATCCAGCAGAATTTCAATGGCCCGGCCGCGCTCCTGGGCCGGCAGTGTCATGGTTCTAAACATCGAAGCGCTCCGCTTTGAAGGTAAAGATATCGACGGGCTCGGGGCCGCCGCGCATCCAGGCCACCAGCGCGCTGGCATGCATCGATGCCAGGGTGATGCCGCTGTGGCAGGTCACTACGAAAGCCCCCGGGCATTCGCGCGAGGCCTGGTAGATGGGGTAGCCGTCCGGCGTCATCACGCGCAGGGCTCCCCAGCTGCGCACGACATTGACGTTTTCCAGGATGGGGAAGTAGCGCCTGGCGCGATCGGCGATGCGTGCCAGCTGATTCACGGTGGTACCCTCGTCGAGTCCGACATCCTCATGCGAATCACCGATCTGCACCACGCCCTCACCGGTTTGCCTGACATGCTGCGAGGCATGACGCAGGAAAGGTTCAACCCGCTCGGTGACCAGGATCTGCCCGCGATTGGGCTGCACGGGCGCTTTCAGACCCACCATCGGGGCCAGCGTGCGGTTGCCCAGCCCGGCCGCCAGTACCACACGCGCGGCCACATGTTCTACGCCTGCCGCCCAGGCATGGAAACCGTCTGCACGATGCTCGATGCGCTCGCAACTGGCGCCGCTGACCAACTGCCCGCCCAGGCCCTGGAAGCCACGCACCAGGGCCTGCAACAGGCGCAAGGGACTGGCGTGACCGCTGAAGGGACAGAACAGGCCGCCGACCACCTGCGGGCCGGCATACGGCGACAATTCCCGCACGGCCTTGGCGTCCAGCACGCTGTAGCGATAGTGATTGCCGACCGACTGGCGCAGACTCTCCAGGTTCTCCACGCGGCGCTGGATCTCTTCTTCGTCCAGGCAGATGGTCAGTCCACCGGCCTGGGACAATTCGACATCAACCCCGGTCAGCTCCTGCAGCTCCTGCGCAAACTCCGGCCAACTCGCCGCTGCCGCCATGCTCCAGCGGGCATAGTCGGGATTGCTGACCCCCTTTCCCTGCACCCAGACCAGCCCGAAGTTGCCGCGCGCAGCCCGGTAGGCATCGTCGCCCTCATCCAGCAGCCGCACCCGCTCGCCGGCCTTGGCCAAACCGTAGGCAAGTGCCATCCCCACCACCCCGCCGCCGACGACCAGGGTGTCGATATCTCGTTTGTCGTTCATGATTTTCCGGCCAGTACCTTGTCGAGGCCATAGCAGCGATCCAGTATCAGCATCAATGCCAGCGTGATCAGGATGAGCACGGTGGAGATCGAGGCCAGCAAGGGATCGATGGTGTTGGCGATATGGTTGTACATCTTGACTGGCAATGTCTGGGTCCCCGGCGAGGAGACGAAGATCGACATGGTCAGTTCATCGAAGCTGTTGATGAAGGCGATCAGCCAGCCACCGGCTACACCGGGCAGAATCAGCGGCAGTTCGATGCGGCGAAAGACCGTCCAGCCACTGGCGCCGAGGGACTGCGCCGCCTGCACCACGGAGCGATCAAAGCCGGTGGCCGCAGCCACCACCAGGCGCAGCACATAGGGCAGCACCAGAACGGTGTGCGCCGCCGCCAGCCCCCACAGGGTGCCGGAGGAACCGATCTGGGTCAGCAGGCGCAGCAGCGCAATGCCCAGCACCACATTGGGCACCATCAACGGCGAAAGCAGTACACCGAGGATCAGCTCGCGACCGGCGAAGCGATGCCAGGCGATGGCCATGCCGGCCGGGATCGCCAGCAGGGTGGCCAGGGTGGCTGCCACCGCACCCAAGCCCAGGCTGCGATAGAAGGCATCGATGAAATCGTCGTTCTGGAGAATGGCTGCATACCAGCGCCAGGAGGCGGCGTCGAACGGCATGGAAATATAGCCCTTGTCGGTCACCGAGACCAACGCCACCATCAATAACGGCGCCAGCATGAAGGCCAGAAACAGCCAATGGAAAACCACCAGCAATGGAGAAGTGGATTTCATTGGAACACCTGCCTGTAACGACGTTCGATGAGCCGGTTCATGCCAATGGAGACCGCCAGCACGATGACCAGCAGCACCACGGCCAGCGCTGCCCCGAGCGGCCAGTTGAGATTGCCCAGGAATTCGTCATAGATGGTGGTCGATACCACCTTCAGACGTCGGCCACCGATGATGGCAGGCGTGGCAAATGCACTTGCCGCCAGGGCGAAGACGATCAGCCCACCCGACAACACCCCCGGAATCACCTGGGGAAAGACGATGCGTCGCATGATCGTCCAGAGGCCCGCACCCAGGGACTGCGCGGCCTGCTCGGTTGCGGCATCGAACTTCTGCAGCGTCGCCCACACGGCCAGCACCATGAACGGCACCAGCACATGCACCAGCGCGACGATGACGCCGGTGAGGGTGAACATCATCTTCACCGGTTGCGACACAAGGCCACTGGCCAGCAGCATTTTGTTGATCACACCTTCGTTGCCCAGCAGGATGGCCCAACCCAGGGTACGCACCACCACCGAGATGAGCATCGGTCCGAGCACGATCACGATGGATACGGCCCGCCAGCGCTCGGAAAGCTTGCTCAGGACATAGGCTTCGGGCACGCCGATCAGGATGCAGACGAGCGTGACGACCAAGGCCATGCCAAAGGTACGCAGGAAGATGAGCGGATAGTAGTCATCGCTGACCATCTCGGCGTAGTTGGCCACCGTGAGGTGGTCACCCACGGCGCCACCCGGCTCGAAGGGAAAGATGCTCAGCGACAGCGTGATCACCAGTGGCAGGGCCACGAAGGCCAGCATCACCAGCACACTGGGCGCCGAGAGCCAGTACGGCAAGGTATTGCGCCGGGCGTTCATGCCACACCTCCGGCGCGCGAAACCAGACGCGCATGTTGGGCCGACCAGCGCAAGCCGACCTGGTCGCCTTCGGCCACCGGCGGCACACCGGTATTGGCCTGGGTCAGCTGCATGGGCCCGAGGGCGGTATCGACCTGGAACAGCCAATGATTGCCGAGGAAAACGCGGGCGCTGATACGCCCCCTGACCAGGCTATCGCCGTCGCTGGCGAACTGCAGCTTTTCCGGCCGCACGATGTATTCCAACGCACCGGTGCTGTGCTCATCCGTGGTCGGCAGGCGATGGCCGGCCAGCTCCACACAGGGGCCGGCACTGGGACGCATCACTTCGAAGACATTGGCCTTGCCCAGGAAAGTGGAGGAGAAGCGGCCATTGGGATTTTCGTACATCTCGACCGGTCGACCGACCTGCTCGATACGTCCCTTGTTCATCAACACCACGCGATCGGCCAGGGTCATGGCCTCCGCCTGGTCGTGCGTGACCATGATCGTGGTCACGCCGACGCGATGCTGCAGGGCGCGCAGCTCGATCTGCATCTCGTCGCGCAGCTTGGCATCCAATGCCCCCATCGGTTCATCCAGCAGCAATACTGGCGGCTGGATCGCCAGCGCGCGCGCAAGCGCCACACGCTGACGCTGGCCGCCCGACAACTCGCGTGGATAGCGCGCCGCCATCGGCCCCAGATGAACCAGCTCAAGCGTGCTGGCGACGCGCTTCTTGCGCTCGGTCGCGTCCACTCTTTGCATCTCCAGGCCGAAGGCGACGTTTTCCGCCACCGTCATGTGCGGGAACAATGCATAACTCTGAAACACGATTCCCAGTCCGCGCTTGCTGGGACGCATATCGGTCACATCCTTGCCGTCAAGGAGGATGCTGCCGCTGCTCGGCGTCACGAAACCAGCCACCATCTGCAGCGTCGTGGTCTTGCCGCAGCCGGATGGTCCCAGCAGGCAGATGAACTCCCCACGCTCCACCGTGAGATCGCAGGCAGCTACAGCGACAAAGTCGTCGTAGCGTTTGGAAAGGCCCTTCAATTCCAGAAAACTCATTGGTATGTCTCTTCCTCGCTCTTGCATCTATGGTTCTGCACGTCCGACGGCAGGCTGACCTTGGTTCAGGCTTGGGTCTGACAAAGGGGCTAGCCCCCCTGTCACCCGCCAATAGCAATTCCCCTCCTAAGGCTGAAAGCGATTTTAGTCAGCCGTATTTTTGTCGAATAGGTAAATTATGAGCGCTGTATATGCCAAAATGTTATATATCAAAACATGGCGCCAATTTGGTGCAACGCAGCGATACGGAACATCGCTCCAAACCCAGTCTGCAAAAGGGCCGCGTGAAGATTGCAGTGTTCCTCGAAACCGCACTGAAAGCCCCATCTCCACACCGAAGGCAAGCCGTTCATCAGGCTCGAATGCGCGGCTACGTGCGGCAATGATATGGATGACGGGAGGACCGAAAGGTCGTAAAGGAAGATGCATGACACCGCGGCGCCGGCCGGGTGAGCGGTGCCGAGGCACGCCAGCCGAATGGGCAACTGCACCAGGGGATAGCACAGAGATTCCGCTTTGGTGCAACACACCATGTCGCAGGATGGCGACAAGGGATACCGTGAAATGGTCATTGAGGTGCAAGGCAGAGACGCTGCCCGCGTTGATGGCACCACGGCGGCGGCGCCGACGTCGCGCATGGGGAGATCAGGCCAGCGGCAGGTCCATCACATCGAGGTTGCGCAGCTTCGGCAAACCCGGCAGTCCAGTGCTGACATCCAGCTTGAACGTGGCCACTACCATCGTCAGGCGTTGCGCCTGGTCGCGCAAGAGCTCAGCCGCCGCGGCCGATTGTTCAACCAGAGCGGCATTCTGCTGGGTCATTTCGTCCAGCTCCCCTGCAGCATGGCTGACCTTGGCCAGGCCATGGCTCTGCGAAGCCACCGCGCTGCCGATTTCGCCCACCGTCTCGGCCACCCGGCGAGCATGCTCGACCACGGTATCCATGGCGCTGCGAGCCTTGGCTGCACGATGCGCGCCGGCGGCAATCTGCTGCGCGCTGCCGCCGATGAGATCGTCAATCTCCTTGGCCGCCGTGGCACTTCGGTTGGCCAGATTGCGCACCTCGCTGGCCACGACCGAAAATCCTCGCCCATGCTCACCGACCCGGGCCGCTTCCACCGCGGCGTTGAGCGCCAGCAGCCGAGTCTGCATGGCAATGGCATTGATCACACCGGTAATCTCGGCAATGCGCGTGCTACTGAGCTGGATCTCTTCCATGGTTGAGCTCACCAGTGCCACCAGTTGCCCACTCTCCTCGGCCATCTTTGCCGCGCCGCTGGCCATCAGGCTGGCCGTCCTGGCGTAATCAGCCGAATGCGAAATCTCGCCCGTGATCTCGCTCAGCGAGCTCGTGGTGACCTGCAAGCTCCCGGCTGCGCTCTCGGTACGCGCCGAGAGGTCCTGGTTGCCGGCAGCAACCTCGGTGCTGGCTGTCTGTATCGAATCGGCACATTGACGAATTTCCTCCACCAGGGCGCTCAGTTGCTTCTGCATCGATATCACCGCCTGCAACAGCCGTCCGACTTCATCGTGGCGTACGACCTCCACGGCGGTAGCCAGGTCACCTGCGGCGATGCGCTCTGCCACCGCGATGACACGGCCAATGGGCTGGGTAACGCTACGCGCGATAAGCCTGGTCAGTACGGCGCCAGCCAGCAATGCCAGGCATACGATAGCCGAGACAATCAGCAGGGCGCGCCGGCCGGCCTCGCGCGCCTGCGCCACGGCTTGCGCATTCTGGTCGGTCTTGAGGGCGATCAGCGACTGCACGTTGCTCCTCCAGGTCTGCTCGACCGGCGCCGCGCGCATGGACAAGGTCTTGCTGGCATCGACCACGCTGCCTTCAGCGGCCTGCTCTACGGCTTTCTTGAGCCATGGCTGCGATTTGCTGGCACCAGCGGCGACGGCGGACCACAGTCGCGTCTCTTCCCCCGCCTCGATACCCAATGCCTCCAGCGCCTGCAAAGCGGCAACGTAGCGCTCAGATGCCACCTGCATGGCGCTCACCTCCTGACTGATGCTTTCCTTGTCGGTCAGCGATGCGACCGACAGCAAGGCGACCGAACGCGCACGGATGGCCATGTCGTTGATGGCATTGAGCATTTCCTGACTGCGCAGGATCTTGGCATCGTTGACCTCCACGATACGGCTCATGCGTCGGCCCAGGGCATCGTATTCCATCATGCACCAGCCAGCGACCAGGACGATAAGCAACATCAACAGGCCGTGGCTGAACAGCAGCCGATGACCGATGCTGAGTCGGGACAGATTCTTGAACATGGTTTGCATCTCGGGAGGTGGAAAGCAAGACGGCGGGAGGGCCGGCCACGGGTAGCGGTAAAAAATTCTATGCAGACATCGAAGCACTGAATATGAATATATTGATGTCAGCTTATGCCGTGGAGTTAATGGTCAGATCTGTGACGTTCCATCGATATGCGCTACAGATGCGCCTGGCCAAGCTTTGCCACTACCCGCTGAGCCCGTACATACAATGCGTGTGCATGCCGCGAACTCGACAGAGCGTGACGAAGAGTCGAAATGATACAAAACCGATGAATAGATAGTCCTGCTCATGCCATACTGTTATGCATGAAACCGCAAATTAACATGCGCCAGATCGAAGTGTTCCAGTGCGTCATGCTCTCAGGGAGCGTGGTCGGGGCGGCGCGCCTGCTCAATGTGACACAGCCTGGAGTCAGCAGGACTCTGGGCTTGTTGGAGATGCGGCTCGGCTATGCACTCTTCGAACGGCATGGGCGACGCTTGATCCCCACCGCCGAGGCAGAAGCCTTGTATCGCGAGGTGGCTCAGGTCTACGCGGGCATAGACCGCATTGCCCAGGTGGCCGAAGACATACGCTATAAACGCGCAGGCGAGTTGCGCATTGCCACTCTGCCTGCATTTGCGCAATGGCTGGTTCCCCGCGCAACGGCGAAGTTCCTGGAGGAGCGTCCCAAGGTAAAGGTGTTCGTGCAGAGCCTGCCATCGCGACAAATTGCCGAACTGGTCTCTATCCGGCAATTTGATATCGGCGTGGTGGAATTGCCGCTATCGCGCCAGAATATACAGATGGCACCATTGCAGTCTGTCAGGACAGTCGCCGTCATGCCCTCGGATCATCGACTAGCAAAGCGAACTCAACTATCGATCAAAGATCTCGATGGGGAACGTATGGTGCTGCCCTCGCCGCACAGCTATATCCGTTACGTGATCGACGATGCCTTTTCCGCGTGCGGCGCGGTAGCCGATGTCACTATCGAGAGTCCCTCCTCGACCATTGCATGCGCCCTGGCGCAAGCCTGTGGCTTGGTTACATTGGTGTCCTACTGGACCGCGCTCCCATTTACCAAAGAAGGCATGGTGATGGTACCTATCGAAGAAGCCATGTCCTCTCGCTATGGACTGATCTATCCCGAGGGCCACTCGAACATGTTCCTGGCGACCGCGTTCGCAGAGGAGCTCCAATCTCTACTGGGACAACAGTTGGACTTCTAGCACACCATAATTTTAATGGTGAGACCACCGCGGGATGTCCTTATGTTTAGTGGCATTCGCCTGGATCTCTTGATGCGTTTTCTCCCAAGTTCTCCGCTTGGCTGAGCGCTGAATCCATTAAATCACGCAAACAACGAAAGACCCTGAAACAGATGTTCCTGGATCGGAAAGAACTGGGATATCTGGGGTCGTACGACCGTGTAGCCGCCTTTGATAGACGGTGGAAGGTGGCTCAAATGGAGAAGGGCAAGTCCGCGAGCAAATCAACATCTACGCGGACTACAGAAAACAGCCGCATTTTCTACTTTTCTTGCATGTCGTCACGGAATGCCTGACGGTGTTCGAGCAGGAAGGTTTCCAGCGTCTGCGGCGCCTGGCCGGTCACTTGTTCGATGACATGATTGGTGCCGGCGAAGATGCCGTTCTGGTAATCGACCGCCACCTCGCAGAAGTGCTGGATCGTAAACTCCCCGAGGGGGTAGCCCTGCAGATGCTGGCGATATTCTTCCAGGCTCTGCGGCACGTAACGCACCGGACGGTCCAGCACCTTGCCGACCTCGGCAGCGATGGCATGCTGATCCAGTTCCACCGGCCCCTGCAGCATGTCGGATTGGATGAGGAAGCCGACTGCACCGGCCCGTTGCAGCCCATTTCATCTCAGGTTGAGGTCCTTGCGGATGGCCGCATCCACCGGGCCGGCCGGCATGAAGCGGCGCAGCTTGCTCAGCAGCGAGGCCTGTCCCTTGGGCGTGCGGCGCATGCGCCACTTCGGGTCGAGGGCGGCCGCCACGATGGTCTGGGCCACCGTATCGGGCAGGGGCGCATGGTTGACGTGATGCGCTACCGCCGCCCCCGCGGCCTGCCGCTGGGCGTCGTAGGCGGGAATGCGGTGATGGACCTTGGGTGCGTTCAGATCCAGGCTGGTGCGGGTATAGGCCGGTTCGATCAGCAGCACGCGCACGCCGAACAGGCGGGTTTCATGGTCCATGCTTTCCGAGAGCCCTTCCACAGCGTGCTTGGAGGCGGCATACAGCCCCATGTAAGGCGCCGGCAGGAAGCCCAGCACCGAACTCAGGTTGACGATGCGCCCGGCACCCTGCTTGCGCATCTGCGGCAGCACCGCCTGACTGGTGCGCAACAGGCCCAGCACGTTGACCTCGAACAGGGCCTGGGCCTCTGCCGCCGAGGTCTCTTCCACCGCCCCCACCAGCGACATGCCGGCGTTGTTGACCAGGATGTCGATGGCCTGCTCGCGCTGCACCACCTGCCGCATGGCGGCCTCGATGGAAGCGGCATCGCGCACGTCCATCTCGACCAGGGTCACGCCGGCGATGCCGGCCGCACCCTCCAGCTTGCGTACGGTGCCGTACACCTTGTGGCCGCGTTCGGCAAAGCGTTGCGCCGTTGCGCGGCCAATACCGGACGACACGCCGGTCACTACCACTACCTTGATGGGGGACATGTTGCTACTCCTCGTATGGGTTGATTCGGGTCAATGGAAAAGACTTTCTTCGTACCGGGTGGTGATCTGCTGCACCACCCGCCGCGCGCCGCGCCCGTTTCCCTTGAAAGAATTCGAAACAATTTAGCGTTCTGTAAACATCTAAAAATAGATTATATTAGAACTCTAAATCGCGCAAGCAGATTTGAAAAGGAGTTCAAGCCATGAAGAAGTCCAAGCAGGAAACACTGGATACACGCAAGCGCATCCTGTCCACAGCCACCCGCATGTTCCTCGCCGACGGCCTGGCCGAGACCGGCATCGCCAGCATCATGAGCGCGGCCGGCCTGACCCAGGGCGGCTTCTACCGTCACTTCCGGTCCAAGGAGCAGCTCATCGTCGAAGCCAACCTGGCCGCCAACGACCGCATGTTCGATGTCTTCAGCCAGGCGCTGGCCGGCCTGCCGCCACGCCAGGCGCTGGCCACCGCCGTGGACATGTACCTGAGCCAGCTCGATGGGGCGGAGTGCGGCGGCATGTGTCCCCTGCCCAACCTGGGCAGCGAACTGCGCCGTGCCGACCGCCTGGTGCGAGGCGCTGCCATGGCCGGCTACCAGCGGCTGGTGCAGTTCTTCCAGGTGCTGGCGACCCGGGCCGGTGCGCCCGATCCCGCCCGTCTGGCCGAAGCGGTGGTCACCACCATGGTGGGGGCGGTCATGCTGGCGCGGGTGGCGATCAACGACGACAGCCAGCAGGCCATCCTCGCCAATTGCCGCAAGACCCTGCACGCCATGCTGCCGCCGGTCGCGGTGGCGGACTGAGCTTTCCGGGCAGCATCATTGTGGTATCCGGACCCCGCCCGGAAGAAAAACCTTGAACAATTTAGAGTTCGTTGATAATCTATATTTAGTGGTTAGATGTACTCTAATGTTCGCTGGCCAGCGCCAGTACCGCACCATCCCTTTCTTCCGAGGCCCTCATGAAAACCCTGCTCCCCCGTTTGCCGCGGCGTACCCTCCTCAGCGCCACGCTGCTGCTCTCCCTGGCCGCCTGCGACCATCCGCCTCCACCTGCCGAGAGCGTCGCCAAGGTGGCCTGGACCACCGTGCAGCCGGCCACCACCGAGCGGGTCAGCTTTACCGGCGTGGTGCATGCGCGCACCGAGAGCAAACTGGGATTCCGGGTGGCCGGCAAGATCGTGGAGCGCCTGGTGGACCCAGGCCAGACCGTGCGCCGTGGCCAGGCCCTGATGCGCATCGATGCCGAGGACTATGACCTGGCCCTGGCCGCCGCCCGTGCCGCCGTGGAAGCCGCCCAGGCGCGCCAGGTGCAGGCGGTGGCCGAGGAAGCGCGGCTGCGCAAGCTGCTGGAACATGGCGCCACCTCCAGCCAGGCCTATGAATTGGCCAAGGCAGCGGCCGACGCCGCCGTGGCCCAGACCCGCGCCGAAGCCGCCAAGGCCCGCGAGACCGAACATCAACGTGACTATGCCGTCCTGAAAGCCGACATGGATGGCGTGGTCCTGGCCGTGCCCAGCGATGTCGGCCAGGTGGTGGCCGCTGGCCAGAACGTGGTGACCCTGGCCCGCGATGGCGCCCGCGAAGCCCTGGTCTATCTGCCCGAGCAGGAACTGGGCATGGCCAGGCGCAGTGCCACCGCCTCGCTGTTCAGCGATCCCGACAAGCAGGCTCCGGCCACCCTGCGCGAACTGGCTGCCGTGGCCGATCCGCAGACCCGTACCTACCTGGCGCGCTACGCCCTGGGTGGCACTGCCGCCCACGCCGCCCTGGGCGCCACCGTCACCATCCATGTCGCCACCCCGGCCGCCACCGGCGTCACCCTGCCCATCAGCGCGCTGGTCGATCAGGGCAAGGGCAGCGGTGTGTGGGTCATCGATGCCAAGACCAATACCGTCAGCCTGCAAGCGGTGAAGGTGGAGCAACTGGGGGCCGAGCAGGTCCGCATCTCCGACGGCCTGGTCACCGGCCAGCGGGTGGTGGCCATGGGTGGACACCTGCTCAAGGCCGGGCAGAAGGTAGCCCTGCTGACAGAAACCCGCATGGGGAGCGGAACATGAGCGGCTTCAATCTCTCCGCCTTCGGCGTGCGCCAGCGCGCCATCACGCTGTTTTTGATCATCGCCATCAGCGTGGCCGGCATCTTCGCCTTCTTCAGCCTGGGCCGTGCCGAAGACCCCAGCTTCGTGGTGAAGGTCATGACCATCGCCGCCTCCTGGCCCGGCGCCACCGCCCAGGAAATGCAGCAACAGGTGGGCGACCGCCTGGAAAAGCGCCTGCAGGAACTGGAAGCCTATGACCGCGTGGAAACCGCCGCCCGCCCCGGACTGGTGACCATGAAGCTCTACCTCAAGGACGACACCGACGCCAAGACCGTGGAGGAACAGTTCTACCAGGTACGCAAGAAGCTGGGCGACGAAGCCGCCAACCTGCCGCACGGGGTCTATGGTCCCTTCATCAACGACGAATACTCGGACGTCTATTTCTCGCTCTTCTCACTGGAAGCCAAGAAGCTGCCGCATCGCCAGCTGGTCCTGCAGGCCGAGGACCTGCGCCAGCGCCTGCTGCATGTACCGGGCGTGCAGAAGGTCAATATCCTGGGCGAGCAGCAGCAGCGCATCTTCGTCGATATCTCCTACCAGCGCCTGGCCACGCTGGGCATCAAGGCCCAGGCCATCATCGATGCGCTGGGCAAGCAGAACAACGTGACCTCGGCCGGCTTCGTCGAAACCACCGGCCCGCGCGTGCAGTTGCGCCTGGATGGTGCCATCGACAGCGTCGAGACGGTCAAGGCCATCCCCATCGTGGGTGCCGATCGGACCGTCAAGCTGGGCGACATCGCCGAGGTGCGCCGCGGCTATGAAGACCCGGCCAGTTTCGTCATCCGCACCCAGGGAGAGTCCGCGCTGGTGCTGGGGGTGATCATGAAAAAGGGCTACAACGGCCTGCAACTGGGCGAAGACCTTGGCAGCTTCCAGCACAAGATGCAGGATGAGCTGCCCACCGGCATCGCCCTGGAGCAGATCGCCGACCAGTCCAAGGCCATCAAGGCCGCCATCAATGAATTCATGATCAAGTTCTTCATGGCCCTGGCCGTGGTGATCGTGGTCAGCCTGGCGACGCTGGGCTGGCGCGTCGGTGTGGTGGTCGCGGCCGCCGTGCCGCTGACGCTGGGCGCAGTGTTCGTCATCATGCTCATGACCGGGCGGGTGTTCGACCGCATCACGCTGGGCGCGCTGATCCTCTCGCTGGGCCTGCTGGTGGACGATGCCATCATTGCCATCGAGATGATCGTGGTGAAGATGGAAGAAGGCCTGGACCGCGTGGCGGCGGCCACCTATGCCTGGACCGCCACGGCCGCCCCGATGCTCTCGGGGACGCTCCTGACCATCATCGGCTTCCTGCCGGTGGGCTTCGCACGCTCCACGGCGGGCGAATACGCCGGCAACATCTTCTGGGTGGTGGCCTTCGCGCTCATCACCTCGTGGGTGGTGGCGGTGCTGTTCATTCCCTACATGGGCGTGAAGATGTTGCCCAACATCGCTGTCAAGGCCGGTGGCCACGACGAGATCTACAGCACGCCCAACTACGTGCGCCTGCGCAATCTGGTGCGCTGGTGCGTGGACCACAAGTGGCTGACCGCCGCCGTGACCGTGGGCCTGTTCCTGCTGGCCGGCGTGGGCATGGGGTCGGTGCAGAAGCAGTTCTTCCCCAACTCCGAACGTCCTGAACTGACGCTGGAAATCAACCTCCCGCCAGGCAGCGCCTTTGCCGCCACCGACGCCGTGGTCAAGCAGATCGAAGCCAATCTGCGCCAGGAACCGGAAGCCGAGATCGTCTCCAGCTACATCGGTCAGGGCACACCGCGCTTCTTCCTTTCGATCAATCCCGAGCTGCCCAACCCGGCCTTTGCACAGATGATCGTGCTCACCGCCGGCCCTGCCGAGCGCGATGTGCTCAAGGAAAAGATCCGCAAGATGATCGCCGAAGGCCGCTTCCCGCAGGCACGGGTGCGGGTGAGCCAGTTCGTGTTCGGCCCGCCGGTTCCCTTCCCGGTACTGTTCCGCGTGGTCGGTCCGGACCTGGACAAGGTGCGCGACATCGCCGAGCAGGTGCGCGTGGTGATGCTGCAGAATCCCGACATGCGTGATGTACACATGGACTGGGGCAACCGCACGCCGACCGTACACCTGAGCCTGGACCAGGAACGTCTGCGCCAGCTGGGCGTGTCGCCGCGCGACGCCGCCAACCAGTTGCAGGCCATGCTCAACGGCATCCCCGCCACCCAGGTCAGGGAAGGCCTGCGTACCGTCGACGTACTCATCCGCAGCCCCCATGCCGAGCGCAACAACCTGGCCGACCTGCGCAATCTGGTGCTGACCACCGACACCGGCGCCAGCGTGCCGCTGGCCCAGGTGGCGCGACTGGAAACGCGGATGGAAGATGCCGTCCTCAAGCGCTATGACCGCGAGACCTACATCGCCGTGCAAGGCGACATCCGCGACGGTACCCAGCCGCCCGACGTGACCTACGCCATCCTGCCCAAGCTGGAGCAGCTCAAGGCCAGCCTGCCGCCCGGCTACCACATCGACACCGGTGGCTCGGTGGAAGAAAGCACCAAGGCCGACAAGGCGCTGGCCAAGCTGTTCCCGCTGATGATCGTGCTGATGTTGACCGTCATCATGCTGCAGGTACGTTCCTTCGCCACCATGTGGATGGTGTTTGCCACCGCCCCGCTGGGCCTGGTGGGTGCCGTTCCCACGCTGCTGGTATTCCATCAGGCGTTCGGCTTCAACGCCATCCTGGGCCTGATCGGCCTGGCCGGCATCCTGATGCGCAACACGCTGATCCTGGTGGACCAGATCCGCCATGACCTCGACGCCGGCCTGTCGGCCTACGAGGCGGTGATCGAATCGACCGTGCGCCGTGCGCGTCCGGTGATCCTGACCGCCGTGGCGGCGATGCTGGCCTTCATCCCGCTGACCCACTCCAGCTTCTGGGGCCCGCTGGCCTATGTGCTCATCGGCGGTGTCGGCGTGGGTACCCTGCTGACCCTGCTGTTCCTGCCGGCGCTGTATTCGCTGTGGTTCAAGGTGCGCAAGCCCTCGGCCAACGCCCCTCTGGTCAAGCATTCCGATTCCAAGGAGTTCGCATGAACGTCATCAAACACCTGGGCGCCGCGTCTGTGCTGGCGACCCTGCTGGCCGGTTGCTCGCTGGCCCCCACCTATGAACGCCCGGCCCTGCCGGTGCAGACCCAGTGGCCGGCCGACCTGGCCGCCACCGCCAACGCCGGTGGCAGCGAGGCGCCGTCGGCGGCCAGCCTGCCCTGGCAGCAGTTCTTCCGCGATCCATCGCTGCGCCAGCTCATCAGCCTGGCCCTGGATCACAATCGCGACCTGCGCGTGGCCGCCCTGAACATCGAGCGGGCGCGCTCCCTCTACCAGGTGCAGTCGGCCGACCGCCTGCCGACGCTGAACCTGGGCGTCTCCGGCGCCCGCCAGGAAACCCCCAATGCGGTGGCTCCGGCCGGCAAGGGGGGCCTGACCACCGCCTACAACGTGGGCCTGGGCGTAACCGCCTTCGAGCTGGATCTGTTCGGCCGGGTGCGCAACCTGGGCGGCGCGGCACTGGAACGCTTCAACGCCACCGAGCAGGCCCGCAAGACCACGCAGATCAGCGTGGTGGCACAAGTGGCCTACACCTATGAAGCGCTGGTGGCAGACGAACGCCTGCTGGCGCTGGCGCGCCAGACGCTGGACAGCCGCACGGCCTCGCATCAGCGCCAGGTCAGCCTGCGCGAGATGGGGGCCAGCTCCGACTACGACCTGCGCCAGTCCGATTCGCTGCTGGAAGCCGCCCGCATCGCTCTGCTGCAGGCCCAGCGCCAGCGCGCCCTGGACCAGAATGCACTGGCCCTGCTGATCGGCCAGCCGGTCCCGGCCGGCCTGCTGCCGGCAGCCGACACCGACTGGAACGGCAGCGTCATCGCCGAGTTGCCCGCCGGTCTGCCTTCGGACCTGCTCACGGGCCGCCCCGACATCGCCCAGCAGGAAGCCCTGCTGCGTGCCGCCAATGCCAACATCGGCGCGGCCCGGGCGGCCTTCTTCCCGCGCATCAGCCTGACCGGCAGCTTCGGTTCGGCCAGTGATGCCTTGAATGGCCTGTTCGAATCCGGCAGCCGGGCCTGGAGCTTCCTGCCTTCGATCACCCTGCCGATCTTTGATGGTGGCCGTAATCGCGCCAATCTCGGCGTGGCCCAGGCCGACCACGATATCGCCGTGGCGCAGTACGAAAAGACGATCCAGGTGGCCTTCCGCGAAGTGGCCGACGCCCTGGCCGGACAGGCAACCCTAGGCGCCGAACTGCGTGCGGTGCAGGCCCAGGAGCGTGCGGAACAGCAGCGCCATGACCTGGCCAGGCTGCGCTATGACAGCGGCGAAGCCAGCTATCTCGACTACCTCGATGCGCAGCGGGCCTGGTTTGCCAGCCAGCAGCAGACCATCCGTACCGGCCTGGCCGAAGTGCAGAACCGCATCGCGCTGTACAAGTCGTTGGGCGGAGGCTGGCAGGAACAGAGCAGTGGCAGTGGCAGCGCCACCGACAGGCTGGCCCGCAAGGACTGAGCACCATCCCCGTGGAGCGTCGCTGTCCGCCAAGGGGCGGCGACTTTATCCCGACAGGAGCAGTCCTGCCGGGATTTTTTTATGGGCGGGCGGTGACTAGGTCGGTCTGGGTGGCAGCGCTCTGCATGAGCAGCTTGACGGTGTTTTCGGCGTTGCCGACGATGGTATCGACCAGGGCCTGGTCATCGGCCATGCGGGCCAGCGAGACCGCGCCGACGATGACCGAGACGATGGATTCGGCCAGGCCGATGTAGTCCTGGTAGTCCAGCCGCATCAGGTGGGCGGCGAACAGCTTGACGAAGCGCGAATAGCCGGCCGTGACCACTGCCTTGACCTGCTGGTCGGCGTGACCCAGCTCGGTGGACAGATTGGCCAGCGGGCAGAGCATGCGGGGATCCTCGCCCATGTGCTGGCGCAGGTAGTGGAAGACGATCTGCTGCACCGCCTCGCGGGGCGACATGCCACGTGTGGCCTCGTCGAGGTTGGCAACGATGAAGTCGAAGGCCACCGCGTTGGCGTCGGCCACGAGGTGTTCCTTGGAGGTGAAGTGACGATAGAAGCCGCCCTGCGTCAGTCCGGCTGCGGACATGACGTCGGAAATGGCGGTGGCGGCGATGCCATTCTTGAGAAACAGCCCGGAGGCGATGGCGAGGATGCGCTTCCTGGTTTCGGCGGTTTCGGCGTTGGATTTGCGCATGGCGCTCTCCTGTCGATCAACTTCGAAAATAGATGATCATTGTACGCCAAAAGTTCCGCCTCCAGGCGGGCCCGCCGCGTGGGCGGGCCGAGGCATGACGCCGCAACTCAGCGGGCCAGCGCGTCCTGCAGGTAAACCGAGGACGACAGGGCCTGATGCACCTGGCGGCTGACCTCATCGACGAAGACCTCCAGCGCACCGGCTTCCAGCGCATCCAGGGTCTGGCGCACCACGTCTTCGGGACGCGACTTGGGGGCGTCGAAGCCACGGGTCAGGTCGGTATCGATGAAACCGGCGTGCACGCCCATCACCTGCGTCCCCTGCTCACGCAGTTCCTGGCGCAGGCCATTGGTCAGCGACCAGGCGGCTGCCTTGGAGACCCCGTAGGCCGCCAGCATCGGCGAATTGACCATGCTGATCACCGACAGCACGTTGACCAGCGCGCCGCCACCCTGGCGGGCCAGCACGGGGGCGAAGGCCTGGCTCAGGTTGAGCATGCCGAACAGGTTGGTGTTCAAGTGATCCTGCAGTTGTTCCTGCGCACCGGCGTGCAGCAGGCCGCCTACGCGGGCGATGCCGGCGTTGTTGATCAGCACGCTCAGGTCGCCGATGCGTTCCACGGCGGCCTTGACCTGCTCGGACTTGGTCACGTCGAGCTCGATCGGCTCCACGCCGGCCAGCTTGACCGAGGCGATATCACGCGCACCGGCGTAGACACGACGGGCGCCGCGCTCCAGGGCTTGTTTGGCAAATTCCAGGCCCAGGCCACGGTTGGCCCCGGTCACCAGGACGACAGCGTTTTCGAGTTTCATGATCTTTCCTTTCAATGGAGTTCTGTGGGTTCAGTGAAGCCGGTCTGTCCGGCCTCGATCCGGGTTGGCAATCAAGCGTCTTGTGATCGGGTCATATCAAAATATGATGATCATCATATTTATGGGTAAAAAAACAGGGCGCCACCCGATCCCGGGCACCCTGGCTCAGGTTTCCTGTTCAGTCTGCGTAGCGCGCCAGCAATTCGGCCCGGGTGGATGCCAGCAAGGCGCGTCCCTGCGGGGTGTTGCCCATCACCCGTGCCATCTGCAGCGCGCCGCTGAGGGTGGCGGCCACCATCCAGCTCGCCTGCTCGTCATGATGGGCTGGCAAGACCTCGCGTACCAGTTGCTGCAGACTGTGGATGGCCTCGCGCGAGGACGCCATCACCTCCGGCGCCTGGCCGCGCATCTCGCTGCACAGCGCCGCCACCGGACAACCGTTTTCGCAGGCCTCGATCTGGGTGTCGGACAGATAGGCATTGATGTAGGCCCGGAAGCGCTCGCCTCCGGCACCCGCCTGCTGGCCGATGTGGTTCATGATCAGCGTCGCGCTGTCGCGGCTGGCATGGCTGAGCGCTTCGGCCAGCAAGGCATCCCGCGAGGCAAAGTGGGCGTAGAAGCCACCATGGGTCAGCCCGGCCTCCTTCATGACCTCGGCCACGCTGACGCCCTTGAAGCCGCTGCGACGCATCGCCCGCGCGGCGGCGGCCACGATGCGCTGGTGGGACTGCTCCTTCTTGCTGGGTGCGGTGGAATTCATGGGAGCACAATAGCATAAATATGATGATCATCATATTTTTTATGGATTCCTGGATTGGGTTGTACCTCCCGCGCCACACAGCAGACTTGAGTCTGGTCGTGTCAGGCGCCGAGGTCCTGGCCGAAGGACTCCCGATAACGCTGCGGACTCACCCCCAACACCCGCACGAAGGCATTGCGCATGCGGCCGGCGTCGCCAAAGCCGCAGGCGTAGGCAATCGCCTTGATCGGCGCGGTGCCATGCTCCAGCTGGGCGCGTGCTGCATCAATGCGGGCGCGCTGCACGAACTCGGCCGGCGCCATGCCCGCCTCGCGTGAAAAACTGCGGGAGAAACTGCGCAGGCTCATGCGCGCCACGGCGGCCAGTTCGGCCACCGACAGCGGCTGCGTGAGATTGGCCAACACATGGCGCTGCACCTCGGCGATGGGAGAATCGGGCGGCGCCAGATGATCGAGATACGGGCTGAACTGGGACTGGCCGCCGCTGCGCTGCATCACCACCACCAGCCGCTTGGCCACGTTCAGGGCCAGCTCGGCGCCATGATCCTGACGCAGCAGGTAGAGCGCCAGGTCGATGCCGGCGGTAACGCCCGCCGAGGTGTACAGGTCCTCGTCCTGCACGTAGATGCGATCGGCCTGAACCCGCGCCAGCGGACACAGCGCGGCCAACGCGGCGGCATCATTCCAGTGGGTAGTCACGGTGCGGTGATCCAGCAGCCCGGCCCGCCCCAGCATGAACGCGCCATTGCAGATCGAGCCGAACTTGCCGGCACGGGCGCAGGCCTGGCGCAACCACACATGGATGGCGGGATCGAAGCGACGCTCCACCAGCGTCGGGCCACCCGCCACCAGCAAGAGGTCATCCTCGCCGTCGGCGTCGCGCCAGCTCAGGCCGGCGTTCAAGCCCAGGCCGTTGGAACAAGTCACTGCCGCGCCATCCACGCTGACGGTCTGCAGGCGATAGCGGTCAGCCGGCAGCAAAAACCGGTTGGCCTCGGAGAACACGTCCAGCGGGCCGGACACATCCAGCGATTGCACGCCATCGAAAATCACGACTATCACTGTCTTCATGGGAGGGATCGCACCAGGGGTCGGAAGAACGGCATGCGGGCCTGACTGCATGCCGTCGGCAGAGCGCAATTGTGGCATGCGCATGGGCCGGCCGCTGCGGCAGCGCCATTGACCCTCGGCCAGACGACACCCGAATCCGGCCAGCCCCGGTGCTGGCCGGATTCCCCCTCAGACTGGCCGAAAGCCCAGGCCGAATGCGCATCCCGGCTTGCGGTGGCGCCGCGATAATCCTCGCTCCCGCCGCACCGCCGGCATGACCACCAGGAGTTTTGCATGTCTTCCCCTACCCCCTCCGTTTCCCTGCCGGCCGAACGCGTCGGCCCCGCCTTCTCCGTGGACGGCATGCTGCTGGCGCGGCGCAAGACCCGCGAAGCCATCGCCCGCATCGCCGAGCGCGTCGTGCCGGGCATGGTGGAAGAAGACGCGGTGGCCATGGCCAAGCAGGAGATGGCCGGGATGGGCCTGGCCCTGAGCTGGCACCCCACCCGCGTGCGTTTCGGGCGCAATACCATCAAGCCCATGAAACTGGCCTCCGAGCCCGGCGTGGTGCTGGGGGAGAACGATATCTTCTTCCTCGACATCGCCCCCCGCGTGGAGGCCTGGGAAGGCGATGGCGGCAAGACCTTCACGGTCGGACAACATGCCGACTACGCCCGCTGCGCCCGCGATGCCGAGGAACTCTTCCACCAGGCACGCCAGGCCTGGGACCGGCAGCAACTGAGCGGACGCCAGCTCTATGACTTCGCCGACAAGACGGCACGCGCCATGGGCTGGGAGCTCAATTTCGACCTGCCGGGCCACCGCGTGTCCGATTTCCCGCATGCGGCCATCCACACCGGTGCACTGGCCGAGTTCGAACAGGCGCCGGCGACCATGCGCTGGATCCTGGAAATCCACCTGCGCGATCCGCAGCATCGCTTTGGCGCCTTCTTCGAAGACATGCTGCTGGAAGATGAGCACTATCCTCTTTGAACCATGACAGCCTGAGCGAAAACAAGAAAGCCAGCTCCGCGGAGCTGGCTTTTGTTCTTCCATCAGACAATCAGGCAATCATGTAATCACGCCAAATGCTCATGATCGCATTCGCTCATACCAGCGAATCGTCGTAACCGCCGCTGTCGTCCAGATCGAAGTTGCTCAGGTCTGCCAGATCGCTGCTGGAGCCGAAGTCACTGCTGTCATTACTGCTGTCACTAGCGCTGGCATTGCTGGCCAGGTCTGATTTGCGCTCGCCATCGCTGCCGTAGTAATTGTTGACCGTGGTGTTCTCGATATTTTCCACAGGAGCGCTCAGGCCATTCTGGCGCGCCAGGCCAGCCCCGCTATTGCCATTGAACATGTGCTCGATGCCCTGGTACAGGAAAGCACCACCGGCCACGCCGGCCGCCGTGGCGGCGACACTGCCCAGCACGCTGCCCATGCCGCCCCCGAAGAAGCCTGAAGACGGCGCCGGTGCCGGCGCTGCCTGATAGGCCGGCGCTGGCGCAGGTGAAACATAAGCCGGTGCCGGTGCGGGCGCCGCTGCATAAGCCGGTGGATAAGCCGATGCAGACGCCGGTGCCGCCTGCGGGCGGGCGCCAGACGGTGCATGCCCCCAGGCATTGCCATCCAGAAAGCCCGGTTCGCGGGCGCCACCGGCCTGCAGTGCCTGTACCTGGGCCTGCAACGCACTGACCTGGGCCTTGCTGGCATTGAGCGCCTGCTCAATCAGCAGCGCCCGCTGCACCAGTAGATAGGCCGCATCCGGCTGTTGCGCGACCGCCTGGGCGATCATCGCATCGGCCTGGGCATCCTTGGTGATGCCCCGTACCTGGGTCAATTGTTGGAGAAAATCCTGAAGGGCTTGGGTTTCTTGCGGATTCATCATGGCGGGCTCCTGCCGTAACGGTAATGACGACAAATGTAGACACAGCGACCCACATTCAACCCATGGACGAACGGGATCACCGACAAATGGATTATGCGCGCCTTCATCTCGAAGAGATGTGTCGACAATCAACGAGATGGAAACAGCTTGTAACAGACAGCCGACAAGACTTCGCTCAAAGCCGACGTACGCACAAAAAACCCGAATGTTGAAATTTTAGGTAATATCCCCCTCCCCGCACCCGTTCCGGCGGCCACAAGCCCGGGGCGGGCGGAGGCAGGCGCGCGAGCCGATGACCAGCTCCCGCACCCATTATCCGAGCCGACGAGAACGCAGCACCCTGCGCGATCGGCCCGCCGCATTCAGACCAGGAAACCAGAACAGCGAACGCGAGCCGCCTGCATCCGGCCCTCGCTTCCTCAAGACCGTTAACCCTCATCGAGATCATGACCCAACAAATTTCCGCCGCCGAGCAACTCCTGCGTGACGCCGCCCGCGAATACCATCGCACCCCGTCGCGCGGCAAGATCGAAGTCCGCCCCACCAAGCCGCTGTCCAACCAGCGCGACCTGTCGCTGGCCTATTCGCCGGGCGTGGCCTATCCCTGCCTGGATATCGAAGCCGATCCGCTGAAGGCCTTCGACTACACCTCGCGCGGCAACCTGGTGGCCGTGGTCTCCAATGGTACCGCCGTGCTGGGCCTGGGCAACATCGGTCCGCTGGCATCCAAGCCTGTGATGGAAGGCAAGGGTTGCCTGTTCAAGAAATTTGCCGGCGTGGACGTGTTCGACATCGAACTGGCCGAGACCGACCCGGACAAGCTGGTCGAGATCATCGCCTCGCTGGAGCCGACCCTGGGCGGCATCAACCTGGAAGACATCAAGGCCCCCGAGTGCTTCTACATCGAGCAGAAGCTGTCGGCCCGCATGAACATCCCGGTCTTCCACGATGACCAGCACGGCACCGCCATCATCTCCTCGGCCGCCCTGCTGAACGGCCTGGAACTGGTCAGCAAGGACATCGGCGCCGTCAAGATCGCCGTCTCCGGCGCCGGTGCAGCCGCGATTGCCTGCGTGGAAGTGATGATCGGCCTGGGTGTGAAGCGCGAGAACGTCTTCATGGTCGACAGCAAGGGCGTCATCTATGAAGGCCGCCCCGGTGGCCTGGACGCATCCAAGCAACGCTACGCCATCAAGACCGAGGCGCGCACCCTGGCCGACGTGGTCAATGGCGCCGACGTCTTCCTGGGCTGCTCGGCACCAGGCGTGCTGACCGCCGAGATGGTCAAGACCATGGCCGACAAGCCCATCATCCTGGCCCTGGCCAACCCGGAACCGGAAATCCGCCCCGAACTGGCCAAGGCTGTGCGCCCGGACTGCATCATCGCCACCGGTCGTTCGGACTATCCGAACCAGGTCAACAACGTGCTGTGCTTCCCCTACATCTTCCGTGGCGCGCTGGACTGCGGCGCCACCAAGATCACCGAAGCCATGAAGCTGGCCTGCGTGCGCGAGATCGCCGACCTGGCCAAGGCCGAGACCAGCGCCGAAGTCAGCGCCGCCTATCCCGGCAAGGAACTGGTGTTCGGTGCCGACTACCTGATCCCGACCCCCTTCGATTCGCGCCTGATCCTCAAGATCGCTCCGGCCGTGGCCAAGGCTGCCGCCGAGTCCGGCGTGGCGACCCGTCCCATCAAGGACTACGCCGCCTACCGCGAAGAGCTGACCCGCTTCATCTACCAGACCGGCATGTTCATGCAGCCCGTCTTCAACACCGCCAAGGTGGCCGCGCAGCGCGTGGTCTATGCCGACGGTGAAGACGAGCGCGTCCTGCGCGCAGTGCAGTTCGTGGCCGACGAAGGCCTGGCCGCGCCCATCCTGGTGGGCCGCCCGGACGCCATCGAAGCCGGCATCAAGAAGGCTGGCCTGCGCCTGAAGATCGGCCAGAACGTACAAGTCATCAACCCCGCCAGCGATGCCCGCGTGACCGCCTACGCCGCGCAATACCAGGGCGGCAGCGAAGCCGACGTACGTGCCAGCGGCAGCCTGCTGGCCGCGCTGATGGTCAAGGCCGGCGACGCCGATGCCATGCTGTGCGGCCTGGATGGCAACTACGACGGCCACCTGGCGCATGTGGAAAAGGTCATCGGCCTGAAGGATGGCGCCCAGGAATTCGCGGCATTGAACGCCGTGCTGCTGCCGGACCAGACCCTCTTCATCACCGATACCTACGTCAACGACACCCCGGACGCCGAGCAACTGGCGCGCATCGCCAAGGCCGCCGCCGAGGAAGTGGCGCGCTTCGGCGTGCCGCCCAAGGTCGCCTTCCTGTCGCACTCCAACCATGGCAGCTCCTCGCGCCCGTCGGCGCGCAAGATGGCGCAGGCACATGAAGCCTTCAGGAAGCTGGCCCCGGAAGTGGAATCGGCCGGTGAACTGCACGGCGACGCCGCCCTGTCGGAAAAGGTCCGCAACAACGTCGGCCTGGCCGACAGCGGTCTGACCGGCGCGGCCAACGTGCTGGTCTGCCCCAACCTGGATGCCGCCAACATCCTCTTCAACGTGTTGAAGACCAGCAGCGGCCAGGGCACCACCATCGGCCCCATCCTGCTGGGTGCGGCCGCACCGGTGCATGTGCTGACCCCGTCGAGCACCGTGCGTCGCGTCATCAACATGACCGCGCTGGCGGCGGCCAAGGCACAGGACGGCAAGTCCAAGGCTTGAGCCAGGCACTAGGCCAACAGCCAGAAAAGACCGGGTTCGCCCGGTCTTTTTTTCGTCCCTCGCCAGCCAATGCCGCGATCGACGGGAACGGGCTGCAGATCGATATCAAATCGCGCATTGCCCGAAAGAATAATTTCATTGGATGGAAGTCTTGCCGCTGATTACTATCGTTGGCGATTCAGCCATGCGACCATCGAACAAGCAAACGCCGGCAGCACAGGGAGGCCGGCGGCAAGAAGAGAGACAGGATGGGCAGGAAGCAGACGCTTCGTGACGGCATGACAGCATGACATCACCAGCACTTCATTGCTCGCCGCGACCGCCCATCCAGGCCGGCCGCAGCTCCTGACTTCTCGCGCCCGCACGCCCGCACGCCAGACGGGCGGCTCCACTTCGATCGCATCGCCTGGGTCCGATACCAACAACGATAGCAATCGAACGCGAGGAAGACATGATCTGGTTCTACAACCTCAACATCGCCAGGAAGCTGGCCCTGTCCTTTGCCGTGGTGATCGCACTGACCCTGCTGCAGGGCCTGTTCGCCATCAAGGAGCTCAAGCAGGTCAACAACGCTTCCGGCGAGATCGTCACCAAGTGGATGCCGACCATGGATGCCGCGCGCGAGCTGCAGGGTTCGTTGCCGCCGCTGCGCCTGACCGAACTGGAACTGGTCACCGCCGTCACCCCGCAGGAGCGCGCCGCCGCCAACCAGGCCATCAAGACGCGCCTGGAGGCGCTGGCCAAGCAACGCGCCGTCTTCGAACAACGCATGTCCGAGCCGCAGGAAAAGGAGCAGTACGCCCAGTTCGGCAAGAACCTGGCTGCCTACATCAAGGTCGATGAGCAACTGGCCGAGATGGCGGCCAACCAGCAATACGACGAGACCCGCGCACTCTTCAAGGGTGAATCGGCGCGCCTGTACGGCGCCATGGTGGCCAATCTGGATGCCATCGTGAAGATCAACACCAGCGGCAGCGCCCGGGCCGATGAAGAAGCCTCGGGCGTGTTCCGTGGCGCCCAGCGCTGGATCGGCGGGCTGTTGCTGGCGACCATGGCGATCGGTTCGCTGCTGGCCTTCGTGGTGGCCGCCAATGTGGCGCGTCCGCTCAAGGAAGCGGTGGAGATCGCCCAGCGCGTGGCGCGCGGCGACCTGACGCTGCGCATCCGCCCGGCCGGGCGTGACGAGACCGGCCGCCTGATGGAGGCCCTGCGCGCCATGAATGAAAGCCTGCGCGACATCGTCAACGAGGTGCGCCATGGCACCGACACCATCGCCACCGCCTCCAACGAAATCGCCCGTGGCAACCTGGACCTGTCCAACCGCACCGAGCAGCAGGCAGGTTCCCTGGAGGAGACCGCCTCGGCCATGGAGCAGCTCACCTCCACCGTGACCCAGAACGCCGACAACGCCCGTCAGGCCAACCAGCTGGCGGCCACCGCCTCGGACATCGCCAGCCAGGGTGGCGAGGTGGTGGGCCAGGTGGTGCAGACCATGGAAGGCATCACCGAAAGCTCGCGCCGCATCGCCGACATCATCAGCGTGATCGACGGCATCGCCTTCCAGACCAACATCCTGGCCCTGAATGCGGCGGTGGAAGCGGCCCGTGCCGGCGAACAGGGCCGTGGCTTCGCGGTGGTGGCCTCGGAAGTGCGCTCGCTGGCCCAGCGTTCGGCCGGTGCGGCCAAGGAGATCAAGGAACTGATCGACGATTCGGTGCAGAAGGTCAGCGCTGGCAGCGCCCTGGTGGAACGCGCCGGCAGCACCATGAACGAGGTGGTCGCCAGCGTGCGGCGCGTGACCGACGTGGTGGCCGAGATCAGCGCCGCCACCCAGGAGCAGAGCGGCGGCATCAATGAAGTGAACCTGGCCATCACCCAGATGGACGAGACCACCCAGCAGAACGCCGCCCTGGTGGAACAGGCGGCAGCCGCCGCCGACTCACTCAAGGGCCAGGCCGGCAACCTCGCTGCGGTGGTGGGCAAATTCAAGCTGGACTAACGCTTCATCCCTACGGCAGATGGACGGGAAGCAGGCGGGAGCCAGCCTCCCGGCGGCCATCCCTGAGCACGTAATCGACTTCGCTGGCGCCGATGCCCAGGTCATTGAGTTCGCGGGCATCCATGCCCCGGATCTCAACGACTGCGGCGCCGCGTGATCTGCTGTAGTCCCCGAGTACGCGGGCAAGGACCTGGCTGACGATAGGCCACATGGTCTTCTCCTTGGTTGAATGCGCACATGATCAGGCAATCCAGGCTATTGGTAAAATTGAGTTTGATGACATCTACTATCAGGAAATCTGATGCGAGAACTCAGCCTGGACCAGTTGCGCACACTGGTCACCATCGTCGACCTGGGGACCTTTTCGGCCGCTGCCAATGCGCTGCACCTGGCCCAGCCCACCATCAGCCTGCATGTCAGCGATCTGGAGGCGCGCCTGGGCGGTGCCCTGCTCATGCGTGGCAGTCGCCGGGTACAGGCCACGGCGCTGGGCGCACTGGTGATCGAACGGGCCAGGCGCCTGTTGCGCGATGCCGACGATCTGCTGGAGGTGGCCAGAAAACACGTGGAAGGCAAGGTCGGCCGGGTGCGACTGGGGACGTCGACGGGGGTGGTGGTCAACCTGCTGCCGCGCGTATTGCGCAAGCTGGAAAGCAGCTTTCCCGGCATCGATGTGGAGGTCAACATCCTGGGCTCGAACGAGACCATGGCGCGCCTGCAGGAAGGCACGCTCGACATCGGCCTGGTGGCCACCCCGATCCAGTCTTCCAAGGACATCCTGATCACGCACTGGCGCAGTGACCGCATGATGGCCTTCCTGCCGGCCACGTGGAAATCACCGGCGGCGATCAAGCCGGGCTGGCTGGTGGACAAGCCGATGATCTTCAACGACGCGACCACGCAGATGTATCGCCTGACCATGGCCTGGTTTGCCGAAGCCGGGGAAAACCCGCGCGCGCGTATCGAACTCAACTACAACGAAGCCATGAAGAGCCTGGTCTCGGCCGGCTACGGCGCTGCCGTCCTGCCGCTGGAACAGCCGCTGGCCGCCGAGCTGGAGCGCCACAAGGATATCCGCATCGTTCCCCTCTCCCCGGTACTCAAGCGCCACATCGGCGTGGCGCATCGCGCCCTGCCCGGCCTGGACAAGGCGACGGCCAACGTGCTGGAGACGATACGGCAGTTCGAGCAGGCCTGAACCTCAGTCTCCCCTGCCTGCCCGTCTTCCGGAGACATATACAAGATCATTAACGACCGTTTAATGCTGAATTCAATAAGCATTAAACACAGCCCCGGGTGCATCTCCTATAGTCAGCACTCCTTCACGTGCAATCTTCAGGAGTTCCCCATGAGCCTGGCATCCCTGCCCACGCCCGCCGCCTTGATCGACATCACCCGCATGGAGCGCAACATCGCCCGCATGCAGCAGCGCATGGATGCGCTGGGCGTGCGCTTCCGCCCCCACGTCAAGACCACCAAGTGCCAGCAGGTCGTGCAGGCGCAATTGCAGGCCGGGGCGAGCGGCATCACCGTCTCCACCCTGAAGGAGGCCGAGCAGTTCTTTGCCGCCGGCATCGGCGACATCGTCTATGCCGTAGGCATGGCGCCCACCAAGCTGGAGCAGGCGCTGGCCCTGCGTCGCCAGGGCTGCGATCTCAAGATCGTGGCCGACAGCGTGGCCTGTGCCGAGGCCATCGTGGCCTTTGGCCGCTCGCATGAGGAATCTTTTGAAGTCTGGATCGAAATCGACGTCGATGGCCATCGCTCCGGCATCGCCCCGGACGATGACGTCCTGCTGGCCGTGGGCTCGATACTGCACACAGGCGGCATGCGCCTGGGCGGGGTATTGGCCCACGCCGGCTCCAGCTACGACCATGACAATGATGCCGCCCTTGTCGCCGTGGCCGAACAGGAACGCGCCGGCTGCGTACGCGCCGCCGAACGCCTGCGCGCCGCCGGCCTGCCGTGCGAGGTGGTCAGCATCGGCTCCACCCCGACCGCCCTGCGTGCCGAACACCTGCGTGGTGTCACCGAGGTGCGGGCCGGGGTCTATGCCATGTTCGATCTGGTGATGTACAACGTGGGCGTCAATACACTTGACGACATTGCGCTGAGCGTGCTGACCACCGTGATCGGCCACCAGCCCGAAAAAGGCTGGGCCATTGTCGATGCCGGATGGATGGCCATGAGCCGCGACCGGGGTACCCAGGGGCGCCGCGAGGATTTCGGCTATGGCCAGGTCTGCACCGAGGATGGTCAGGTGCTGCAAGGTTACTTGATGAGCGGCGCCAACCAGGAGCACGGCATCCTCTCGCGCCAGGGCAGCCCGGATAGCCAGATCGCACAGCACCTGCCCATCGGCACCCGCCTGCGCATCCTGCCCAACCACGCCTGCGCCACCGGTGCGCAGTACCCGCACTATCAGGCCATCGCCGCCGACGGCAGCGTGACGACCTGGCCGCGCTTCAACGGCTGGTAGGCGCCGCGCCGTTCAGGCCGCTGTCGAAATAGGACTGCGCCAGCGCCACCCAGTAGCGCACGCCCTCTTCGATGATGTCATCGTTGAAGTCGTAGTGCGGGTGGTGCAGCGAATGGGAGCTGCGGTCCTGCGGCGCATTGCCGATCAGGACATAGGTCCCCGGCCGCTCCTCCAGCATGAAACCGAAATCCTCCGAGGTCATGTTGGCGGGGATGCCGGTGCGGATACGCGCATCACCGAAGGTCGTGCGGATCACCCGTTCACAGAAGTCAGTCTCGGCCGGTGTATTGATGGTAGCCGGGTAGTACTGGAAGAATTCCACCTCGACCTGCGCCCCGTAGGCTTCAGCCAGGGCATGGCACATGCGGCGGATGTCTTCCTGCAACTTCTGCTGCAGGGTCGATGAGAGCGTGCGGATGGTCCCGCGCAGCTCGGCGCGGTCGGGAATCACGTTGTCGGTATCGCCCGCATGGAACATGCACACCGAGATCACGGCCGGATCGACCGGGTCCTTGTGACGGGCAGCGATGGTCTGGCACTGCAAGACCATGGAGCAGGCCAGCGGAATCGGGTCCAGCCCGAGATGCGGCTGGGCCGCGTGCGCCCCCTTGCCGGTGATGGTGATCTTCAGGCGCGAGCCGGCCGCCATGATGGGACCGGTACGCAGACCGAACTGCCCTGCCGGCAGGCCCGGCCAGTTGTGCATGCCGAACACGGCCTCGGTCGGGAACTGTTCGAAGAGGCCGTCATCGATCATCTTGCGCGCCCCCGCTCCCCCCTCTTCTCCCGGCTGGAACACGAAGTGCACACTACCCGCCAAGGTCGGCATCTGCCTCAGCACGCGGGCCGCACCCAGCAGCATGACGGTATGCCCGTCATGGCCGCAGGCATGCATGACGCCATGCGAGCAGGAGGCATGGGCGAAGTCATTGGCCTCGGTGATAGGCAGGGCGTCCAGGTCGGCACGTAGCACGATGCCGCGCTGCGGGTCGCTGCCCGGGAGACTGGCCACTACGCCGGTGCCACCCAGGCCACGGGTGACGGCATAGCCCAGTGACTCCAGTTCCCGCACCACCACGTCGGCGGTGCGATGTTCCTCGAAACGCAATTCGGGATGCGCATGCAGGTCGCGGCGCAGGCCGGCCCAGTGGGCCAGATACGGGTGCAGGCTGTCGTGCTGATGAGGGGTGTGTTCCATGATTGCGGGTGTAGTCTCCGATTCGACAGGCGATCAGGCGTAGTAGCCCAGGATCGATTTCACTTCCATGTACTCTTCCATACCCTCGACGCCGTACTCGCGGCCGTTGCCGGACTGCTTGTAGCCGCCGAAGGGCGCCTGCGGGTCCCAGGCCGGGTAG
Source organism: Herbaspirillum sp. (assembly GCF_035644555.1). Classification (GTDB taxonomy): domain Bacteria; phylum Pseudomonadota; class Gammaproteobacteria; order Burkholderiales; family Burkholderiaceae_D; genus Herbaspirillum. Next base: position 40,366 of record NZ_DASQOH010000003.1, read on the forward strand.
TTCAGGTGGACCTGGCCGGACTGAATGCGGGCCGCCACGGCGCGCACCTGGTCCTTGTCGGTCCCCTGCACATGAGCCCCCAGGCCATAGACGCTGTCATTGGCGATGGCGATGGCTTCTTCCACGCTGTCGTAGGGCAGGATGGCCAGAACCGGGCCGAAGATTTCCTCCTGCGCGATCACCATGTCGGTATGCACGTCCGAGAAGATCGTGGGTCGCGCATAGTAGCCCTGATCCAGCCCCTGCGGGCGTCCGGGACCGCCGGCCAGCAGCCGCGCGCCATCCTGCAGGCCGGCCTCGATCATCTGCTGCACCCGCAGGAACTGGGCGCGATTGGCCAGCGGGCCATGGGTGGTGGACTCCTGCCACGGATCGCCCACCTGCATCTGCGCCAGCGCTGCCAGCGCCAGGGCATGCACGCGATCCAGCGCCACGCGGGGCACGATCAGCCGTGTGGGCGCGCTGCAGGACTGGCCCATGTTGCGCAGGGCGGCCGCCACCCCGGGTGGGATGGCGCGCTCCAGATCGGCGTCCGGCAGCACCAGGTTGGGCGATTTTCCACCCAGCTCCTGGGCTACGCGCTTGACGGTGGTCGCCGCCGCCTGCGCCACCAGCACGCCGGCACGAGTGGAACCGGTGATGGAAATCATGTCCACCTGCGGATGCACGGACAGGGCCGCGCCGACTTCGGCGCCGGTGCCATTGACCAGATTGAAGACCCCGGCCGGCACCCCGGCCTCGTGCACGATCTCGGCGAACAGCAGCGCCGACAGCGGCGACAGTTCGCTGGGCTTGAGCACTACCGTGCAGCCGGCCGCCAGGGCCGGGCCGACCTTGGCGGTGATCTGGTAGATCGGCCAGTTCCAGGGCGTGATCAGGGCGCATACGCCGATGGGCTCGCGCACGATGGCAGTGGTGCCGCGTGGGCGGATGAAGGGATAGTCGGCCAGGTTGTCGCGGGCAACGCGCAGGTGCTCGGCCGCCAGCGGCACGTGGGCGTTGCGGGCGTAGCTGATGGGCGCGCCCATTTCCAGCGTGAGCGCCTGGGCGAACAGTTCGCTGCGTTCCAGCAGCAAGGCATGTACGCGGCCCAGCAAGACGGCGCGTTCGGCCGGCGAAGTCGCGGCCCAGGCCGGGAAGGCCCGTCGTGCGGCCTGCACCGCACGGTCCACATCGGCGGCATTGCCCAGCGCGATCTCGCCGACCGCCGCTTCGGTGGCCGGGGCGATGACGCTGGCGCATTCGCTACCCTGAGGGCGCACCCAGGCACCATCGATATAGAAATGCGCCAGCCGGGCGGTGCGGCCCAGGTGGTCCAGCGGAAGTGAGGCAGAGGCGTGAAGGGTCATGTCGGGATGTCCTTGGGTTGGGGTCGGTCCAGGTCGCGCAACGGTGTGTTCACAACAGTGCGGTCGCCTCGACCTCGATCTGCAGGCCGAAATGCAGGGCCGGTACCGGTACGACCGCGCGCGCCGGACGGGCAGCCCCGGCCCAGGCTGCATAGATCTGGTTGAACAGGGGCCAGTGCGCCACGTCGGTGAGGTAGATACGCACCTGCAGAAGCTTGCCGATCTCGCTGCCGCCACCGATGAGGGCGGTCTCGACATTGGCCAGCACCTGCCGCGCCTGGACCTCGAAGGACGCCTCGGTGAGCTTGTGGCCACTGGCGTCGATGGGCAGCTGGCCGGAGATGAACAGCATGCCGTTGCCGCTGGCGACATGGCTGTAGTGACCGCCCGGCGTGGCCAGGCCGACCGGGTTGATGGTCACGGGGTAATGGTGGGAGTCGCTATCGTGAGTCATGAAATGGGCTGATCGAAAAGAAGAAGGTTTGCAAGAGATCGGCCATGCCGCCGAAGATTTCCTGAGATGGACTGTAGCCAGACGGGGATCATCCATGTTTAATATCCGTTCAATCCACCATTAAGAGGTCTTTAATGCTGCAACTCGATGACATGCAACTGCTGCGGGCGCTGGGCGCCAGCGCTTCGCTGGCCGCGGCCGCGCGCCTGCTGGACCTGACCCCACCGGCGGTCACCGTGCGCCTGCAGCGCATCGAGGAACGCATCGGCGTGCGCGTGGCCAACCGCGCCACCCGCGGCTTTGCGCTGACCGACGAGGGGCAGCGCCTGGTGCAGGAATCCGTGGACATCCTGGAGCGCATCGAATCGCTCACGGCGCGGGTCTCGCGCGAGGCCGACCGTGGCGGGCTCGGTTCCGGCGTGAGCGGTTCGCTGCGGGTGGTGGCGCCATTCGGCTTCGGGCGCCGCTACGTGGCGCCGCTGGTGCGCGACCTGCAGCGCAGCCACCCGCAGTTGGCGATTTCGCTGCTGCTGGCCGAAAGTCCGCTGGCCGCCGCCACCGGCGCCGATGCGGTGATCTCCATCGGGCGCGTCAAGGGCTCCTCGTGGATCGGCCATTTCCTGGCGCCCAACGAGCGCTTCCTGTGCGCCGCACCGGCATTGGCACGACGCATGCAGCGCCTGAAGCATCCGTCCGAACTGGTCGACTACCCCTATGTCTGCCTGCGCGAGAACGACGACGACGTCAGCCGCCTGCGCTTTACACCGGTGGACGGCGCCGGGCGTCGCACCGGCAAGGCACTCACGGTGCGGCTGCACGGCATGCTGTCCTCCAACGATGGCACCGTCACGCGCGACTGGGCGCTCGACGGCGAAGGCTTCGTGGCCCGTTCCGAATGGGATTGCGCCCATCTGCTGGGCGACGGCCATCTCAAGCGCGTACTGCCGGGCTGGCAGCTGGACCCGGCGCCGATCATGGCGCTGTTGCCCAGTCGCCAGGGCCTGACCACCCGCCAGCGTCTGTTTCTGGAGGCCGCCCGGCGCGCCTTCGCGCCACTGCCCTGGCGCCGCTGAAGGCCGTCCGCCTCAGAAGTCGGCGACCTTGCCCCAGGACGAATCGTTGAAGCGATTCGGGTGATAGGGGCGCGGATCGACGATGGGCGTGACGCCACTGGCCAGGTCGGCGATCAGGTGCCCGGCACCCGGTCCGATACCGAAACCGTGGCCGGAGAAGCCGGCCGCCAGGATCAGCCCCGGCGTCTGCGGCAATTCGCCGATGCCTGGCACGCCGTCGGGCGTGCTGTCCACATAGCCGGCCCAGGTATGGGTGACGCGGGCCTCTGCCAGCTCGGGCAACAGTTCGATGGCGCGGCGATGGGTGGCACGGATGGACACCGGATCGGCCGGCGCATCCAGGATGCGCATGTGTTCCATCGGCGTGGGGGCATCCAGGCGCCAGCGCGACAGGCTCTCGTGACCACTGCGCCAGGCCTGCAGGCCACCCGGCGACAGGTTGCGCCAGCGCTTGGCGAACATCGGCAGGAATTGCGGCGAAAAGCGCAGGAACTGCAAGGTCGGATCGACCCGCGCCCGACCACTGATGGCCAGTGCATAGGAGCCGTCGCTGCGCCGCGTGACCGCCACACCCGAGGTGTAGAGTGCGCCCGGCAGGGGCTCGTTGGTCGGCGCCACACTCATGATGGACTGCCGCACCGAGGCCTGCGGAAAGCGGATGCCCAGCTGGTGGCAGAACGATGACGCCCAGGCGCCGCCGGCCAGGATGGCGGTGCGGGTCTTGATGACGCCGGCTTCGGTGATCACACCGGAAACGCGGCCTCCTTCGGTTTCGATACCACGCGCCGCGCATTGCTGGATCACGTGACCGCCCAGCTTCATCACCGCGCGCGCCACCGCCGGTGCCGCCTTGCCCGGATCGGCAGTGCCGTCGGTGGGCGAGAACACCCCGCCCTTCCAGGGACGCCGGGTGGCGTGACCACGTTCGGCGGCCTGTTTGCTGTCCAGCATATAGGTAGTCACGCCGGCACTCTTGGCGAACTTGCCCCAGGTGGCCCAGCGATTGATTTCCTCGTCATCGTTGGACAGGTAGAGCAGGCCGCAGCGGGTGAAACCGGTATCCTCGCCGCTCTCGGCGGAGAACTGCTCCCACAGGTCGATACTCTTGGTCGCCATGGGCAGCTCGCGGGCATCGCGGTTCTGCTGGCGGCACCAGCCCCAGTTGCGGCTGGACTGCTCGGCGCCAATGCGACCCTTTTCGACCACGGCCACCGAGATGCCGCGCTTGGCCAGGTAGTAGGCGGTGAAGATGCCGATGATGCCGCCACCGATGATGACCACGTCGGCCGCGGCAGGCGGCGTGGTCGGACTCTGGACTTGGACGAGTGGGGGCGACATCTTACTTTCCCTCCCCGGCCGGCACGGTCTGGACCACATAGAACTTGGCCACACGCTCGCTGCTCTCCCAGCCGATGGAAGCGCCCTGCGGCACGAACACGGCATCGCCCCGCTCCACCGCCACCACGCTGCCATCGGGCTCGGCGAAGCGCACCCCGCCATCGAGGATGTGCATGAATTCATTGACCGGATGGGCGCGCACGATACGGTGGTAAGGGGTGGAGTCCCAGGTGCCGATCTTGGCGTGGATGGAAGTCTCATCGACCACGTTGTCGCTGCGGCATTGCGGGACCGGCCCCAGCAGGATCTCCTTGGGCAGAGAATTGGCCGAGGGCTTGAAGTCGGCCTCGGCCACCAGCGGGAACACGCCCGGCTGCACCGGTTGCGGGCAATCAGCCGCGCAGAACACCACCAGCGTCGGCACCGGAGCCGATACACGCAGCGCGGCGCCGGTGGTGAGCACCACACCGCTGTCGGGCTTGAGCACCAGCGGCGCGGCGCCCTCGGTCTCGACATGCAGTTCGCCCTGCACCACCACCAGGGTCTCCTGGTGCGGGAAACGGGCGATCTCGAATGCGCCTTCCAGGCGCAACCGGCCCGCGCTCATACCGCCGCTGCCCTGCCAGGCGATTTCTCGCGAAGCGGCAAAGGGATCAGCCTGGCCCAGCGCGGCCGGGCGGAACGGGGTGGACAAGGGCGCGCCAGAGGCACGGTACAACACCAACGCTGCAGACATTTCTTCTCCTATGGGTTGGCCAATCGACTTGGCCTGAATTCGAATACCGGTGCCGGGATCAGACCGTCACGCCTTCCACCGGCAGCAGCGGCGCCTGTGCCTGCTGCAGGTCGGCGTCGGAGCGATGGCACAGGATCTCGCCGCCATGTTCCATGTTGCGGCGACGCGGCGGCACCACGTTGCAGACGCCATCCACCCGCAGCGAACAGCGCGGCAGGAAGGCGCAGATCTCAGGCGACGGGTCGGCCGCGCCGATGGGCGGCAGCTTGTGCTGACCGGCCCCGGCCACCTGTTCCAGCCAGCCCTGCTGCATGGCCGGGACCGACGACAGCAAGAGGTGCGAATACGGGTGGTAAGGCGGCGCCATCATCGCCTCGCGCGGGCGGTTGGCGACCATGCGACCGGCATACAGCACCACGATGTCATCACAGATGGCGCGCACCGTGCTGATGTCGTGGCTGATGAACATATAGGACACCTGCAGCTCGCGCCGCAGCTCGGCCAGCAGTTCCAGGATGGCGGCAGCCACCACCGTATCCAGGGCTGAGGTCACCTCGTCGCACAGGATCAGGTCGGGCTTGGCGGCCAGGGCGCGGGCCAGGTTCACGCGCTGCTTCTGGCCGCCGGAGAGTTCGGCCGGCAGGCGGTCGATCACGCTGGAGGGAAGCTTGACCAGGTCCAGCAGTTCGGCCGTGCGACGCCGCATGGCATCGCCCTTGAGGCCGTGATAGAAGGCCAGCGGGCGGTTCAGGATGCGGCCGATGCTGTGGGCCGGGTTGAGCGCGGTATCGGCGTTCTGGAACACGATCTGCACCCGTCGGAACTGTTCGCGGCTGCGTCCCTCCAGGGTCGGCGAGAGGTTCTGGCCATCGAGCTGGATGCTGCCGCGCGCCGGGGCGATCATGCCGGCCACCGCGCGTGCCAGGGTGGTCTTGCCGGAGCCGGATTCGCCGATGATGCCCACCGTGCTGCCGCGCTGGATGGTGAGGTTGATGTCATCCAGGATGCGTACACCGGGCAGGCCCAGCCGGTCCGGGGCGCCGTAGCCGGCCACCAGGCCGCTGATGCGCAAGAGCGGCGCCCTGGCGTCGGCCGGCAGGCTGGCCGGCAGCACTTCACGTAGCTGCGCCACCCGCGTGGCCGGAGAAGCGGCCGCAATCAGACTCTGGGTATAGCTGTCGGCGGGTTCATGCAGCACCTGTCCGGTGCTGCCCATCTCACGCACGGCGCCGTCGCGCAGCACGATGATGCGGTCGGCCATCTGCGCCACCACGGCCAGGTCGTGGGAAACATAGACGGCGGTGGTGCCGAGTTCCTTGACCACCTTCTTGAAGGCGCGCAGCACCTCGATCTGGGTAGTCACGTCCAGGGCCGTGGTGGGTTCGTCCAGGATCACCAGTTCCGGATCGGTGATCAGGGCCATGGCCGCCATCACGCGTTGCAGCTGACCACCCGAGACCTGGTGCGGATAACGGTCGCCGATGCTCTCGGGTTTCGGCAGCGCCAGTGCGCGGAACAGCTCGACCGCCTTGGCGCGGGCGCTGGCCTTGTCCATCACGCGATGTTGCAGGGCACTCTCGATGACCTGATCCATCAAGGTGCGCGCCGGGTTGAAGGCTGCCGCCGCACTCTGGGCGATATAGGCCACATGATGGCCGCGCATGGCCAGCAGCGCCTTCTCATCCATCTGGTCGATCTGGCGCTGGCCGATGCGGACCTGGCCGCCGGCAATGTGGCAACCTTTACGGGCATAGCCCAGCAGCGACAACGCGATGGTGGTCTTGCCGGAGCCGGATTCGCCGATCAGGGCCAGCACCTCGCCGGGCGCGGCGGTGAAATTGACGTCCTTGACGATCTCCACCGCGGAGCCATCGTCCTTGCGCACGCTCACCCGCAGCCCCTGCACCTCGACCAGGGGCTGGCCGGTCGGGGAGGCGGGCGTGCTGCCCTTCTTGCCGAGGAAAGTATCGAACTGCTTCACAGGCTTACTCCTTGGCAGCGCGCTTGCCGCGCAGGTTGTCGATCAGCAGGTTCACGCCGATGGTGAGCGAGGCAATGGCCAGCGCCGGCATGATCACCGCCAGGGCACCCTCGCCCAGGCCGGAAATGTTTTCCCGCACCAGCGAGCCCCAGTCGGCATCCGGCGGCTGTACGCCCAGCGAGAGGAAGCTCAGGCCCGACAGCAGCAGCACCACGTAGACGAAGCGCAGACCGAAGTCGGCCAGCACCGGGCGGATCATGTTGGGCAGCATTTCGGTGGTCATGATGTACCACACGCCCTCGCCACGGGCACGCGCAGCCTGCACGTATTCCATGGCCTGCACATTGACCGCCAGCGAACGGGCGATGCGGTAGGCGCCTGGCATGTAGGTGATGGCGGCGGTGACCACCAGCAGCAGCATGGAAGAACCGAAGGTGGCCACCATCATCAGCGCGAACATCTTGCTGGGAATCGAGATCAGGGCGTCCAGGGCGCGGCTGATGACGGCATCGCGCCAGCCGCCGGAGAAGGCCGCAAACAGCGCCACGGCGGTGCCGGTGGCGCTGGCCAGTACGGTCGCCGCCAGCGCCAGGCCAATAGTGGCGCGGGTGCCGAAGAGGATGCGGCTCAACATGTCACGCCCCAGGTAGTCGCTGCCCAGCAGGAACTTGTGACTCATGCCGGAAAACACGTCGGTATCGACGATGGCGGTGGCGTCGTAGGGCGAGATGCTGGGGCCGAGGATGGCCATGAGCACCCAGAAGCCGACGATGGCCATGCCGATCCAGGCCATGTTCGAGTGGCGGCGCGCGCGCTTCGCAGGAGCGGGAGCAGCCGGGGCGGCAACTTCCCCGCCGGTGGAGTCGTGGAGGGCTTTCATCGGGTCTTCAACCTTGGATTGGAAACAATGGCCAGCACATCGGCCGTCAGCACCAGCAGCAGGTAGCCGGCACAGAAGATCATCGAGCAGGCCTGTACCAGCGGCATGTCGCGGGTGGTCACGGCGTCGATCATCAGGGTGGCAATGCCGGGATAGTTGAAGATGCTCTCCACGATGATCACCCCGCCCAGCAGATAGGACAGGCTCAGCGCGACCGCATTGGCGATCGGACCGATGGCATTGGGCAGCGCATGGCGCAGCACGATGCGGGTGCGGCTGACGCCCTTGAGCAGGGCCATCTCGGCGTAGGAAGAACGCAGCTGGTCGATCACGGCGGCACGGGTCATGCGCGTCATCTGGGCCACGATCACGCAGCACAGCGTCAGCACCGGCATGGCATAGGCCTTGACGAAGGCACCCAGGGTGGCGGCCTCGGTGGCTTGCGACAGCGCCGACAGCCAGCGCAGCTTGACGGCGAAGATCATCACCGCCACGGTGGCCACCAGGAACTCCGGCACCGAGACCATCGACACCGCGCTGACATTGACGGCACGGTCGAAGAAGGAGCCACGGTGCATGGCCGAGAAGATGCCCAGGAACAGCGCCAGCGGCACCGAGACCAGGGCGGTGACGGCGGCCAGCATCAGCGAGGCCGGCAGGCGCCCACCTATCATCTGCGCCACCGGCACATTGTTGACCAGCGACATGCCCGGATTGCCCGAAACCAGGTTGCCCAGCCAGTGGGCATAACGCAGCGGGGCCGGCAGGTCCAGTCCGTACTGCAGGCGCAGCGCGGCCACCGTCTCGGGCGTGGCCGCCTGACCCAGCGCGGTCTGGGCGGCATCGCCCGGCAACAGGTTGGTGATGAAGAACACGCCGGCCGACACCAGCAACAGCGTCAACACCGCCTGCAGCAGGCGGCGCACGATCAGACGCAGGACCATTCCATTCATAGCTATCCTCGGTAACCAGTGCCGGGACCGGCCGACTGTGCCGACCGGTCCCATGCGACTTGCACTGCCTTCATTGCATCAGGCGTGAGACTTTCCCGTTCTCACGCATCCAGCCAGACGTACTCGGCACAGGTGTAGTTCATGAAGGCACCCAGCGGCACCGGATCGATGCCCTTGACCTTGGTGCTCATGCCTTCCAGGTTGATGATGAAGACCGGGATACCGATGCCGCACTTCTCGTGGATCATGGTCTGCAGGTCGGCATACATCGCCTTGCGCTTGGTGAAGTCGGTCTCGCCGCGCGCGGCTACCACCAGCTGGTCGAACTGGGCATTCTTCCAGCCCGATTCGTTCCACTGGGCATCCGACTTGAAGAACTGGGTCAGCAGGATGTCGGCACTGGGGCGCGGATTGATGTTGCCGAAGCCGACCGGCACCTTCATCCACTGGTTGGACCAGTAGCCATCGGCCGGGACCCGCTTGACATCAAGCTTCAGGCCGATCTTGGCAGCGCTCTGCTGCATCAGCACGGCCATGTCCACCGAGCCGGTGGCGGCCACCGAGGCCACGATGGGAATGGTGCTGCCCATGACACCGGCCTTCTCCAGGTGGAACTTGGCCTTGTCGGGATCGAAGGCGCGCTGCGGCAGGCCGGCGAAGTAGAAGCGGTTGGTCGGGTCGATCGGCTGGTCGTTGGCGGTGACGGCGTAGCCACGGAAGGCGGCCATCTTGATCTGTTCGCGGTCCAGCAGGTACTTCATGCCCAGGGTGAAATCCATGCTGCTGCCGGGTGCCACATCCTGGCGCATGATCAGGTCGGTGTACTGGCCCGACTTGGTTTCCATGACGGTATAGCCGGCGGTGCCCTTGACGCGGCCGGTGGAGCGGGCGTTGACGTCGTTGATCCAGTGCACGTCGCCGGAGAGCAGCGCATTGACGCGGGCAGCCTCGTCGGGGATGCCGAACAGTTCGACCTCGTCCAGGTAGGGCAGGCCGCTCTTCCAGTAGTTTTCGTTGCGTACGCCGATGGTGCGCACGCCGGGGGTGAATTCCTTGAGCTTGAAGGCACCGGTGCCGTTGGCGCTGCTGAAGTTGGTGGTGCCGTCGCGCACGATCAGGAACTGCGCGGTCGCCAGGATCACCGGCAGGTCGGCATTGGCGCTGGTGAGCTTGATCTGCACTTCATTGGGACCGCTGGCCTTGACCGATTCGATCTGGTCGGCCAGCACCTTGACCTTGGAGGCGGTGGCCGGGTCCTTGTGGCGCATGAGCGAGAAGACCACGTCGGCCGGGGTGAGCGGCTTGCCGTCGTGGAAGCTGATACCCTTCTTCAGCTTGACGGTCCAGGTGATGGCGTCGTTGGTGAGCATCTCCTCGGCCAGCACCATCTGCGGCCCCAGCTTGCCGTCCAGCTTGGTCAGGCCGTTGTAGAACATGTGCACCCGGGTGTAGTCGGTGGAGTGCGCGGTCTTGGCCGGGTCCAGGGTGTCGGCGGTGGAGCTGGTCTGGGTGGCGATGCGCATCTTGCCACCGCGCTTGCCGGTCTGTGCCGCCTGCGCCATGGCGCTGCCGCTGGCCGTGAGCAGGCCCGTGCCGCCCACCGTCATGAGACTGCCGGCCAGCAGGGTGCGCATCATGTCGCGGCGGGTGAAGCCGCCCTGCACGTGGTCCGGCGATGCGCCGGTGATGATGGAGCCCTCTGCGGGGAGTCGTCCGTTTTCCTGCTTGCTCATGAAAAGCCTCACGATAAAAGTTCAACCACGAAGACCACCGGCCTGCCCTGGCGTCTGCTGTCGCAGATCCCTCCGCACAGAGCGTGCCACCTGATGGTAGCCGGTCGCATGGATCGCAAGCCTGATGCCAGGCCGGCGACGACCGGAACACTGCTGTTGCCGGGAGTGCCCGCTCACGTGCTGCACGCGGGCGGCTCCCTTCCTGCTCCAGCCCGGCTTACAGACCGAGCACGCCGGGCAGACCGGAGATGTCCTTGATCTCGGTATAGCCGTAGTACGGCGTCGAGGGCTCATGACCGCGACTGACGAAGACCTTGTTCTTGATCCCCATGTCGGAGGCCGGCATGAGGTCGTAGCGCAGGCTGGAAGAGACGTGCAGCACGTCTTCCGGATTGCAGTTGAGGTTGTCGAGCATGTATTCGAAGGCGCTCAGGCGCGGTTTGTAGGCTTGTGCCTGCTGGGCGGTGAAGACCTTGTGGAAGGGCGCACCCAGTTGTTCGACGTTATGCATGATCTGGCTGTCGTCGGCGTTGGAGAAGATCACCAACGGGAATTCCTTGGCCACCTTGGACAGGCCGGCCGGCACGTCGGCATGCGGGCCCCAGGTCGGCACGGCCTTGTAGAAGGCGCCGGTTTCCTCGTCGGTGGTCTTGATGCCCCAGCGCGCGCAGGTACGGGTGATGGCGTTCTTGCAGACCTGTTCGTAGGGCTTCCACTGATCCAGCACTTCATCGAAGCGATAGGCAGCGAACTGGCGCAGGAAGAAAGGCATGTCCTCGGCCGATACACGGTCGGCGTAGATCTTCTGCGCGGTTTCCGACATCTGGAAACGGGTCAGCGTGCCGTAGCAGTCGAAGGTGATGAATTTGGGCTTGAAAGTGCTCATGGAAAATCGTCCTGTCAAAAAAATGATCCTGCAAAGGGATGCGGCGAATTCTCTTGCCTGAGGTTCAATGCATGAGAAGGATTACAACATGGCGACACTTGCGGTTTATTCCTTTTTGACGGGGCCGCGAAACAGAAATATGTGTTTTCGACGGCCCAATCAGCATAGCTTGCCGAGCAGTGCAGCAATGCGAGCCGGACGCGCTGCTTTGGGGCATTTTCACCAAGCTGGTGCAGTTGCCGTCGGCAGGCTGGCGATCCGGATGCAGGCAGGGTGTGGGCGCAGATGAACACTGCCTGGGCAATCGCTTGCACCACACATGCGTAAATCATTTACCAGTGAGCCATGCGGGGCAGCACCATGCTAATGCCGACGCCGCCCAATTTTGTGCCGAGATAGGGGTGCAGATCGCCATAAGATTGCGAATTCGCGGCATCGAAACCATCCGCCGCGCGCCGCCGATGGCGCATCATCGCTGAGGTGTGCCGACTGCCGGGCCGGTTCGCAGGCAGCGCTCATAGAGAACGCGATCACATGGATCGACACGTATTGATAAGGACAAGCTTCATGCACACTGAAAGCACGCTCGACACCACCCAGGCCGACCGCACCACGCTGCGCCCCATGCGCGCCACGGATCTGCCGGCCTGCCATGCCATGAGCCTCCATCTGCACTGGCCGCACCGCTTGGCGGACTGGCAGTTCCACCATCAGGTCAGCAGCAGCTGGGCGGTCGAACAGGAACAGCCTGATGGCACCCTCAATGTGGCCGGCAGCGGCATGCTGTGCCGGCTGGACGATGACTATGCGTCGCTGGGTCTGGTGATCATCGCTGATGCCCTGCAGGGACGCGGCCTGGGGCGCGCCATGATGCAGCGCCTGCTGGCCGATGCCGGCTCCCGCAACGTCATCCTCAATGCCACCGAGGCCGGGCGCCCGCTGTATGAAAAACTGGGTTTCGTGGTCACCGATACCCTCAGCCAGCACCAGAGCACCACGGCCAGCGCGCCCGCCACGCTGCCGGCGGGCACGCACATCCGCCCGCTGCGCCCGGATGAAGTGCCAGCCCTGCTGGCACTGGATCACCAGGCCAGCGGTATCGACCGCAGCGCCCTGCTGCAGGCCTTGTTGAAACTGGCCGAGGTGGTCGTGCTGGAGCGGCAGGGACAGGTGGCGGGCGTGGCCTTCCAGCGCGAATTCGGCCGCGGGCGCGTGATCGGGCCGGTCATCGCCAGCGGCGTGGAAGACGCCAAGGCGCTGATCGCCTATTGGGTCAACGCCTACCCGGGTGCCTACATGCGCATCGACGTGCCCGGCCGCACCGGCCTCAAACCCTGGCTGCAGGAGATCGGCCTGACCTGCGTGGACGACGTGGTCAGCATGTGCCGGGGCACGCCGCCCACAGCCGATCCGACCTGGCGTACCTATTCCATGATCAACCAGGCGCTGGGCTGAACGGCCGGCGCGACTCACCATGACCTTTCTCTACAAAGCCGATCCCGTGCGGGGCGCCGAATGGGCCGAGCTGTTCGCGCAAAAGGCACCGGAGCAGCCCTTCCAGATCTGGCCGCACCAGGGCGATGACGCCAGCGTGCGCTACCTGGCGGCCTGGACGCCGCCGGACGATATCGCCCAGCGCTTCCCCAACCTGGAAATCCTGTTTTCGGTCGGTGCCGGCATCGACCAGTTCGACATGTCCACCCTGCCGCCTGAGCTGCCGGTGGTGCGCATGACCGAACCCGGGATTGCCGCCGGCATGGTGCAATACGTGACCCACGCGGTGCTGGGCCTGCATCGCGACAGCCGCCTCTATGCCCGACAGCAGCGCGAACAGGTGTGGCGGGCGCATCGCGTACGGCCGGCCACGGCCTGCCGGGTCGGGGTACTGGGTCTGGGCATGCTGGGCCAGGCGGTGCTGCAGCAGTTGCATGGACTGGGTTTTCCCTGCGCCGGCTGGAGCCGTTCGGCGCACCAGCTGGAGGGCATCGACTGCTACAGCGGCAGCGCGGGCCTGAGGGATTTCCTGGCGCGCACCGATGTGCTGGTGTGCCTGGTGCCGCTGACCGGGGACACGCGTGGCATGCTCAATGCCGCCCTGTTTGCGCAACTGCCCCGTGGCGCGGCGCTGGTCAACGTCGGCCGTGGTGGCCACCTGGTCGAGGACGACCTGCTGGCCGCCCTGGCGGACGGCCAGCTGGCTGCGGCGGTGCTGGACGTGTGCGAGGTCGAACCCTTGCCGCCGGGCCACCCCTTCTGGACCCATCCGGACATCGTGCTCACGCCCCATATCGCCAGCATGACCCAGCCCGATGGCGCCGTGGAAGCAGTGCTGGAGAACCTGCGCCGCCATCGCGCCGGCCTGCCGCTGCTGGGGCTGGTCGATCGCCAGCGCGGTTACTGAGTCGGGAGGCGATGCCGCATGGCAAACAAAATGCCGATTGCCCACGCCAGAACGGCATGCCATGCCGCCGGCGCGCTGCAGTTCGCGCCACATCGCTTGCCCGCACGCCCTATCCTTGATGACATGGCGTGCTGCGTCAGCAGACGCGCCGCCCTGCCCCCATTTACCTGCCCGACATCCCGACCATGAAGCTGGAATCCTACTGGACCGATTCTGCCCCGCTGTATATCTCCCCCTCGCGCGAGCTGCCTGCGCAGGTCGACGTGGCCATCGTCGGCGGCGGCTTCACCGGCCTGTCGGCGGCGCTGGCACTGGCCCGGCGCGGAGCCTCGGTGCTCGTGCTGGAAGCCGGTCCGCATGTGGCGGCCGAAGCCTCGGGCCGCAACGGCGGCCACGTCAACAACGGCCTGGCGGTGGATTATGCGGAGGTGGCGGCGAGGGTCGGCGTCGAACGCGCCCGCGCCTGGTACCACGCCTATGACGATGCAGTCGATACGGTGGCACGGCTGGTGCAGGAGGAAGGCATCAACTGCGATTTCCTGCGCCACGGCAAGCTCAAGATGGCGACCCGGCCGCAACACATGGAGGCCTTGCAGCGCAGCGCCGAACGGCTGGTGGCCGACGGCGTGGACCGCGATGTCGAAATCCTGGATGCCGCCCGGGTGCGCGCCGAGGTGCAGAGCGAGCGCTTCCACGGCGGCCTGCTCTACAAGCGCAGCGCCCAGATGCACATGGGGCGATTCGCCTACGGCCTAGCCATGGCGGCCGAGCGCCACGGCGCGACCATTCACACCGGCACCGAGGTACGACGGCTGGAACGCATCGGCGACAGCCACGGGCATCGGGTCCACACCACGCGCGGCAGCGTGCTGGCACGGCAGGTGCTGCTGGCCACGGGCGCCAGCCGGCATGGGGCCTACCGCAGTTTCGGCTGGCTACGCCGGCGCATCGTGCCGGTGGGCAGCTTCATCGTGGTGACCGAGCCGCTGGGGACCGAACGCGCCGCCAGCCTGCTGAGCCAACAGCGCACCTACACCACGGTAGCCAATATCCACCACTATTTCCGGATGACGCCCGATACCCGGCTGGTCTTCGGCGGTCGGGCGCGCTTTGCGATTTCCAGCCCGCAGTCCGATGCCGCCAGTGGCGAGATCCTGCGCCAGGGCCTGCAGCAGACCTTCCCGCAGCTGGGTCCGGTCCGACTGGACTACTGCTGGGGCGGCCTGGTCGACATCACGCGCGACCGGCTGCCGCAGGCCGGCGAGCGCGATGGCCTGTTCTATTCCATGGGCTATAGCGGCCACGGTACGCAGATGTCGGTGCACATGGGCCAGTGCATGGCGCAGGTGATGGCCGGCGATGCCCTGGCCAATCCCTGGCGTGACCGCGAATGGCCGGCCATCCCCGGTCATTTCGGAGCGCCCTGGTTCCTGCCGGTGGTGGGCATGTACTACCGGCTCAAGGATAAGCTGGCGTGAATACTCTTTCGAATCGTCTTTACTTTTACTGAATGCCTGCCATGACTACACTCGAACTGCAACGCCAGGACCTGCTGCCCGGCGCCCACCTTATCGGCGCCGAATGGCGCGCAGCGGCCGACGGTCGCGAGCTTGCGGTCAGCGATCCGGCCACCGGCCAGGTGTTTGCCAGCGTCCCCGACGGCAATGCCGCCGATGCCCGTGCCGCGGTGGATGCCGCTGCTGCAGCATTCCCGGCCTGGCGTGCCACGCCTGCCAAGCAGCGCGCGACCATCATCAAGCGCTGGAACGACTTGCTGCTGGCGCACCAGGAAGACTTGGCTCGTCTGATCTCGCGCGAGCAGGGCAAACCGCTGGCCGAGGGTCGTGGTGAAGTGGCCTATGCGGCCAGCTATGTCGAATGGTTCGGCGAAGAAGCCACGCGCGCCAATGGCGACATCATCCCGGCCCCGGTCACCGGCCGCCGCATGCTGGCGCTGAAGGAACCGGTGGGCGTGGTGGCCGCCATCACGCCGTGGAACTTCCCGGCCGCGATGATCGCCCGCAAGATCGCACCGGCCCTGGCCGCCGGTTGCACCGTGGTATGCAAGCCGGCCGAGGATACCCCGCTGACCTCGCTGGCGCTGGTGCGGCTGGCGCAGGAAGCGGGCGTACCGGCCGGAGTCATCAATATCGTCACGGCCTCGCGCGAGCGCACGCCGGAAGTGGTCGATGTCTGGCTGGCCGACAGCCGGGTGCGCAAGATCAGCTTTACCGGCTCCACCGCCGTGGGCAAACACCTGGCACGCCATTCGGCCGATACCCTCAAGAAGCTCTCGCTGGAACTGGGCGGCAATGCGCCCTTCATCGTCTTCGACGATGCCGACCTGGAGGCCGCCATCGACGGCGTGATGGCAGCCAAGTTCCGCAATGGCGGCCAGACCTGCGTGAGCCCCAACCGCATCTACGTGCAGGAAAAGGTCTATGAAGCCTTCGTGGCCCGCCTGGGCGCACGGGTAGCGGCGCTGAAGGTCGGCCCGGCCTGCGATCCGGCCTCGCAGATCGGTCCGATGATCAATGCCCGTGCCATCGCCAAGATCGACCAGCACGTGCGCGACGCCATCGCCCGCGGCGCCCACGTGATCACCGGCGGCCAGCGCCTGCAGGGGCCCGGCTACGAGAGCGACAACTACTACGCGCCCACCGTGCTGGCCAATGTGACCGCGGCCATGCAATGCAGCTGCGAAGAGACCTTCGGCCCGGTGGCGCCGGTGACGCGCTTCACCACCGAGGAGGAGGTGATCGCGGCGGCCAACGGTACGCCCTTCGGCCTGGCCGCGTATTTCTATTCGACCGACGTGCGGCGCATCCACCGCGTCACCGATGCGCTGGAGAGCGGCATCGTCGGCGTCAACGAGGGTGCGCTGGCGGCCGAGGCGGCGCCCTTCGGCGGCGTCAAGGAATCGGGCTACGGCCGCGAAGGCTCGGTGCATGGGCTGGACGATTACCTGCACACCAAGTACGTGTGTCAGGGCCAGCTCTAAGCCCTTCCCCGACTGAACCGACCAGGAGCCACCATGCCCGCGCTGTCCACCCCCGCTTCCGCCCACGCCCTGCCGCCCCTGCCGGAGCTGCGCCTGCGCGCCATCGCACCGGATGACCTGGGCAATTGCCACCGGCTGTCGCTGCGCTTCAAGTGGCCGCACCGGCTGGAGGACTGGAAATTCCTGCTGCAGATGGGACAAGGTTATCTGCTGGAACACACTGCGGCCGACGCTGCGCTGCCGGTGGTCGGTTCGGTGGTGTGCACCTGCTACGGCGAGCAGCACGCGGTCATCGGCATGCTGCTGGTGCAGGCCGAACTGCAGCGGCGCGGCCTGGGTCGGCGACTGATGCAGCATGCCGCCAGCCAGGTCAATGGCCGCAGCCTGCTGGTCAATGCCACCGCCGCCGGTATGCCGCTGTACCGGCAGCTGGGTTTCGTGCAGCAGGATGTGCTGCACCAGTTCCAGGGATCGTCGGCACAGCCGGTGCTGGTCTCGCTGCCGCCCGGCGAGCGTGTGCGGCCGATGGGCAAGAACGATGTGCAGCGCCTGCTGGCGCTGGATGCGCGCGCCACCGGCATGGAGCGCAGCAAGCTGCTGCTGGCCCTGCTGGAGATGTCCGAAGGCGTGGCGCTGGACCGCGACGGCGAAATGCTGGGCTTTGCGCTGGTGCGCCGCTTCGGCCATGGCCGCGTGATCGGGCCGGTGGTGGCACCCGACGCCGAGCGCGCCAAGGGTCTGATCGCGCACTGGATCAATACCTATTCGGATTCCTTCATCCGCATCGATGTGTTCGAATCCAGCGGCCTGCCGGCCTGGCTGGACACGCTGGGCCTGACCAACGTCGACCATGTCACGCGCATGTGCAAGGGCACGCCGCCGGTTTGCGCGGCGGACATGCAGCTGTTTTCCATCGTCAACCAGGCGCTGGGCTGAGGCCGCAGCCGGTCGCTCAGGGCGCGCCGCAGAAAATGCCAAAGCCGCCCGCAAAACCCATGAAGATGCTTTTTGGACCCCGCATCTTGCGCATTCGCTGCGACCGGGCAGGCATAGCATAGAACGCATCCCGGTCGTGTCGCCCGCCTGGCACGATCTTGTTCAACGCCATCGTCAGCGAGTCCTCCTTCATGCAAACATCGACCCTGGCTGCCCTCGACCGCAGCCACCTGATCCATCCCGTGACCAGCTTTCGCGAACACGAAGAGCTGGGACCCATCATCCTCAAGTCCGGCCGTGGCGCCTACCTGACCGACCATCAGGACAAGGAACTGCTGGATGCCTTCTCGGGCCTGTGGTGCGTCAACACCGGCTATGGCCAGGAGAGCGTGATCCGCGCCGCCACCGAACAGATGCAGCGCCTGCCGTATGCCACGGGCTACTTCCACTTCGCCTCGGAACCGGCCATCCTGCTGGCCAAGAAGCTGGTGGACATCAGCCCGGCCTCGCTCCGGCATGTCTACTTCACCCTGGGCGGATCGGATGCGGTGGATGCCGCCGTCCGCTACATCACGCACTACCACAACGCCATCGGCAAGCCGGCCAAGAAGCATTTCATCTCGCTGCAGCGGGGCTACCATGGTTCTTCCTCGGTGGGCGCCGGCCTGACCGCGCTGCCCAACTTCCACTTCCACTTCGACCTGCCGCTGCCGACCCAGCACTACCTGCCCTCGCCCTATCCCTATCGCAGCGAACTGGCCGACGATGCGGCCATCATCGCCGCCTCGGTACAGGCGCTGCGCGACAAGGTGGCCGAACTGGGCGCGGACCAGGTGGCGGCCTTCTTCTGCGAACCGATCCAGGGTTCGGGCGGCGTGGTGGTGCCGCCCAAGGGCTGGTTGAAGGCCATGCAGCTGGCCTGCAACGAGCTGGGCATCCTGTTCGTGGTGGATGAGGTGATCACCGGCTTCGGCCGCACCGGTCCCATGTTCGCCTGCCTGGACGAAGATGTGCAGCCAGACCTGATGACCATGGCCAAGGGCCTGACCGCAGGCTACGCGCCGATGGGCGCGGTGATGATGTCGGACCGGGTCTACCAGGGCATTGCCGATGGCGCGCCCATGAGTACGGTGGTCGGCCATGGGCAGACCTATTCGGCCCATCCGGTCAGTGCGGCGGTAGCGCTGGAGGTGCTGCGCCTGTACGAGGAAGGTGGTCTGCTGGAAAACGGTCGTCGGGTCGAGCCGCATTTCACCGGTGGCCTGCGCGCCCTGCTGGATCATCCGCTGGTGGGCGACGCCCGCAGCCGGGGCCTGTTGGGGGCGCTGGAACTGGTGGCCGACAAGCACACCAAGGCGCGCTTCGCGCCTGAACTGAAGCTGCACGAACGCATCTTCAAGGTGGCCTACCAGCAGGGCCTGGTGTTCCGCGCCTTCGGCGACAACATCCTCGGTTTCGCGCCGGCGCTGTGCTATACCCCGGCCGATTTCGAGCTGATGTTCCAGCGCCTGCGGGCCATCCTGGACGAGGTGCTGGCCCAGCCCGAAGTGCGACAGGCCGTCAAATAGGCCGGCAATGCGAGCAAAGCCCCCGGTCGGATGCGGAAATGCGGACCGGAGGGGTTAAAATGCCCTGACATCCGGCCTGCCTTCCCCGCCCAGGGACAGCAGGCCGGCTGAGTCGAATAACCCGAGGCAACATGATGACTAACGGCGCGTTGAAACTGGACCGGATCGATCTGAGGATTTTGTGTCACCTGCAGGAAAATAGCCGCATTACCAACGTAATCCTGGCCGACGCCGTCGGCCTGTCACCCAGCCCCTGCCTGATCCGCGTCAAGCGCCTGGAAAAGGCCGGCTACATCAGCGGCTACGGCGCCTACATCCGCCTGGAAAAACTGGCCGATGTGCAGATCGTGTTCACCGAGGTGACGCTGTCGGACCATCGGCGCGAAGACTTCGCCAAGTTCGAGTCCTATATCCGCAATGTCGACGAGATCATCGAATGCCACCTGGTCAGCGGGGGTTACGACTACCTGCTCAAGTTCATGACCCGCAGCGTGGTGCACTACCAGAGCGTGATCGAGTCGCTGCTGGAGCAGAACCTGCGCATCGAAAAGTATTTCAGCTACATCGTCATCAAGTCACCCTTCATCAAGCATCACTACCCGCTGGAAAAGTTCATCCAGACCTGAAGCCGGCTTCCCACGGCGGCCGCCTGCTGCCGCCTACTGCCATCGGGTGAGGTTGCGCCCCGGCCCTCACCGGGCAGTCGCCGGCCTGGCGCGTACCCGCCCGGTCGCTTCTCCGCGCCACACCGCCATTCCGCCCCCCCTTCAGCTTTTGTCGGCACTCCACTCTTTACTTTTGTAAAGATCTGCCGTTAATGTGGCACAGTCTGACGACTTGTCAGTTTTCACATTACAAAAAAATCATTATTGCTCAGGGGTCAACAATGGCAACTTCCACCGGGTCCATCTCTACATCGGCCGGTCCGCTCGATGTGGCGACCTTGGTCAACCAGCTCATCGCGGTCGAAAGCAAGTCGCGGCTGACGCCGCTGAAGAACAAGGAAAGTGGTTTCAATACCCTCATTTCCGCCTATGGCACGCTGAAAAACGCCTTGTCGACCTACCAGAGTGCGCTCAAGGGCATGACCGCCGCCACCTTCAGCGCCCAGAAGACCACCCTGACCAATGCCGGTACCGGGACCGGCCTGACCACCGATCCGCTCACGGCCGAGACCAATACCGACGAATCCACCAAGGTCTTGGCACAGAAGCTGAAGTCGGGCGGCTACACGGCGGGGACCACCTTCAACGCCGGCGATTCGATCGCCATCAAGGTGGGCAGCAACCAGCCCACGTTCATCACACTCAAGGCCAATGCCACGCTGGCCGGGGTGCGCGATGCGATCAATGCCTCCAAGGCCGGGGTCACGGCCTCGATCACCACCGACGGCAGCGGCGACCACCTGGTGCTGGAATCCAATACCGGTGGCACCGCCAATACCATCAAGATCACCGCCAACAACACCCTCTCGGGACTGAGCTACGATCCGGCCTCCAGCACACCGAGCAGCGTGACCCAGGTACAGGCCCCGCGCGACGCCGCCAAGGCGGCTTCGGGCTCGTACAGCCTGGCGGTGAACCAGCTGGCGCAGGCGGTCAAGGTCAGCTCGGCCGGCATCGCCCCGGGCAGCTCCTTCGACAATGGCGTGCTGGCCATCAAGACCGGCAATGGCTCGACCGTGCTGATCCAGCCCAAGACCAATTCCCTGGCCGGTGTGCGTGACGCCATCAACGCCAGCGAAGCGGGCGTGAACGCCTCCATCGTCAGCGATGGCACCAATGACCACCTGGTGCTGACCGCCAAGGACAGCGGCGCGGCCAACACCCTGCGGGTCAGCGGAACCGGCTCGTTCGCGCCGTTCGCCTTCGATCCCAGCGGCACCGTCACCACCCCGGGCGTGACGGCTGGCCAGACCTTCGCCACTGGCGCGCTGGCACTGCAGGTGGGCAACAAGTCCTTCAACATCACCCCGACCGATCTGGACGCCAGCGGCGACATCCGTCTCAATGACGTGATGAAGGCCATCAACGATGCCAACACCGGCGTGACGGCCAGCATCACCACCAGCGGCGGCAAGGAACAGCTGGTGCTCACCCCGACCGGCAGCGACGCGGTCAAGCTGACCGGCAGCAACGATTACGCCGGACTCACCGGCAGCACCATGGGCCAACTGGCCAAGGCGCAGGATGCGCGGATGACCATCGACGGCGTGACAGTGACCAGCACCAGCAACAAGGTCACCAACGTGATCTCGGGGGTGACGCTGAACCTGAGCAAGGTCACCAATGCCACCGACAATTTCACGCTGGCCATTTCCAATGACACCAGCGGACTGACCACCGCCGCCAATACCTTCGTCAACGCCTACAACACGCTGGCCAAGGCGGTGACCAACCTGACCAAGCAAACCCCGTCCACCACCAAGGGCGAGGCCAATACCGGCTCGCCGCTGGCGTCGGAATCGTCGGTGCTGAACATGATGACGCAGATCCGCAGCACCATGCTGGGCGCGCTGGGTGAAGGCGGCGGGATGAACCTGTCGCAGGTCGGCATCTCGTTCCAGAAGGACGGCACGCTGGCGCTGGATTCGACCAAGCTGAGCACGGCTGCCAACAAGGACTTCGAGAGCATCAGCAAGCTCTTCACCGCCACCGGCGGTGTGGTCACCAAGCTGCAGACGGTGATGGATGGCATCCTGAAGGAAGGTGGCACGCTGGCCACCAAGACCAAGGGCCTGCAGGCCAGCCTGAAGATCGTCACCGATCAGCAGACCGCCGCCAGTTCGCGCCTGCAGGATCTCAAGGACAACTACACCAACCAGTTCAATCGCCTCAACATCACCCTGGCGACCATGCAGGCGCGGCAAAGCTACCTGACCCAGCAGTTGAGCAAGCTATCCCCCAAGTCTTCCTGAGCCCGCCCCAGGAGCGCACGGGCCGCAGCGTATCGTCCGCTGCGGCCCGTGGTGGCGGCTGAAGTCGTTATACTGGGGCCCTGTCCGGTTTCCTGAAGACCGGCCCGTGACATCGATAACAATGATCAGGAGACATCGTGGATACGCCCCACTATTTGGAAGACTTCCAGCCCGGCCAGGTATTCCGTTCCCCCGCCACGCTGACCGTGGATGCCGAGGCCATCAAGCAGTTCGCCAGCCAGTTCGATCCGCAGCCCTTCCATCTGGATGAGGCTGCCGCCCAGCAGACCTTCTTCCGCGGACTGGCCGCCAGCGGCTGGCATACCGCCGCGCTGACCATGCGGCTGCTGGTCGATACGCTGCATATCCAGGGCGGCATCATCGGCGCCGGCTTCGATGAATTCCGCTGGCCACGCCCCACCCGCCCCGGCGACGTACTGCGCCTGGAGGCCGAGGTGCTGGGCATCAAGACCTCACAATCGCGACCGCTGCAGGGCTTCCTCAACCACCGCGTGACCACCTACAACCAGCACGACGAAGCCGTGCTGATCATGACCGGCAACCTGCTGGTGCCGCGCCGCAGCTAAGGCTGGCCCAGGTCAGGCGGCGTCCGGCTGGCGCGCCGGATGCGCCTGCTCGAAGGCCGGCAGCGTATTACAGGCGGCTTCGATGGCGCATAGCGTCGGATAGGGCGCCATATCGACCTCGAAGCGGCGCGCATTGAAGATCTGCGGTATCAGGAAGCAATCGGCCATGGTCGGCGCATCGCCCACGCAGAAGTGGCCGCGCGTGCTATCGGTCGCCAGTTGCTGCTCCAGCGCGGTGAAGCCGAGCTTGATCCAGTGCTGGATCCAGGCGGTCTTCTGGCCGTCGTCGATGTCGAGCTGCTGCTTCAGATAACGCAGCACGCGCAGATTGTTCAGCGGGTGGATTTCACAGGCGATGGCCAGCGACAGCTCGCGGATGCGGGCGCGCGCAAAAGCGTCGCCTGGCAGCAGGGAAGGCGTGGGATAACGCTCTTCCAGGTATTCCAGAATCGCCATCGACTGCCTCAGCAGTTGCCCCTGGTCGGCCAGCACCGGCACCAGCGCATGCGGATTGAGTTGCGTGAAGGCCGGCAGCAACTGCTCGCCACCCTGGTTGAGCAGGTGTACCGCTGCCGTCTCGTAGGCCACGCCCTTGAGATTGAGGGCAATGCGCACGCGGTAGGAGGCCGAGCTGCGGAAATAGCTGTACAGGGTTGTCATCCTCATCCTTCCTCGGTAAATGATCCGCTCAGGCCAGGCTGCGCGCCGGCAGTACGGTGCCGGCGGCTTCGCCGAACCCGATCGTGGGCAAGCCATCACGGCGGGCGGCGGCGCGCAGGACGATGGTGTCGCCATCTTCCAGGAATATCCGTCGCTCGCCGTTGGCCAGTTCGATGGGCGCCTTGCCGCCGGCGCTCAGTTCCAGCAGCGATCCGGCCTCGCCGGGCTGCGGACCGGACAAGGTGCCGGTCCCCAGGAAATCACCGGGGCGCAGGTTGCAGCCGTTGACGGTGTGATGCGCCACCAGTTGCGCCACGGTCCAGTAGGCGTCGCGGTAGTTGGACAGCGACAGGCGCTGCGGGGCGGTGCCGGCCTTTCGCATGGCGGCGGTCTGGATCAGCACTTCCAGTTGCAGATCGAAGGCGCCGCTCTCGCGCAGGGTGGGGGCATCCAGGTAGGGCAGCGGCTGCGGATCTTCGGCCGGACGGGTCCAGGCGCAACGATACGGTGCCAGCGCTTCCAGCGTGACGATCCAGGGCGAGATGGTGGAGGCGAAGCTCTTGGACAGGAAGGGGCCGAGCGGCTGGTATTCCCAGGCCTGCACGTCGCGCGCCGACCAGTCATTGAGCAGGCAAAGGCCGAACACCTTGTCTTCGGCCTGGCTCATCGGTACCGGTTCGCCCAGGGCATTGCCCCCACCGATGAAGATGCCCATTTCCAGTTCGTAATCCAGGCGCTTGCAGGGTCCGAAGCTGGGTGTATCAGCATCCGGCGCCTTGGTCTGGCCGACCGGGCGACGGAATTGCTGGCCCGAGACCGCAATCGACGAAGCACGACCGTGGTAGCCGATCGGCACCCACTTGTAGTTGGGCAGCAGCGGGTTGTCCGGACGGAACAGCTTGCCCACCGAGGTGGCGTGGTGGATGGAGGTATAGAAGTCAGTGTAGTCACCAATGGCGGCCGGCACGTCGTAGCGGGCCTGGGCCTGCGGCACCAGGCAGGCCGCCAGTTCGGTCTGGTGCGGCGAGCCGGTGCGTAGCAGGCGCGACAGCGCCAGGCGCAACGCCGACCAGGCTGTCGGGGTCAAGGCCATCAGGGCATTGAGCGTGCTGCCGCTGCAGGCCGCATGGGCGGCCTGGCGCGTGGCTTCGTCAAAGCCGGAAAAGGCACCGGCCGCCTGCGCCGCCGGCAGGTCCAGGATCTGGTCACCGATGGCGACGCCTGCACGGAAGCTTTCTTCACTTTCAGCACGGCGGAACACACCATAAGGCAGGTTCTGGATCGGGAATGGACAGCCGTCGGTGTTGGCACTCTCGACCCAGCTGCGCAGCTCGGTGTCGTGGGTTTCGTTCAGTTTCAGGCTAGGCAGGCTCATGCGCGCTCCGGGTTGAAGTTCTTCTGGATTCCCAGCCAGCAATCCTGGTAGTCGCGCTGCAGGGTCGGCGACGCCAGGGCATGGCGGGTGGGGCAAAGGATGTTGCGGGTCTCGAACATGAAGGCCATGGTGTGATCGACCTTGTTCGGCTGGCTGGTATCGATGCGGCTGGCCTTCTCGAAGGTGGCCGCGTCCGGTCCGTGGCCGCTCATGCAATTATGCAGGCTGCAGCCGCCGGGAACAAAGCCGCCGCCTTCCTTGGCGTCGTACTGGCCGGTGATCAGGCCCATGTATTCGCTGGCCACGTTGCGGTGGAACCAGGGCGGGCGGAAGGTATCCTCAGCGGCCAGCCAGCGCGGCGGGAAGATCACGAAGTCGATGGTATCCACGCCCGGGGTGTCGCTCTGCGACTGCAGCACCAGGAAGATCGAGGGATCGGGATGGTCGTAGCTGATCGAGCCGATGGTGTTGAAGTGGCGCAGGTCGTACTTGTAGGGCGCGTAGTTGCCGTGCCAGGCCACTACGTCCAGCGGCGAATGGCCGATCTTCGCCTGCCACAGGTTGCCGCCGAACTTGGCGATCAACTGGAAATCCCCCTCGCGATCTTCGTACCAGGCATGGGGCGTGGCGAAATCACGTGGATTGGCCAGGCCGTTGGACCCCAGCGGCCCCAGATCCGGCAGGCGCAGCAAGGCGCCGAAGTTCTCACAGACGTAGCCGCGTGCCTCGCCGTCCGGCAGCCGCACCTGAAAGCGCACGCCACGCGGGATGACGGCGATTTCCTGCGGTTCGATATCGAGCACGCCCAGCTCGGTACGCAACTGCAGTCGTCCCTGTTGCGGCACGATCAGCCATTCGCCATCGGCCGAATAGAAGAAGCGGTCGGTCATCGAGCAATTGGCCGCATACAGATGGATGGCGCAACCGTTCTGGGCCTGTGGCGAGCCGTTGCCGGCCATGGTGACCAGGCCCTCGATGAAATCGGTGGGGACCGTGGGCATGGGTTGCGGGTCCCAGCGCAACTGGTTCGGCGGCGGCGCCACGTCATCGAAGTGACTCACCAGCAGGCCGCGCTCCATCGGAGCAAAGGGTTCATGTACCGCTGCCGGGCGGATACGGTACAGCCAGGAGCGGCGATTGTGGCCACGGGGGGCGGTGAAGGCGGTGCCTGAAATCTGTTCGGCATACAGGCCATAAGCCACCTTCTGCGGTGAATTGCGGTGCGCCGGCAAGGCGCCGGGCAAGGCTTCGGTCTCGAACTCATTGCCGAAGCCGGACTGGTAGCCACGGGTATGCACGTGATGGCTGACGGATGAATCGGTGACGGTAGTCATGCGGAAACTCCTCGGGAAGTACGATGCAGGCGCGCGATGGTCAGCGCCGAGATCAGGGCAGGTACGGCGGCGGCGATGAAGAGCGAACCATTGCTCCATTGCAGGGCGATCAGCTGACCGCCGATCACCGGGCCCACCACCGAGCCGATGCGACCGATACCGAGCGCCCAGCCGATGCCGGTGGAACGCAAGGTGGTCGGATAGTAGGTCCCGGCCAGGGCATTGACCGCCGGCTGGCCGCCGACGATGCAGAAACCGGCCACGATCACTGCCACGAACAGCAGTGCCGGCAGGGCCGCCACCTTGCCGATCATGGCAATCGAGACGCAGGCCAGCAGGAAGCAGACACCCAGCACCCGGGTGAATCCATAGCGATTGATGAAGCGACCCAGGGTCAGGGTACCGATCACGCCGCCCACCTGCAGTGAAGTGCCGATCAGTACGGCCATGCTGGTGGAATAGCCGGCGTCATGGATCAGCGTGGGCAGCCAGTTGGAGAGGAAATAGAGGTTGATCAGGTTCATGAAGCTGATCAGCCACAGCAACACGGTCACGCCGGCGCGACCGTCGCGGAACAAGGCCGCCACCGGCATGCCCTCGGCCTTGGCTTCCTTGACCACCACCTCAGTGCGTTCATCGATGACGATGGACGGATCAAGCTTGCGCAGCCAGCGTGCCACCTGCGCCCGCGGACGGCGATGCAGTACCAGGAACTGGATCGATTCCGGCAGCCAGACCAGCATGACCAGGCCCAGCACCAGCGGCACTGCACCACCGACCCAGAACACCGCATGCCAGCCGTGCGCCGGGATCAATGCGGCGCTGACGAAACCGCCGGCCGCAGCGCCCACGGTGAAGCCGCAGGAGACCAGCATCATGCGGGTCACGCGGGAAGAGGATGGGCTGAATTCACCCACCAGCGCCATGGCATTGGGCATGATGCTGCCCAGGCCGAAACCGGTGATGAAGCGCACCACCAGCAACTGGTCCAGCGTGGTCACCAGGGGTGTGGCCAGCATGCAGGCCGCGAAGAAGAGCGTGGAGGCGATCAGCACCGGACGGCGGCCATAGCGGTCGCCCACCGGGGTCAGTACCAGCGAACCCAGCAGCATGCCGAACAGGCCGGCGCCGAACACCGGCCCCAGGCTGGCCTTGTTGACACCCCAATCGGCAATGATGGCCGGCGCCACATAGCCCATGGCCTGCACGTCGAAACCATCGATGATCAGGCACAGGCCGCACAACAGCAGCAGGCCGAACTGGAAAGTGCCGAAACGGCCCTGCTCCACCACCTGGTCCACATGGACCGTGGGGAGAGCGCCACTTGCGTGGATACTCATGTCTTGACTCCTCGTCTGTCTTTACGTTGTTTTAATTGTGTTGCCGGTCTGGCGCGCCGATGACGGCCGACAATGTCGCTCTGGATGGCGCTCTGTGCAGGTCTCGCGACCTGGCCCCGTTGGCTGGGGCGGCGACGTCACTGTAGTGCAATCGCCCTTCTTTTACGATATAAATACGAAAATACGATCCATTCATTTCGTGAATATTGCAGTGCACTGCAGGGCTACCTGCGGTGTGCACGTTCCAGGCTCCAAGCTCATCCATGGCCCTCATCGAACCCCGTGACATCGATCTCAACCTGCTGGTGGTATTCCAGGAGGTCTTCCAGGAACGCCAGATTTCCTCGGTAGCGCGCCGCCTGGGCCTGTCGCAGCCGGCGGTCAGCAATGCGCTGGCGCGGCTGCGGCGCAGCTTCGGTGATGAACTCTTCGTGCGCACCGCACAGGGCATGCAACCCACGCCGTTCGCAGACCAGCTGGCCGAGCCGGTCGCTGCGGCACTGCAGCAGGTGGCGCGGGCTCTCAACCTGCAGGAAGGTTTCTCCCCGCAAAGTAGCGAACGACGCTTTACCATCGCCATGACCGATGTCGGCGAGGTCTATTTCATGCCCCGTCTGATTGAGGCCTGCGCGGCGCTAGCGCCGGGGGTGAGCGTGAGCACGGTGCGCGCCGGCGCCGTCGATCTCAAGAGCGAGATGGAAGCCGGCCGGGTGGACCTGGCCATCGGCGCCTTCGACAACCTGTCCGAGGCACTGTACCAGCGGCGGCTGTTCCGCCAGGACTACGTCAGCATGTTCCGCATCGGCCATGCGCTGGATCGGCGCGGGGAGGTCAGCCTCAAGGAATTCCTGGCGGCCGAACACCTGATGGTGTCGTCGCTGGAGAGCCCCTATGACCGTATCAACCAGAATCTGGAAAAGGCCGGTATCCTGCAAAGCCTGCGCTTTCGCGTGCCGCATTTCACCGCCGTGCCCTACATCGTCAGCACCACCGATCTGGTCGTGACCGTGCCGCGCAAGCTGGCCGAGAGCGCGGCCATGCCGTTCGGACTGCGCTACATCAAACCGCCGCTGCGACTGCCGGCGCTGCAGACCAACATGTTCTGGCATCGCCGCTACAATCAGGACGAGGGCAATGTCTGGCTGCGCAATCTGATTTCCGGGCAGTTCGCCGAATAATAGGGAGAGGGCCGCAAAGGGCCGGGGAGGAAGACCATGAACATCTATCGCGACTACGACCGCCAGGCGCTGGACCGGCAATATCACGTACGCCTGCACATCCCGGATTTCCAGGATTACTTCGACCGTTTCGCCCGTGAAGGGCTGGCCGCGCGCCAGGCCCACCCGCACCTGGCCGATGTGCCCTACGGCGAGGATGCGCTGCAGACCCTGGATTTCTTTCCCGGACGCAGCAATGGCCGCCCCCTGCTGGTGTTCATCCATGGCGGATACTGGCGGTCGCTGGACAAGCACCAGTTCAGCCAGCTGGCCCTGCCCTATCTGGCGCAGGACATCAACGTGGCGCTGGTCAATTACCGCCTCGCACCGCAGGTGCGCATGGGTGACATTGCCGCCGATTGTGGCCGGGCGCTGCGCCTGTTGCACGCCAAGGCCGGCGCGCTGCGCTTCGATCCGGAGGCGATCTGGCTCATGGGACATTCGGCCGGCGCCCATCTGTCCGCGCTGATCGCTTCGCTGGGCGCAGCGCCCGTGCGCGGCATCTGTGGGCTCTCCGGCATCTACGACCTGGAGCCGGTGCGCCTGTCCTACCTCAACGAATCCCTGCACCTGTCCCCCTCTGACGCCCTGCAGGCCAGCCCGCTGCAACTGGCCATGCCGCAAGGCGTGCAGGCGCTGCTGAGCGTGGGCGCACAGGAAACGGCGGAATTCCGGCGCCAGAACGACACCTATGCCGCTACGCTGCGTCAGTCGGGCCATGCGGTGGAAATCGTGGACTTGCCGCATGCGCATCACCTGAGCATCGTGGATGCCGCGGCCGATGCCGGGAGTGTGTTGACCCGGACCATGATCAACATGATGCTGGGGTGAGCCGAAGCAAGCTTGCCACACCGCACGTCGCTCACTTCCAGATATCAATAAGAATCATTTTCATCTGATCTATAATAGCGGGCTGATCCGCCCAGCCCGTCCGGGCGGTCATTGACGCGCCGGCCGTTTCACTGGCCTGGCAGACAAGATCAACAAGGCGCTCCCCGCGCCTGTCGCCGCCCTACTGATACATGTTCAAGAAGATCTGGTTCCAGCTCCACTGGTTCATCGGCATCACCGCCGGCACCCTGTTGATGACCATTGGCGTGACCGGTGCACTGCTGGCTTTCCGCGAAGAAATCATGGAGGCCTTGAGCCCCGGCGTGATGCATGTGCAAGTGCGCCAGCAGGCCACGCTGACACCGCAGCAGATGCTGGAGCGGCTGCGCGATGCCGAACCGCAGCGCCGGGTCAGCACGCTGACCCTGTCGGCCGAACCGGGCGCTTCAGTGCGCGTGGTCTTTGCGCCGCCGCCGGGCGAACGACGCGGGCAGGCGCGCTATGCCGATCCCTATACCGGAGCACTGCTGCCACCGGTGACGGGCGCGGAGTTCTTCGAATTCACCGAGCGCTTCCACCGCTGGCTGCTGCTGCCCACCGAGATCGGCAAGATCGTCCTGGGGACGCTGGCACTGTCGCTGCTGACCCTGGCACTGTCCGGGCTGTACCTGCGCTGGCCGCGCCGGCCCTTGTCGCTGCGGGCCTGGCTGCGGCTGGATTTCCAGCTGCAGGGACGCTCCTTCCTGTGGAACCTGCACGCGGTCATCGGTACCTGGTCGCTGGTGATGTACGTGATCTTCGCCACCACCGGCGCCTACTGGGCGCTGGACTGGTTCAAGGACGGCGTCAACACGCTGGCCGGCGAGAGCCGCCGTGCGCCCATGCAGCGTGGAGAAGGCAAGAAGAAGGAAGCCGCTGCAGCCCCCGTGCCATTGGACCTGACCCTGACCTGGAACAGCTTCCTGGCCAAGGCCCCCGATTACCAGAATGCCCAGTTGCGCCTGCCCGAGCAGGGTACGCAGCCGGTGCAGATCTTCTTCCTCAGTCACGATGCGCCGCATGAACGTGCGCGCAGCCGCATGGTGGTGGCACCGCAGACCGGCGAAGTACGGCAACTGGAACGCTACGAAGACAAGAGCCGCGGCGGGCGCTTCATCGCCGCCATCTATCCGCTGCACATGGGGACCTACTTCGGCCTGCCGGGTCGCATCATCATGGCCATTGCCAGCCTGATGATGCCGCTGTTCGGCATTTCCGGCTGGATACTCTACCTGGATCGTCGTCGCAAGAAGGCCGCGCTGCGTGCCGAGCGGGCCAGCCTCGACAGTGGCAAGGCGGCCAACATCACCAGCGGCGAACCGGTGCTGGTGGCCCATGCCTCGCAGACCGGCCAGGCCGAGCGCATCGCCCTGCATACCGCTGCCGGACTGCGCAAGAGCGGCGTGCCGGTGACCCTGCTGCCACTGGCGCAGGTCACCCCGGAAATCCTGCGTCACCATCGTCGCCTCCTCGTCATCGCCAGCACCTTTGGCGAAGGCGATGCGCCCGACAGCGCACGCGGCGTCGAAAAGCGCCTGCGCCAGGCCGCCGGGCAATCGCTGTCGCATGTGCAGTACGCGGTCCTGGCCCTGGGAGACCGCCATTACACCCAGTTCTGCGGCTTCGGTCACACGCTTGATCACGGCCTGCGTCAGTGCGGTGCCAAGCCGATGTTCCCGCTGGTGGAAGTGGATCGCATGGATGGCGAGGCGCTACGCAAATGGGAGAGCGAACTGGCCGCGCATGGTCTGCAAGCCGCAGTCAGCGATATCCTGCCGACCACCGCTCCGGCCTGGCAGGCCTGGACGCTCACGCGCCGCGTGCTGATGAATCCGGGCAGCCAGGGCGCGCCCCTGTATCACCTGGAACTGCAGCCGCAGGAAGGCGCCCTGCCCGCCTGGCAAGCCGGCGCGCTGGTGGAAATCCTGCCGCGTCATGCGCCCGACCGCATCGCCCTGCTCTTGCAACGCCTGCAACTGGACGGCGCCACCCCGGTGCGTCACCAGGGTCAATCCTGCACGCTGGCGCTAGCGCTGTCGTGCAGCCTGCTGCCGCAGCATGCCGTGGCCGAGGCCCAGGGCTTGGTCGATACGCTGCAGCCCCTGACGCCCCGCTCCTATTCGGCGGCCTCGGTGACCGCGGATGGCGCCCTGCACCTGCTGGTGCGCCAGGTGCAGCATGAGGACGGCCTGGGCCTGGCTTCCGGCTGGCTGACCGAATTCGCGCCGCTACAGTCGGCATTGCAGCTGCGCCTGGTGCACAACGCCGGCTTCGCGCCGGCGTCGCCGCAGGCGCCGGCGATCTTCATCGGCAACGGCTCCGGCATGGCCGGTCTGCGCGGCCACCTGCTCGCGCGCATCCACGCCGGGCAGACACGCAACTGGCTGCTATTTGGCGAACGCAACGAGGCGCACGATTTCCTCTACCGCGAACAACTGCAGCAGTGGCTGGCACAAGGTCAGCTCACGCGCCTGGACCTGGCCTTCTCGCGTGACCAGCCGGAGCGCATCTATGTCCAGGACCGCCTGCGCGAGGCGGCTGCCGAACTGCACCACTGGCTGGATCAGGGTGCGGTGCTGTACGTCTGCGGTAGCCTGGAAGGCATGGCTGCCGGGGTCGATGCGGTGCTCACCGCCGTCCTCGGCGAGGCCGGCCTGCAGGACCTGATCGAACAGAACCGCTACCGCCGCGACGTCTATTGATCCCCTTCAGGATGGGCCGACCGGCCCATCCTTGCCCCCCCTGCGCAGATGCAATGCAACGGCGTGGGTCATCCCCAGCCTACCCTGTAGGCAGCCCCCGCTTTCCGCTGTAGGACAGTTCCGATTCGCGCTTCCCGCTGCGCCATCGCGCTGTTGTCGGGCATATACTCGACCGCACAGCGTTGCCCTCCCCGGCATCCGAGACAGCCTCATGGTCGATGGCAGCGCCCAACCGGGAACCTTCCATGACCAACAACAAGACAAATTCGAAGCGCTGGCCCACTGCCTGGCTCTTGCTGCTGATGTTCTCCCTGATGCTGGCCGCCTGCAGCTCGCTGCCCACCATCGTGCCCGACATGGACAGCCAGTCGGCCAGCACCATCCAGATGAAAGGTGGGCGCGGCGTCCTCAGCGAGGCCCAGGCCAAGGCAGTGCTGGACAGGCTGCGCGCACAGAACGCCGACAATACCCTGCTGGACCGCCACGTCGCCATCGAAGGCGCCATCACCGGCTCGCCCCTGGTGACCGGCAACAAGGTCACGCTGCTCATCGATGGCCCGGCCACCTATGCCTCCATGCAGCAGGCCATCCAGGCGGCGCGCTATCACATCAACATGGAAACCTACATCATGGAAGACGATGAGGTCGGCCGCCAGTTTGCCGACCTGCTCATCGCCATGCAGAAGAAAGGGGTGCAGGTCAACCTGATGTACGACAGCGTGGGCGCCATCAATACGCCACGCGCCTTCTTCCAGCCGATGATCGACGCCGGTATCCACGTCCTGGAATACAACCCCATCAATCCCACCCAGGTGCGCAAGGACTGGGAAGTCAACCAGCGCGACCACCGCAAGCTGCTGGTAGTCGATGGCAAGACCGCCTTCGTGGGCGGCATCAACATCAGCAGCGTCTATTCCAGCGGATCCTTCAGTACCCGCAAGAAGAAGCCGCGCGTCAACAAGGACGGCGAACAGATTCCCTGGCGCGATACGCAGGTACGCATCGATGGCCCGGTGGCACTCGAATTCCAGAAGCTCTTCGTCGATACCTGGCACAAGCAGCGTGGCCCCGATCTGGGCGAACACCGTTACTTCCCGCCGGTGGCGCCGGCCGGCAACGAAATCGTGCGCGCCATCGGCAGTTCGCCCGACGATCCCTACAGCGTCATCTATGCCACCTTCATCTCCGCCATCCAGCATGCCGAAAGCTCGATCTACCTGACCAATGCCTACTTCGTCCCCGATCCGCAACTGCGCGACTCGCTCAAGGATGCCGCCCGGCGCGGCGTGGACGTACGCCTGATCCTGCCCTCGCACAGCGACTCCTCGCTAGTTCTGTATGCCTCCCGCTCCTTCTATGCCGAACTGCTGGAAGCCGGCGTACGCATCTTCGAACGCCAGGACGCCCTGCTGCATTCCAAGACCGCCATCATCGACGGTGTCTGGTCGACCATCGGCTCGACCAATCTGGACTGGCGCAGCTTCGTCTACAACCAGGAAATCAATGCGGTGATCCTGAGCCCGCAGTTCGGCGTCCAGATGAAGAGCATGTTCGACCGCGATCTCGGCGCCTCCAAGGAAATTACCAAGGAACAATGGGCAGAGCGGCCGATCAGTGAAAGAATGAAGGAATTCGGTGCCAGCGTCTGGTCCCGCCTGCTGTAGCCAGCATCGAATACTGAAACCACTGCACCATTGAAGAGGAGTCCGGTTTGCGATCCATGTTGTCCCGTCTGACCCTGCATCTGATCTTCCCGGCCACGCTGGCCCTGGCCGCCTGTGGCTGGGCGCACGCCCAGACCCAGACGGGCGCGGCCGCCATGAAAAGCCGTTACACGGAGCTGCAGGGCGAGCTCAACAACAATGCCTACCACCGTCCGCTCTATCTCAATTCGCGCGAGGACGGCGGCAACGTCAAGGGCGATATCTACGCGGTGCTGGACTATCCCTTCACCCAGGTGCGCGAGGCCTTGGGTAGCCCAGACCGCTGGTGTGACATCCTGATCCTGCACCTGAACACCAAGTATTGCCGGCTCCTCCACGATGGTGCCAAAACCACCCTGCGCCTGCAGGTCGGCAAGAAGACCGAGGAATCTCTCGACAGCACCTACCGGGTCGACCTGCGCTATCGCGGTGGCGCCAGCGGCGCTGATTATTTCTCGTCCTCGATGCTGGCCGAGAAGGGACCGCTGGATACCTCCGACTATCGCATCGAGATCGAATCTATCCCCCTGGATGAAAAGCGCTCCTTCCTCCACTTCAGCTATGCCTATTCGTATGGCATGGCCAGCAAGCTGGCCTTGCGCGCCTACCTGATGACGGCCGGGCGTGACAAGGTCGGCTTCAGCGTAGTCAAGCGCGATTCACAGGGACAACCGCAATACATCGAAGGCACCCGTGCCACCGTGGAGCGCAACACCATGCGCTACTACCTGGCCATCGACGCCTACCTTTCCGGACTGGCAGCGCCCGCCGAGCAACGACTGGAAAAGCGCCTGACCAACTGGTATGACGCGACCGAACAATATCCGCGCCAACTGCATGAAGTCAGCCGGGACGAATACCTCGGCATGAAGC
The DNA here is from genome assembly GCF_035644555.1 of Herbaspirillum sp. Lineage (GTDB taxonomy): Bacteria > Pseudomonadota > Gammaproteobacteria > Burkholderiales > Burkholderiaceae_D > Herbaspirillum. The sequence goes on from NZ_DASQOH010000003.1 coordinate 75,233, forward strand.
GCAATGAAGTGGCGCGGCAGCAGAAAGCGGGCAGCTAGGCAGGCAAGCACCCATGCGGGAACGACTCCGTCTCCTGCCATAGCGCAGTGAAGTCCCGACGGTATCGATAGAACCGCAATACCATGAAATAAAAAAGGAGACCGCGGTCTCCTTTTTTCATTGCATGCAAGCAGATTTACTTCAGGCTCAACACCCACTTCACCAGCTCACGCGCCTCGGCTTCGCTCACCTGGCCCTTGTTGGCCGGCATCGCCACCGCACCCCAGTTGCCGCTACCACCGTTGAGGACCTTCTGGGTCAGCTTGGCTTCGGCATCCTTCTGGCCGGCGTATTTCTTGGCCACGTCCTTGAAGGCGGGACCGACGATCTTGGCATCCACCGAGTGGCAGGCCATGCAATTCTTGGACTTGGCCAGTTGCGCATTGGCCAGCGCTTCGGCCGAAATGGCCGATCCGGCCACCAGGGTGGCAATCAACAACAGGTATTTCATGGGAGCTCCTCAGCAAGCGGTGAACGACGGTGACGCCTGCTGCGGCACTCTCCAGGCGCTTCGCAGGCGGGGCTATTCTAACCGGCTTCGGCACGCAGCCTCTATCTGCCCTGGCGTATATCTGTCATAGATCAAATTCCATGACGGAAATATCGGCCTGTATCGCTGGCTTGCCGCTCCCCATGGCCAGGGATATCATGAACGCCCGACTCATTCGGAACCGATATCAGTCCATGTCCGACCATCCCCGCCTGGAACTGCGCCAGCTGCGCTACTTCGCCGCCGTGGCCGAGGAAAAGCATTTCGGGCGCGCCGCCGCCCGTCTGCACATGACCCAGCCGCCCTTGTCGCAAACCATCGCGGCGCTGGAAGAGCAACTGGGTACGCCGCTGTTCCAACGCACCAAGCGCAGCGTGGCGCTGACGCCGGCGGGGGAAGCCCTGCTGCCGGAAGTCCAGCGCATCCTGCAGCAGGCGGCCGCTTTGCCGGACCTGGCGCGACGCGCCGCCAGCGGGGCCTCCGGGCTGCTGTCGCTGTCCTTCATTTCCAGCGCCGACTACAGCATCCTGCCACCGCTGCTGCAGCGTTTTCGCGCCCGCTATCCGCAGGTGCAGATCGAACTGCGCGAAGCCACCACCGACATCCAGCTGGAAGACCTGATGCAGGGCAAGATCGACGCCGGCCTGCTGCTGCCGCCGCTGCCGGAGAAAGCCGCGGCGCTGCTGGATGTGCGGCCTGTGCTGTCCGAACCGCTGATCGCGGCGATCCCCGAGGGCGCCGTCAGGAAGCGCGGCCCGGTGTCGCTGAAGAGCTTGCGCGAGCTGCCGCTGATCATCTTTCCGCGCCGCATCTCTCCGGCCTTCCATGACACCATCCTGTCGTGCTTTCGCGATGCCGGGGTGACCCCGCACATCGGCCAGGAAGCCATCCAGATGCAGACCATTGTCGGCCTGGTCTCGGCTGGCATGGGAATGGCGCTTGTGCCACAATCCGTGTCGAACCTGAAACGCCCGGGTGTCGACTACCGCCGGCTCTCCGATCCGGCGCCGGAGATCCAGACCGGTCTGGCCTGGCGCCGCGACAATCCATCCAGCGTCCTGCGGGCCCTGGTGGAATTGCTGGACGCGCCAACCTGATCGCATTGAAGCGCGCCATTTCCCGTCCGACGGGAAGAGCATCAGCGAACTTGCATCGTCCGTCGCGCTCCAATTGCGGTTCCGCCCAACAACAGAAAGATCAAACTCATGCTCGTCCACCCCATGCCCGACCCGATTGCCATCCACATCGGGCCGCTGGCCGTCCACTGGTATGGCCTGATGTACCTGCTGGCCTTCGCCCAATTCATCGCGCTGGGACGCCTGCGCATCAAACAGCCGCACATCGCCGCCGTCGGCTGGAAAAAGGAAGACCTGGACGACATGCTCTTCTACGGCGTGCTCGGGGTGGTACTCGGCGGGCGACTGGGTGAAATCCTCTTCTACAACCCAGCCTACTATTTTGCGAATCCGGCCGACATGATTGCGGTCTGGAAGGGCGGCATGTCCTTCCACGGCGGCTTCCTGGGGGTGATGCTGGCCATGTACCTGTGGGGGCGCAAGCGTGGTCGCAACCTGATGGACATCATGGATTTCATCGCTCCCATGGTGCCGCTGGGCTATGCCGCCGGCCGACTGGGCAATTTCATCAACGCCGAACTGCCGGGCCGCCCGGCCGACCCCTCGCTGCCCTGGGCCATGATCTGGCCCAATGTGGACAACATCCCGCGCCACCCCTCGCCGATCTACCAGATGCTGGTCGATGGCATCCTGCTGTTCATCATCCTGTGGATCTTTGCGCGCCATTCCCGCCCGCGCATGGCGGTGGCCGGCATGTTCTCGCTGCTGTACGGTTGCGCGCGCTTCTTCACGGAATATTTCCGCGTGCCGGATTACGAAGTCCACTTCGGCAGCATCACCATCTCGGCCGGACAGATGCTGTCGGTGCCGATGATCGTGCTGGGCATCATCCTGCTGGTGCTGGCCTACAGGCTCAAGCAGCAGGCACAGGCGCCTTCTGAACCCGTACTGGTCGGCAAGAAGTAATCTTCTCCGGCTCACGAAAAAGGGCGGTACCGATTCGACCTCGGTACCGCCCTTCGTTTTGCCAGCCTGTGGAAAAGTCAGACCTTCTTCAACGCGCTGGCCGCCTTGGCGATTTCGGTGATCTTGTCCCAGTCACCCGCTTCGATGGCGGCCTTGGGGGTCAGCCAGGAGCCGCCCACGCAGACCACGTTCTTGCAGGCCAGGAACTGCGGTGCAGTCTCTTGCGTGATGCCGCCGGTGGGGCAGAAGGAGACATCCGACAAGGGACCGGCGATGCCGTTGAGCATGCCGATGCCGCCCGCCGGCACGGCCGGGAACAGCTTCAGCTGACGGAAGCCCGCCTCGCGCGCGGCCATCACTTCGGACGGGGTCATCACGCCCGGCAGCAGCGGCAGGCCACTGCGCTTGGCGGCTTCGATCAGCGCCGGGGTCAGCCCGGGCGAGACGCCGAAGACGGCGCCTGCATCACGCGAGGCGGCGAATTCTTCCGGCGCAGTCAAGGTGCCGACGCCGACGATGGCCTCCGGCACCGACTCGGCGATGGCGCGGATGGCCGGCAGGCCGTGTTCGGTACGCAGCGTGATTTCCAGCACGCGGATGCCGCCTGCCACCAAAGCGCGTGCCAGCGGCACGGCGTGTTCGAACTTGTCGATGGCGATCACCGGGATGACCGGCGAGGCGCGCATGATTTCCAGTGTGGTCTTCATACCGTGGCTTTCTCTTTCTCAAAAATCGGCGGCAGGCCGAAGGTGGCACCGCCCTCTTCTGCGGTTCCCACCGCGTTGCGGAACAGGCTGAACAATTCGCGGCCCATGCCGTGCTGGTTGCCGGAGAGGTCGCTGGTGTCGAGGCTGCGTGCTTCCCACTCGGCGGCATCGACCTTGGCTTCCAGGGTGCCGGCCTCGGCATCCAGGCGGATGATGTCGCCGTCGCGCACCCGGCCCAGCGGACCACCGCCCAGCACCTCGGGCGTGACATGGATCGCGGCCGGTACTTTACCCGATGCGCCGGACATGCGGCCATCGGTGACCAGGGCGACGTGGCGGCCCTTGTCCTGCAGGATGCCCAGCGCCGGGGTCAGCGCGTGCAGTTCGGGCATGCCGTTGGCGCGCGGTCCCTGGAATGTGATCACGGCCACGAAGTCACGGTCCAGCTGGCCGGCCTTGAAGGAGGCCATGAAGGCTTCCTGCGAATGGAACACGACGGCCGGGGCTTCCACCATGCGATGCTCGGGCTTGACGGCGGAAATCTTGATGACGGCGCGACCCAGGTTGCCCTGCAGCAGCTTGAGGCCGCCATCCGGAGCGAAGGGCTGGGCAACGGTACCGAGCACGCCAGCGTCACCGCTCTGGGCCGGGGCATCGTGCCAGGTGACGATGCCGGGGCGACCGTTCTCGCCCTCGGCGGCCAGCATCGGCTCCTTGCAGTGCTGGCGCAAGCCCTGGCCGAGGATGGTGGTGACGTCATCATGCATGAGGCCGGCATCAATCAGTTCGCGCAGCACGAAGCCGGTACCGCCGGCAGCATGGAAGTGGTTTACGTCGGCGGTGCCGTTGGGGTAGATCTTGGTGATCAGAGGGACCACGGCCGAGAGCTTGTCGAAGTCGTCCCAGTCGATCACGATGCCGGCCGCCTTGGCGATGGCCACCAGGTGCAGCGTGTGATTGGTGGAGCCGCCGGTGGCGTGCAGTGCGACGATGGCGTTGACGATGGCCTTCTCGTCGATCATGCGTCCCACCGGGGTGTATTGGGTGCCGAGGTCGGTAATCTTCGCGGCCTGCTTGGCGGCCGCGGCGGTCAGCGCGTCGCGCAGCGGGGTGTTGGGAGTGATGAAGGCGGCGCCCGGCAGGTGCAGGCCCATCGCTTCCATCAGCATCTGGTTGCTGTTGGCGGTGCCGTAGAAGGTGCAGGTACCGGCGCCGTGGTAGGACTTGGACTCCGCTTCCAGCAGTTCGGCGCGGCCGATCTTGCCGGCCGTGTAGAGCTGGCGGATCTTGACCTTGTCGCTGTTGCTCATGCCGCTGGTCATGGGACCGGCCGGTACGAACACGGCCGGCAGGTGACCGAAGTGTAGCGCGCCGATCAGCAGGCCCGGCACGATCTTGTCGCACACGCCCAGATACAGCGCGGCGTCGAACATGTTGTGGGACAGCGCGATGGCGGTGGCCATGGCGATGGTGTCGCGCGAGAACAGCGACATCTCCATGCCGGTCTGGCCTTGCGTGACGCCGTCACACATGGCAGGGGTGCCGCCGGCGAACTGCGCCACAGCGCCGGCTTCACGGGCGGCGTCCTTGATGATCTGGGGGAAACGCTCGAAGGGCTGGTGCGCCGAGAGCATGTCGTTGTAGGCCGAGACAATCGCCAGTGAGGGAGCCTTGTCCTCCTTCAGCTTCAGCTTGTCATTGGCAGGGAAGGCGGCGAAGCCGTGGGCCAGGTTGGTGCAGGCCAGTGCGCCGCGCTGCGCGCCCTTGCGGCGGGCCGCTTCCAGGCGTTCGAGATAAGCGGTCCGGTAAGGACGGCTACGTTCGGCGATGCGTTGGGTGACGCTGGCTAAGGTAGCGTTGAGAGGCATTGTCGGTTTCCTGTTAGCGTTAACACTGTAATTTTACTACATAAATTTGCGCGAATGAAATCATACACTTAGAGCACTGCAGCATGGACAAACCGGGCATCTTTTCATTGGGGAACATCAATCCGCTTCAAAAGCCTTATCAGTCTTCGCTTCCCGGTTGCCGACATGGATGCCGACAGGCAATGTAACCGGGCCGTCATAAACTGTAGTGAAACTACCACTTCGGCGACATTTGATGTATAGTCATCCGCATTGTCCCAAGAACATGAACACGGCCTGCCCGGCTCTTTTCCTGCAATGCGCATGACGACATGGCGCATGGATCGCAGGGATGGATGCCGCAGCCAGACATGACAGGCCACGACAGCCAACCCATCTCCGACTCATGCATACACCCGCCCTGACCGACACGGCCGCCTTCAAGGCATTGCAAGAACACCACGCCACGGCTGTCCAGTGGCACATGCGCGATCTGTTCGCCCGCCAGCCCGACCGTTTCGAGCGCATGCATGTGCGCGCCGCCGGGCTCCTGCTGGACTACTCCAAGAACCGCATCGATACCGACACCCTCGCGCTGCTGATGAGCCTGGCCCGCGAGCGCGGCGTGGAAGCGCTGCGCGATGCCATGTTCAATGGCGAGAAGATCAACTTTACCGAACATCGCGCCGTCCTGCACACCGCACTGCGCGCACCGGAAGATGCGACCACGGCCATAGTGGACGGACAACCGGTGGCGCCGGAGGTTCATGCGGTCCTCAAGCACATCCGCACCTTCAGTGAGCAGGTACGCAGTGGCACCTGGCGCGGCTATACCGGGCGCGAGATCACCGACATCGTCAATATCGGCATCGGCGGCTCCTTCCTGGGCCCGCAGATGGTGTGTACCGCCCTGCGCGCCTACGCGCACGCACGCCTGCGCACCCACTTCGTGTCCAATGTCGATGGCCACGACCTGGAAGAGGTGCTCTCCCGCGTCGATCCTGAGACCACGCTCTTCATCGTCGCCTCCAAGACCTTCACCACCCAGGAAACCATGCTCAACGCCCGTTCGGCGCGCGCCTGGTTCTTGCAGCACGGCAAGTCCGACGACCTGGCCCGGCACTTCGTGGCCGTCTCCACCAATGCGGCCGAGGTGGCCGCCTTCGGCATCGATACCGAGAACATGTTCCCCTTCTGGGACTGGGTGGGTGGCCGTTATTCGGTCTGGTCGGCCATCGGCCTGCCGGTGGCGCTGCTGGTTGGCTACGACAACTTCGCCGCCTTCCTGGCGGGCGCCCACGAGATGGACCGCCATTTCCGCGAGGCCCCGCTGGAATCGAACATGCCGGTGATCCAGGCGCTGGTGGGCATCTGGAACCGCAACTTCCTCGGCAGCGCCTCGCTGAGCATCGCTCCCTATCACCAATGGTTGCGCTTCTTCCCGTCCTACCTGCAGCAACTGGACATGGAGAGCAACGGCAAGCGCATCACCCGTGACGGCACGCCGGTCACGACCCTGACCTGTCCGGCCATCTGGGGCGACGTCGGCACCAACGGCCAGCACGCCTATTTCCAGCTGCTGCACCAGGGTACCGACATCACGCCCATCGATTTCATCGCCGTCCTCAAACCCTCGCACGGCATTACCGGGCACCAGGAAGCACTGCTGGCCAACTGCTTCGCGCAGTCCGAAGCCTTCATGCGCGGCAAGGACGCCGACGAGGTGCGCGCCGATCTGCAGGCACAAGGTCTGCCCGAAGCGGAACTCGCGGCGCTGATCCCGCACAAAACCTTCGAGGGCAACCGCCCCAGCAATACCCTGCTGCTGCCGGAACTGAGCCCGCATGCCCTGGGTGCGATGATTGCGCTGTACGAGCACAAGACCTTCGTGCAGGGCGCGATCTGGGGCATCAACAGCTTCGACCAGTGGGGCGTGGAACTGGGCAAGGTGCTGGCCAAGACCATCCTGGGCGAGCTGCAGGCCGAGGACGCTTTGCAGGCCGCGCGCCACGACGCCTCCACCAGCGCCCTGATCGCACTGGCCCGCCAAGCTGTCCAGGCTCGCCGGCAGGGCCACTAAACACGTAGCGCTCCATCCGCTACTTCACGTACAAAGAGACGACACACACCATGGCTACTTCTGATTTCGATCTGGTTCTATTCGGCGGCACCGGCGACCTCTCGATGCGCAAGCTGCTGCCCGCACTGTATGCCCGCGACCGCGCCCGCGACCTGCCGGCCGATGCGCGCATCATCTGCCTGGGCCGTGACGACAAGTCGCGCGAAGACTTCCTCAAGCTGGTCGAGAAGGATTCCAAGCCCCACGTTCCGGCTTCCAACATGGACGCCTCGGTCTGGGAACGCTTCACCGGCCGGCTGCAGTACGCCTCGGTCAATGCCAAGGAAGCCGACAGCTTCAGCCACCTGAAGGAAGCCCTGCGCGACATCGCCGGCCTGGCGCGAGTGTTCTACCTGGCGACGCCGCCCAGCCTGTTCGCCTCGATCTGCGAAAACCTGTCCAAGGCCGGCCTGGTGACGCCGACCTCCCGCGTGGTGCTGGAAAAGCCGCTGGGCCGCGACCTCGCCAGTGCGCGCGACATCAACGCCCAGGTCGGCCGCTTCTTCCAGGAATCGCAGATCTTCCGTATCGACCACTACCTCGGCAAGGAAGCGGTGCAGAACCTGCTGGCGCTGCGCTTCGGCAACGTACTGTTCGAACCCCTGTGGCGGCGCGAATGGATTTCCGACGTGCAGATCACCATCGCCGAAGAACTCGGCGTGGGCGGCCGCTTCGACTACTACGACACCTCCGGCGCCCTGCGCGACATGCTGCAGAACCACCTGCTGCAACTGCTCTGTATCGTCGCCATGGAACCGCCGGTGTCTAACTCGGCCGACGCCGTGCGCGACGAAAAGCTCAAGGTGCTGCGCTCGCTCAAGCGCTTTACCCCCACCACGCTGGCCATGAACGTGGTGCGCGGCCAGTACCGCGCCGGCCATGTCGATGGCGTGGCCGTGCCGGGCTACCGCAAGGAAGCTGATGCCAACCCCGACTCGCGCACCGAGACCTATGTCGCAGTCAAGGCCGAGATCGACACCTGGCGCTGGGCCGGCGTGCCGTTCTACCTGCGTACCGGCAAGCGCATGGCCGACTCCCTGGCCGAGATCGTGGTGCGTTTCAAGAGCGTGCCGCATTCCATCTTCGCGCACCAGAACGACACCCCGAACTGCCTGGTGATCCGCCTGCAGCCTGACGAAGGCCTGCACATGAACCTGATGGCCAAGCAGCCTGGCGATGGCATGCGCCTGCGTCCGGTGGAGCTGGAGCTGGACTTCCGCGAGAAGTTCAAGACCCCGCGCATGGACGCCTACGAACGCCTGCTGCTGGACGTGCTGCGCGGTCATCTGACACTGTTCATGCGCAGCGACGAACTGGAGGCCGCCTGGGAATGGGTGGAGCCCATCATCGATTACTGGGACCAGCAGGAGGCCGACCCGGTCCCCTACAACGCCGGCACCTGGGGACCTGCTGCGGCAAGCGCCCTGATCGGTCGCGACGGACTGCAGTGGCGCGAAGAAGCCCTGCCCGAGGTCTGACCAGCGCCCGCTAGCGTCACCAGGTCACCGTCATGTCCATGCTGCTCGACTCCATCCGCACCCACATCAACTCCCTCTCCAAGTCGGAGAAGAAGGTGGCCGCGACCATCCTGGCCAACCCGCAACTGGCCCTGGCCGAGAACCTGACGGCGCTGGCCAAGAATGCGGAAGTGTCGGAACCGACCGTGATCCGTTTCTGCCGCGCCATCGGTTACGAAGGCTGGCATGACTTCAAGCTCAAGCTGGCCCAGAGCCTGGCGCTGGCCCTGCCGGGCGCGGATGAAACGCTGGCCCAGGACGACCTGGCCGCCGATCTGGTCAACAAGATCTGCAGCCGTTCCATCAATACCCTGCTGGACCTGCGCAACCATCTCAACCCGGATGCCATCCAGCTGGCGCTGGACGTGCTGGCACGGGCCAACAAGATCGAGTTCTACGGCCAGGGGACCTCCGGTATCGTGGCCAACGACGCGCAGCACAAGTTCTTCCGCTCGGGCGTGCCCACGGTGGCCTATTCCGACCCGCACATCCACAGCATCGCCGCCTCGCTGCTCAAGGCCGGCGACTGCGTGGTGGCGATCTCGCAGCGTGGCGGCAATGCCGCCCTGCTGCGCTCGATCCAGCTGGCGCGCAAGGGCGGTGCCGACATCATCGTGCTCGGCCCCTCCGGCACGCCACTGGCCGAACTGGCCACGGTACTGGTGCCGATCGACCTGTCCTTCAACATCGACCCCTATACCCCGATCTCGGCGCGACTGGCGCACCTGGTGGTGATCGACATCCTGGCGGTCGGACTGGCGCTGCGACGCGGCCCGGAATTCCGCAAGAAGATGCAGAACGCGCAGAAGTCGCTGCAGAAATTCGACATGCAATTCGACTCCTTCTTCCGCTGAGCGTACGAATGCGCTGAAGGCCGCGGCAGATCAAGGATCAATGATTTAGCGACATTCACCGACAGACAGGAAACGGCCATTGCGTACAATGCCTATCCTTATTCTTCACCCTAGCAACAGGACTTTCCATGAGCCAGCTTGAACAGTTGAAGCAGTACACCACCATCGTGGCCGATACCGGCGACTTCCAGGCCATGAAGGCCTTCGCGCCGCAGGATGCCACCACCAACCCCTCGCTGATCCTCAAGGCAGTGCAAAAGGCCGAGTACAAGCCGCTGCTGGAGTCGGTGGTCAAGGCCCATGCCGGCAAGAGCACCGATGCCATCATCGACCGCCTGCTCATCGCCTTCGGTCTGGAGATCCTCAAGCTGATCCCGGGCCGCGTCTCCACCGAGACCGACGCGCGCCTGTCCTTCGACACCGAAGGCACCGTGGCCAAGGGCCGCGAGCTGATCCGCCTGTACGAAGAAGCCGGCATCGCCCGCGAGCGCGTACTCATCAAGATCGCCTCCACCTGGGAAGGCATCCGCGCCGCCGAGATCCTGGAAAAGGACGGCATCCGCTGCAACCTGACGCTGCTGTTCTCGCTACCGCAGGCCATCGCCTGCGCGGAAGCCCGCGTGCAGCTGATCTCCCCCTTCGTCGGCCGCATCTACGACTGGTACAAGAAGTCCACCGGCCAGGAATACACCGGCAGCGACGATCCCGGCGTGCAATCGGTCAAGGCGGTCTACAACTACTACCGCAAGTTCGGCTACGCCACCGAGGTGATGGGCGCGAGCTTCCGCAATACCTCGCAGATCGTCGAACTGGCCGGCTGCGACCTGCTCACCATCAGCCCGGACCTGCTGCAGAAGCTGGCCGACAGCGATGCCCCGGTGGAGCGCAAGCTGAGCAAGGAGGCCGCCGACGCGGCCGACATCGAGCGTATCTCCCTGGATGAAAAAGCCTTCCGCCTGGCCCTCAACGCCGACGCCATGGCCACCGAAAAGCTGGCCGAAGGCATCCGCCAGTTCGCCGCCGACGCCGTCAAGCTGGAGCAGATCGTGGACGCCTTGCGCTGATCCTCGCCCCGCCAAGAAGCAAAAGGCCGCATCGTGCAGACGATGCGGCCTTTGTCATTGTCACTGCCCATCACGGCTGGTGACAGCTGATGATGGCCGAGGCCGACAGGCAGCCCTCACCTGGCTGCCGACACCGGCAGGACCCGTGCGTCGCCCGACCGGCAACGGAAAAAACTCATCGTGGTCTGCAGCACGATGGCACGCCGGTTCAGTTCTTCCGAGGTCACCGCCAGTTCTTCGGAACTCAGCGAGTTCTGCTGGATGACCTGCGCCAGCTGGCTGGCGGCGGCACTGATCTGGCTGACTGCCGCCGATTGCTTTTCCGAGGCCTGGACAATTTCCTGCACCAGCTCCGAGGTGCGGGCGATGTCGGGCACCATGTGCTGCAACTGCCGCTCGGCGGTACAAGCCAGGCTGACGTTGGCCCGGGCGACCTCGTCGATTTCCTGTGCGGCGGACTGGCTACGCTCGGCCAGGCGCCTGACTTCGGCCGCCACCACCGCGAAGCCGGTACCGTGCTCGCCGGCGTGCGCGGCCTCGATGGTGGCGTTGAGGGCCAGCAGGTTGGTCTGGTAGGCGATGTCATCGATCACCGCAATCTTGCCGGCGATCTGCTGGATGGCCTCCACCATCTGCTTGAGCGTGTCGGCGCACTGGAGCGCCTGACCGGCGGCAGCGGCGGCGATCTGTCCGGTCTGGCGGGCATTCTCGGAAGTGCTGAGAATGGAGCCATGGATCTGTTCCAGCGCCATGCTGGCCTGCTCCACGCCGGTGGCCTGCTCGGTCGAGGCGCGCGACAGCGACTGGGCGGTGGCGCTGACTTCCTCGGCGGTGCTGACCATGGCCTCGGCACTGCCGCTCACTTCGGCCACCACCTGGCACAGCCGCTCGATCATGGTCTTGATGGAATTCATCATGCTGTGGCGGTGACGAGGCTTGAGTGCGATCTGCTGCGCCAGGTCGCCGTCGGAGAGGCGCTGCATCACCGTCACTACCTCTCCCGGCTCGCCCCCGAGCTGGCGCGTGATGGTGCGGGTGACCATCCAGCCGGCGCCCAGCATGATCAGCAGGATCCCGGCGGCCATCTGCAGTACGGCCTGCAGCGCATGGTCGATGATCTCGCGCGCCGACAGCGCGCTCGCCTCGCCCAGGGCGATGTTGTAGGAGCGATGACGGGCGAAGGCGGCCTGCACAGCCTCGATGGCGCCGCGAAACTCCAGTCCCACCAGAACCTTGCCCTGCTCGTCCGCGCCCTGCTCGGCCAGCGCCAGCAGACGCTGCGCCACGGCCTCGAAAGTGGCGAGCCGCTGGCGGTCATCTTCCAGCATGACCTGGTCGGCTTCATCGGTGAGATAGGCCTCGCGATAGAGATTCATCTGCTTGTCCAGGCGCTGGCGATAGACTTCCATCTCCTGGCGCAGGCGACGCCGATCGTCGGCGTCCTGGTTGGCGAGGTAGTGGTAGACCCGGCCCTGGATGGCGTTGAAGGCGCCCTGGGCATCATCCAGCGCCGTCACGCTGGGTACCGTGTTGACCTGCGCGTAGTTGGCGGCGCGGTAGACGTTCTCGATCTGGCGCAGGCTCACCGCGGCGGTGGCGGCCAGGCCCAGCATGGCCAGCACGATCAACAGGATCAGGCGCTGTCCCACCGTCAGCGCATAAGGTCTGGCCATCATGTCCTCCCCCCAGAGGTTGTCCTGCTTGTTTACGCGGGACGGACATGTCTCTGCCCCACCCCTGGGAGCAAAACTTATAGCGCGCACACGATATTGTCAATCTGGCACAGTTGAGCGGACCAGACTGCAAGGCGGTACAGGCTTCAACGACGAGGGCGATGTCCGTAGTACAGGCCGGCGGGACATCGCCGGGCAGATCAGTCGAAGCTGATCTGCACCTTCATCATCTTCGAACGATCACCGGCGATCTCGAAGGCCTCCACCGCCTGGGCGATGGGATAGGTGGCCGAGATCAACGGCTTGACGTCCACCAGGCGGCGGTTCATCAGCTCGACGGCCATGGCGAACTCTTCATGGAAGCGGAAGGCACCGCGCCAGTCCAGCTCCTTGCCCACCAGCAGGTTGGCCGGGAACTGGATGTCCCCGCCCAGGCCCACCTGCACGATCACGGCTTGCGGACGCAGCGCCTCCAGCGCACCCACCAGCGCGCGCTCGTTGCCACTGGCTTCGAAGAGCACGTCGAAGGTCCCCTTGTCGGCGGCGTAGGCCTTCAGCGCCTCCGGTGTCTCGGCCATGTTGATGGCACGATCGGCACCCACCTTCAGTGCGGCTTCCAGCGGCATCTTCGCCACATCGGTGACCACCACTTCCAGCGCGCCGGCGCGACGGGCGGCAATCACCACCAGGGCACCGATGGGGCCGCAGCCCGTCACCAGCACGCGCTTGCCCACCAGCGGACCGGCGCGACGCACGGCATGCAATGCCACCGACAGTGGTTCGGCCATGGCGGCCTCGCCATCGCTGACGTGGTCGGCCACGACATGGGCCTGTGAACGCTCGATGACGATTTCCTGGCGGAAGGCGCCCTGTACGTGCGGGGTGCGCATTGCACTGCCGTAGAAACGCATGTCCAGGCAATGGTTCTGCTTGCCTTCCTGGCAGTATTTGCACAGCCCGCAGGGGCGGCTGGGCGAGATGGCGATGCGGGTACCGGGCGCGATGTCGGTGACGGCGCTGCCGACTTCGGCGATCTGGCCCGACACTTCGTGGCCCAGCACCATCGGTTCCTTGATGCGCACCACGCCGAAACCGCCGTGGTGGTAGTAGTGCAGGTCGGAACCGCAGATACCGCCGGCCTTGACCTTGACCTTCAGTTGTTGCGGCTGCAGTTCGCCGCTGTCGAGTTGCTGGATGCGCAGGTCGTGCGGCGCATGGATGACGAGGCCTTGTTGCATGATCTTCTCCTGGATGGCATCAATAGGTTACAGGGTCGCGGTGACACCGCCATCCACGTAGAGGATGTGGCCGTTCACGAAACGCGAGGCATCGCTGGCCAGGAACACGGCCGCGCCTACCAGGTCTTCGACATCGCCCCAGCGCCGCGAGGGCGTGCGGCCGACCAGCCAGTCGGTGAACTTGGCATCGTTGACCAGGGCCATGTTCATCTCGGTCTTGAAATAACCCGGGCCCAGGCCATTGACCTGGATGCCGTACTTGCCCCAGTCGATCGCCATGCCCTTGGTGAACATCTTCACCGCGCCTTTGGTGGCGGTATAGGGGGCGATGCCGGGACGACCCAGTTCGCTCTGCACCGAGCAGATGTTGATGATCTTGCCGGCGTCACGCGGGATCATGTGGCGCGCCACTGCCTGGGCTGCGTAGAAGACGCTGTTGAGGTTGGTGTTGATGAGGTCGTGCCAGTCCGATTCCTTGAACTCCTCCAGCGGATTGCGACGCTGGATGCCGGCGTTGTTGACCAGGATGTCGATGGCACCGATCTCGCTCTCGATCTTCTGCACGGCAGCCTTGACCTCGTCGGAGGAGGTAGCGTCGAAGCTGGACTCATGGATGACGTGGCCTTCGGCACGCAATTGCGCCGCCACGCCGGCCAGCTTGGTGGCATCGCGTCCATTGAGCACGATGGCCGCGCCCGCTTGCGCCATGCCGCGCGCCAGTGCCAGGCCGATTCCGCCGGAGGAACCGGTGATCAGGGCCAGCCGGCCTTCCAGGGAAAAACCCTGCAGGCCTGCCGGCAGGGAGGTGGTCTTGGTGGTCATGTAGTCTCTTTCTTCTTGTTGGGGAGGTGGCAGATCGAAACTGCTCAGGCCGGCCTGCGCCGGAGCAGCGTTCAGTGCGCCTTTCCGGTCTCGCGCTGGAAGGCGGCGATGGCGTGGTACTCCGCTTCCAGCTTGGCCGGAATGGCCGCAAAGATGGGTTGCAGGCGGCTATAGACCGCCACCGCGTCGGCATGCGGCGCGTGATGGTTGGTGGACCCGACCATGCCGGAAATCACCGACAGCGACGGCACCAGCCCCAAGGCCCAGGCGCCCAGCACGGCCGCGCCCAGGCAGGACGATTCCACGCTCTCCGGCACCACCACCTCGCGATTGAAGATGTCGGCCATCATCTGGCGCCATAGGGCCGAGCGGGCAAAGCCGCCGGTGGCCATCATGCGCTTGGTGGGGCCGACCAGTTCTTCCAGGGCCGGCAGGATGCTGTAGAGATTGAAGATCACCCCTTCCAGCGCGGCGCGGATCATGTGGTGCTTGCCATGGTGCAGGGCCAGGCCGAAGAAGGAGCCGCGCAGGTCGGCATTCCACAGCGGTGCACGCTCGCCGGCCATGAAGGGATGGAACAGCAGCCCTTCGGCGCCCGGGCGCACCTTCTCGGCGATGCGGGTCAGGGCTTCATAGGGATCGACGCCTTCATCCCGGGCCGCAGCTGCCTCGGCGGTGGCCAGTTCATCGCGCACCCAGCGGAAGATGTTGCCGCCGTTGTTGACCGGGCCGCCGACCACCCAGTGCTTCTCGGTCAGTGCATAGCAGAACAAGCGGCCATGTGGGTCGGTCAGGGGCTCATCGATCACCGTGCGCATCGCACCGGAAGTGCCGATGGTCACCGCTACATGGCCGATCTCGATGGCGTTCACGCCAAGGTTGGAGAGCACGCCGTCGTTGGCGCCGATGATGAAGGGGGTGTCCACCGACAGCCCCAGGCGTTGCGCCATCTCGGGCGACAGCGGCGGCAGGCGGTGGGTGGTCGGCACCGGCGTGGGCAGTTGTTCCGGCTTGACGCCCAGCAGTTCCAGCGCACCGCGATCCCAGGCCAGCTCGCGCAGATTGAACATGCCGGTGGCCGAGGCGATGGAGTGGTCCACCACCCACTGGCCGAACAGCTGGTACAGCAGATATTCCTTGATGCCGACAAAGCGCGCCGCCTTGCTGAAGACTTCCGGCTTTTCATGGCGCATCCACATCAGCTTGCACAGCGGCGACATCGGGTGGATGGGCGTGCCGGTGCGGCGGTAGATGGCGTTGCCGTCGTGTTCGTGCTTGATGCGCTCGGCCCAGACCGAGGCGCGGATGTCACCCCAGGTGATGCTGTTGGATAGCAGGCGGTCCTCGGCATCCAGCGCAATGACGCTGTGCATGGCCGCGCTGAAGGACAGCAGGGCGATCTCCTGCGGCGCTGCAGCAGCGACCTTCACGGCGCCGGCAATCGAGGCCAGCGCGGCCTCGACGATCTGTTGCGGGTCCTGCTCCGCCATGCCCGGCTCGGTACAGATCACCGGGTATTCCTGCGCATGCTGTGCGACCACCTTGCCATCGAGCGTGAAGACGACGGATTTGGTGCTGGTGGTGCCGATATCGACACCGAGCATGTAGCGGGCGGAGGTGGACATGGAAATTCCTTATCTGACAGATGGCAAGACGCCCGGACCAGCCGGGCGTTGCATCATGGGTATTGAATGACGATCAAACGACGATCAAACGACGAGATTGAGCAACATGATGAAGATGATAGCAACAACCGAGATCAGTGTTTCCATCACCGTCCAGGTCTTGAAGGTTTCACCCACGCTCATGTTGAAGTATTCCTTGACCAGCCAGAACCCGGCATCGTTGACGTGCGACAGGATCAGCGAACCGGCGCCGGTGGCCAGTACCAGCAGTTCCTTGTTGGTACCGGGGATCAGCGCCACCAGCGGAGCCACGATGCCGGCGCCGGTGATGGTGGCCACCGTGGCCGAACCGGTTGCCACGCGGATCACGCCGGCCACGAACCAGGCCAGCAGCAGCGGCGAAATCTGTGCATGCACGGCCAGCTGGCCGATGGCAGTCCCCACGCCGGAATTGACCAGCATCTGCTTGAAGCCGCCACCGGCACCGATGATCAGCACGATGGCCGCGGTCGGTGCCAGGCTCTGGTCGACGAACTTCAGCACCTGCTGGCGGGTGAAGCCACGGGCCAGGCCGAAGGTCCAGATCGCCAGCAGCAGCGCC
Source organism: Herbaspirillum sp. (assembly GCF_035644555.1). GTDB lineage: Bacteria > Pseudomonadota > Gammaproteobacteria > Burkholderiales > Burkholderiaceae_D > Herbaspirillum. The sequence continues at coordinate 91,871 of NZ_DASQOH010000003.1, forward strand.
GCCAGCAGGGCCACGATGGGGTTGCCGATGAAATCCATCAGGTCGCGCACGGCGTGGCCTTCAGGCAGGGTGACGTCGACGAAGGTCTTCAGCAGCATCAGGAACACCGGCGAAAGCACCGTCACCAGGGTGGTGGTGAAGCCCGGCAGGTTGCTGGTCTGCGGTTCGCGCGCCAGTTGTGCCATCAGTTCTTCCGAAGGCTTGATGTCGACGTAGCGCGAGATGAAGGAACCGAACATGGGGCCGGCGATGATGACGGTCGGCAGGCCCACCAGCAGACCGTAGAAGATGGTCTTGCCGATGTCGGCGCCGAAGATGCCGATGGCCAGCAGCGGGCCCGGATGCGGCGGCACCAGCCCGTGCATCACCGACAGGCTGGCCAGCATGGGCATGCCGATCTTGAACAGCGGCACGCCCGAGCGGCGCGCCACGATGAACACCAGCGGGATCAGCAGCACGAAGCCGATCTCGAAGAACAGCGGAATGCCGACCAGGAAGGCGCCCATCATCATGGCCCAGTGCACGCGCTCGCGGCCGAAGGCGCGCACCAGCGTCTGGGAAATCTGGTCAGCACCGCCAGACTCGGCCATCAGCTTGCCCAGCATGGTACCCAGGCCCAGCACGATGCCGACGAAACCCAGCACGCCGCCGAAGCCGTCCTGGAAGGACTTGACGATCTTGGGCAGCGGCATGCCCGAGATCAGGCCGAGGAAGCCCGAAGTGATGGTCAGGGCGATGAAGGGGTGGATGCGCAGGCGCGTGATCATGAGGATCAGCGCGAGGATCGCAATGACTGCATTGAACAGCAAGGTGGCGTCGTGGCTCATGCCCAGCATGGGATCTCCGATTGCCGATAGCCGATGGCGCACGATCCCCGGTTCACCGCAGCGGCGCGGCCCCGCGCTTGGCGGTAGGGCGAGCGTCTCCTGCGGCCTCTCCTGGAGAAGGCACGGACATCTGCACTATCTGCGTAGTGTTTTATAGAGGAACCCACGAGGGCTGCACTGAGTTCCGTTCCTGAGTGTGGTATGCCGCCGCCAGCTCCGCCGCCGTGTGCCCGGAGGTTCGGATGTTAGCGTTAACATGGGGCGCGATGATAACGCTAACATTTTGAGCAGGTCAAACCTTTCTTTTGCTGCAGCGCGGCAGAAATCAGGACAGCGACGGGATCAAGAGGGAGGAGCCCTGCTGTGGCCGGCCTGCTTTACCGCTCCGTCGCCGCCAGCGGCTCCAGCAATTCGAACAGGTTGCCCCAGGGATCGCAGAAGAAAGCGAAGCGCAGTCCGAGCGGCGGCACGTCCCTGGGCTCGCTGACGATGCGTACGCCACGTTCCCGCAAGGCCGTCACCGAAGCGGCGAGGTCGTTGACGCGGAAGCAGACGTGGTGCCAGCCGGCTACTTCGTGGGTATCGAGCAGTTGCTCGAAGGCAGGCCGACTCACCGTGCAGCCCGGACCGGCAATGAATTCGATGCGAAATCCGTCGTCCTGCGCCGGGCTCAGGAAGGCCAGGGTCTTTTCTCCCAGCGGGAGACCGGGGCTGACGCGGAAGTCCAGCTTCTCGCGGTACCAGGCCGCCGCTTGCTCGAAGTCAGTTACGCGGATCCCTGCGTGGTCGCCTTTCCAGCTGGCAAAAGGGCTCCCGGCGGACAGGCTTGGGGGCGTCGGATCAGATGGCGTTGCGGTGTGCTGTGTCATGGCGATTTGCTCGATGTGGGGAGGTGAACAATCAAAAAAGAAGGAGATCCAGTGAGCGAACGATCTTTGATGCGATCAATGAAATCCAGGACCGTGATGCCTCCACACTCTCCAAAAGAGCGGCATCAAGGCATCCATACCATCGTAGAGGCCACGATGCCCCCAGACAATCCAGCAAAATGCGAATAGACTGATCGGCATGGCGAACAATACCGAACCCTCTTTCGACGACCTGTCGGTCTTTCTTGCGGTCTGCGAGACCGCCGGATTTCGCGCTGCCGCCCGCCGGCTGGGGCTGGCCCCCTCCAATGTGAGCGATACCGTGGCGCGGCTGGAGGCCGGCCTCGGCGTGCCCCTGCTCACCCGGACCACACGCAGCGTGGTCCCCACCGAAGCGGGCCGTGAACTGGTGCAGCGCCTTGCCCCGCTGTGGACGCAGGCGCGCCACGCCCTCAGCGACATCGCCAGCACCCGGCATGAAGTGCGCGGCCTGCTCAAGATCAATGTCACCGGCGCGGTGATGGTCGACATCCTGCCGCCGCTGGTGGACCGCTTCCTGGACAGGCATCCGCACGTGCGCATGGAAATCGTCGTGGAAGACCGCCTGGTCGATGTGGTTGCCGAAGGCTGTGCGGCGGGCATCCGCTATGGCGAACATCTGGCACAGGACATGGTCGCGCTGCCCATCGGGCCGCGTGTCCAGCGGCTGGCGCTGGCGGCGTCCCCCGGCTATCTCGCCCGGCACGGGACCCCGGCGCATCCTGGCGAACTGGTCGACCATGCCTGCATACGGCTGCGCTTTTCCAGCGGCGCGCTGACCGCCTGGGACTTCCAGCGCGGCGAGCAGTCGCTCACGGTGGATCCGCCGGCCCGGCTGGTGATCGGGGTCGATGCGGCACCGGCAGCGATTGACCTGGCTTGCGCCGGACACGGACTGATTTGCACCTTCGCCAACTGGCTTGAGCCGCATCTCGCCAGTGGTGCGCTGGTCCCGGTGTTGCCGCACTGGTGGCAAAGCTTTGAAGGGCCACGGCTGTATTTTCCGGGCCGACGCGTGTCCGCGCCCCTGCGTGCCTTCATCCAGGTAATCTCGGAAGACCAGGCGCAATCAAGCGCAAGCCGCTAAAAAATCAGCCCCGTCGTGGGCATCAGCCAGCCAAGACAACGGCCCGAGCAGGTATCATGTCGCCACCCTGAATGACCGCCCTCCCCTGCATCCATGACCCAGCGCGCAGCACCCAAGTCCAAGCCGAAGTCCCCTCCCGCCGTGCGCGGCAGCCGCGCTACCGGGCGCGTCACCATCATCGACGTGGCGGCCGAGGCCGGGGTGAGCCCGATGACGGTCTCGCGGGCGCTGAAAAATCCCGGCCTGGTGCAGGAACAGTCGCGCCAGCGCATCCTGGAAGCCATCGATCGGCTCGGCTATGTGCCCAACCAGGCTGCCTCGACACTGGCTTCGGCGCGTTCGCAGGTGATCGCGGTGCTGGTGCCTTCGCTGACCAATGCGGTCTTCATCGAAACCCTGTCGGGCATCCGCGATTACCTGGCCGGGGCCGGTTACCAGTTCCTCATCGGCGAGACCGGCTACGTGCGGGACAAAGAAGAACAACTCATCGCCACCTACCTGGCCCATGCACCGGCCGGTTTCCTGCTCTCCAGCAGCGAACAGCACGACATCCTGCAGGCCCGCCCCGGCAGCCGCGACATCCCGGCCGTACGCATGTTCGACCTGGGACGCAGCCAGCACGACCTGTCGGTGGGTTTCTCGCAGACCCGCGCCGGGCAGGCGGTGGCACGTCATCTGGTCCAGCGCGGCTATCGTCGGCCGGCCTTCCTGGCGGCCCAGCTGGACCCGCGCATGATGAAGCGCCGAGAAGGCTTCCGCAAAGGCCTGATCGAGGCCGGCATCCAGCCGGATATCGAGGTGCTGCTGCCGGAACCGACCACCGTCAACATGGGCGCGCAATTGCTGCGGCGGGTGCTGGAGCAGTATCCGGACTGCGATTCGGTCTTTTGCTGCAACGACGACCTGGCGCTCGGTGCGCTCTTCGAATGTCAGCGCCAGGGCATCAGCGTGCCGGGGCAGATGGCCATCGCCGGCTTCAACGACCTCTCCTGGGCGGCTTGTGCCACGCCGTCCATCACCACGGTGGTGACGCCGCGCTATGACATCGGCTACAAGTCGGCCGAGATGCTGGTGCGCCAGCTCAAGGGTGAGGACATCCTCAAGGGCCGCCTGGACCTGGGCTTCGAGCTGGCGCTGCGCGAAAGCACCTGACCCGGCGAACGACTTCGCAAGCGCCTGCTGCGCACGGGAGCTGCCTCCGGGCGGGCCACCTCATCGGTTCGCCACATCCCGTCCATCCATGGACGAATCCCCATCAATAATCCATCCATCGCTGGCCGCTGGCTCTGGACAGATGCGGTCCATTCTCTACAATCTTCCGGTGTCGTCCAGACTGTGCGGCAGCATCGCATCCGGACGGCATTCCTATAAATAATATGCACATTCCCAAGTCCAGATCACCAGGAGCATCCCTCATGCAGACATTCACCGGTCTTTGCAAACCCGCCGCCATGGCCCTGCTGCCCTTGTGCGGCGCGCTGGCCTTCCTGCCGGCCAGCGCCCAGACGGCGCCACCGGCGGCCCCCGTGGTCAAGTACGACCTGACCTACGACATCATCAGCCCCGTCCACAGCCAGCACGGCATGGTCGCCACCGAACAGGAACTGGCCACCAAGGTCGGCGTGGACATCCTCAAGAAGGGCGGCAACGCCGTCGATGCGGGCGTGGCCGTCGGTTTCGCGCTGGCGGTGGTACTGCCCAATGCGGGCAACATCGGCGGTGGCGGTTTCATGATGATCCACGATGCCAAGACCGGCAAGAACGTGGCCCTGGACTTCCGCGAGATGGCACCGCAGCGCGCCACCCGCAACATGTACCTGGACGACAAGGGCAATGTGGTGCCGGGTCGCTCGCTCTACACCCACCTGGCCGTGGGCGTACCGGGTACCGTGGCCGGCCTGTCGCATGCACTCGCCAAGTACGGCACGATGAAGCTGTCGCAGGTCATCCAGCCGGCCGTCGAACTGGCCGAAAAGGGCTACCCGGTCAGCCGCAGCCTGGCGCTGATCCTGGCCGCCGAGCGTGAGCACCTGGGCCAGTGGGATTCATCCAAGGCGATCTTCTTCAAGGAAGGCCGTCCGCTCAAGGAAGGCGAAATGCTGGTCCAGAAGGATCTGGCCAAGTCCCTGCGCCTGATCGCCAAGGAAGGTCCCAAGGCCTTCTATGACGGTGCCATCGCCAGGAAGATCGTGGCCGAGATGGACAAGCACGGCGGTCTCATCAGCGCCGACGACCTGCGCAACTACAAGGTGGTCGAACGCGTGCCGGTGTCGGGCAACTATCGTGGCTACCAGGTGATGTCCATGCCGCCGCCAAGCTCGGGCGGGGTGCATATCATCCAGATGATGAACATCCTGGAACGTTATCCGCTCAAGCAATACGGCGCCGACAGCGCCCAGACCATCCACCTGATGGCCGAAGCCATGAAGCTGGCCTACGCCGACCGTTCGGAATACCTGGGCGATCCGGATTTCACCAAGGTCCCCGTCAAGGGTCTGACTTCGCGCGCCTACGCCGACGAACTGGCCAAGAAGATCAACCCGGACCGCGCCACCCCGTCCAGCGAGATCAAGCCGGGCCAGCCGCAGCCGTATGAAAGCGATCAGACCACCCACTTCTCGGTGGCCGACAAGGACGGCAACCTGGTGGCGACCACCTACACCCTGAACCTGAACTTCGGCAGCGGCATCGTCGCCACCGGCACCGGCATCACCCTGAACAACGAGATGGATGACTTCGCCGCCAAGCCGGGCGTGCCCAATGCCTTCGGCCTGATCGGTGGCGACGCCAATGCAGTGGGACCGTACAAGCGACCGCTGTCGTCGATGTCGCCCACCTTCGTGCTCAAGGACGGCAAGCCCTTCCTGGTCACCGGCAGCCCGGGTGGCAGCCGCATCATCACGACCACGATGCAGACCATCCTCAACGTGATCGACCACGACATGAACGTGGCCGAAGCCACCATCACGCCGCGTATCCACCACCAGTGGGCACCAGACCAGCTACGCGTGGAAAAGGGCCTTTCCGCCGATACCTTGAAGATCCTGCAGGACAAGGGCCAGAAGATCAGCGTGCAACCCTCCATGGGACGCACGCAGACCATCCAGATCCGGGAAGACGGCTTTGACGGCTTCTCCGATCCGCGCAATCCGGATGGACGTACGCTGGGCTTCTGATGAGATAGGCGCTGATCTGGCCTGATCCGCAGGCCAGCACCACCGCACGGCACAAGCCGGCCCCCGTTGATCGGGCGCCGGCTTTTTCATTGCCTGCGCCGGCATACAGTTCCCCAATGGTCCCGAAAATGGACTACAAATTCATCTTTCGCACTACGCTCCTGAATCTCAAGGTCGGTACGAAAAACTTAGGTTTTATCACCACCTGAAAATCCATTTCGTTTGTGGTCAATTTTCGACACCCCCTTTTTCCCCGTCTTCTCAGCAAGCGATCAAAACGAGAAGAGGCTTCAGCACAAAGGGTTTCATCGCGATTGCACACGGCCTTTTTCCGTCGATCAAAAATTTTTCTATAACGCCATAAAAATTATTTGAGACGAAAATCGAAATCCAAATAAATGGATTTAGTTAATTTTTTGAATTTCAGACTTTTTGCCAAAAGCCCCTTATCAGGACCGGCACACGCCATCACTATGGCAGCCATTTGTCGCCACCTGCTGATTTCATCCAGGTCGAATCGAGCCGGTTCGGAGCCCTACGACGGCAGCCCGCCCGTGTGCTGCAGCGTACTGACGGGCAGTCGCACCCGATCAGGCCGCCCGATCGAAGCCATGCGCCGCGCCCGCCCGCGCGCATCCAACCCAGCCGCGATGAGACAGCCTGGCCGATCCAGATTCATTGATTCATATAAGGGAACATCATCATGACCATCACCGTCCTCAAGCAGTCCGAAGCAGATGCCTATCTCAAGAACATCTCGATCAAGGCCATCAAGGATGCGTGAGCAGTTCGGCATCGACATCAACTGGTTGCTCAGCGGCGCGCCCGCCGACATCACCACCACGCCGCTGGGCCAGGAAGTGCACACTCTGGTTCGTCATTACCGGCGCGCCGACCTGGATGCGCGCGCCATGCTG
>NZ_DASQOH010000004.1:0-101940 GCF_035644555.1 Herbaspirillum sp.
AGGAAGTTCAGCAGGTCCCAGCCTTGCGGATTGAGCACTTCCTCCTCGTTGAAGCGGGCGGAGTCGCCCTTGTCGACGGCGGCCATCATGTCGGCCCATGCCGCCGGGAAAGTCTTGTCGCCACCGTAGTAGTCATACACCACGCGCGCAGCCGACGGCGCCTCCGGATGGATCACGTGGTTCTTGCGTTCACCGGTGTTGCGGATGGTTTCGGACAGATGGTGATCGAAGGCCAGATGCACGCCCGCAACGAAGGGCAGGTTGGTGGTGATGTCGTTGTCGCTGATGGCGATCTTGCCATCCTGCATGTCCTTGGGGTGGACGAACAGGATCTCGTCGATCATGTCCAGATGCTTCAACAAGACTGCACAGACCAGACCATCGAAATCGCTACGTGTGACCAGACGATATTTTCTTGCTTCCGACATGATTTCCCCCTCCGTTGATGAAAGTCAGGCTGCATCGCCCTGGCGCGGGCATGGCGATGCGACGAGCAATGTTACCGCGTTCGTCTGGACGCGGGAGTGAATTCTTGCAGGTCGCCGTCTCCGATTCCGCCGGCTGGTGCGGACCTCAGTCGCGCACCTTTCCCCGCATCGACTTGATCGCGCTGCGTTGGGTCTTGCTCTGCAGTCGTTTGCGCTGTGAGCTGCGGGTAGGGCGGGTCGGTCGGCGTGGCACCGCTACCGTAGATGCCAATGCCAATAAGTCCTGTAGGCGTTGCAAGGCTTCCGCCTTGTTCTTTTCCTGGCTGCGGTGCGTCTGCGCCTTGATGATGACGATCCCATCCTTGCTGATGCGCTGATCTGACGCGGCCAGCAGCCGCTGCTTGACCTCCTCCGGCAAGGAAGAGGCGTGGATGTCGAAGCGCAGGTGGATCGCACTCGATACCTTGTTGACGTTCTGTCCGCCCGCACCTTGCGCGCGGATGGCCGTCAATTCCACCTCTTCTTCCGGGATCAAATGCATGGCGATAACAGGGCCTCTGCTGGAACTCAGGCGGGATGGGGACTGGTGTCGAGCACGATCTCGATACGCTCCTTGCCTTTCCCCGTATTCTTGCGCTTGAGCCGGATCACGCCCACTTCGGCGGTGGTGCGCGGGTGCGTACCGCCGCAAGCCATGCGCGCGAATCCTTCGACTTCCCAATAGCGGCGCCCGGCCTGTTCGTCGCTGAAGGCGGTGCGGATCGGATGGCCAGCGGCGACCAGATCCCGCGTTGCCGCTTCGATTTCGGCAAACAGCGGCGCCAGGCTGGTCTCGCTGGCGAAATCCACGCGCGCCTTGTCCGGCGCGATATGCGCACCGATGCGTTCGATGCCGGGACGCAATTGGTACACCAGCTGCAACACCATCTCGGCGGCAAAGTGCAGTCGCATCAGGCGGTAGCGGCGCTCCCAGTCGATCTGCATCGTCACTGCATCGCCCAGCTGCAGGCCATGTCCGGTGGGCAGCGTGTAGACGATGTCCAGGTCGCGCTTGTCCGCGCGCAGGACGGGATGGCCGGCGAGCTTGCCGGTGTCGCTTTCCTGGCCGCCGGAAAAGGCGAAGAAGATGGTCTCGGCCACCTGGACCTGATCACCATCGACCGCGGTGATCACGGTATCGAGTTTGGTCTGGTAGGGGGCCGACCAGAAGATCTTGTGTGTCATGGATTACGGAAATAAGGAAAACAAGGGATCGCCGCATGCGGCAGCAGGAGATTCTACGCCGGAACTGCAGGCCCAAATTACAGACGAAAATCGCAGGCTCACCCGGGCAGGCAAGGCCGTTCAGGCCGGCGCCTGCTGCAGCAGCGCTTCGATACTTGCGATATCGACCTCGTCGCGCTGCGCCGGCCGCAGCAGTTCGTCCGCATAGGTCTGCCATAGCCGGCTGTGCAGGAAGTAGCGGAACAGCTCGGTATCGAGGTGGCGGTCGCGGCACATCATGGCCATGATGCGCAGGGATTCGGAGAGTGTCTTGGCCGGCTTGTAGGGACGGTCCGCCGCGGTCAATGCCTCGAATACGTCGGCTAGGGCCATGACCCGATCCTGCAGTGGCAGGCTGCCCGCCCGCAGTCCGCGCGGATAGCCGCTGCCATCCATTTTCTCGTGATGGTTGGCCGCCGTGTCGGGCACGCTCTTGAGCGACTCGGGCCAGGGCAGGCTCTTGAGCATCACCAGCGTCTGCACGATGTGATTGTTGATGGCGAAGCGGTCTTCCTCGGTCAGCGTGCCACGCCGCACGGTCAGGTTGTGCAGTTCTCCCATGTTCTGCCGGTAGCGCGGCAGCTTCATGTTGAAACCCAGCGTGTTGCGCGGGTCGCCGGGTTCGACCGCCGGACGATGTTCGTCGTCCCAGACCACCCGATGTTCCGGACGGTCGGCCAGCAGCTGCTCGGTACTCGGCAGGGTTTGCGCCGGCTGGTCGGCACGGGCGGCCGCCAGGCGCCGGGCTTCCTCATCGGCCAGGCCCAGGCTGTCGTCGAAATGGCGTTGCCAGGTCTGGGCGGCGATCTGCTGCAGCCGGGCGATGGCCTGTTCCGACATGGCTTCGCTGCCGACATTGCATTGTGCGACGAAGGCGAAGTCGTCGCGCAGTCGATTGCGGTGTTCATCCAGCCGGGCGCGCAGCGCTTCGGCCTGCGCCGGCGGCAGGGTCGGCAGCCAGGCGTGCAGCAGTTCCAGCTCGGCGTCGCGCCACAATACCTCGAAGCGCATGCGCACTTCATGGATGCGATTGTGGATCACTTCCAGCTTGGTGGCCTTGTCGACGATGTGCTCGGGGCTGGTGACCTTGCCGCAGTCGTGCAGCAGGGCGGCCAGCTGGAAGGCGTAGCGTTCGTCCTCGTTCAGGCGGAAGTCGGCGTAGCGACCTTCGCGTTCCTGCGCCAGGCTTTCCACCAGCATGATGGCCAGGTGCGGCACGCGCTCGCAGTGGCCGCCGGTATAGGGACTCTTGGCGTCGATGGCGTCGGCCATCAGGCGGATCAGGGATTCCAGCAGGGCCTTTTGCGAGGCGATCAGCTGGCGCGTCTCGATGGCCACGGCCAGCATGCCCGACAGCCGCCGCGCGAAGGCCAGGAAGCGCGGGTCCTCATGGGCGCTGTCATGCGCATGCATGAGCACCAGCAGTCCTTCCAGGGAGCCATTGCGGCCGCGCAGGTCCAGTTCCACGCGCAGCCGGTCGTCGTCGGTCTCGCGGGCCATGCCAGCGGCCGGGCCGTGCTCGTCGTAGGCCATGGTATCGGCCAGTCCGCACTGCTGGCCATAGGCCGCGGCACGTTGCATCTGGCGCTCCTCACGCTGCCACAGATAGACCGCGCCGCCGTCGCAGCGGGTGGCCTGCACGAACTTTTCCAGTACCTGCTGCAGCATTTCCTCGACGTGGATCTCGGTACTGAGAATGGCGCTGATGTCGAGGAAGGCTTCCACCGTCAGGCTGACGTGGTCCACCATCTCGGTGAGCATGTTGATTTCGCGCAGGGTGCTGCGCTTCCTGTCCTGGGTGCGGAAGTCGAAGCGCGACATGCGCCCGGCCTGTTGCGCCAGCCGTTCCATGCTGCGGCCGATGGCGCGGCCGGCCCACCAACCTAGCGGCAGGAAGGCGATCACCAGCAGCAAGGCCACCAGGACCATGGTCTTGCGGTTGCGGTCCAGTTCGCCCAGCAGTTCGTCACCGGGTGCGGCGATGAGCAGGTGCAGGGTATGGCCGTCGATGACGTTGAACGGCAGCGACAGGCCCAGCCATTCCCTGCCGTTGACGTCGTAGACGGCGCGCTGCTCGCCGGCCCTGGCCCGCAACGAGAGTTGCGACAGGCTCGGCACATCCAGCTCGGCCAGACTGCGGAAGCGGAAGTTGTCGCCGTCCTGTTCAAGCACCCGGCCCATGTCGCTGTAGGCGATCACCTTTTGCTCTTCATCCACCAGCGCCAGTTCGCTGTGCGTGGTCAGGCGCAGGTTGCCCAGGCTGGCGGCCAGGTCGTCGAGCGTCATGTCGATGGCCACGACGGCATCGCTGTTGCGCGCGCGCTGCGACAGGCTGATGCCGATCTGCCGGGTGGTGAAGAAGACGTAGGGTGCCGAGATCGAGGGCGCCAGCGAGCGGTCGGCGCGCGCATACCAAGGGCGGGTGCGGGGATCGAAGAGGTAGCCCGGCTGGTCTTGCAGGGCCAGCAGTTTCAGTTCGGCGCTGTAGAAGCGGTATTGGCCCTGCTGCTGACCGGCCGCATTGTGGGTGATCGTCTGAACCAGGAACGCCGCTGCCGCCGGCGCGCTGAAGAAGGCGCGCTGCTCGGCGCCGCGTAATGCGCGCACCAGCAGGAAGTCGCCATTCGGATAGCCGACGTACACCGCCGAGACCAGCGGATTGGCGACCATGTCGATGGAGAAGGCGGCGATGCGCGTGAGGCGCTCATCCAGATGGGTGGCCTGGGTGATCGGATCGAAGGCCAGCTGGCGCAGCGTGGCAACCGCCGGATCGATGATGCGACGCGAGCGTTCGGTCATGATGCGGCCGGAATCCTCGGCCGAGCGTTCGGCCATGTCCAGCAGCACCTGGCGCGCCCCCCACCAGCCCAGGGAGACCAGCACCACCGCCAGCAGGATCATGCCGGCCATCACCAGCGCGGAGATGCCGAAGCGCACCGGCAGGCCGGGCAGGGTGGCCTCGTCAGCGGCCGTGTCGGACAAAGGGCGTTCGGGAACAGGCATTGAGCACACAGGAACCGGGTGACATGCAGCGAAACCCGCGATGCCGTTTGCAGCGCCACATACCGGCGCAAACGGGACACGGCCATGCGGTCGAATATACCGGAATTACGTGGGGGCGGCAAAAAGCAGTTAAGCGGTTTTTCTTCCCGCTGACCGAGATTTCTAGGCAGCGTGCCAGGCAAGCGGCAGGCGCCCAGGAGCAGGCTTTTCCAGGCGGGGGAGGACATAAAAACCACACAGATGTCAACAAGTTGGAGCTATTCTTCGGATGTGGTGTACAATACGTCCTGTACTTGCATCAAGTTGTATTCTTGTTGGTTCCAATTCCGCCTGACTGTCGTTCCCTCCTCGGTCGTTCTGTTTTCTTTCCTTCGGTTTCAGTTCTTGGTTTCAAGTGCCTTTCAGGCATGTCGCCTTCATTCGTCCCAAACTTTTCCAAAGGAATCAACATGAGCACTCAAACCGGCGTAGTCAAATGGTTCAACGATGCCAAGGGCTTCGGCTTCATCACTCCTGATGCCGGCGGCGCCGACGTCTTCGCGCACTTCCAGGACATCCAGTCCAATGGCTTCCGCAGCCTGTCGGAAAACCAGCGCGTGTCCTTCGACCGTGGCGTCGGCCCCAAGGGTGAAAAGGCCACCAACATCAAGGTCATCTAAGACCTCGATCTTCGCGCAAGCGAACCCGAACATCCTCGCTGCCCGCGCCTGAACGCCAAGGTATTCCATACGTTCCGATGGCCAGGCAGGCAGCACGAAGGCATCACCCTCGCCCCGGATGAGGGCTTCCTCGGATCGGCACCAGGCAGATAGCCCGGGTCGGTCCTGGTCCGGAAGAGGGCGATGCCAGCCCTGCCAGCATCAGGGACGCAACACGATGTTGCGCCCACGATGCGCAGGCGCGGCCGATGGTCGCAGCCGCTCGCCGCATGCGGCCGTGCAGATAGCGCGGGCATGCAGCTGGCACAGCACACCGTCGGTCGATCACGGGCCGGTCCCGTGGAGCAAATAGTTAATTAAGCGCTCGTAGATGAAGTGACTGGGTCGCCCGAGATGGCGGCGCCAGGACAGACAAGACGAACACCTGGAGCACGACCGCACCGGCCAGATAGGCCGGGCCGGTCAGATCCGCGGCACCTGGCAGATAGCCCGGGTCGGGGGGAATCCAGCGTTAATCAATGAACGGCCCGCCTGATCCCAGGCGGGCTTTTTGCGTTTACGGCAGCGCAAGTTCAATCGAAACCGCGCACCCGCTCCTTGTCCATGCGCGGCAGTTCCCAATGGAAGCGGATGGCCAGCAGGCGTACCGAAAAGCCCAGCAGCAGCGAACTCAGGGTGGCGATGCGGCTGTCGATCTGCAGGTGCAGGATCAGCACATACAGGGCGCCGGTCAGCAGCGATACGCTGGCGTAGATCTCCCGCCGCAACACCAGCGGGATTTCGTTGCACAGCACGTCGCGCAACAGGCCACCGAAGACGCCGGTGACCATCCCCAGCATCACCACGATGGCCGGATGGAAGTTGCCGAAGCTGCGGGCGATGTCGCAACCGATGATCGTGAAGGCCACCAGTCCCAGCGCATCGACCACCAGGAAGGCCGACTTGAAGTGATGCAGCGCGCGCGCCGCTACCGCCGCCACAATCGCTGCGCAGACGGTGAAGGCCAGGTATTCCGGATGCGCCACCCACCCCAGCGGATAGTGACCGATCAGGATATCGCGCACGGTGCCGCCACCGAGCGCGGCTACCGTGCCGATGAGGCAGATGCCGAAGATGTCCATATCCTTGCGGATACCCATGAGCGCGCCGGAAATGGCTTCGGCGCAGATGGCGATCAGGTAGATGGTATGCAGCAGCATGGCAGGAGGGCGGGCAAGCCGGTGAAGTCGGATTGCCCGGATTATTGCATGGCTGCCCGGCCGGCGGCTGTCTGGCGCCGGCGCATGCTGCGGCAGCGGTGCCTCAGGCCGAGGTGTCGATGATGTTGCCGATCGCCTTGATCCCCGAACTGACGCTGTCGGCCACCGTGTGCACGGCCGAGGAAACGGCATCGGCGGTGCTGTCGTAGGCACCTTCGATCTCGTCGCCGACCTCGGCTGCGACCTTCTTGATCGGTTGGATGACGGTGTTGTAGAAGCCGCCGTTGCCGGAGGAAACAGAAGATACGCTCATGTGGAACTCCCTGGTTGTGAGATCGGAGGAGCCGGGCGCGTCACGTCGCAGCGCATCGCGCACGCGGCGCAGCCAGGCGGGAATTCATCATAAGCAAGCGCAGCATCCCTGCAAAGGGAGCAGACCCCGCCGCGCGCGTAAAGATATGCAATGCTGTGTAAAGCCCGGCGGGTGCGATCTCACTGCGCCAGCATCAACGCGGGATCCTGCGCGCGCGGCGAGCGCGCTGTCCCCGTCGCAGAGGCAAGGTCGTAGCTGATCTTGAATACCGACACCGCCTGGCTGAGCTTGACGGCCTGGTCGCGCAGGTTTTCGGCGGCGGCCGCCGCCTGTTCCACCAGCGCCGCGTTCTGCTGTGTGGTTTCGTCGATGGCGTTGACGGCCTGGTTCAGTTGCTCGATGCCGCCACTCTGCTCATTGCTCGCCACGGTGATCTCGGCCATGGTGACCGCCATGTTTTCCACTGCGCCACCGAGGTCGCCCATGGCCTGCGCGGTTTCCCGCACCAGCTGGTTGCCGCTTTCCACCTTCGCGCGCGAGTCGTCGATCAGCCCCTTGATGTCCTTGGCGGCGGCGGCCGAACGCTGCGCCAGCGTGCGGACCTCGGCCGCGACCACCGCGAAGCCGCGTCCCTGCTCGCCGGCACGGGCGGCCTCGACGGCGGCATTGAGCGCCAGGATATTGGTCTGGAAGGAAATGCCGTCGATCAGGCCGATGATGTCCACGATCTTGTGCGAGGCCGAATCGATCTCGTCCATGGTCTTGCCCATGCGCTGCACCGACTGGCTGCCACGCTGGGCAATGGCCGAGGCCGACTGCGCCTGACGGTCGGCATTGGCGGCGGAGTCGGCATTCTGGCGCACGGTGGCGGCGAACTGCTCGACGCTGGAGGCGGTCTCCTCCAGCGCCGAGGCCTGCGATTCGGTGCGGCCGGAGAGATCCATGTTGCCGCTGGCGATCTCGCCGGTGGAGAGGGTCATCGATTCCACATTGCGTCGCACGTCGCCGATGATGGCGCGCAGATTGACGTTGAGTTGCTGCAATGCCTGCAGCAGCAGCCCCATGTCGCCCCTGGCATCGGTATCGATACGCAGGTCGAGGTCGCCCCCGGCCAGGCCATGCACGGTCTTGATGGCACGCTGCAACGGCGCCACGATACTGGCGTGCAGCAGCGCCCACGAGGCCAGCAGCAGCAGCACGCCGGCGGCCGTGCCCAGCCATACCGCATACGGACTGCCGCCGGCACCTCGGACGGCGGCACCGGCGACGATGCCGCCCAGCAGGAACATCAGCGTCAGCACACCCATGGTCCATCCCAGCCGCCGCGCTACCGACAGCTCGCGCAATCCCTGCAGCCAGCCCATCAGCCCGGTGCGCACCACGGCACCGCGACGGATCCGCACGCCACGCGCCTGACCAGCGGAGAAGCGACGATAGGCGGCATCGGCGGCCTGCACCTGTTCCCGCGAGGGGCGGGTGCGCACCGACATGTAGCCCACGGCGCGGCCGTTTTCGCGCACCGGCGTCACATTGGCCTGCACCCAGTAGTAGTCGCCGTTCTTGCAGCGATTCTTGACCAGACCGTTCCAGGGCAACCCGGCCTTGAGCGTGGCCCACATGTCGGCGAACGCTTCACGCGGCATTTCCGGATGGCGCACGATATTCTGTGGCGCGCCGATCAGCTCGCTCTCGTCGAAGCCGCTGATTTCCACGAAGTAAGGATTGACGTAGAGGATGTTGCCCTGCAGGTCGGTCTTGGAGACGATGGACTTGCCATCCTCCAGCAACCGTTCGGTGGTGGTAATAGGTAGATTCGTGCGCATGCTGGCCCCCGTTGCCCTGGACCGCCTGACCCTGCCCAGGCCCCGGTCCTGCCGCTGTTATAGGAAGCTGCAGCGATTCTTCCCCAAGCGCCGCAGCCGTTTTTCAAGACAGGCCCTCCCAGGCCTGGCGTGGAATTCCGAGTCGGTGAAGGCGATCCATGGCGGTTCCGCAATGGAGGCTTCCCGTCAGCCTGTCCCGGCTTGATCGGGGAACCGCGGACACCACGAAGTTCTGAATCTAAACGCAGGCCCGCTTTTTTGATCCGGCGAAAAGGCAGGCATTTCCCATCGAAACCTCAAACCGGCGCACGCTCCTGCCGGGCAGGTGGGCTTTCCCCGGCGTCCTCCATCGTGCGCGGCCGGCCTTACTGGCGCGGCTGCACCTGGAACAGCACGCCTTGCGGCACCAGTTCGACCGACAGCAATTGATCGGCCACGACCTCGGTCATGCGCTGTCCGGGATTGTCCAGGGCGACGCTGGTCAGGCGGGTGATCAGGGGCAGCAGCTTGTCCTGGCCGGAGCCGATGAAGCTGCGGGCGGCACTGGAGGCGCAGATGAGGAATTCGTCACGTGCACCCTGGCTCTTGTTGGTCAGCATCACGCCCACGTTGCGCAGCTCGCCCTTCTTGTTGAGCGTGCCGATGATGGTGGTCTGGGCCGGTCCAACCCGGGTGTCGAGCACGTAGTCGTACTGGCCGGGATGCAGGCGCGCCGCGTCCAGCATGTAGAGTCGGGCCATATGCTCGGGCTCTTCCACCGCCATGTCCTTGAGCACTTCCGGCAAGCGCTGGTTGAAGCGCGTCGCGAATTCCTTGGGAGTGACGCCCAGCGTGGTCTGGGCGGCTTCATGCGCGGCCAGTTCCTGGTCGACGTGGCGGTCGCAGCCCGCACCCAGCAGGGCCAGCGTCAGCATGACGCAGGACAGGAGACGCAGCGGGGAGCGTGGGATGGGCAGCATGGTCATTGAAATGTCACTTGTTTTAGTACATTGTGCATCATTCCGGCGACATGCAACCTGTCCCAGATCAATCGTCCTGCCTGCCCCCGTGTGGGTTGGTGATAAAGTGTCGGACTGATCACAGGCCAGAGCGCATCAGCGCAACTCCCGGACAAGACGCCATGACTTCCCACTCCGCCCCATCCCCGGCGCCCACGACCACCACTGCCACCCCGGCTTCCGACCTGCACGAACTGCGCGACATCATCCGCCGCTTTTGCGACGAGCGCGACTGGCTGCGTTTCCACACGCCCAAGAACCTGGTCATGGCGCTGTCGGTGGAGGTGGCCGAGCTGATGGAGCATTTCCAGTGGCTTCCCACCGGCGCCATGCACGAACTGGACGAGGCTGCGCGCGAGGGCGTGCGGCACGAGATGGCCGACGTGCTGGTCTACCTGATCCAGCTGGCCGACCACACCGGCATCGACCTGCGCAGCGCCGTGCTGGAAAAGATGGAGCTGAACCGCCGCAAGTACCCGGTCGAGCTGGCCCGCGGCCATGCCCGCAAATACGACGCCCTGGCGGTACCGCCTGATGCGCCGGCGCTGCCCGGGCAGCCGCGCTGATCGGCCCGTTTTGCCCGCCTCCCCCTTCCTGCCGCACGGAGTCCGCCTTGAACAACTGGAATGACGGTTACGTCGTCGACATCGCCTACACCTACGGCTATTACCCGGGCATGAACCCGGCGCGGCTACCGCTGGCCTTCGCCTTCCACGGCTTGCGCGCACCGACGATCCAGACCGCCTGCGAACTGGGCTTCGGCCAGGGCCTGTCAACCAACTTCCATGCCGCCGCCTCCACCACCCGCTGGTGGGGCAATGATTTCAATCCGCTGCAGGCCGCCTTTGCGCGCGAACTGGCCGCCGCCAGCGGCAGCGGTGCGCAGCTGGAGGATTCCAGCTTTTCGCATTTCTGCCGGCGCGATGACCTGCCCGATTTCGACTTCATCGCCCTGCACGGCATCTGGAGCTGGGTCTCGCAGGACAACCGCGAGATCATCTTCGACTTCATCGACCGCAAGCTCAAGCCCGGTGGCGTGCTCTACCTGAGCTACAACACCCAGCCCGGCTGGTCGGCATTCATGCCGCTGCGCGACCTGCTGGTGCAGCACACCCAGCAGGTGGGCAATGACGAGCAGGGCCTGCCGACGGCGGCCCGCATCGATGCCGCGCTGGCCTTCGCCGCGCAGATGTTCGAGACCGATCCGGTCTACGCCCAGGCCAACCCCTTCATGCGAGATCGCCTCAAGATCCTGCAGCAACAGCCGCGCAGCTACCTGGCACACGAGTATTTCAACCGCGACTGGCATGCCGAAGCCTTCGCCGACATCCATCGCTGCCTGGCGCGCGCCGGCCTGCAGTTCGCCTGCCCGGCGCATTACATCGACCATCTCGACATGGCCAACCTGACCCCGTCCCAGCGCCAGTGCCTGGCCGGGATCGAGGATCCGGTGCTGTACCAGAGCGTGCGCGACTTCATGGTCAACCAGACCTTCCGCCGCGACTACTGGGTGCGCGGCGGGGAAGCGCTCGATGAGCGCCAGCGGGTCCAGGCGCTGGCGCTGCAGAGCGTGGTCCTGCTGACCGAGCCGGACAAGATACCGCTGACCATCCAGAACGTCGCCTCCGAGATTACCCTCAACCGCCTGATCTACGAGCCCATCCTGCAAGCCCTGTCGGATTACCAGCCCCACACCCTGGTTGACCTGGCGGCCACGCTGGCGCATCGCAACCTGAACCTGGCACAGGTGATCGACTCGGCCCTGATGCTGATCGGCACCGGCCATGCGGCACCGCTGCCGGCTGAACTCGATGCCCCCACCCAGGCCCAGATCGCGCGCCGTACCGGCGATCTGAACGCCTGGCTGGTGCAGCGCGCCGCCCTGGCGCCGGGTGCCAGCGACGAGGGCGACATCAGCCACCTGGTCAGTCCGCTGACCGGGGGGGGCGTGCGGGTGGACCGGGTCGAGCAGCTGTTCCTGCTGGCGCGCCAGCATTGCGGCGACGACGTGGATGCCTGGCCGGCCCAGGTCTGGCGCCATGTGGCGGCCCAGGGCAAGCGCCTGGTGAGGGATGGCGTAAGGCTGGAAGGCGAGCAGGAAAACCTGGCCGAGCTGGCGACCCAGGCGCGCCTGTTCGCCCGTACCCGCTTGCCGCTGCTGCAGGCCCTGCAGGTGGCATGAGGATGGGCGGTGGCGCGCGATCCGTCTTCCTCACCCATCCTCACGCCGTGTGCACGTCTTCCTGACGCTCCGCTGAAACGGAAGCCCTTGCGACATCTGTGCGTTGCGTCGCAGCGCCCGAGCCTGTAGCATTTCGCGTGGCCGCATTGCCGGCCGTCACTGCCGCGCTTGCAGCCCCGGCGCCGGAATTCTTTTAAGGAAAGTCGGTTTTCTGCCTATGTCCCTGTCCCGAACACTTCAAACACGCCTGACCCTGGCCGCCACCGGCGCCGCGTTCGTCACTGCCGCCGTCCTGACCGCCATGGCCTGGGGCGGCAGCACCCAGGGCCTGGCCGGCGCGGCCGTGGTGCTGGTGCTGCTGTCGGCGCTGCTGTCCTGGCTGCTGCTGCGTCAGCTGCTGCAACCGCTGGGCAAGCTGGAGGACACGCTGCAGAACCTGCAGAGCGAGCGTGCGCAGCTGGTGGAACAGCGCGACGACGCGCGCGTGCATCTGGAAGAAATGGAAAAGACCCTGGCCCGTGTCGGTCTGGAGGACGCCCTCACCGGCCTGGCCAACCGGCGCCAGTTCGAGCGCGGCCTGCTGGAAGAATTCAACCGTGCCGCCCGCACCAATCTTTCGCTGGCGGTGATCATGATCGACATCGACCTGTTCGACGAATACAACGCCGCGTACGGGCGCATGGCCGGCGACAAGGTGCTGCGCCGCGTGGGCAGCGCCATCCGCGATACCAACGTGCGACCGGAAGACCTGCTGTCGCGCTTCGGTACCCAGGAAATCGCGGTCCTGCTGCCCGGTTCCAGGCTGGACGGTGCGCTCATCGTCGCCGAGCGCATCCGCAAGTCGATCGAGCAACTCGACATCGCCCACAGCGCCAGCCCGACCGGACGCGTGACCATCAGCATCGGCATTGCCTCGGTGACGCCGCAGCGTCAGGTCGACGAACCGGAGACCGTCCTGCGCGAATCCGAGCAGGCCCTGGCGCTGGCCAAGGCTTCCGGCCGCGACTGCATCCGTACTACCGAAGACCTGCGCAAGGCCTAGGGCGCACGCCACCTTCGGTAAAATCAATGCCGCGCGTTGCAATGAGCAGCGCGCGGCATTTTTCATGGGCGGGTCCCGCAGCGGGAGATCCGGGCGTCAGGGTTGTTCCGGTCCCGGCACCAGGAACTTGGACTTGGCGCAATACATCTTGGCATTGGTGTCGTTGTAGACGATCTTGCTGCCGGCCTGCGACTGCCGCACCGGATAGGCCGATTCGTCCTCGGCGGTGAAGCGGATGCCCAGTGCCGCCTTGATGGCATCGGTCAGCTTGACCGGCGTGGTGTTGAAGTAGGCGCCGATGAAGTCGGCCTGGCTGCTGCTGTCGTTGACCAGGAAATCGGTGGCCTGCATGCCCCACAGCGAGACATTGGTGGCCTTGAACCAGTAGGCGCCGCCCTCGGTCTTGTACGGCGGCCCGAAGGCGGCCACCAGGTAATCGTAGAAATACTTGCTGTTGAGCTGGTTCAGGCACAGCAGGGCGTTGCCGACCTCGATGCCGAAGCTGGGTTGCGGCGCAGCCTGCGCCGGCGGCGCGCTGGCCGCGGCGCCGGCCAGCGCCAGCGCCAGAAGGCGGGTGGTCAGGCGAGATGCGATCTTCAAACGGACTCCCGGAAATTGCGGTGTTGGCGTGTTGTCTGTTCGGTCAGACAGTGCAGGCCAGGGAGTCGATTGTAGGGGGCTTTTGCCGATTTTTCCAATCGGCGCTGCATTGCCGCATTTTTCCGCGCTCACCTCCCCTGAGGCTTGCGTCGCAGGATCCGGTCGCCGCGCGCCGATGGGCCGCCAGGAAGCCCGTCTTCGCTGGCCAGGTGGCCTAGTCCGTCGAGGAAGGACGCGATCCCGGTGCCCTTGACCAGGACGCAGGGTTTGCCCAGCTTCTTGCAGGTGCTCTTGACCAGGTGATACGCGTTATGACTGATATTGCCGGAGGCGCAGATGACGATGTCGGCCGCCGCCAGCATGGGCGTGAGCCGATGCAGGTTGTCTTCGCGGCCGCCGTCGTGATGCAGGAAGCGACCATCGCGCAGTTCGATCTCGGCCCGGTAATGATTGCGGGCACCGGTCAGGCCTCCCACGCAGAGCACACAGCGGTCGCTCAGGGATACGGCGGTGCCGGCAGGATGCACAGGGCCGGCGGAGCGGACGGCAGCGGCGAAGGAGGGGGCGGCACGCATGGGCGGACTCGTCGGTAGTGGATGACGGTATCAGCCTAACCGGCAGGTCCAGCAATGCGAACGAATCAATCCGCAGCTGCATATGCGCTTTGCGTTGATCGGGGCGGCGCGAAGCGCCCGGCTCACTCGCCTGGCTGGCTGCGCGCCTGGCGCTGCATGGCACGTACGAAGTCGGGCAGGCGCCGGCCGTTGCGGTCCGGGTAGTGGCCCTGTTCGGTCATCTGCTGAACCCGGTCCAGGCGGAAGGAGCGGAAGTCCTCGCGCCGTTCGCACCATGCCGCCAGCAGCCAGGTGCCGCCGAAGAAGGCCAGCGCCAGCGGCCACACCACACGCTGGCTGGCGCGCTGCTGGGCGTCGCTATAGTGCAGCAGCAGCTTGTGCCGGCTGCCGATGGCCTGGCGGATCGCCTCCAGCCGCTCGCCCTGGCCATCGGCATCTGGTGCGGTCGGTGCAAACAGCGGTGTGGCTTCGACGAAGTCGCGTTTTTCCTTGGGCAGTGCCAGCACCACCTTGGCCAGCGCGGACGCGGCCGAGGCGCCCAACTGCGGGCCACCCCAGGCTTGCACCATGCGCATGCCGATCACCAGGGCATCGATTTCATCGGCATTGAACATCAGCGGCGGCAGGTCATAGCCCGGCTTGATGCGATAACCGACGCCGGCCTCGCCATCGACCGGCACGCCCGACAGCGACAGATCGCGGATGTCGCGATAGACCGTGCGTTCCGAGACCGCCAGCCATTGCGCCAGCTGGCGCGCCGTGGTGAGGCGGCGGCCACGCAGGTACTGGGTGATCTGGAACAGACGGTCGGCTCGGCGCATGGAGGGCAGGCGGAAATGGGATGCGCGCCATTCTGGCACGCACGCAGCGGGCTCGCCACAGACATCGATGCTGCTATGCAAGATGCGCGCATGAGGGGCAGCGGGGCGGTCGCCCGGCGTCAGTTCATGGCATGCAGCGCCATACGGTTGCCCTCGGTATCGATGAATTGGGCGATGTAGCCGATGTCATTGGGCAACTGGGTACGTCCCATGCTGATCTCACCGCCGGCGGCGCTCACGCGGTCGAGCACGGCCTGGATCGAAGGGCCGGCATCGAGGTAGATCAGGGTCCCCTGGCGGGACGGCTCCAGCCACCCCGGACCGGTCAGGCAGCCGACCGAGTCGCCGTCGTCACTTACGAAGATGGCCATCGGACCGCTATCGCTGATCTGCTCCTGGCGCAGTTGCGTGGCGAACACGGCTTCGTAGAAACGGGTGGCGCGCTGCAGATCCTTGGTGGCGATCTCGAACCAGTTGACTTGGGTTTGCATGTTCTTCTTCCTTTGCGTCGTTGATGAGGGATTTGTCATGCCGTGTGGCATGCGACGCATCATGCGCGAGGGCTACTGACACCGTTCTGTCAGTAGCCCTCGCCAGGGAAGAAGAAATGAGAAGAATCGAGTTGCTTCAGCGGGAGGTCGCCAGCGGTGCGCCGGCCTTGCCAGCTGCCGCAGTCTCGGCAGTCTCGGCAGCCTCCACGCCTTCCAACTGCGCCGCATAGCGCCGCGCCAGCACGGCACACAGCATCAGCTGCATCTGGTGGAACAGCATGATGGGCAACAGCACCACCGCTGCACCGCTGCCGGCAAACAGCACCGAGGCGATGGGGATGCCGGAGGCCAGCGACTTCTTGGATCCGCAGAAGACCAGCACGATCTCGTCGCCGCGCGGCATCTTCAGGGCGCGTGCGCCGAAGGTGGTGATCAACAGGACCGCGCCCAGCAGCACCGCATTGACCAGCACCAGCAAGGCCAGCTGGCCCGGCGGGAACAGGTGCCACACGCCCTGTGCCACCGCCACGCTGAAGGCGGCATAGACCGACAGCAGGATGCCGCCGCGATCGACCACGTTGACGATCACCTTGTGCCGGTTGATCCACTCACCGATCCAGCGCCGCATCAGGTTGCCCAGCACGAAGGGCAGCAGCAGTTGCAGCAGGATGCTCAGCACCTGCGAGAAACCGTTGCCCTCGTGATGACGATGCAGCAGCAGCGTTACCAGCAGCGGGGTGATCACGATGCCCAGCAGGTTGGACGCCGTGGCGCCGCAGATCGCTGCCGGCACGTTGCCACGGGCGATGGAGGTGAAGCCGATCGAGGACTGCACCGTCGACGAGAGCGTGCAGACGAACAGCACCCCCATCCACAGTTGCGGTGTCAGCAGGTCCGGCACCGCGCTCTTGAGCGCCAGGCCCAGCAGCGGGAACAGGATGAAGGTCGACGCCAGCGTCAGGAGGTGTAGGCGCGGCTGCTTCAGACCTGACAGCGCCGCCTCGCGCGAGAGCTTGGCCCCGTGCAGGAAGAACAGCAGCGAGATGGCTGCATTGCTGGCCAGGTGCATGAAATGCTCGAAACTCCCGGTGGCCGGGAACAGCGTGGCCAGCAGCACGGTGCCGATGAGCAACTGGGTGAAGCGGTCGGGGAGGAAGCGGTTCATGGCATTCTCGCGAAGGGATGGAGGGTTTGTCGCCATGATAGGAAATCCCGCTGCCATCGGGAACCCCTCTGATCACGTTGACTGTCATCGGAAAGTCCGATGATAATGCCCCATGCTCAATCCGCTCTGGCTCCAGACCTTTTCCACCGCCGCCGCCTCGGCCAGCTTCACCGAGGCCGGGCGCCAGCTCGGGCTGACCCAGTCGACCGTGAGCGATCACATCCGCCGGCTGGAAGAAAGCCTGGGCCGGCGCCTGTTCGTGCGCGATACCCACTCCCTGGCGCTGACGGCAGACGGCGAGAGCCTGCTGGTGCATGCGCGCCTGATCCTGCAGGCACATGCCCGTGCCGAAGCCCAGTTCAGCGCCCCGCGCCTGCGCGGTCGGGTCCGTTTCGGTACTTCCGACGATCTCGCCATGGGGCCGTTGCCGGACATGCTGGCGGCGTTCCGCAGCCAGCATCCCGAAGTGGAACTGGAGATCACCATCGGCCTGACCAGCGATCTCTATGCCTCGCTGGACCAGGGCAAGCTGGATTTGCTGGTGGGCAAGCGTCGGGCCGGCGAATCGCGCGGCCACAGCATGTTTTCCACGCCCATGCAGTGGCTGACCCGGCCCGACACCCTGGTGGACCTGTCCGAGCCGCTACCCCTGATATTGCTGCCGGAACCCAGCATCACCCGCGCCGCCACCCTGCAGGCGCTGGGAAAGTCCGGTCATCACTGGCGCATCGTCTGCACCAGCGGCAGTCACGCCGGCTGCATGGCCGCCGCGCGCGGCGGGCTGGGGCTGGCGGCCTTGCCGCAGCACCTTGCCTCGCGTGACCTGGTCACGCCGATCAATCATGCGGCGCTACCGCGCCTGCCCGATGTGGAATATGTGGCGCTGACCGCACGCCGCCTGTCGCGGCCGGCCGATACGCTGTACCAGATCCTGATGTCGAGCCGCCTCAGCCGCGGCTGAGCGCCCGGCGCTTCAGTCCGCCTCGACCACCAGCGCCGGCTGGTCCAGGGCGCGGATGCGGCGGTCCACGAAGTAGCCGCCAGCTTCCATGTAGCGCAGGTAGTGGCGCGCGCATCGGCTGCAGCGGGCGATGTTGCAGCGGTTGTAGGGATACCAGGCCGGCGCGATGGGCGCCGTCGGCGAATCGTAGCGGGTGCCCTCGGGGTGATATTCGGTAAAGGTAGGTTCGGCGTAGGGATCGGTGATCAGCGTGGCAACGTCGACCAGCTGGGTCTCCGGCAGGGACAGCGGCAGGCTGATCCAGCCGCTGCTGTCGACCGCGCGGCAATTGCAGTCCTCGGTAATGCCGGCGCTACGTTCGGCAAGTTCGCGCAACAGCGGGGGCGCGGCATGGGGAAGCAGATCTTGCATGGGAGAGAAAGGTCGGGCCTGTGGATAAATGCAAGTGTAACGGTATAAATGATTTATCCACAGGCGCGATGCCGCGGCATCATTTTTTCGGGTTGTAGCGGATGTCGCCCTCGAACAGCTGCGCGGTACCACCGCCGAGGTCGGACTGCACCGGCCATACTTCATGCCCGATGCGCAGCTCGGTGCCTTCGTATATCGCCTTGGCCACGATGATGCGGGCATCTTCGGCGGCCACCATGTCTTCCTTCATCTGCCCCACTTCTTCCAGCAGCACCTTGACCTCGTAGGCCAGCGCCTTGCGCTTGTCGCTGGTCTCGTGCAGCAGCTCAGGGGTGGCCTTCTCGGGATTGAGCTTGTAGTAGCTCTGCTGTTTGATGGTACGGTCCAGTTCAGCCACCTTGCGGGTGTATTCCTGTTCCTTGATAGCGATCTTTTCTTCGAGGTAGGGGTCCAGACCCACCTGGATGCGGGTATGGGTGGTGGTGGAGGCGCCGATCACGTTGGCGCGGATGATGTTGGTGGCTTCCACGCGGCCGCCGATGATGTGGCCGGTGCGCGGATTACCCTTGCCCACCGTGATTTCGTTACCGGCCAGCAGCTCGCAATGGCGCGCATTGCCCAGCACCAGGATATCTTCGGCCGCCTCGATGTGGGCGCTCTCGGCAAACATCACCTGCACCGATTTCTGCGAACTGATGCGCGAGGCGATGGCGGTGGTGCCGGCCTGGGCCGTCACGCCTTCGCTGTGGCCGATCACGCCGCCCTTGACGGTGACGCTGCCGCCAGCGACGATCTCGGCCGCCTCCACCGTGCCGTTGACCACCACGTCGCCGCCCACGTGCAGCTTCATGCCGGTCAGCACGTCACCGGAGACACGCACCGTGCCCTCGAACGTCAGGTTGCCGGTGGACAGGTCGACGTTCTCCACATCCAGCACCGGATTGACCTTCACGCCGTTCTTGATCACCGTCGGCTGGCCCGGCACGAGCGCCACCAGCAGATTGGGATCGTCCTCGCTGGGTTCGGCGCCGATGCTTTCCTTGGCGAAGCCCACATCGGCGATCGGTCGCGCCGGCACCTTGCCGCCGCGGATGTCGATGCCATCCTTGCCAGGCACCGGAGGAATGCGGCGCATCAGTGGATCGCCCACCTTCACCAGCAGGATATGACCCATGTCGGCGTAGGAGACCACGGCATCTTCGTCGATGTCGGCCAGTTCCTCTTCCTTTTCTTCCAGCAAGCTTTCGAAACGGGCCGGCTCGGCGGGTGTGGGCATCAGGCCCTCGGCCACCACCAGCTTGTTGCAGAAGCCGGCCGACAGTGCCCCGCGCAACTGCTCGTGCAGGATGCCATAGGTGATGCCGGCGGCGCGGATCGCATTGACCACTTCCACGCTCTTGGCGCGACCGCCGTAGGGCGGCACCAGGGTCAGCGAGGCCGTCATCAGGTCGTCCGCCACTTCCAGCGAAAACTCGCCGTCACGTCGCTCGGCGATGACCTGGGTGACCGACTCCTTGGCGTCTTCTGCCTTGCGTACGAAGGCATTGAGCACCGAGTCCTGGAAGAACAGCTTGGTCAGGCCATGATCGGTCATGGCCTGCTTCAGGAAGGCCAGGGTCAGCGGTGGAAAGCCCGCCGTCGGGGTAAATGTTGCGCTCAGTTCGCCGCTGGCCCTGTCGAACGCAAACGACAGCGGTTGCGGAGTTGCTTGGTTCATGCTGTTCCTCGATGAATGGCTGCACCGGGTCTGCCACGGATGTGCACAGGTCGCCTGGGACGCCGTGGTGTCCGCCGTGGTGTCTTTTCATGCGAAGGGGGGCGCATGGCATCGTCGCTTCATCTGCGCATTCCTGCGTACGCCGGACCGCAAAAAAGCGGTGACGCCACCCCCTGGCGCAATACAGCTGACATTGTAATGTGGCAAGATGATCCAGTAATTTGACTGATAGCACAAGTTTTGCCGACTTTGGCTCTAGATTAGGCTCTTATCGTTGGTTTTATGTTAAGTACCCAAATAGAAGACTTCAAGGGTGACCACGCCCGCCACCGCGCCGGACGTGTCAGCACGCTGGTCAGCATCGTGGTCAATATCGTACTGGTGATGCTGCAGGTCACGGCCGGCGTGTTCACCGGTTCGCAGGCGCTGATCGCCGATGGCATCCATTCGCTGTCGGATCTGGTCTCGGATTTCGTGGTGCTGCTGGCCGGGCACCACAGCCGCAAGCAGGCCGACGACGATCACCAGTATGGTCACCAGCGTTACGAGAATGCCGCCTCCCTGGCGCTGGGGGCCTTGCTGCTGGCCGTCGGCCTGGGCATGCTGGTCTCGGCGGCGCAGAAGATCCAGCATTACGGGCACACCCCGCCGGTGCACATTACGGCCCTGTGGGTGGCGCTGGTGGCCCTGCTGGCCAAGGAACTGCTGTTCCGCTACATGCTGCGCATCGCCGAGCGTGTGCGCTCCAGCATGCTGGTGGCCAATGCCTGGCATGCGCGTTCGGACGCCGCATCCTCGCTGGTGGTAGCGCTGGGCATCGTCGGCAGCCTGGCCGGTTTCACCCTGCTCGATCCGGTGGCCGCAGCCGTGGTCGGCCTGATGGTGGTGCGCACCGGCTGGGGCTTCTTCTGGAGCGCCCTGCACGACCTGATGGACCGTGCCGTCTCGACCGAAGAGGCAGAGGCAATCCGCGCCACCATCCTCGCCACCCCGGGCGTGCACGGCCTGCACGACTTGCGCACCCGGCGCATGGGCGACATGACGCTGGTGGACGTGCACCTGGAAATCAACGGGGCGCTGAGCGTCACGCAAGGCCACGCGATTGCCACCGATGCCCGGCGCCGGGTGCTGGATGCGCATCATGTGCTGGATGTGATGACCCACGTGGACCCGATCGAAACCCCGGGAGAAGCGGCCTCACCGCTTAGCAGCCTTGATGCGCCAGGCCAGGCCGGACTCCGCTAGACCACGCTAGATGTGGCGTGCCGATACGCCGCGTACGCTCATCTAAAGAATCGCAGCAGGGGGCCGTTAGCTAGCGTATCGTCGCCAGCCCCTCTGCGCTCATGAGCCCACTGACCTCCGTGTCGCCGTCGCCGGTCTACACATCCACCACTCCTGCAGCGGTCGCCGCATTCACCAGTAGCAACTCGCCCACCGTCGGCACGGCGTCGTCGACCTCGGCCCCGACCGCTACTGCCACTTCCGGCGCCAGCGCCCGTCCCCCGGCGCCCGTGCTCCCCCTCTATTCGGCGTCCGGACGGTTGAGTGAGGCGCCTGCATCCATGCCGCCGATATGGGAGAGCCGTCAGGGCGACACGCTCTCGACCCTGATGGCGCGCAACATCGGCGCCGGCCAGATGAGCGAGCGCTGGACCGGTCTGGGCAAGGCCCTGCTGGACCAGGCCAGCCTGGGGGGCGGCAGCTACTCGCAGTCGGTGTTGCTGTCGACCACGGCGACTCAGGGCAACAGCGATGTGCAGGCGGTCCTGCGTGATCAACTGCATCGATTCGCCAGCCAGCGCGTCGATCTTTCGTTGACCACCCAATCGGGGGCGCGCATCGAGCTCCATCTCGCTGCCAACGCCGACGGCATCGCCGTCGATTTCAAGCTGGCCCAGGGTACGCTGGACGATGACGATCGCGCTGCCATGAGCGCGCTGGGCGATGCCTTCGAGCAGGCGCTCAAGGGGCTGGCTGCCCAGCCGCCCACGCTGGCCCTGGATGGCCTGATGCACCTGGACCAGCAGCATCTGGCCGCCATCGACCTCAACGCCACGCTGGGGGACGCTCTGCAGGTGCAACTGCATGCCGATGCCAGCCAGCGCAGTGTCACTGCCACCAGTGCCGCCGGCACCATGAAGGTCGCCGTCGATGCCACCAGCGAGACCCTCGCTGGCAGCGCGCAGCAACGCCAGCGTGCCATCGCCAGTTACCTGCAGCAGTTCGATGCCGCCACCCGTCGCGGCCATGGCGATGCCGCCCTTGCCGACTTGTTCAAGGATGCCTTCGCCCAGTTGCATGGCGGCAGCACGACGCCGACGCGTCCCGGCGATCTATCGGCACCGGCGCTGGTCGCCGATCTCAACGATCGTCGTATGTTGTCGGGACTGGCCGATTTCACGGCCTCCATCACCGGCGCCAGCGCGGCACCCAATCCCCTGCGGCGCGACGAGGTGGATGGTTTCGATTATCAGGTCTCGCAGCACACCAGCCTGTCCGGTGCGCGCCAGGCTGACCGATCCATCGTGCAGCAGGTGCAGGCCCGGCTCAAGGCGTCCTACCACCAATCCCTGCAAGCCGACCTGCCGTTGCGGCTGGGGACCGATCGTCAATCGCAGAACTACACCTACCACCAGATCGACGACCAGGCCGACAGCCGGCTGGAGATCGGCTACCGCCTCGGTTACATGACGCAGGCCCGCCTGCAGCAATCAGCCAGCCAGGACAGTCGTGTCAGCAAGTACGTACTCGGTCAGCTGGTTAGCCAGAGCCACACCCCCTTGCAGGCCCAGATCGTGCGCGACTTTGCCGCCCAGTTGCAGGACGGCAAGGAGGCCCGTGCCGCCGATGGGGCCTACCGGCGCAGCCGGCTGCTCGACGGCATCAGTGCGCTGGGTCTGCTGCAGGCCGATCCGGACCAGGTCCGTCGCAACGGCACGCAGCTGCTCGCCGAATGAGCGGCGCATAGAGGCCCGGAGCGAGACGAGGCGTGCCGCCATTCTTTCTGTTGCAGCGACCGCCACAACAACTTGTCTAGCCCAACCGTCTTCGTTTAGAATCCGGACTTCTCTTTGGGGAGTAGCCAGCTTCCGGGTCATCCGGAAGAGCCCGTGTCAACATTCTCGGCAACATCTTGCCGTGGCGCGGGTAGCCAATCAGGTAGGCGAGACCATAGACGTATCCTGCGGCCAGGCTGGGCGCGCAGGCACGTCCATGGACTTCGCCCGGCCAAGGAATCCCCTTCATGAATTTCCCCGCACTTCTTCTCCTCGCACTTGCGATGTCTACTGACGCCTTTGCGGCAGCCATCGGCAAGGGTGCCGCCATGCAGAAGCCGCGCTTCCTGCAAGCCCTGCGCATCGGTCTTCTGTTTGGTGTGATCGAGGCCATCACCCCGCTGATCGGCTGGTTCGCCGGTTCGGTCGCCACCAAATGGGTGTCGGAATGGGATCACTGGATCGCCTTCACGCTGCTGCTGGTGCTGGGCGCGCGCATGATCCGCGAAGGCCTGAGCGAGGACGATGAAGCCGACGCCGCCCCGCAAAAGCAATCGGTGGTGATGCTGGCCCTCACCGCGGTCGCCACCAGCATCGATGCCATGGCCGTAGGCGTGGGCCTGGCCTTCATCGACGTCAACATCCTGGAAGCGGCCTTACTGATTGGCCTGGCCACCACCACCATGGTCACCATCGGCGTGATGGTCGGTCGCGTGCTCGGTCACCTCATCGGCAAGCGCGCCGAGATCATCGGTGGGGTGGTGCTGATCGGTGTCGGCGCGGCGATTCTGTATGAACACCTTAGCCGCGCAGGCGGTTGAATTCAGTCCGGCGCGACATCTGCGCCGGGGGCGGCCTTCGCGGCCCTGGCCGCACAGTAGTCGGCGGCCATCAGGCGAAACGCGGTCACCGCCGGATTGTCCTGGTCGGCGCGCCAGGCCATGCTCATTTCCGCTCGCGGCACCTCGCCGGCCAGCGGGCGGAACTCCACCCGGTCGTAATGGAAGCGCTGGGCCGAGGCCGGCAGGATGCCTACGCCCAGGCCGGCCCTGACCAGCGAGAGGATGGTGTGGCTCTGGTCGATGTATTGGGTGAAGTCGGGTTTGACATCGGCCGCGCCGAGCATGGCCATGATACGTTCGTAGAAATACTTGCCATGCGTGGGTGAATGCATGATGAAGGGCTGGCCGTCCAGTTGCGCCGTGGCCACCTCCGCATGGCGTGCCAGCGCATGGCCCTTGGGCATGGCCAGTACCAGCGGCTCGTCGTCCACCAGGGCCAGCTCCAGCGGCTGGCGCGACGACAGGGGCCGCAGAAAACCGATGTCGATGGTATTGGCGGTGAAGGCCTCCAGCTGCGCCACCGAGATCAGTTCGAACAGCACCACGTCGATCTCCGGCAATTGCTGGCGCGCCTGCATCAGCAGTTCCGGGATCAATTCATAGCCGGCGGCGCCGGTGAAGCCCACCCGCACGCGCCCGGTCTTGCCCTCGCTGGCGCGGCGCACCGTGCTCTCGGCCTGTTCGGAGAGCTGCAGCAGGCGCGAGGCGTCGGCCAGGAACACACGCCCTTCGGTAGTCAGCCGCACCGTGCGGCCAACCCGTTCAAACAATTGCACGCCCAGCTTGTGCTCCAGCAGATGGATCTGGCGCGACAGCGGTGGCTGTGTCATGTTCAGCAGGGCCGCTGCGCGACGGAAGTTGAGTTCGGTCGCAGCGACCACGAAACAACGGACTTGAGCCAGATCGAGCATGGGGATTCGCCTGTGAAGAGTGCGCCTGCATTATAGGCGCACTCCCTGTTGCGGCCGGCTGGCCTCAGGTGGTCAGGCTGCCTTCCGGGCGCAGGCCGGCCAGGCCCTGTTCCAGGCTGGCCAGGACCATTTCGCCCATGGCAGTACGCGACTCCACCGTGGCGCTGGCGCGGTGCGCCTGCAGCACCACCTGGTCCATCTGCAGCAGGGCGGCCGGCACGTTGGGTTCATCCACGAATACATCCAGACCGGCCCCGGCGATGACCCTGCGCTGCAGGGCATCGACCAGATCCTCTTCCACCACCAGCTTGCCGCGTGCGATGTTGATGAGCACGCCCTCGCGCCCCAGTGCGTCGAGCACCGCGGCATTGACGATGCCCTGCGCCTTGTCGGCGGCGGCGGCCAGCACCAGCACATCGCTCTCGCGCGCCAGTTGCAGCAGGTCAGCAATGAAACGGTGCGGCAGGTCGTCCATGGCACGCAGGTCGGTATAGGCAATCGGGCAGCCGAATGCAGTGGCGCGCTTCGCGATGGCGCGCCCCACCTTGCCCATGCCGACGATGCCCACGCGCTTGCCACTCAGGCGTCGTGCCAGCGGGATCGCCGCCGGCGAGGGATGACGCACCCAGTCGCCACGCTGGACGAAGGCATGGCCGGGACAGATCTGGCGGCACACCGCCAGCATCAGGCCCAGCGCCAGGTCGGCCACGTCTTCGGTGAGCGCGCCGAAGGTACCGGTCACCGGCAAGCCTTTGCTGCGCGCATGGTTCAGATCCACGGCATCGGTACCTACGCCATTGACGGCCACCACCTTCAATGCCGGCAGCTGATCCATCAGCGTATTGCTGATGCCGGTGTGACCGCCCGTGATCACACCTTCGATGACCGCGGCGTGACGGGCGATATAGGCTTCCTTGTCCTCCTGCTCGAACAGGCGATGCATGTGGTACAGGCTTTCCAGCTTGTCGTTGATGGCCGGGACCAGGATGGGATTGAGTTGCAGCACGTGGCGTTTCATGGGGAGACTCCTTCTCGTTCGATGGCAATGCCGGCGGATGATGCGGTCATTCGGGGAGCGCGTCCAATCCGAAAAGGCTATCAATTGATTCAGGAATTGGTGAGCGATCAGGTATCAGCATCGATTCAATCTGCACATCACCTGATAGCCAGAAAAGATTGGACGGTATTGCAGTGCACGGCCATGATTCCCAGCGTCGGCCATCCCGAGACGGCCGCCGAGAACGTCGGGCGCCAATATCTCCCTTTGCCGGGAAGCACAACAAAGCCCGCCACCCGCAATGGAGACAAGCATGCACCTGCGATCGCACCGGACGGGCAGGGCGCTGCCGCCCTGAAGGCGGCACCGTCATCTTCCCGCCGCCAATAACGATAACCACGAGACACGCCACAAGGAGTCCGACGATGAATCATGTCGACGCCGCCGACCAGGTCGGCCGCCACCGTTCAGCCGTATCCGCCGCATCCGCCGCATCTGCAACTTCAGCCACCTCTGCCGCTGCCACCCTGCAAAAGCCTACCCGCTACCGCTGGGTGGTGATGGGCCTGATCTTCCTGATCTGGGCCATCGCCTGTGCCGACCGCGCCAACTTCGGCATCGCCCTGCCTTACATGAAAAAGGAGTACGGCATTTCCAACACCGAGGCCGGCCTCATCGTGAGCCTGTTCTCCTTCGCCTATGGTTTCGTGCAGATTCCGGTCGGCCTGATGTACAAGCGGCTGAGCGAAAAGACCACCGGCATCCTGTTTTCGGTGTTCATGCTGCTGACCTCGCTGTTTACCGGCCTGATGGGGACCACCTCCTCGGTACTGCTGCTGCAGCTCTACCGGGTCGGCCTGGGCCTATCGGAAGGCCCGTTGGGCATCGGCTGTACCAATGTCATCAATCGCTGGTTCCCGCCGGAAGAAAAGGGAACTGCCACCGGGCTCTGGATCGCCGCCTCCAAGCTGGGACCGCTGATCGTGCCCACCGTGTGCATCATCGTCATCCAGCTCTGGGGCTGGCGTGAAATCTTCTACGTCTTTGCCGTGCCGGGCATTTTCCTGGCCATCCTGTGGCTGTTCCTGGTGACCAATTCCCCGGGCGACAACCGTTTCTGCAACGAAGCCGAACGCCGCTACATCAGCCAGGATGCTCCCGCCAGCAATGCGAACACCAACGCCGCCGGCAGCAAGCCCCTGGTGGGTGCCCAGGTCACGCCCATACCCTGGCTGGACGGCATCAACCGCACCCGCCGCGTGCCGCGCCTGGAAACACTGCGCCAGGTCTTCACCTCCTGGAACGTGATCGGCGTGGCCCTGGGTTACGGGTGCATGATCGGCATCAGCAATATCTTCATGTCCTGGATTCCGACCTACCTGGTCACGGTCAAGGGCTTCGCCTCGGTCAAGATGGGCTTCCTGGCATCGGCACCCTTCATTGGCGCGGTGGCCGGCAACATGCTGGGCGGCATCATCTCGGACCGTCTCCTCGGTGGCCGCCGCAAGCCCATGATGCTGCTCGGTGCACTGGGTACTGCGGCGATGACGCTGCTGCTGGTGGAAGCGCCCGACAGCGTGCTCTACCTGGGCGCCATGCTGATGCTCTCCGGCCTGATGCTGGGCATCGGCTTTGCCGGTTATTCCGCCTATCCCATGGGGCTGGCCACCAAGGCCACCTATCCGACCGCCTTTGGCATCGTCAATTCGCTGGGCCAGATCGGTGGCGCCTGCGCGCCGCTGGCGGTGGGCATGTTGCTGGACCGCTATGACTGGACCAGCGTATTCCTCTACATGGTCGGCACCTCGTTGCTGTGCCTGGTGCTGCTCTTGAGCGTGGTCGAGCCGATCACGGTGAGAAAGGTAGGGGAGGAAGCCTGAGCCTTGCTTCGGCACCTTACCCGGGCCCGCCATCGCGCGGGCTTTTTCATGCGGGATAAATATCCATAGGATATTAATTCGAGTCGAATTATATATTGGACAAATGGTAGCACCCGAGGCACTCTTAGCCTCCCATTTTCCCTAAGCAGCCCTGAGGAGACACCCATCATGCCGACCTATCGTTCCTATACCACCACCCAGGGCCGCAACATGGCCGGCGCGCGCGCGCTGTGGCGCGCCACCGGCATGAAGGATGGCGATTTCACCAAGCCCATCATCGCCGTGGTCAACTCCTTCACCCAGTTCGTGCCCGGTCACGTGCACCTGAAGGACCTGGGCCAGCTGGTGGCCCGCGAGATCGAGGCGGCCGGTGGTGTGGCCAAGGAATTCAACACCATCGCCGTCGATGACGGCATCGCCATGGGCCACGACGGCATGCTGTACTCGCTGCCCTCGCGCGACCTGATCGCCGACTCGGTCGAATACATGGTCAATGCCCACTGCGCTGACGCCATGGTGTGCATCTCCAACTGCGACAAGATCACCCCGGGCATGCTGATGGCCGCCATGCGCCTGAACATCCCCGTGGTCTTCGTCTCCGGCGGCCCGATGGAAGCCGGCAAGGTCATCAAGACCGTCAACACCGACAAGAAGGTCATCAAGCTGGACCTGGTGGACGCCATGATCCAGGCTGGCGACCAGAACATCTCGGACGCCGACGTGGCCGAAGTGGAACGCTCGGCCTGTCCGACCTGCGGTTCCTGCTCGGGCATGTTCACCGCCAACTCGATGAACTGCCTGACCGAAGTGCTGGGCCTGTCGCTGCCGGGCAATGGCACCATCGTCGCCACCCACGCCGACCGCAAGGAACTGTTCCTGCGCGCCGGCCGCCTGATCGTCGAACTGGCCAAGCGCCACTACGAGCAGGACGACTATTCCATCCTGCCGCGCAACATCGCCACCAAGGAAACCTGGGAAAACGCCATGACCCTGGACGTGTCCATGGGCGGTTCCACCAATACCGTGCTGCACCTGCTGGCGGCCGCGCACGAGGCCAAGGTCGAATTCACCATGGCCGACATCGACCGCATCTCGCGCAAGGTCCCTTGCCTGTGCAAGGTCGCGCCGATGACCAACAAGTACCACATCGAAGACGTGCACCGCGCCGGCGGCATCATCTCCATCCTGGGCGAACTGGCCCGCGCCGGTCTGCTGGATACCTCGCGCCCCACCGTGCACAGCAAGACCCTGGGCGAAGCCATCGAGAAATACGACATCCGCGTCTCCAGCGATCCCGCCGTGCACAAGCTGTTCCGCGCAGCACCCGGTGGCGTTCCCACCCAGGTGGCGTTCTCGCAGGAAGAGCGTTTCGCCGACAACGACCTGGACCGCGCCAACGGCTGCATCCGTGACCGCGAGCACGCCTACTCGCAGGATGGCGGCCTGGCCGTCCTGTACGGCAACATCGCCGAGAAGGGTTGCATCGTCAAGACCGCCGGCGTGGATGAAAGCATCCTCAAGTTCTCCGGCACGGCCCGCGTGTTCGAAAGCCAGGACGCCGCCGTCGAAGGCATCCTGGGTGACAAGGTCAAGGCCGGCGACGTGGTCATCGTGCGCTACGAAGGTCCCAAGGGCGGCCCCGGCATGCAGGAAATGCTGTACCCCACCTCGTACATCAAGTCCAAGGGCCTGGGCAAGGCTTGCGCCCTGTTCACCGATGGCCGCTTCTCCGGCGGCTCCTCGGGCCTGGTGATCGGCCACGCCTCGCCGGAAGCGGCCGAAGGCGGCGCCATCGGCCTGGTGGAAGAGGGAGACCTGATCGACATCGACATTCCCAACCGCAGTATCAACCTGCGCGTGACGGCGGACGACCTGGCCAAGCGCCGCGCTGCCATGGAGGCCCGTGGCGATGCAGCCTGGAAGCCGGCCGAGCGCACCCGCGTGGTGTCGCAGGCGCTGCAGGCCTATGCCGCGCTGACCACCTCGGCCGATCGCGGTGCAGTGCGCGACCTGTCGCAACTGAAGCGCTGAGAAGTGTCCACGTCCTGCTGATGCCGCTGATTGGCGGCAACACCAGACGACAATGCCGCCCGCTTTCAAGCGGGCGGCATTTTTTTTACGCCAGGATTTTCTGCTCCAGCCCCGGAGACTTTTCGCGCCGCTCAGACCTTGATGGCCGGGCGCATATGGGTAGACGCCAGCGCCAGCCCTTCCTCGAAGGAAGACAGCACCATGTCCACCTGTTCCTTCACGGTGGCCGCGTCCACTTCCTCATTGAAGAAGGAGGGGCGGATCGTCACCAGCAAGGCCTGCGGCAGGTTCTCGCGCAGCGTGCCGATTACCTCCATCCACGCCTCCAGCCGTTCGCGGGTGGGATAGACCAGGAACACGATGGATACCAGTTCGGCCTTGCTGCTGTCCGGGCGTTCGTCTTCCGGCTGATCCAGCGTGATGCTGCGGGCATCGATGCCGGACACGCGCAAGGCATGCACCAGCAGTTCCGACAACAGGTCGTCGCGCTCGCCGCTGAGACCGCCGCACAACACCACCGATCCCAGTGGCACGTCCAGCGAGCCCTGCCAGCGCCCCAGTCGCGCCAGGCGCAGTTCGCGCAGATGCGCGCCCACGCCGCTGTTGAGCAAGGGGACTTCGCGCCGGCGCCGCAAGCTGCGCGGCGCGCCGGGGGTTTGCGTAAGCACCTCGGTCAATTGCGAAATGGAGCCGCGCAGCCGCTCCTGCTGGGCCGCCTCGATGCGCCCGTGGCGCAGGTCCAGCGCGGCCAGGGCCAGGCCCGGCAGCAGGATCTGGTCGCAGTACTTGGCGAAGCTCTGTTTTTGCAGATGGCTGCGGGCGTCGCGGATGATGGCGTCGGATTCGCCGGCCAGCGCGCGCTGGTAGAAGCGCTCTGCATGGCTCATGTCGGGCGCCTCGCCCAGCAGGATGGTGATCGGCTCCAGTGCTGCCACGTGCCGGCCGGCCACCACCAGGCAGAGCGTCAGCGGGGTCGACAGCAGCAGTCCGATCGGTCCCCACAGCGTGCCCCAGAACAGCGCCGAGACGATCACCGCCAGCGGTGACAGGCCCGAACTGTGGCCGTAGATGCGGGGCTCGATGAAGTTGGCCACGATCACTTCCAGCCCGACATAGAAGGCCAGGAAGGACAGGGCCAGCCACCAGCCGGGATCGATGGCAGCGATGAACACCGAGATCATCAGACCCGAGGCCAGCGCGCCCAGATAGGGCACGAAGCGCAGCACCCCGGCCAGGGTTCCCCACAGCACTGCATGCGGCACGCCGCCGGCGGCCAGCACGGCGCCCATGATCAGGCCGAACACCAGGTTGACCAGGAATTGCGAAAAGAAGAAGCGCGAGACGCCCTCGGCCGCATCGCCCAGGGCCTGCATGGTACGGCTCATCTCGGTCAGGCCGGCCAGGCGGATCAGGCGCTCGCGCAGCGACTCCTGCTCCAGCAGGATGAACACCAGCAGCACCAGCACGATGCCGGCCTGGCCGATCGGTCCCCAGGCCAGCGCGAACAGCCGGCGCACGGCGCCGCGCACCGACATGCGGGTATCGGCTTCCGGCGCAGGCGTGGCGCTGGCGGCGCTGGCCGCAGCGGCATGGCTGTTCTTCTTGCCGCTACGGCTGACCTCCGGTACCGGCTGCGGGATGACCGCGCTCAATTCGGCTTCCAGCCGGGCGAAGGGGCGCTCGGTGATGGCCCGCACGCTCTCCACCTTTTCCTGGATGGCCTCGCGGTATTGCGGCAGGTCGCCGGTGACGCTGGCCAGCTGGAATGCCAGCACCACCGCCAGTGCCACCAGGCAGGCGCCGACCAGCAGTACCGATACCATGGCGGCGGCGGCCCGGTTCAGACCCAGCGCGTCCAGCTTGCGTACCAGCGGCAGGATGATCAGGCTGGCGATGCCGGCTACCGCCAGCGGCGCCAGGATGTCGCGGCCGAAGTAGAGCATGCCCAGTATCACGGCCGCCCCCAGCAGGGTGGTGGAACTCAGGCGCGAGAAGGCGGAAGTCTTGAGGTTTGGCATGGGAGAAGGAAGGGGCGTCAGCGGCGCGGCCGCATTTGGTCGGGGACTTCGTAGAGTTCCAGCGGCAGGCCGTCGGGGTCGGCGAAGAAGGTGAAGCGGCGGCCGGTGTATTCATCCACGCGGATGTCTTCCACCGCCACGCCCTGGCTTTCCAGCTGCTGCTTGCATCGCTGCACATCGGCCACCGCGAAGGACAGGTGGCGCAGGCCGCAGGCTTCCGGACGAGACGGCCGTGAAGGTGGCGCCGGGAAGGAGAACAGCTCGATCTGGGTGCCGTCAGGCAGGCCCAGGTCCAGCTTCCAGGAATCGCGCGCCTGGCGATAGTGCTCGGCGATCACCTGCAGGCCCAGCAGGTCCACATAGAAGGACCGCGACCGCGCGTAATCGGAACAGATGATGGCGACGTGATGCATGCCTTGCAGTTGCATGGAGACCTTTCGGACGGAAGAAGGGGCGCCGGCCATCAGGCGCGCGGGCCGCGTTGCGCCAGACCGGCGCAGACTGCGCGCACCTTGTCGCGCAACCAGCGATGGGCCGGGTCCAGCTCCACCCGTGGATGCCACATCAGCGATACCACGATGGGATCGGTACTCACCGGCAATTCGAACAGGTGGATGCCGGAAGCGCTGCCATCCTTGCGCGGCGTGCCGGCCGCGGTCAGGAAGGAATAGGGCACCATCGTCACCAGGTCCGACGAGCGCACCACCGCCAGCGCACCGGGGAAGCTGGGCACGATGGCCACCACCTTGCGCACCAGTCCGCGTGCGGCCAGTGCCGCATCCAGGGGACTGCTGCGGTCGCCGCGCGGCGACGCGCTGACATGCTCGTAGCTGCAATAGCGTTCCGCGCTCACGCGGCGCAGTGCCGCCAGCGGATGGCCGAGCCGTACCGCGCCCACGAAGCGGTCGCGGAACAGGGTCTGCAGGCGCACTTCCGGTCCCATCTCGCTGGCCACCCCGATCTCGAGGTCGGCGCTGCCTTCGCGCAGCGGCAGCGGACTGCGTTCCACCTTGGGCGCGAAGCGCAGCCGTACCAGCGGCGCTTCGGCCGCCACCGCGCTGATCAGGGCGGCCCCGCAAGCCTCGATGAAGCCCTCGTTGGCGCGCACCGTAAAGTCACGTTCCAGGCGCGCCAGGTCCAGCTCCGGCACCGACGGGCGCAATACCGAACGGGCTTCGTGCACCACATTGCGGACCCGCTCGCGCAGTGCCTCGGCGCAGGGGGTAAGCACCATCTGCCGGCCGGCGCGCACCAGCAGGTGGTCGCCCGTAGCCTGGCGTAGCCGGGTCAGCGTGCGACTCATGGCCGAGGCGCTCAGGCCCAGGCGGCGCGCGGCCCCGGCCACGCTGGCCTCGGCGATGAGGGCATCGAGCGCAATGAGCAGGTTGAGGTCGGTTTCGGTCATGCCGGCATCCTAGCATGGCCGCAGTGATATGGCGTCGCATGCAATGATCCAATGCAAGCCGTGCGTCTTCCGCCTTGTCTCGCGGGTGGCTATAGTGAAGCCCTGAACCTATCCCC
The DNA here is from genome assembly GCF_035644555.1 of Herbaspirillum sp. Lineage (GTDB taxonomy): Bacteria > Pseudomonadota > Gammaproteobacteria > Burkholderiales > Burkholderiaceae_D > Herbaspirillum. The sequence goes on from NZ_DASQOH010000004.1 coordinate 32,851, forward strand.
CAGGAAATCTCCCATGGAACTGTTTTCCGACCTGCCCGGCGACGAAGGCCTGCCGGGCGTGCGGCGCCGCCGCGCCATGCTGGCCGTCATGAGCGCCACCACCATGGCGGTGTTCGACGGCACCATCATCAATGTCGCTCTGCCGCAGATCAGCCAGGCCCTGCTGACCTCGGCCGCGGCTTCGGTCTGGGTGGCCAATGCCTACCTGCTGGCCACCGCCATGACGCTGGCGGCTTTCGCCGCGCTGTCGTCGCGGTTGGGCTTTCGCAACCAGTTCACGGTGGGGCTGGCGGTGTTTACCCTGGCCTCGCTGGGCTGCGCCCTGTCGCCCACGGTGGAATGGCTGATCGCCATGCGGGTGCTGCAGGGTCTGGGCGGCGCGGCCATGCTCAGCATTGCGCCGGCCATCCACCGCACCGTATTTCCCAACCGCCTGCTGGGCCGCATCCTCGGCCTCAATGCGGTACTGGTGGCGGCCGGCACCGCCATCGGACCGGTGCTGGGCGGCACCCTGCTGGCCGCGCTGAGCTGGCAGTGGATCTTCCTGATCAATCTGCCGCTGGGCCTGGTGGCGGTGTGGCTGTCATGGGGTGCCATTCCCGACACGCGCCAGCGCGCACGCCTGCGTGCCCCCTTCGACCTGGCCGGGGCGGCGTGGTCGGCGCTGGCCATGGGCGCGGTCATCATGGCCGCCGATACCTGCGCCCATTTCGCCGAGCCTGGCCAGGGCGCCCATGCCGCGTTCACGGCCGGCGCCTATGCGTTGCTGGCACTGGTCTCCGCGCTGGCCTTCGTGCGTGTGCAGCGCCGTGCGCGCGAACCCCTGTTGCCGCTGGACATCTTCGCCAATGCGCGTTTTTCGCTGGCGGCGCTGACCTCGCTGGCCTCCTTCGTGGGACAGGGGATCGCCTTTGTGGCCTTGCCCTTCCTGTTCCAGAACGCCTATGCCTATAGCGCCTTCGAATCGGCCGCCCTGTTTACCCCGTGGCCGCTGGGGATCGTGCTGGTGGCGCCACATGCCGGGCGTCTGGCCGACCGTCACTCACCGGCCCTGCTGTCCAGCCTGGGGCTGGCGGTGTTTACCGTCGGCCTGATGCTGCTGGCCTTGCTGCCGGACCATGCCCAGGCCTGGGATATCGGCTGGCGCGCCCTGGTGTGCGGCATGGGCTTCGGTTTCTTTCAGAGTCCCAACAACCGCGAGATGCTGGGCAATGTCTCGCGCGAGCGCAGCGGCAATGCCTCCGGTGTGCTGGCTATCATGCGTACCTTCGGCCAGTGCCTGGGCGCGGCGCTGCTGGGCATGATCCTGGCGGTACACACCGCCGGCGCCATCGCCCAGGGCGAATTGCACATGAGCCCGGCGCAGGATGGCGATGCGATCCGTATCGCCCTGTGGGTGGCCGCCCTCGCCACCGCGCTGGCCACCGTGGTCAGTGCCAGCCGCCTGCGCCGCAAGGCGCAATCGCCGGCCTGATCTGGCAGAGAGCGCCCATGGTGGAGAACAGCTGGACCGAACCTTGATATGGACAAAACTGAAAGGTACGTAAAAATCTAACTTTTTAGTGACTGGATAAATCCTCGTTGATCCTCGCTTTGTCCCACGGCATGGGGGCTTAGACTGTTCCTGCTTGCCGCTCAGCCGGTTGCTGCGGATGTCCATCAACAATCACAACAGCTCATCCCTTGCCGCCAGGTTCACGCGACCTGGCGTCGCAGCCTGACCTGCGACAAGCTCCGTCAACACTCTCCCCGACCCATCCGAGACCGGCCGGGGGATACGCAAAAGGGGCAATAACCATGGGCAAGTTGAAAGTCGTGACCAGGCTGGCATTGGGCTTCGGCCTGATTCTCGTATTTCTGCTGGGTATTTCCGTGTTGGGCATGGCGGGCATGGCACGCATCAATGCGGCCCTCACCGACATCACCGCCGTCAACAACGCCGAGACCAAGCTGGTCACCACCTTGCGCAACGCGCTGAGCCAGCGCGCCATCGCCATCCGCAATATCGCCCTGCTGGACGACCAGGAGGGCATGCGGGTGGAAGCGCAGACGCTGGCACGCCAGGAAAAGATCTACGCCGACGCGCTGCAGTCGCTGGAGCGCATGTTCAGCACCGAGGCCGCCACCACCGACCGTGAGCGTCAACTGCTGGCGCAGGTCAAAGCCGACGAGGCGGCCACCGTGCCGCTGATGGCCAAGGCCTTGCAACTGGGACTGGCCAACCAGCCGGCCGACGCCGTGAAGGTACTCATTACCGAAGTGCGTCCACGCCAGCAGGGCTGGATCAAGTCGCTCACCGAACTGGCCGAATTCGAAGACCAGCTCAATGACGAAGCCGCCGTCAGCGCCCGCGCTACCTATGAATGGCTGCGCGGCATCATGCTGAGCGCCGTGGCACTGGCCTTGCTGGTGGGCGTGGCGGCCTCGGCGATGATCGCCCGCAGCATCCTGCGCCAGCTGGGCGCCGAGCCGTCCGAAGCGCAGTCCATCGCGCGCGATATCGCCAGCGGAGATCTGACCGCCACGGTACGCCTGCGTGCCGGTGACGGGTCCAGCCTGATGGCCTCGATCGAACAGATGCGTTACCAGTTGAACGTGATCGCCCATGGCATCAAGTCGGCGGCCGAGACGATTTCGGTGGCCAGCGGACAGATCGCGCAGGGTAACTTCGATCTGTCGCAACGCACCGAAGAACAGGCGGCCTCGCTGGAAGAGACCGCCGCCAGCATGGAAGAGCTGACCACCACCGTGCGCCAGAATACCCAGCATGCCGGCGAGGCGCTGCGCCTGGCCAGCGGTGCCTCGCAGACCGCCACCGCCGGCAACCAGGCCTTCGACCGCGTGGTGCAGACGATGGACCGGATTTCCTCCAGCTCCGGCAAGATGGCCGACATCATCAGCGTCATCGAAGGCATCGCCTTCCAGACCAATATCCTGGCCCTGAACGCGGCGGTGGAAGCAGCCCGTGCCGGCGAGCAGGGCCGCGGGTTTGCGGTGGTGGCGTCGGAAGTGCGTTCGCTGGCCCAGCGCAGTGCGGTCGCGGCCAAGGAGATCAAGGACCTGATCGGAGAATCGGTGGCGCACGTGGGCGCCGGCTCGCAACTGGTGGCCAGCGCCGGCCAGCAGATGGGCGAGATCGTCTCTTCGGTGCAGCGCTTCGGCGAGATCATGAATCAGATCGCCACTGCCACCCAGGAACAGGGGAGCGGAATCGAGCAGATCAATACCGCCATGGTGCAGATGGACCAGGTCACCCAGCAGAACGCGGCACTGGTGGAAGAGGCCAGCGCCGCCGCCCAGTCGCTGGCGCAACAGGCCAGCAGCCTGCTGAAGGTGGTGTCGATCTTCAAGATCCGCCAGGACAGCTCGCTGAGCCAGCAGGAAGCGCCGGCCATGGGCGCAGCAGCTCCGCTGGCGGCCCTGCACTGAGATCGGCGGAGAGTGGGGCGCAGGGGCTGATCAGCGGTCGGCCCTCCCGGGGCCGGTCTGCGCCGGCTCAGGTGGAGGCAGTGTCGTCGTCGTCCTCGTCCTTGGGCACGAACACCATGCCGGTCTTGGCGTTGTAATCCATCAGGCCGGCATAGCGGCCCCAGGCGATCATGGTCTCGAAGGTCTTTTCGGGATTGTCGTAGGGCAGGGCGCTGCCGATGTCCTTCAACACACGCTCGGCCTCGATTTCCTCGGCCTCGCCCAGCACCGCCAGGATGATGTGGAAGATGCGCAGCTTGTAGACCTGTTCGGCGAAGATGGCGCGTTGGCCCAGGCGGTCGGCGGCCACGAAGCGGCGGCCCAGGTCGGTGAGGAAGACTTCCTGCTTGGGCGTATCGACCAGCTCCAGGATCTCGGCGGCCTTGACGGTGGCGATGGTCTCGCCGAATTCCTTGCCGATCTCATCCGAGATATCGTAGATGTTGTTCAACTCCGGCTCGTCGTGCAGCAGGCTCATCAGGCCCAGGATCTGGCCCACCGGGATCAGCGGGATCGACTCCATGCGCTTGCGGCCACGCGAGATCGGCTCGCCCGGCATATGTACTTCCGGCGGCAGGTCGGGCAGGGTCAGGGTGGTGATGGCTTCGTGGATGATGTGCACCAGACGCTGGAATTCCGGGCTCTTGCTATCGCGCGGATAAGGCAGCGGGTTCTCCAGTACCAGCCCCAGGCGGCCCGGTCGCGGGAACACCACCACGATGCGGGTGGCCATCTCCACCGCTTCCTCGATGTTGTGGGTGACCATGAAGATCGAGGTCAGGCCGCTGTCCGGTGCGCGCCACAGGCTGATCAGTTCCTGCCGCAGGTTTTCCGCGGTCAGCACGTCCAGGGCGCTGAAGGCTTCGTCCAGGCACAGCAGCTTGGGCTTGGAAACCAGCGCGCGTGCAATGCCCACGCGCTGGCGCATGCCGCCCGAGAGTTCGCGCGGATAGGCGCTGTGGTAGTTGCCCAGGCCGATCAGTTCGATGGCGCGATCGACCGCCGCGTCGCGCTCCTCGCGGGTCGGGTTGTGCGACATCAGGCCTACCGCCACGTTCTGTTCCACCGTCAGCCAGGGATAGAGCGCGAAGGTCTGGAACACCACCGAGGCATCGCGATTGACGCCGTACAGCGGCTTGCCGCCGGCCATGGTGTGGCCCGAGCTGGGTTCAACCAGTCCGGTCAGGCAGCGCAGGATGGTCGACTTGCCCGAGCCGGACTGGCCCAGCAGGGCCAGCAGTTCCCCCTCGTGCACGGCCAGGTCGATGTTGTCCAGCACCTTCAGTTCGTGGCCACCGGCGGTGTTATAGGATTTGCTGACGGCGCACAGTTCGGCGACGGCAGGGCGTTGTTGCGGAGAAGTCATGGTCATGGCTGGGCTCAGGATCAATCGAGGCGGAAACGGCGTTCGGCGAAGGCATACAGGCGACGCCAGACAAACTTGTTCATCAGCACGACGAACATCGACATCACGCCGATGCTGGCGATGATGAGCGGCGTGTCACCAGCCTTGGTGACCGCCGAGATATAGGCGCCCAGGCCGTCGGCCTTGAGCGAGACGTCGCCCCAGCTGGCCAGTTCGGCCACGATGGAGGCGTTCCAGGCGCCCCCGGCGGCGGTGCAGGCCCCGGTCACCCAGAACGGGAAGATGGCCGGCAGGATCAGGGTCTTCCACAGGTTACAGCGCGACAGGCCGTACATGCGGGCCGCTTCCTTCAGGTCATTGGGAATGGCCATGGCGCCGGCGATGACGTTGAACAGGATGTACCACTGCGTACCCATGGCGATGAGCAGGATGCTGCCCCAGTTCATGCTGACGTTACCGGCGACGAACCAGCCCACCACCAGCGGGAAGGTCATGTTGACCGGGAAGGACGCACCGATCTGCGCCAGCGGCTGGGCGAAGCGGGCGATGTGCGGCTTGGAGCCGATCCAGACCCCCACCGGGGTCCAGATCAGGGTGGCGATCACGGTCATGGCCAGCACCCGCAGCATGGTCAGGAAACCCAGCCACACGATATGCCCGAACAGGCTCCAGCTCATCGCCCCGTGCAGGGCGTCGATGGCGGCCACCAGCCCGCGCAGCGCCTCGAAGATCAGGAGGCCGCAGAGCAGTCCGGTGAGTACACGCCTGGTCCAGCGCTGGCGGCTGATGCGCGTCGGCGTCGGTGCCGCCGCAGTGGCCGGACGATGGCGCGCCAGCCAGTCGCCCAGCGGCTGCCAGCATTTCTCGTCGAGCCAGGTAAAGACATAGGAGCCGCGCAGCAGGTCGAAGACCCAGGACGTCGGCGCCGATCCCGATTCGGTCAGTTCGATCTTGAACTTGTCGGCCCAGGCCAGCAGCGGCCGCCATACCAGCTGATCGCTGATGAGGATCAGCGCCAGCATGGCGATCACCGCCCACAGCGCCGCCGTGTGGTCGCCCTGGTCGATGGCCTGCGCCATGTAGGAGCCCAGGCCGGGCAGCTTGAGATCCTTGTTCATGACGCTGATGGCCTCGCTCTGCGCCACGAAGAACCAGCCGCCCCCGAAGGACATCATCGAGTTCCAGATCAGGCTGTGCGCCGAGGCTGGCAACTCCACGGTGCGGAAGCGCTGCCAGGCGGTGAGGCGGTAGGTGGTGGCGGCTTCCTGCATGTCGGTCGGGATGGTGACCATGGAGTGATAGAAGCCGAAGGCCATGTTCCACACCTGGCCGGTGAAGATGGCGAAGATGGCCGCGCATTCCACCCCCATCAGGCTGCCCGGGAACAGCGCCATGAAGCCGGCCACCGTGGCCGAGAGAAAGCCCAGTACCGGCACCGACTGCAGGATGTCCAGCGCCGGCAGGATCAGCGCCCGCGCCCGCCGGCTTTTGGCCGCCAGGTAGCCGGTGCCGATGGCGAAGAACAGGGAAAAGGCGAAGGCGATCCACATGCGCAGCAGCGTGCGGCCGGCGTAATAGGGGATCATGGCCGGCGAGCTGTCCACCTCCAGTTGGTCGGACGGGTCGAAATGCACCAGCATCCCCTTGCCGAAGTGCAAGGCGCTCCACAGTAGTCCGAACAGCACCGCCAGCACCAGCGCATCGATCCAGCCGAAGCCAGGCTTGACTTCTTCATAGGCCGTCAGTTGCGGCGAGGTGGTCTTCATTTTCATGGCGATGAGGCGGATAGCGCTGCAAGGAGTGGTCAGGTTCGCGGATGCCGGTCGTGCGCGATCGGCTTCGATCACGCCCCCAAGGACGGGCGGCGCCACTTTAGCAAAGGAGTCTGACAGTTTCTTGACCAGCTTGCCAACGACCGTGCAAATGCTCGCATGCACAAACGACAACCGGCGCCGGAGCGATCAGCTCCGGCGCCGGTTCCTGCCACATCCTCGCATTACCTCCGTGCGGCGATATCGGCCCGCACCTCAGGCCAGTTCTGCGGTTGCCGGCTTTCTCGGGATCAGGTGCCACATCGTCAATCCGCTGAGCAACAGCAAGCCCGCCAGGATATAGAGGGCGATATCCATGTTGCCGGTCCGGGTCTTGACCAGGCCGATCAGCCAGGGGCTGACGATGCCGCTGGTGATGCCCACGCTGGAGATGAAGGCAATGCCCGGGGCGATGGCCTGGGCCGGCAACAGACCCGGCGGCAGCGACCAGAAGATCGGCAGGGCCGCGAAGATCAGGACCGCCGCCAGCGACAGCAGCGCCAGCGAGACAGCCAGGCTGGACGGATGCAGCGTCAGCGCCGCCAGTGCCAGCGCGCCGCCGGTGGTGCAGAGCAGGAAGTGGCCGTGCCGTTCGTTGCGCCGGTCCGAGTGGCGCGCGATCAGCAGCAGCCCGACCGCGCCGATGGCATTGGGGATCACGCTGTAGAGCGAGACCTGCACCACATCCTTGATGCCGAAGTCGCGGATCATCAGCGGCATCCAGAAGTTCAGCGTCAGCGAGCCGCAGGTCAGAGCGAAGTAGATGAAGGCGAACAGGTAGGTCGGCGGATGCGACAGTGCCTGCCGCAAGGCCATCAACGAATGCGCGCTGACGTGCTGGCTACGATGCACTTCCTGAGCATGCCGGGCCAGCAGGAATCCGCGCTCCTCGGCAGTGAGCCAGCCTGCCTGCGCCGGACCGTCGGCCAGCCAGACGATGGCCAGCAGCCCCAGCAACACCGCCGGCGCCCCCTCGATGGCAAACATCCACTGCCAGCCATACATTCCCATGACGCCGGCCATGTCGCGCATGATCCAGCCCGAGACCAGCCCGCCCAGGACCCCGGCCACCGCCACCCCGGCAAAGAAGATCGCCATCACCGCCGCACGTCGCCGCGCCGGGAACCAGTAGCTCAGGTACAGCACGATGCCGGGGAAGAAGCCGGCCTCGAACACCCCCAGCAGGAAGCGCAGTGCGTAGAAATGGGTGGCATCGGTGACGGCCATCATGCCCACCGAAGCCAGCCCCCACAGGATCATGATGCGGCTGAAGGTGCGGCGCGCACCGAAGCGCGCCAGCGCCATGTTGCTGGGCACTTCGCACAGCACATAGCCGACGTAGAACACGGCCGCGCCCAGGCCATACATGGCGTCGCTGAAGCCCAGGTCCTGCTTCATCTGCAATTGCGCGAAGCCGATGTTGATACGGTCCAGGAAGGAAACCACATAGCAGATGAAGAGGAAGGGAATGATGCGTAGCCAGACCTTGCGGTAGACCGCATCTTCGGCCGCTTCGCCGAGGTCGAAGGCGGGCTGGGCGGCCAGCGTGCCGGCGCCCTGGGATGGGTGGATCATGGTTGTCTCCGTTGTCAGGCGCCTGTGCCGGCGCTCTTGATGATGTGGAAGGGAAGAGAGGCTCAGGCTGCGGCGGTCGCCGGTGCCACGCTGGTGCGGGCGCGCTGCATGGCTTCCAGCAGGACTTCGTGGCCGCCGATGTGATTGCACAGCAGCAGGATCAGGCGAGCATTGACGGACTGGCTGGCGGCGTCGTCCAGGTCGCGGTGCATGGCGATCAGCGCTTCGTAGAAATCGTCCGGACGCGCCAGGTTGGGCGAGGTGTTCAGCATCATGGTGTTCTCCTTGGTCGATGGGTGGTCGGGGTTCGGATGGAATGGCTTCAGGCGGCGTCCTTGACGGCGATGACTTCGCCGCCGTCGGCATGGCCGGTCGCTCGCCACAGGGCCTGGAGGATGGCGAGCGCATCGATGGCGCGCCAGCGCGCGCAGACGTGCTGGTCGGGACGGATCAGGTAGCAGCCGGGTCCGCCGGCGCTCTGGTGCATGTCGTAGCGGCGGGCGGCCAGTCCTTCGATATCATGGACCTGGCTGGCGGCCGCGCCCATGTCGTCCAAGGCCAGCCGATCCGGCAGCGTGGCCGGGGTCGCGCTGACGAACAGCAGACGCAGCGGGAGCCGCCCTTGCGTCATGCCGGCCAGTTCCTGCAGTGATGACGGCGCCAGGCTTGCAGCGGAACCGAAGATCATCAGCACGAAGCCGTCGCCCAGGTGTTGCAACAGCCAGTCGGTGCCGCCCAGCGGGGCATCGCAGCAGGGCGCGCCTGGCTGCATGCTGGCAGTGAAGGACGTACTGTCCGTGGTATTGAGCGAGGAGGTGTGCAGCGTGGCCGGTAGCGATAGCCGGCCGCTGTTGACCAGCCTGCGTGCAAAGCCGTGCTGGCGGGCCAGGTCCAGCACGGCGTCGCGGAAGCACCGGCTCACGGCGCTCTTGGGGGTGATGAAATCGGTGGAGCGGGTGGAGTTGAGCAGGTTTTCATCAGCTGCGAATTCGCGTTCGTCGGCATAGCTGTCCAGCAGGCTGTCCGGCGCCTGGCCCTGCAGCACGCAGGCCAGCTTCCAGGCCAGGTTCTCGGCATCCTGGATGCCGCTGTTGGCACCGCGCGCGCCGAAGGGCGAGACGCAGTGCGCGGCGTCGCCGGCGAACAGCACGCGGCCATGGCGGAAGCGCTCCATGCGCACGCAGGAAAAGGTATAGACGCTCACCCATTCCAGCGAGAACTGTACCTCCGGCCCCAGCAGGGCGCGTACCCGGGGGATCACCTTTTCGGGCGTCTTTTCCAGTACCGGGTCGGCATCCCAGCCGAGCTGGAAGTCGATGCGCCAGACATCGTCCGGCTGACGGTGCAGCAGCACCGACTGGTTGGGATGGAAGGGGGGATCGAACCAGAACCAGCGTTCGGCCGGGAAGGGTGCGTCCATCCGGACATCGGCGATCAGGAAGCGGTCGCGGAAGGTATGTCCCACGCTTTCCAGGTCCATCATCCGGCGCAGCGGGCTGCGCGAACCATCGGCGGCCACCACGTAGCGCGCCTTGAGACGGTAGCTGCCCGTGGGGCTGTCCATGGTCAGGGTTTCGTGGTCGGCGTGGTGTTCGATCGCGCTGACCCTGCTGCTCCAGCGGATGTCGATGTCGGGCAGGGTTTGTGCCTGTTCCAGCAGATAGCCCTCGACGTAATACTGCTGCAGGTTGATGAAGGCCGGGCGGGCATGGCCGCGTTCGGGCAGCAGGTCGAATTCGTAGACCGATTGGTCGCGCAGGAAGACCTTGCCGCGATTCCAGCCCACGCCCTTGTCCACCATGCGCTGGCCGCAGCCCAGACGGTCGAAGATGTCCAGCGTGCGCTGGGCGAAGCAGATCGCTCTTGAGCCGGTGGAGAGCGTATTGTCGTCGTCCACCAACACCACCTTGATGCCCTGGCGGGCCAGATCGATCGCGGTGGCCAGGCCGACCGGGCCGGCCCCCACGACCACCACCGGATGGATCGGAGCATGGCCGGGCCGGGTCTGTTCGGCGCAGGGTTGATAGGGGAAGCGTTGTTGCTGGTAGTCGATGGCCGCAGTGTCGAGGCTAGTGATATTGTTCATGTCTGTCTCCTCTCTCCCTCTGCTCAGGCCTGCAGCGCCGTCCACATCTCCTTGTCGCGCGCGGCGGTCCAGATGCGCGGATGCACGATGCCGGAGGCTTCGTCATAGGCCCGGGTGACGTCGAAGGGCAGGCAGTGTTCGTAGATGAAGACCTGGCCGAACTTGGGGTCCATCAGCGAACGGGCGTGGGCCATGGCTTCTTTCAGGCCCATCTTCGCGGCCACTGCTTCGCGCCCGGCGCGCAGCAGGGTGGAAACGAAGTCGCGGGTATAGGCGATGCCCTGCTCGACCTGTTCGCGCCCACGCAGTGCCGGGCCGCGTCCCGGGACCAGCGCCTCGGCCTGCAGCGCCGTGAGTGCATCGAGGGTGGCCGGCCATTGTTCCAGCTGGGCGTCGCCGCAATAGCAGGCGGCGTCGTACTCCACCAGGTCGCCCGAGAACAACACCTTCTGCCCGGGAATCCAGACCACCGTATCGCCCTTGGTATGGCCCGCGCCCAGGTGGGCGATCTTCACTTCCAGCTTGCCCATGAAGATGCTCATCTCGCGTTCGAAGACCATGGTCGGCCAGGTCAGACCGGGTACCGTCTCCACCCCGGCGAACAGGCGCGGGAAGCGTTCGATTTCGGATTTCATGTCGGCCTCGCCGCGCTCGACGATCATCTCGTAGGTGCCGCGGCTGGCGATGATCTGCTCGCCGCCTTCCTGCCGGTAGGCCGATGCCCCCAGCACCCGCACCGCGTGATAGTGCGACAGCACCACGTACTTGATGGGCAGGTCGGTGATGCTGCGGATGCGGGCGATCAGGTCCTGCGCCATGGCCGGTGTGGCGGTGGTGTCGATCACCATGACGCTGTCGTCGCCGATGATGACGCCGGAGTTGGGATCGCCCTCGGCGGTGTACGCGTAGGCGTTTTCCGAGATGCGTTCAAAAGTGATTTTCTTGGCGTCAAGATCCGCCTGGGATGCAAATGCCTTGGCCATGTCTGCCTCGTTCAAATGGGTGGGACGTGCATGGACATGGCTTGCGCCATCAGGGGATGTCTCCGTCCACGTCGTCATGGATCAATGGGGGTCAAACGTTCTTGTTGTTGCCTGGTGTGAGCAGGTTGATGGCATCTTAGTCATGGCGATTTAATTAGTCAATATCAAATGGACTTGTTATGAGTTAATGACATTTTTGTTTGCTCGCCGACATCTGACGTTCTTGCCATGGCGACATGGATTAGAATCCCGACCTGGCCTAGTGTGGCGGGGGCGCTGATGTCCGGCCCGATTTGGGCTTCCCTGCCGCTGTGCCCGTATGCTTTTTCAGTATTCGATTTTTCCCATGAGCCAACGCAATCCCCGATGAGTGCAACCCCCGTCAAGCCCCAGCGCGGCATCCAGAGCGTGGAAGTGGCCGGTCGGCTGTTGCAGGCCCTGGCACAGACGCGCCAGCCCATGCCGCTGGTCGAACTGGCGAGCGCGGCTGCGCTGTCCTCGGCACAAGCCCACACCTACCTGGTCAGCCTGTTGCGGCTGGGACTGATCAAGCGCACCCCGGCAGATGGTCGTTACGAGGCCGGCCCGCTGGCGCTGCGTCTGGGCATGGCCCGCCTGGCCCAGGAGCCGGCCTACCAGCTGGCCTTGCCACAGGTGCAGCAGCTGAGCGAAGACACCGGCCTGAGCGTGGCGCTCACCCTGCCTACGCCGGAAGGCCCGACCATCGTCCACTACGCCCATGCCGGCAAGCCGCTGCACGTGAACCTGCATGTGGGCACCGTGATGGCGCTGGCCGATACCGCCACCGGTCGCACCTGCTGCGCCTTCCAGCCGGTGACTGCATGGCAGGCGCAATGGGAGGCCCAGCACCCCGGCGCGCCCAGGTCGCAATTGAAGCAATTCCTCGAAACGCTGGATGCCATCCGCAAGCGCGGCATGGAACGCGCCGTCGATGTCCCCAGCCCGGGCGTGACCAGCCTGTGCATGCCCTTGCTGGATGCCGCCGGCCAATTGCAGTTGCTGCTGACCGTGATCGGCACCAGCGGCGTCATCGATGCCGGCTGGCGCGGTGCCGTGGCGCGGCAGTTGCGCACCTGCATCGGGGCCATCGGCCACACGCTGGCTGGCGTCGGCGGGGAGTCCACCGCATGACGCGCCTGCAAGACATGCCCGACGAATCCGATGACGGCGCCAAAGCGCAGGCCCAGCGCGGCATCCAGTCGCTGGACAGCACCGGTGCCCTGCTGGAAGCCCTGCTGGAAGCGGCCCGTCCGCTGCCGCTGGGCGACCTGGCGCGACTGGCTGGCATGCCGGCGGCCAAGGCCTTCCCGCATCTGGTGAGCCTGCAGAAGATCGGCCTGCTGGCGCGTGATGCCCAGGGCAATTTCTTTCCCGGGCCATTGAGCCTGGAACTGGGTCTGGCGGCCCTGCAGCGACTCTCGCCGCTGCGCGAGGCCGAGGCCGAAGTGGCGCCGCTGGTCGAGGCGACCGGCCTGTCGGTGGCGCTGGCGGTATTCGGCCCGCTGGGGCCGACCGTGGTGCGGCTGGAAGAATCCTCGCGCCCGCAGCACGTCAGCCTGCGCATCGGTACCGTGCTATCGATGGTGCATACCGCCATCGGTCGCGTCTGCGCAGCCCATCTGCCGGCCGACATGCTGGCCGGCGCGCTGGCGATGGATGCGATCCGCATGGAAGGTGCGCAGGTCGACACCGTCCTCCACACCGACGGCGGCCTGCGTCACGACTACGCGGTGCGCCTGCGCCAGATCCGGGCGGACGGCATGGACCAGGCGCTGGGCCGACCGGTGCCGGGCATCAATACACTGGCCGCACCGGTGTTCAACCATGCCGGCCAGCTGGCGCTGGTGATGGCGGTGATGGGCAGCAGCGGCAGCTACGATACGGACCTGGCAGGCGAGGTGGCGCAACTGCTGGGCACCTCGGCAGGCAGGGTGTCGTGGCGCCTGGGCGCGATCAAGGCCGGATCAGGGGCTGCGGCCGGGCGTTGAGGCCGGCGCTGTTCAGGAGGAGGGGCTGCGGTTTTCCAGGATGGCCTGGACGCGCCGCATCAGGGTTTCCATCTTGAAGGGTTTGGTCAGCAGCTGCATGCCAGGTTGCAGATGGCCATTGCCAAAGGCCGCATTTTCCGCGTAACCGGTAATGAACAGCACCTGCAGATCAGGCCGTGCCGCCCGCGCCGCATCGGCGACCTGGCGGCCATTGAGTCCGCCTGGCAGGCCGACGTCGGTGATCAGCAGATCGATGCGCGCGGCCGACTGCAGGATGCGCAGCGCCGTCGGGCCATCCTCGGCCTGAAGCGTGGTGTAGCCGGCCTCGTCCAGGACTTCCACCGCAAGCATGCGGATCGAAGCCTCGTCATCCACCACCAGCACCACTTCGCCGCTGCCGGCCGTATGCGGCGGCTCGTGGACCTCGGGCTCCTCGTTTTCGGCATCCAGGTCATGGCGCGGCAGGTAGAGCGACACCGTGCTGCCCTGGCCGACTTCCGAATACAGCCGCACCTGGCCACCCGACTGGCGTGCAAAGCCATACACCATCGACAGCCCCAGGCCGGTACCTTCGCCGATGGGCTTGGTGGTGAAGAAGGGGTCGAAGGCGCGCGCCAGCACATCCGGCGGCATGCCGCTGCCATTGTCGGTCACCGCGATGCAGACATACTGGCCCACCGGCAGGTCGCGTTCCTGGGCCCACTTGTCGTCCAGCCACTTGTTGGCGGTCTCGATGGTGAGGCGGCCACCATCGGGCATGGCATCGCGCGCATTGATGCACAGGTTCAGCAGGGCGCTTTCCAGTTGTGGTCCATCCACGAAGGTCGGCCACAGGCCTGCCGCACCCACCACTTCCAGCGTGATGGCCGGGCCGATGGTGCGGCGGATCAGTTCTTCCATGCCACCGATGAGGGCATTGACGTTGGTCGGCCGTGGCGCCAGCGTCTGCCGCCGGGCAAAGGCCAGCAGCCGTTGCGTCAGCGAGGCGGCACGTTGTGCGCTGCGCGCGGCCAGGTCGATGTAGCGGAACAGTTCCTCGCCGCGCCCCTGGACCAGGCGCACACGCATCAGGTCCAGGCTGCCGGAAATGCCGCCCAGCAGGTTATTGAAGTCATGCGCCAGGCCACCGGTGAGCTGGCCGATGGCTTCGATCTTCTGCGAGTGACGCAGCGCCTCTTCGGTGGCCATCAGTTCCCGCGTACGGGCGCTGACCTCGGCCTCCAGTGATTCGTTGATCTCGCGCAGGCGCGCCTCGCTGGCTGCCAGCGCCTGTTGATCGCGGATGCGGTCGAAGGCCGCGCGCGTCTGCTGGCAGACCTCGCGCACGATGGCCAGTTCGTTGTCGGTCCAGGTGCGCGGTGTATGACTGCTGACATAGACCATGCCCACCAGTTCGCCCTGTTCGATGATGGGGACGTCCATGAAGGCCGCCACGCCCAGCGCCAGGTGTTCGTCGGCAATTTCCGTGGTGCGGGCATCGCGTCCGACATCGCCCACCAGCACCACGCTGCCGCTGCGCAGCGCGCGCCGGATGCGCCGCTGGTCGTGCAGCGTCAGCGCCTGGCGGGCCTGGGCGTCGTGCTGGAAACTCCAGTGTCCTTCCACCTGTACCTGTTGCGCCGGGCCCAGTCCCTGGTAACTGGCCCAGCGCACCGTCAGGGTTTCGCCGATGATCTGGGCGGTCGCGGCGGCGATGCTCTCCAACGATGTGGCGGCGCGGATCGCCTCGGCCAGGCGGAACAGGGCATGCTGGCGGGCTTCGCTGTTCTTGCGTTCGGTGACATCGCGGGTGGTGCCGGCCACCGCCTCGACTTCGCCATCCGGACCCAGCACGGGGAAGATGATGTAGTCATAGATGCGCCGTCCGAAGGTACCGTTGAAGGGCACGTCGCCGCGCACCGGACGCTTGGTGGCGCGCACCTGTTCGATCTCGCGGCTGTGCATCTCGGCATGCCAGGGCTCGTAGCCCAGTTCCAGGCAGTTCTTGCCGATGGCCTCGTCCCAGGTCTTGCCCCACATCTGCAGCAAGACCCGGTTGGCGTAGGTGAAGCGATGGTTCAGGTCCCAGGCATAGGCCAGGTCGGGGGTAGTGGAGAGGAAGCTCTCGTAGAAGCGGCGCCGCCGCTCGGAGTCGCGCGTCAGGCGCGCCAGTTCGGCCACGGCTTCCTTCTGTGCATGGATGTCGGTGGAGGTGCCATACCAGTGCAGGATGGGCGGGCCGTCCGCGCCCAGCTGCGGCTTGCCGCGCGTGAGGAACCAGCGGTAGCGGCCCTGGGCATCGCGGATGCGATGTTCCACCGCCAGTTCACGGCAGTCGGCGCGGGCCTGCTGCCAGGCCTCCACTGTCAGGGCGTGATCATCCGGATGTACGTGTTGCTCTACCAGGGCAGCGAAACTGCCGAGGCCAGTCTCCTGGTCGGCCTGGCCCACATACGTACGCCACTGGTCGTTGACGAACTCTAGGTCGCCCTCGGCGTCGGTGATCCAGACGATCTGGGGGATGGCGCTGGTCATCAGCTGGAAGCGGGTCTCGCTTTCATGCAGCCGGCGTTCCGATTGCTGTTGTTGCTGCTGTTGCTCCTGCCGTTGCTGCCGCGTGCCGGCGCGCAGGCTGACCGACAGCCCTTGCGCGCCGCTACAGCAGATCACTTCGTAGGATTGCGGCTGGCCGGGCGGGGTGAACAGGAATTGCCGGCTCAGTCCGTCTGCCGCGGTGGCGCGCAGCGGCGCTTCCAGCACACTCCCCGCCAGCGCCGGGCAGGCCTGCCAGAGCAGGGCACCATTGAGCGGGTGGGTGACCGGTGCCAGCAGGGCCAGGGCGGCATCGTCGGCGAAGACCACCTGCCAGTCCTTATCCACGGCCAGAAAGGCCGCCGGTATGCGGGCCACGGGCAGCGGCGATCCTGCGCAGGAGGACGCCGTATCGGCAGGGCAAAGCAGCGGAGTGGGAAGCCTGGAGGACAGCTTGAACATGGCGCACCTTGATTTCTGGTTACGCCAGATTGTAGATGAGCCATGCGCCGGATGCTGTAGGACAACAGGCAGACTTGCGCCTGGGGCCCCGGATATCGAAGTACGGCCGTCATCGGGCAGCGCGCGAAGTGCACGTGCTTGCCGCCGAGTATTGTTGCGAGCCGGAAAGCCGCGTCATATCAGGCATTTCCTGATCTTGGCAGAGGCCGCTCGCCGCTATAATAGCTGACCGAATGACAACACAACCGCGGCCAGCACCCCGCGCGCCCGCCTCCAGGTGCGCGGCGCGATGCAGGGTGAACCCGACAGGGCACAGGATGGCTCCTTCCTCATTGATGAGCATATTGCGCCGCTACTGGCGCGTGGACTACGACCAGCCCGAACTGGTGGTCGCGCAATACCGGGCATTTTCCGGAAAGATGCCCATGATGTACCTCATCCTGCTCATCAACAGCTGGGCGCTGGCGTACACCTATCTGGACCTGGCGCCGCACTGGCTGGGCCTGTACTTCCCGGCCCTGCTGACGGTGCTGTGCGCCACGCGCCTGAGCTTCTGGTGGCGCGGACGCCATGTCGATCCCACGCCGGGCATGGCCGCCCGGGCGCTGCAGCGTACCAATATCCTGGCCGCGCCGATCGCCTTGAGCTTCTCGCTGTGGTCGATCATGCTGTTTCCCTATGGCGACAGCTATGCCCAGGCGCATGTGGCCTTCTACATGGGCATCACCGTCATCTGCTGCATCTTTTGCCTGATGTATCTGCGCTCGGCCGCACTGTCGGTGGCCTTGATCGTCAACGGCATCTTCACGCTCTTTTTCATCTCCACCCACATCCCGGTATTCGTGGCGGCCGCGCTCAACGTGGTCCTGGTGACGGTGGGCATGCTGGCCATCGTCAACAGCCACTACAGCGATTTCACCCGGCTCATCGATGCCCAGGTCAAGACCGCCCTGCTGAGCAATGAAAACCTGCGCCTGGCCAACCTGGATTCTCTGACCCAGATTCCCAACCGTCGCAAGTTCTTCGCTCAGCTCCACCAAATCTGCAGCCGCGCCACCGCAGACGGCCAGCGTTTCTCGCTGGCCATTCTCGACCTCGACGGTTTCAAGGCTGTCAACGATCTCTACGGCCACACCCACGGCGACCAGTTATTGAAGGAAGTCGGACAGCGCCTGTCGGCGCAGTGCCAGGACGAGTGCTTCCACCTGGCGCGCCTGGGCGGCGACGAGTTTGCCGTCATCATTGATGCCGACCTCGGCGACCAGGCCTTGCAGGCCTTCGGCACCCGCATCTGTGCCGCACTACGCCGCCCCTTCGTGCTCTACAAGGCCACCGTGCAGATCGCCGCCTCGGTCGGGGTGGCCAGCTTTCCGGACATGGCCGTTGATGCCACTTCGCTCTATGAGCACGCCGACTATGCGCTCTACCAGGGCAAGCGCGAACGGCGCGGCACCATCACGTTGTTTTCCGAACGCGACAAGGCGCAGATCCAGCGCAATGCCAATATCGAGCAGGCCCTGCGCCTGGCCGATTTCGAGCGCGAACTGTCGGTCTTCTTCCAGCCCATCGTCCGTCTCGGTGACTGCCAGCCGATCGGCTTCGAGGCACTGGCGCGCTGGCACAGCGCCGTCAAGGGCGCGGTTGCACCGTCGGAATTCATTCCCGCGGCCGAACGCATGGGCATCATCAACCAGTTGAGCGTGACCCTGCTGAAGAAAGCGCTGCAGGCCGCTGTCGCGTGGCCCGACACGCTGCGCCTGTCCTTCAATCTCTCAGCCAACGACGTCAACACCAGCGAAGGCATGGCCGAGATCGTGAAGGTCATCACGCACTCCGGCTTCAGCCCCAGCCGGCTCGACCTCGAAATCACCGAGACCGCCGTCCTGCAGGATCTGCAGAAATCGCGGCAGCTGGTCTCGGCCCTGCGTGCGCTGGGCTGCGGCATCACACTGGACGACTTCGGCACCGGCTATGCCAGCTTGAGCCACCTGCATGCGCTGCCGCTGACCCGCATCAAGATCGACAAGAGCTTCGTGGCCGATATCGAGCATAACCAGGTCAGCTACAAGATCGTCAAATCCCTGCTGGCGCTCACACATGACATGCAGCTGGCCTGCGTGGTGGAAGGCATAGAAACGCCGCAGCACCTGCAGCGCCTGCGCGAACTGGGGGCGCTGTATGGCCAGGGCTACCTGTTCGCCATGCCGCTGCCGGCGGCCCAGGTCGAGACCTGGCTGCAGCAGCCGCGCCCGGCCTGAGCGGGCAGGTTCACTCGCGCAAGGGTGCTAGCCTGGTCGCCGCGCGGCGTCGAAGTCCATGCCGCTGGCGCGGTAGATTTCCCGCAGGGCATCGAGCAGATGCGGATCGGAGGTGTTCACCAGCAGCAGCGCTTCGCAGGACCAGAACACCTCCTGCCGGCCGGCGCCCACGTTCGGATCATCGCGCTGGGTCAGCCTGTCCATCCAGCTGCTGTCGAAATGGACATCGGTTTCCTTGTATTCGAGGATGAAGTTGCCGCTGGACGGTCCCGCCTCGTCGTCGATCACCCGCAATTCCATCTGTTCGGCCGTCAGGCCGCGCTCGCGCAGGGCGTCATAGGCCTGCTGCGCCAGCACCAGCGTGGGAAAGGGAAAAGCCGCTACCGTCGCTTGCTGTGTCGTCATCTTGGCGTGCTCCTCATCGATGGGCGCGCTCAGACCTTGGCCTTCTGGCCCGGCGTGGCCGAGCGCAACAGGAAGTCACGCGTCACCGTCGGCAGATGATTGAGCATCCAGCTGCTCATGGCCTTTTCCTGTTCCAGGATGCCCATACAGATACGCTCGGTCTCGGCATCGCCGGCTTCGCGCGCGGCCGAGATCAGCGCGGTGTAGCAAGCGATCTCCAGGTTCTCGAAGACATAGCCGGCGATGGCGCCCTTGACCACTTCGTCATGCTGGGTCATGCCGCCGGCTGCCTGGGCGAAGGCCATCATGCGGCCGGCCATGTCCTTGAGCGTAGAGGTGCTGCCATCCCTACGCTGGATGCAGCTCTCGATCTGCGACTGCTGGCCCAGGGTTTCCTGCAGGTGTGACTCCAGTCGCGCCTTCAATTCGGGATAGTGTTCGATACGACTGGCTTGGGCCTTGAGCATCTGTTCAGCCTGCTGTTCCATCGCGTGGGCATCCTTGAGCCAGGCCAGCAGGTTGTCGTTGAGGTCGGTCGTCATGGCGTTCTCCTGATTGTCGCAGGGTGGGGGGCACGAGGGCCCGCGACCGGCTTGGCGGTCACGGGCCAGAGAGGGCAGACAGGGTCGGTCAGGGGCGCTTGGCCTTGAGGTTCATGTCCGGATCGGCCGAGCCGATCTCGGCCCCGGTCAGCGGCTCGCCATCCTGGGCCGAGGCGGTACGCGCGGCCATCTGATCCAGCACGGCCTGGTCATCGGCGCTCAGCTCTACGCTGGCCTGACCATCGCCACCATCGACCGGGGTCAGAGCGTCGGCCCCGTCCAGACGTTCCCACTGCTTGCCGTCATTCCAGGGGCCGGTCTGTTCACCCAGGCCTTGCGACAGGTTGACATAGACCTTGGAGAAGCGCGGATCGCCAGGCAGCTTGCCAGGCGGGAAGTTTGGGCGGATCGAATAGAGCGCCTTTTCGAAGGACTTCTGATGCGCGATCTCACGCGTCATCAGGAAGCCCAGTGCTTCCTTCACGCCCGGATCGTCGGTCAGGTTGATCAGCCGCTCATAGACAATCTTGGCGCGCGCCTCGGCGGCGATATTGGACCGCAGGTCGGCCGTCGGCTCGCCGATGGTATCGACATAGGCCGCGCTCCATGGCACCCCGGCCGAATTGACCAGCGGAGCGCCCGCTCCGTACAACACCTGGGTGATGTGACTGTCGTTGCCGGCGCCAGTGATTTCCTTATAGAGCAGGCCTTCCTCTTCCACGCCTTCGGCCAGCTTGCCCTTGGCACCCTTGTTGAGCATGACCACGATATTGCCGATCACTTCGAGGTGGCTCAGTTCTTCGGTGGCGATGTCGAACAGCATGTCCTTGCGACCGGGATCGTCTTCGGCGATGGCCTGGGTGAAGTAGCGGCAGGCCGCCGCCAGTTCGCCTTGCGGGCCGCCGAACTGTTCCAGCATCAGATTGGCCAGGCCGGGATTGGGTCCGGCGACGCGTACCGTGTATTGCAGGCGCTTGTTGTGGGCAAACATATCGGTCTCCTTGTGGGTCCGGGTTGAACGAGAGGGATGGGAATCGCTCGAGAGTCGAGAGAAATCGAACGACACAACCCGATGCTAAGAGCGGGGTGCTCAGCCATACCATCGGGTGGAGCGGAAAACATGCGGTGATCGCTCACGCTCAACGGTGTCGGACATCCTTAGCGCGACAGCGCCATGGACGAGGTGCGGGAGGATTCATGCTTGATGTTTCCAGTGGAGGCGGGGGCAGGGAGACGGCCGGCGTCGGACGACTACAGGGTGTCGATTCAGTGTTCGTCCGATGGGAGCAGCGGGCGGGTCCCGCTAGACTTCATCCATCATCGCGCGGTGCCGTGACCCCGGACCGCCCCGGCCTCCCGGCACCTCTTTCCCTACCGGATACCGAAGGACATGCATGCTCAAGAAAGTGGAGTATCCCCTGCCGCCGCCCGCTTCGCCGCTCTCGGCGGCGACTGCGCCAGCGCTCGCGCCTGAAGAGGCTGCCGCGGCACAGCTTCAGGCGATGCGCCTGAGCTGGCCGCTGGTGATGTTGATGGTGTTGCTGACGGCGACCGCCATGGGCTGGTGGGCCGCGCGGGATGAGCGCATCTGGCTGGCCTATTGCGGTGGCATGGCAGCGGCCGCGGCGACGGCTGCCGGTACCTTGCCGCTGCTGTTCTCGCGCCGCTTTTCTCCCCGTCTGGCAGATTGCTGCACCGGCTTCGGTGCCGGCGTGATGCTGGCGGCGTCGGTCTTCTCGCTGATCCTGCCGGCACTGCATACGCTGCAACAGGGCGGCGCCGGCCAGACCCAGGCCAGTCTGGTCGCCGGTGCCAGCGTGCTGGGCGGTGCCGCCCTGGTGCTGCTGCTGCAGCGGGCCGGACAGGGGCATGATGAACTGGCCCGGCAGGCGGCCCTGCGTCGCGTGTGGCTGTTCGTGCTCACCGTGGGCCTGCACAACCTGCCGGAAGGTATGGCGGTCGGTGTGGCCTATGGTGGCGTGGCGCCGGAACAGGCCTCGGTGCTGACCTTCGGTATCGCCCTTCAGGATATCCCCGAGGGCATGATCGTGGCCACCGCGCTGCGTGGTATCGGCTATTCCCGCGCCGACGCCATTGGCTGCGGCATTCTCTCGGGGCTGGTCGAACCGCTGGCGGCGGTGGCCGGCGCGGCGCTGGTGGCCTGGTCCTCGACCCTGCTGCCGTGGGCGCTGGGGGCCGCTGCCGGTGCCATGCTGTTTGTCCTGGCGCACGAGGTCATTCCTGACCCGCACAGGCGGCGCCACGCCTTGCCGGCGACCTGCTGCCTCATCATCGGCTTCGTGCTGATGATGGTGATGGATACCGCGCTTTCCTGAGGTGTGACCATGAGTGGCCATGATCATCCATCCGCCAGTGACCCCGGTGCAGACCGCGATGTCGGGCTGCCGCCGCTGCCGCCGGATCCACAGACCCTGACCTATGTGGAGCTGTGGAACGGCGCCGAGATCCTGATCAGGAAGGCAGGCGAGGAAGTCAGCGGTTCGCGCTGGGTATTCCTGTCGGCGCTGCTGATGTTGTCCTTCTGCCTGGAGGCGTATCTGGACCATGCCGGTCCGCTGTTGTTCGGAGCCGCCTGGCGCGAGGGCAAGGCCGCGCATGCCGCCAAGGATGCCAAGCTCCGCTTGACCCTGGTGTGCGCCGCCTGTGGTGTGCAGCTGGAAGCCCGGCATACCTATCGCACCGTGGCGCTGACCCTGCTGGAACTGCGCGCCAGCCTGGGTCAGGCCACGCAGTTGCGACTGCCGCAGGGCAAGGCCATAAGAGGCGCCGGCAATACGCCGCCCGCTCCGGCCTGGGCCGCGTATTGCCGGCGCAATGTAGTGCTGGACTATCGCGCCCAGCTGCGCCTGCTGCTGGGCAAGCTGCATGCCCGTCTGCCCGCGGACGGACGCGGACCGCTATCGATCTGACGCGGGATTTTTTCTGTGCCGGCGGCGGCGATGCGCCCCGGCGCCTGTGCACTGGCACAGCTCATTGACTACCAACGACCAAGGAGTTTCCATGTTCCATCACCGTCGCCGCGGCCTCGCCGCTTCCTGCCTCGCCTTCCTCGTGTTCTCGCTCGGCAGCGTGGCCGCGCATGCCGATGAACCGACCCTGAGCATCCTCGAACCCAAGAGCGGCGAGACCGTCACCAGCCCCTTCCGCATCCGGCTGGCGGCCCACGCGATGACTACCCGCCCGGCTGGCAAGCTGGTCGAGGGCAGCGGACATCACCATATCCTGATCAACCATGCACCGATCGGCAAGGGCGAAGTGATTCCCCATGACGACACTCATCTGCATCTGGACCAGGGCCAGACCGAGACCATGCTGACCCTGCCACCCGGCAAGTACAAGATCACCGCCCAGTTTGCCGACGGCGAAGACCATTCCTATGGCCACATGATGGCGCATGGCATCAACATCACCGTCAAGGACAGCAAGTGAGCAATGCGCCTTGCGCAAGGGCGTCATGAAAAAGTCCCCATCTTAGGCAAGCCGCCCCCGCCACGATATCGGCGTAGCGCCCGACGCGAGGGTGGCGAGGGCTGTCAGCGATGCCAGCCTCCCTGAAGAAGAGCCGATGCCCGGCCATGGCCGGCACGGAACAAATGCAGCGCCACGCACTCCATTGCCTGTCCGCGCCGGCGGACCGACATGGTGTAGACCGGTACAGGGCGGCTCGAGATGACAGCAGAACAGGGAAGTCAGATGAAGAAGAGACAGGCGCTGATTGAAGGGGTGAATCGGCTCAAGGCCTCGCATGAACAGGCGGCCGGCATCCTGCAGGCCATCGTGCATGACGCGGTACGCATGAGCAAGGGCGGCGATGCGCTGCCCGAGCGCAAGGATTTTCGCCGTTACCGACGTGCGATCAAGGAATTGAAGTTGCAGTGCCTGCAGGTGGAAATGGTGCTGGCCGAGTTCGACCGTGAAGAGTGAGCGTTGCCGTTGATCGATGCGCCTGCATCGATCCATCGCAGGGTGATTCACCTGCGCACACTGTGAAGAAGGCCGCCGCATGGGAGTGCGGCGGCCTTCTTGTGCTTGTCCGGGTGAGCGGTCTGCGGCGGGCGCTTGCAGCTGCCTACAGCTGCGGGCTGTTTTCCCGCATGTCCTGGTCGGAATAGTTGCCCCCTTCCGGCTTGTTCTTCGAGGCATAGTCGTCGCTGTCGCCGGGGGCGTGCTGCTTGCCGCTGTCGAGCATGTCACGCTCGTTGGTGCCGCTGCGCGGATTGCGCTGGCCTTTGAGGTCTTGCGGGCCGGAGGTGTCGGCCGGATGGGTGTGGGGGTTGAGGGCATCGGTCATGGTGGTCTCCTGTCAGGGATGAAGTCGGGAAGGCGACGCGGGCTTGGCCGCGCCACCTGATCAGGCTAGCAGGGCGGAGGCCTGGCGTATGTCGGCCGTTGCCGCGAGCCGGCGCGCACGGCGCCGACATCCTTGCGGGAATCGCGGAGGGGGCAGCCTGGGCTACCGCGCTCATCAAGCCTGGCTGACGTGTCCGACAGCCGCTGCCCACACGCCTTGGCGGGGCGCACTGATGGCCGGCGGACGGTGGCGCCACTAGTCTGGGGTTTCGTTCTGTAGCTGAAGCAGTCGCTGCAGCTGTTCATTTCCCGGAGCAAGGAGACCCCAATGTCCATCGAATCCAGCTTGCCTACCCGTGCCAATCCCAGTCCCGCGCAGTCCAGCCGACAGGCGACAGCACAGCCGGCACGTGGCGATCACATCGAAAATCGCGAAACCAGCACCGACCATGCCAACAAGGAAATCGCCAAGCCCGAGTTCGATATCGTGCAGGACGATGCCCGCGCACCGCGCTGAGCCACCACCGGAGGAGAACCCATGCGCGCCTTGCTCTACCATGCGGCCCACGATGTGCGGGTCGAAACCGTCGCCGACCCGATCCTGCAGGAGGCCGACGACATCATCCTCAAGGTCACCGCCACCGCCATTTGCGGCTCGGACCTGCACCTCTACCGGGGCAAAATCCCGGCCATGAAGTCGGGCGACATCCTCGGCCATGAATTCATGGGCGTGGTGGTGGAGGCCGGCCCCGGCGTGAAACGCCTCAAGAAGGGCGATCGTGTGGTGGTGCCCTTCGTCATCGCCTGCGG
The DNA here is from genome assembly GCF_035644555.1 of Herbaspirillum sp. Classification (GTDB taxonomy): domain Bacteria; phylum Pseudomonadota; class Gammaproteobacteria; order Burkholderiales; family Burkholderiaceae_D; genus Herbaspirillum. The sequence goes on from NZ_DASQOH010000004.1 coordinate 57,448, forward strand.
CCAGTGCTTCTTCTGCGACCAGCATCTCTATGCCGCCTGCGAAACCACCAACCCGGACCGGGGGGCCATCATGAATGGCAAGGGCATCCGCCCGGGGGCCGCCATGTTCGGCTACAGCCATCTGTACGGCGGCATGCCGGGCGGACAGGCAGAATACGTGCGCGTCCCCAAGGCCGACGTCGGCCCCATCCGCATCGACTCGGCGCTGGCCGATGAACAGGTGCTGTTCCTGAGCGATATCCTGCCCACTGGTTACCAGGCGGTGAAGAATGCCGGCGTGCGCGAAGGCAGCAGTGTGGCTATCTACGGCGCCGGTCCGGTCGGGCAGATGGCAGCCGCCTGCGCGCGCATGATGGGCGCGGAAAAGATCTTCATGGTCGATCACCACGACTACCGGCTGCGCTTCGCCGTGGAACAGTATGGCGCCTTGCCCGTGAACTTCGATCAGGTCGATCCGGGCGAGTACATCATTGCCAATACCGCCGGTCGCGGCGTGGATGCAGTGATCGACGCAGTGGGCTTCGAAGCCAAGGGCAGCGCCCTGGAAACCGCGCTGACCACCCTCAAGCTCGAAGGCAGCAGCGGCCAGGCGCTGCGTCACTGCATCGCCTCGGTCAGGCGTGGCGGCACCCTCAGCGTACCGGGGGTCTATGCCGGGTTCATCCATGGCTTCATGTTCGGCGACATCTTCGAGAAAGGCGTTACCGTCAAGACCGGGCAGACCCATGTCCAGCACTACATGCCCGAACTGCTGGCGAGCATCGAGGACGGCTGGCTGCGCCCGGAAGCCTTGATCACGCACCGCCTGCCGCTGGAAGAGGCGGCACAAGGCTACCGCATCTTCAACGAGAAGCGCGAGGAATGTCGCAAGGTGGTGCTGGTGGCTTAAGGGGGGAGCGTCGGGGGGCTGGCGGCCGGGCATGCCGGCCACCACTCCGCGCGGGCGGGCTGACCGGGTCAGCCCGCCTTTTTTTGTGTCCGCTTGGTGACCGGCGTTGCCTCGCCGGTGGCACCGGCTTCGCCCAGCAGCAGATTGGTCATGATGTCGGCGATGGCACCGACGTCGCGCACGTCGCCCAGGTGCTGGTTGATGGTGAAGCCATCGAAGGCCATCCAGATCACGTGCGCCAGCAGGTCATTGCGCACCAGATGAGCGCGCTCCGGCGGCAGCGATTCTCCGATGAGGCCGGTGAGGAAGGTTTCCACATCCATCAGCAGGGTATTGGGCTTGGTCATGCCCTGGGGCGACACGGCCAGGGCCTCGATCAAGGCATTGGCAAAGGAGTGGTCACTGGCCGGGATGTCGCCCCAGATGCCGGTGAATACGCGTCGCAGCCGTGAGCGCGGCGTACGGAACTTGCGCACCGATTCGGCCAGCGACTGCAGCTGCTGCTCCAGCCAGGGCTGGTAGATCTCGTAGAGGATGGCCAGCTTGGAATCGAAATACACGTAGAGATTGGCCACGGTCATGTTCGATGCCCGCGCGATCTCGGCCATGGTGGTCGGCGTGTAGCCCTTGCGGGAAAACAGGTCGAAGGCCGATTCCAGGATGGCCTCGCGCATTCCGCTCTTCTTGATTTGCGCCACGATTCCTCTTGCGTGCTGGTAATGAATGGCGTGGATTCTAGCACGCAAGCTCTTTCCTGCCGTCCCCCAGCGCCGTCTTGCCGTTTCCCCCAAACGGTGAATCGTATAAACCATATTCGCTTTTGAGCACGGTATTGGTGCGAATCGCCCGTAACGCCGGGGGGTGTGGCGGGCCTTTGTCATGTTGTGGTGCAGCACGCCGAGGCTGGCTTGGGAGCCCTTTTTTACCTGTCCTTGAAATCGATCAAAAACGCTTGACATTCATTTTTGGCGAATACAGAATGACATTCGTTATTAGGACGCATCTGTTCCTTGGCCCGCTCCGAGCGGGCCTGCCATCCACGAGTGAGGGAGCTCATGAACAAGGTCATCAAGCTGCATCTGCACGATCGCTATCCGGAGCTGGGCAAGGGTCCCGTTTCCGTCGAGCCATACATTTCCACCGCCTACTACGACAAGGAGCAGGCGAAGATCTTCAAGAAGACCTGGCTGCACGTGGGACGGGTGGAAGAAATCCCGGAGGCCGGCGATTACTTCGTCAAGGACCTGGACGCCTGCGAAGCCTCCATCATCATGGTGCGCGACAAAAAGGGCGGTATCAATGCGATGCATAACGTCTGCTCGCACCGCATGAACCAGATCGTCTATGAAAAGCGCGGCCAGGCCCGCAAGTTCTTCTGCAAGTTCCACGGCTGGGCCTACGATCTGCAGGGCAACCTGACCGGGGTCCCGGAAGAGGGTTCCTTCTTCGATCTGGACAAGTGCGAGCACGGCCTGTCGCGGGTGGCGTGCGAAGTGTGGCAAGGCTTCATCTTCATCAACCTGGACCCCCAGCCCGAGATGTCGCTGGCCGAGTTCCTGCAGCCCATGTTCGCCGATATCGAGGGCTATCCCTTCGACAAGATCACTACCGGCTTCCAGTGGACCACCGTGGTGAACTGCAACTGGAAGCTGGCGCTGGACGCGTTCCAGGAGGCCTATCACGTGGCCTATGTGCATGGTCATTCGATTGCCGACGCCATCGATACCGCCGAGGACGGTGCCATGCCGCCGCTGGATGCCCAATGCGGACAATTCCACCGGCGCCTGTCCATCGCCGGCAATCCCAAGTCGGTGTATGGCAATCCCAACGCCGTGACCGCCGGCGGCGAACAGGCCCGGCAGGCCATCGCCGACTCCGCTGCCCGCAAGCCGATCGCCGCCGCCGCGCTGCGCGCCGGCATGGGGGCGGCCAGCTATCACTTCCGCAAGGAAGACCTGCCCAAGGGCATGAACTGGACCGGCCATGCCAACTGGCTCTTCGATATCAACGTGGTGTTCCCGGACTTCTACCTGTCGCTGCGGCCGAACTACTTCCAGGCCTACAACTTCCGGCCGATCTCCCAGGGCAAGACCTTGCTGGAGGCGCGTGTGTACTACCCGGAAATGAAGACCGCCGGCGGCCGTTTCTACCTGGAATACATGAAGGTGGCCCTGCGCGACGTCCTGCTGGAAGACCTGAGCACGCTGGAGCGCACCCAGACGGCGGTGCAGACCGGCGTGAAGAAGGAAATGATCCTGCAGGACTATGAACTGCTGGTGCGTCACGGCGCCCACGTGGTCGACCGCATCGTCAATGAAGAAACCAAGGTCTGAGGAGCCCTTCGCCATGAATTCGCCGCAACAAGCAAGACCGCAAGCTGCCGTCACCCTCCCGGAGCGGTTTGCGCACCTGATGCCTTTCAGCCACTGGAGCCTGGCCACCGAGACCGAGCGCACCCGCATGCGCAACACCAGCGAGTTCGCCGAGATCGTGGCCTTCAAGGACGCCATGCTGGTCGACGTCGATGCCATCGTCGCCTATCTCAACGGTTTCGAACTGGATGCCATGCCCGCCCCTGAGGCGGCGCTGATGCACATGCTGCTGTCGCTGGCCGAAGTGGCACCGGCCGTCGAGGCCTACCAGCAACCGGGCGTGATCGATGGCTACGAGTTTTCGCGCTTCGTGGCCGACGAGAAATTCGTCATGCGCCCGCCGATCTGAGCCGGCCCTTTATCCCAACAGGAGTTTTCATGGCCAAATGCAGAGTGTTCGCCATCGACGATAACCTCAAGGAAATCGTGGCCGATGGCTTGTATGGCAAGCACATGTTTGGCGCCACCATCAGCGTGGCGGTGGTCAAGTTCGTGGCTGCCCAGGGCCGTGATCTTCCGGCCAAATCGCACAGCCACGGTGAGGAAGCCTCCCTGCAGCTGGTGGGTGCCTGCTCGGTATTCGAGAGCAGCGACAGCGAGCAGACCGATCTGGAATCGAGGATGGAAAGCGGCGACGCCCTGATCATCCCGGCCGGGGTGCTGCACTATGGCAGCAACCGCTTCGGTACCGAGGGCGTGTCACTGCGGCTCAATGTGGTGACCCCGGCGCGCAAGGAATACGGTCCCGAGGACTCGACTCCGTACTACCCGCTCAAGAACAGGAGCAACTGAGATGTCCAATCCGACCACTTCGTCCACGGCGCATTGTCTGCCGCTGGATATCGACTGGCAGAATCCCCAGGCGGTGCCCACCATGCATGAAGTGCAGGGCGAGCATCTGTGCATCGGCATCGGTGTCTTCCAGCGCGATCAGCACAGCGAGGCCACGGCCGAGCCGCAGGGCGAGGAAGTGGCCACCGTGCTGGAAGGCGTGTTTCTGGTCGAGGCTGCCGGCGAACGCTACGAACTGTCGCCCGGCGAGGGCATCATCATTCCGCCGCGCGAGCCGCGGCGCTGGACCTGCCACAGCGAGCGCGGTGCGCTATACCGCGTCATCACGCGGCTGGACAATCCGCCGCCTGCCGAGGAGAGCGCGCCATGAATGGCCAAGCCATCGCCACGCAGGCCCCTGCGCAGGACCGGCATGTGCTGATCGTGGGCGCCGGTCATGCCGGCGGACGGGTAGCGCAGGCCCTGCGTTCGGACGGCTTCGGCGGTCGCGTCACGCTCTTGGGGGAGGAACCGCATACTCCCTATGAACGCCCGGCGCTGTCCAAGGAATTGTTGCTGGGCACCAAGACGGTGGACGAATTGATGCTGGGGCCGCGCAGTTTCTGGGTGGATCCGGACATGGTCGTGCACCGGCAAGGGGTGGTGGCGCGTATCGACGGTACCCGCCAGGCCTATCTGGAAAATGGCGAGGTCATTCCCTTCGACATTCTGGTCGTGGCCTCCGGCGGCCGGGCGCGCAGTCTGCCCATCCCCGGCGCCGACCTGCCTGAAGTGAGGATCCTGCGCACCATCGACGATTGCCTGGCGCTGCGCCCGGCCATGGCCGAACAGCGCAGTCTGGTGGTGATCGGCGGTGGCGTGATCGGTATGGAAGCGGCCTCTTCGGCGGCCGCGCTGGGCATGCAGGTGACGGTGGTCGAAGGCGGTCCCCGCGTGATGGCGCGCTGCCTGCCGCCGGAAGGATCGCAATGGCTGCAGGCACTGCACGAACAACGCGGCATCCAGGTGCGCACCGGGGTCAGCGTATCGGCCATCACCAGGACGCCCGGCGGCTTGCGCATCAGCGCGCAGCACGACGGCCGCGAGCTGGCGCTGGATGCCGACCTGGTGCTGGTGGCGGTGGGCATCGCTCCCAATACCGCCTTCCTCGAAGGTAGTCCGGTGCTGCTGGACAATGGTGTGCTCACCGACGCCTGGTGCCGCAATCCCGCCGCGCCCTGGTGCTATGCCGTGGGTGACGTGGCCAATAGTTTCAGCCCCCTGTACGGACGTGCCCTGCGCCAGGAGACCTGGCGCAATGCCGAAAACCAGGCGCGCGCCGTGTCGGCGGCCATCGTCGGTCGTCCAGAACCCTATGTGGAAGTGCCGTGGATGTGGACCGACCAGCTGGGACGCAACATCCAGGTCGTAGGTGTCTATACCGCCGGTGATCCGGTGATCTCGCGCATCCCGCCGGGCGACCAGGCCGGAGTCCTGCTGTGGCTGCACCAGGGCAAGGTGGCCGGCGGCATGCTGGTCGACTGCGGGCGCGAACGCCGGCAGCTGGAAGAACTGGTGCGACGCGGCGCCACCATCGATGTCGCGCTGCTGCGCGATCCCTCGGTCTCGCTCAAGGAACTGGTGCGCACATGACCACCCTGGAACAACGCGTGGCCGCGCTGGAAGCGGCCGAGGCGATCCGTCAGCTCAAGGCGCGCTATGCCAGCCTGGCCGACCAGAAATACACCGCGCATTACCAGCGGCAACCGGCCCTGCGCATGGAAAAGATCGCCCAGGCCCAGGCTGCCTGCTTTACCGAAGATGCGGTCTGGGAAGGTGGTGCCGAATTCGGCGCCAGCCTGGTCGGCCGCAGCGCACTGGCGCAATGGTTCACGCGCTCGCCGTGGTGCTACGCGCTGCACTACTACGGCAGTCCGGAGATCAGCATCGAAGGGGACGTCGCCTCGGCGCGCTGGCGGCTGTGGCAGATCGCCTTGCGCGAACAGACCAAGAAGGCGGTGCTGCTGGGTGCGCTGACCTACGAGGAATATGCGCGCGACCGGCAGGGTCAGTGGCTGTGTTCGCGCATGCGTTTCGAGCAGACCCAGATGCTGCCGGTGGATGCCGGAAGCTTCCCGCTGGTGACCTCCTTCGAGCAGATTACCGATGCCGCCCAGCGTGCATCCTCTTCCACCCATCCCTAGAGATCATGACCAATAGCGTCCCTATCCCATCGCAACCGGTGCCGGCAACCACGGCCCCGTCCTGCGGCGGCCACTGCGCGGACTTCACCATTGCCGAGAACCTGTGCCAGGTGCTGAGCAACGAGTGGGTCAACGCCGAATACAAGCACCTGATCCTGAAGGCAACGCCGATTGCGCTGGCGGTATTGCCGGGCCAGTTCTTCCACCTCAATTGCCCGCCCTCCGGCAACGACGTGCCTTACCTGCGGCGGCCGATGAGCCTGTACCGGGTTTCGCCCGAGGCCGGCACCATCGAGTTCCTCTACAAGGTGCAGGGCGCCGGCACGCGCGGCCTGGCCTCGCTGGAGCCGGGCGCGACCCTGGACGCCTTCGGTCCGGTCGGGCAGGGCTTTACCCTGCCATCCCAGGCGCGTCATGTCCTGGTGCTGGCGCGCGGGGTCGGCCTGGCCACCATGGCACCGCTGGCGCAGCACGCCGTACAGCGCGGTGCGCGGGTAACCGCGATCCTCTCGGCGCGCTCCCCGGCCCTGGTGATGTCGGAGCAATACTTGCGCTCGGTGGGTGCGGATGTGATCGTGGTCCATGACCAGGACGGCAGCAGCGACATCGCCCACATCGAAAAGCTGGTCCGCGAACGGCATGCGCAATTGCCCTTCGACCTGTTGACCACCTGTGGTTCGAATCGCTTCCTGCTGGCGCTGCAGCGCCTGGGGCAGGAGCTGGACGTGCCGGCCCAGGTGGCGCTGGAGCAGTTGATGGGATGCGCGCTGGGCATGTGTTTTGCCTGTGTGCGGCCGTTCCGCAAGAGTGCCGGTTCGGAGACGATGAGTTACAGACGCGTGTGCTGGGATGGCCCGGTGTTCGACGCCCAGGAGACGGTGACATGGTAGACATGAGCGTATCGATCGGTAAGCTGACCTTACAGAATCCGGTCATGCCGGGTTCCGGCACCTTTGCCGAGGGCATGGCCAAGGTGATCGACCTGAACCGCCTGGGTGCCATCGTCACCAAGACCATCACCAGCGACCTGCGCGAAGGCAATACCCCGCCGCGGGTGGCCGAGCTGCGCAATTCCACCCTGTTCTCCATCGGTATCCCCAGCAAGGGGCCCGAGCATTACCTGGAAGAACTGGTGCCGTTCTACCGCAACTATACGCCGCCGCTGGTGGCCAGCATCTCGGCCAACACCGTGGAAGAGTTCGGTGAACTGGCGGCACGCCTGAGCGTCGCGGGTGTGACTGCCATCGAGGCCAACATCTCCTGCCCCAATCTGAAGAAGGATGGCCAGGCCTTCGGCATGGATCCGCAGGCCACCGAGGCGGTGATCAAGGCGATGAAGCGCAATACCGACCTGCAGGTGTGGGCCAAGCTTTCGCCCAACGTGGGCAGCATCGCCGTCATTGCGCGCGCCGCCGAACAGGGTGGCGCGGACGCACTGGTCAGCTCCAACGCCATCCTGGCCATGGCGATCGACATCGAAAGTCACCAGCCCAAGGTCGCCAACCTGATGGGCGGCATCACCGGCAGCGCCACCAAGCCCATCCTGTTGCGCATGGCCTACCAGGCGGCCCAGGCGGTCAGCATTCCGGTGATCGGATGCGGCGGCATCGCCACTGCCGAGGATGCCATCGAATATCTGCTGGCGGGTTGCACTGCGGTGCAGGTGGGGACCGCCAATTTCATCAGTACCGGCGTCATGCCGCGCATCATCGACGATCTCCAGGCCTACTGCATGCGTCGCGGTGTCACGCGCATCCGCGATCTGGTGGGGGCGATGAAGGTCCACGAAGCCAAGATGCTGGAATCGAGGGCCGGCCTGTGAACCAAATCCTGCCCATCGTAGCGGCCGACCGCCAGGTCGACGCACCGCAGCCCGACGCCCAGGGCTGGATGACACTGGGGCCGCTGGCCGAGGTGTTCGGTAGCCGCGCCTGTCGCTCGCTCAGGCTGGACGGGGCGCAGGTCGGCCTGTTCCTGGTCGATGGCGCCGTCTATGCCATCGACGATATCTGCAGTCATGGCAATGCGCGCCTGTCGGAAGGTGAACTCGACGGTTTCGAAGTCGAATGTCCCCTGCATGCCGGTCTGTTCGACATCCGTTCCGGCAAGGCCCTGAGCGCACCGCTGACGCGCGATGTGCGCAGTCACGAGGTGAGCCTGGAGGACGGGGTGCTGCGCCTGCGTCTGGTGGCCGCATGAGCGCCACGGCCGTTGTATCCCGGCCGGCACGGGTCGCCGTCATCGGCACCGGCGGCACCTTCGCCATGCATGCGCGGCATGCCTTCGACTGGGTCGAGTACGGCGAGAGCGGGGTGGTGCATCCCATCGATGACCTGGTCGAGCAGCTGGACCGGATCGACCTGAACATCGCGATCCTGCCGCGCTCCTTCCGCATGATCGGCAGCACCGGTATTACACCGCAGGACTGGATGGAACTGGCCGAACTGATCCGGCGCACGGTGCGCGAGGACCCCGATCTGAGCGGCATCGTGGTCACTCATGGCACAGCGACGATGGAAGAGACCGCCTGGTTCCTGCAACTGGTCACCGACATCAGTCAGCCGGTGGTGCTGACCGGTGCCCAGCGTCCACTGAATACCTCGGGCAGCGATGCCATGGCCAACCTGCGCGCCGCCCTCGCGGTAGCGGCGGCACCGCAGGCGCAGGGCATGGGCGTACTGGTGGTGATGGATGGCATGGTTTTTGCGGCACGCGATGTCACCAAGGCTGCCAGCTTCGAACTGCATGCCTTCGAGGCCAGCCCCTTCGGCCCACTCGGCCGGGTCGATGCCGATGGCAGTGTGGTGCTGCGTCGCCGCGTGACTTCACCAGCGTCGTCGCGCATGCTGCCGGCGCTCGACATTTCCGGTGCCACGCCGTTGCCACGGGTGGACATGGTGGTGTCCTACGCTGGCGCCGACGGCGCCGCCATCGATGGCCTGCTGGCTGCGGGGGCGCGCGGCATCATCAGCATCGGCCTGGCGCCCGGACGTCCCGCCAACGCCGAACGGGCAGCCTTGCAGCGCGCCGTGGCACGCGGGGTGGTGGTGGTACAGGCGGCCCGGGCCGCGCGCGGCGTGGTACCACCACAGGCCTTCCTGCAGCGCGATGGCGTGCTGGCCGGGGGAGACCTGGCGCCGCCCAAGCTACGCATTCTGCTCATGCTGATCCTGGCGCAGTCGCCGCAGCCGGATGCGGCAACGATACAGTCCCTGCTGCTGGCGCATTGACGGCCGCGGACAACGCGGCATACCGGCGGGCAGTGCGGACTATTCCAATCACAGGCAATTGAAAGAGGAGCGATTCAAGCATGGAAATGATCAGCGAACGTCTGGTACCGGCCTCCCGGCAGCAAGTCTGGGAAGCGCTCAACGACCCCGCCAGCCTGCGTGACTGCATCGCCGGCTGTGACCGTCTGGAGCAGGTCGGCGAGCACGACTACGAGGTCGGGATGGCCATCAAGATCGGTCCCGTGGCCGCCAAGTTCAAGGGCCGCATGAGCCTCACCGACATCCAGGCACCGGACTCCTATGCCATCACCTTCGAAGGACAGGGCGGTATGGCCGGCTTCGCCAAGGGGAGTGCCTCGGTGCGGCTGGTGGCGCCGCAGGAGGGCGAGGGCACGCTGTTGCAATACGAGGTGAAGGCGCAGGTCGGCGGCAAGCTGGCCCAGCTCGGCGCCCGCCTCATCGACAGTTCGGCACGCAAGATGGCCGATGATTTCTTTGCGCGCTTCGTCAAGCTGTTCGAGCCGGCCGATCCCGCTGCCGCAGAGGGCGACCCGGCACAGCCTGACGAACCCCGGCGCGGTGCCCTGCGCAGCATGTGGTCGCGCGTGGCGCGCCAGTCCTAGGCGCCGGGCTGCCCATTTTCAGTTTTTCCGCACGCAGCAAGCAGCATTCGCAGTTCAACCCTAGCCACGAACAGGAATGAAAATGAAAAAATCTGCGGTAGTGAAGTCGCTATTGATCGCCCTGGGGGCGCTGACGCTGACGGTGTCGCAGCAGGCCCTGGCCGATATCAAGATCGGCCTGTCCGGTCCCTTTTCCGGACCAATGGCCGCCGATGGACAGGAGTACATCGATGGCTTCGGCCTGGCCCTGGAGCAGCTCGGCAACCAGCTCGGCGGGCAGAAGGTGCAGGTGCTGCAGGGTGATGACCAGATGAAGCCGGATGTGGGCTCGCAGGTCATGCGCAAGTTCATCGAGCTGGACAAGGTCGATGCCATCGTCGGCCTGGGCTACTCCAACATCATCATGGCCAATCTGCGACGACTCAAGGAATCCGGTGTGGTTTCCATCGCCGTGGCCGGCGGCCCCTCGCCGATGGCCGGTGCGGAGTGTGGTGCCAATGTGTTTTCCATCGCCTACCCCAACGATGGCTCCGGCGAAGCCATCGGCAAGCTGGTGCAGGACAAGGGCTACAAGAACGTCTATCTGATGGCGCCCAACTACCAGGCCGGCAAGGACATGCTGGCCGGCTTCAAGCGCTGGTACAAGGGCGGCGTGGCCGCCGAGGTCTATACCCAGATCAACCAGACCGACTATTCCGCCGAGATCACCCAGCTGCAGCTGAGCAAGATGGATGCGGTCTTCATGTTCTACCCCGGCAGCATGGGCGTGAACTTCACCAAGCAGCTCAAGCAGGCCGGGGTGATCGGCAAGGTGCCGGTGTATTCCACCTTCACCGTCGATGGCACCAATCTGCCGGCCCTGCGCGAGGCCGCGGTGGGCGTGATCAGCGGCAATACCTGGAACCCGGCGCTGGAGAATCCGGAAAACCAGAAGTTCGTCAAAGCCTTCGAATCCCGCTACAAGCGCGTTCCGAGTACCTATGCCGCCAATGCCTATGACGCGGCCTTCCTGCTCGATACAGCGGTGCGCAAGCTCAAGGGCGATACCTCCAACAAGGCCGCCTTCGCCGCCGCGGTCAAGGCCGCCGGTGCGGAGTTCAAGTCGGTGCGCGGCCCCTTCCGCTTCAACACCAACAACATGCCGATCCAGAACTACTATGCCTTCGAGATCGTCAAGGAAGGCGACCAGATCAAGGGCAAGCTGGTGGCTACTCCTCTGGTGGATCACAAGGACGCCTATGTGGCGGCCTGTCCCCTGAAGTAAGCGAGGCCAACATGCTACTGTTTGCGCAACTGCTCAACGGTCTCCAGTACGGGGTGCTGCTGTTCCTGCTGGCGGCCGGCCTGACCCTGGTGTTCGGCATCATGAGCTTCGTCAACCTGGCGCACGGTTCGCTGTACATGATGGGCGCCTACATCGCGGCCTCGGTGGCCAACGCCACCGGCAGCTTCCTGCTGGGGCTGCTGGCCGCGCTGCTGGGTTGCCTGGCCATCGGTGTGCTGCTGGAGCGGGTGGCGGTGGCGCGGCTGTACGACAAGAACCACCTCAATCACGTACTGGCCACGTTTGGCATGATCATGTTCTTCAACGAACTGGCCTCGATGTTGTGGGGCAAGCAGCCGCTGTTCGTCTCGGTGCCGCCGATGCTGGACGGCGTGATCAACCTGTTCGGCCTGCCCTATCCGCTGTATCGCTTCGCGGTCATCGTGGTCGGTCTGGCCGTGGCCGTCGGATGCTACTGGATGATCCACCGCACCCGCCTGGGCATGCTCATCCGTGCCGGCGCCAACAATGCGGCCATGGTGGGCGCGCTGGGGATCAACATCCGCTTCCTCAATGCCCTGCTGTTTGCCGTCGGTGCCGCCCTGGCCGGACTGGCGGGTGCCGTGGCCGGCCCCATCCTCTCGGTCCAGGCCGGCATGGGTGAGCCGGTTCTGATCGCCACCTTCGTGGTGATCGTCATCGGCGGCATCGGTTCGGTCAAGGGCGCGTTCTATTCGGCCCTGATCGTCGGTGTCGTCGATACCATGGGACGGGCCTTCCTGCCCATGCTGTTGCGTGAGATGGTCAGCCGCCAGCTGGCCGATGCGGCTGGTCCGGCGCTGGCTTCCCTATTGATCTACCTGCTGATGGCGGCCGTCCTAGCGCTGCGTCCGCAAGGCCTTTTCGTGGCAAGACGATGAAGACGACTTCCTCCCTGTTCCGTCCCAGCCTGGGCATTCCCCTGCTGCTGTTGCTGGCGCTGCTGGCCGTGCCACCGGTGGCCGCTGCACTGGGTGCGCAGTTCTACGTGGGCTTTCTGGCGCGTGTGCTGATCTATGCGCTGGCCGCCAGTGCGCTCAACCTGGTGCTGGGCTATGCCGGCCTGATCGGCTTCGGACATGCACTCTTCATTGGCCTGGGGGCGTATTGCGTCTCCCTGTCCTCGCTGGCCGGGCTGGAATCGGCGTGGCCGCAGCTGCTGCTGGTGCTGGTTTCGTGCGGCTGTATCGGGGCGCTCACCGGTGCCATCAGCCTGCGCACCCGTGGCATCGGCTTCATCATGATCACCCTGGCGTTTTCCCAGATGGGCTATTTCGTCTTCGTCAGCCTCAAGCAGTATGGGGGTGACGATGGCATGTCCATCATCGCCACCAGCCGGCTGGGTGCGGGGATCGACCTCGGCTCGGTGCTGCCCTTGTTCTATGCTGCCTGGATCGTGCTGGCGGTGACCCTGCTGTGGATGCACCGGTTGCGGCACGCGCCCTTCGGCATGGCCCTGCGCGGCTCGCGCCAGAACCTCGCGCGCATCAGCGCACTGGGCTTTCCGGCGCGCCGTCTGCAACTGATCGCCTATGTGCTCTCCGCCATCCTCTGCGGCCTGGCCGGTTTCCTGCTGGCCAATCTGAATGCCTATGCCTCGCCAGGGCTGATGAGCTGGCAGGTGTCCGGCGAGCTGATCGTCATGGTCGTGCTGGGCGGCATGGGCAGCGTGTTCGGTCCGCTGCTGGGCGCACTGGCGTTTATCTGCCTGGAGGAGGTGATGAAGTCCTATACCGAGCACTGGATGCTCATCTTCGGGCCGATGATCATCCTCATTGCGCTCACCGGTCGTGACGGACTCATGGGTGCCTTGCACTGGCTGGATGTGCGGTGCTGCCAACGCGGCGCGTCCGGCCATATCGATGCGCCCGCCATCGTCGCCAATGGAGCCAAGCAATGAACGGCCTGCGTACCCGGGGATTGACCAAGCGCTTCGGCGGCCTGCTGGTGACCGATGACGTCAGCCTGGACATCCGTCCCGGCGAACTGCACGCCATCATCGGCCCCAATGGCGCCGGCAAGACCACCCTGATCAACCAGCTGTCCGGAGAGCTGCGGCCCGACAGCGGCCAGGTCTGGTTCGGCGATGAGGAGGTGACCACGCTGCCGCTGCATCAGCGCGCCTGCCGGGGCTTGTTGCGCTCCTACCAGATCACCTCCATCTTCGAAGAGTTCACCGTGATGGAAAACGCCGTGCTGGCGGCGGTCGGCGCGACTGGCGGCTACGGTTTCTGGCGTCCCATGATGGCCCGTGAGCAGGCCTGCCAGGACGCACAGCAGGCACTGCTTGCCACCCGCCTGGAAGCCCGTCGCGATACGCTGGCAGGAGAACTGGGCTATGGCGAGCGACGCCAGCTCGAGCTGGCCATGGCATTGGCCGCGCAGCCGCGGCTGCTGTTGCTCGACGAGCCCATGGCCGGCATGAGCATCGAGGAATCGGCATCGGTGGTACAACTCTTGCAATCCCTCAAGGGCCGTTACTCGATGCTGCTCATCGAACACGACATGGATGCGGTCTTCGCCCTGGCCGATCGCATCACGGTGCTGGTGTCGGGTCGTGCCGCCTTCTGTGGCACGCCCGATGAAATTCGCAATCATCCCGAGGTCCGCGCCATCTACCTGGGTGATGAGGCAGGGACTTTTTCCGGAGCCGCTCATGGCTGAACAGTTATCCATCCGCGGGCTGCAGGCCTCCTACGGTCGGGCGCAGGCCCTGTTCGACATCTCGCTGAACCTGCAGCGCGGCGAGGTGATCACCTTGCTCGGTCGCAATGGCATGGGCCGATCCACTACCGTCAAATGCCTGTTCGGTCTGCTGCGTCCGAGTGCCGGCAGCATCAGCTTTGGTGGCCAGCGCATCGACACCCTGCCTTGTCACGAAGTGGCGCGCCGTGGCCTGGGGCTGGTGCCCGAAGGGCGCCAGATCTTCGCCGACCTGACCGTGGAAGAAAACCTGATCGCCACCGCCCGCCCGGCACGCGCAGGGCAGGCCGACAGTCGGCCCTGGACCTTGCGACGCGCCTATGAATTCTTTCCACGACTGGCGGAGCGGCGTCAGAACATGGGCTCGCAGTTGTCCGGCGGCGAGCAGCAGATGCTGGCCATCTCGCGTGCGCTGATGACCAATCCTTCCCTGCTGGTGCTGGACGAGGCCACCGAAGGCCTGGCGCCGGTGGCGCGTGCCGATATCTGGCGCGCCCTGCACGAACTGAAGAAGGAAGGGCTGTCGATGATCGTCATCGACAAGAACATCCAGTCGCTCATGGGACTGGCTGACCGCCATTATGTGGTCGAGAAGGGACGTATCGCCTGGAGTGGAAGCTCACAGCAGTTGCAGCAGGACCCGTCCCTGGTGCATCGTTACATGGGTGTGTGAGCGTGTGCATCCCGGCTGCGCCCACCCGGCCTGTCACAACTTATCGGATATTGCATGAAGGCATCAGGTTTCCAATACGCCCGCCCGAGCTCGCTGGAAGAGGCGTGCGCGCTGCTGGCTGAACACGGCAGCGATGCGCGCATCCTGGCCGGCGGCCAGAGCATGTTCGCCACCCTCAATCTGCGCCTGTCGGCGCCGAGCCTGCTCATCGACATCAATCGCATCGAGGAACTTAAGGGCATCGTGCTGGCCGAGGATGCCAGCCATGTGCGCATCGGCGCCCTGGTGCGTCATGCCGAGACCGCCAGCTCACCGCTGGTGGAACAACATCTGCCCTTGCTGCACATGGCCATGCGCCATGTGGCCCATCCGGCAGTGCGTAATCGCGGTACCACCTGCGGCAGTCTGGCACTGGCCGATCCGTCGGCCGAGATGCCGGCCTGCGCCATCACCCTGGATGCCCTGCTGGTGCTGCAAAGCCGCGATGGCGGCGTGCGCGAGGTACCGGCGGTGGATTATTTCTTCGGTCTCTACGAGACGGCCCGCCAGGATGACGAGATCCTGATCGAAGCGCTCTACCCGGCCTGCCAGCCGGACGAGGTGTTCGGTTTCGACGAACTGGCGCGTCGCCATGGCGACTTCGCCATGGTCGGTGTGGCCCTGCGTGCCCGTCATGCCCAGGGGCTCATCAGCGATCTGCGCCTGACCACCTTCGGCACCGATCCCATGCCCATCCTGTCGGCTGCCGCTGCCGGGCTGGCCGAGGGACAACCCTGGTCGGAGCCGCTGGGAGAAGCCATCGCCGCGGCCGCCGTGGCCGAACTCGAACCCGATCACAATCATTTCGGCAGCCCCGAGGTCAAGCGCCTGCAGGCACGTGCCCTGATCCGTCGCGTGCTCACCGCCACCTTCGGCGCGCCAGCCGATTCCTTCCTTCCTTCCGGAGCCCGCCATGGATGACCTGACCGTCAGCTGCGTGGAACACGCGCGCATCCAATTTACCCTCAACGGCAAGGCCGTCGATTGTCTGGTGCCGGTGCGCCGCAACCTGGTGGACTTCCTGCGCCAGGACATGGGGCTCACGGCAGCCCACGTCGGCTGCGAGGTAGGTGTCTGCGGTGCCTGCAATGTCCGGGTCGACGGCGCGGTGGTACGCGGCTGCCTGATGCTGGCGGTGCAGGTCGATGGCCTGAGCGTGGATACCCTGGAGGGCCTGGCCGACAGCGGCGAGATCGCCGGCCTGCAACGCGCCTTCGTGGCGCGTAACGCCATGCAGTGCGGTTTTTGCACCCCGGGCATGCTGATGACCGCCAATGAACTGCTGCAGGTCACGCCCTGTCCGAGCCGCGCCGAGATCCGCGATGCCATCTCCGGCAACTATTGCCGCTGCACCGGTTATCAGGCCATCGTCGACGCCATCGAGACGGCTGCTGGAGAGTGCGCATGAGCGCCGTGGCCCCGGGCGCCGGCGGATGGATCGGCAGCAGCGTCACACGCCCCGATGCCGAACGTTTCGTGGCCGGGCGCGGCCGCTATCTGGATGACCTGGTACTGGCCGGCATGCAGCATGTGGTGTTCTATCGCAGTCCGTTTGCCCGCGCCCGCTTTCATTCGATCAAGGTCGAGGCTGCCGCCGCCATGCCGGGCGTGAGCGCGGTCATCACCGGCGCCGACCTGGCCATGGTATGCACCGACTGGACCACCCGCTTCGCCATGTGGCCCACGCACGTCTCGGCCCCGCAGAATCCGCTGGCCATCGATGAAGTGTTCTGGCAGGGCGAAGCGGTGGTGGCGGTGGTGGCGGACACGCGCGCGCAGGCCGAGGATGCGCTGGAACGGATCGAGATCGACTGGGAAGAAGGCGAACCGGTGGTCGATCCGCAGGCGGCCCTGAAGCCCGGCTGCCCACCCTGCCATCCGGCCATCGAACATAACCTGGCGCTGGAGCGGCACATCGGCAGCGGGGACGTGGCGGCCGCCTTCGCCAGCGCCGCCCAGGTGGTGCGCCGGCGCTTCAGCTTCGGACGCCAGACTGGCGTGCCGCTGGAGCCGCGCGGCATCCTGGCGAGCTATGACCGGCGCACCGGCGAGCTGGAGGTCCAGCAGTCGCATCAGGCGCCGTTCCAGATGCAGGAGATCTTCGCCAGTCTGCTCAAGCTGCCGCTGGAGCGGGTACGCGTCGCCAGCCCGGACGTGGGCGGGGCCTTCGGCATCAAGCTGCACGCCTATGCTGACGAGATCGCGGTGGCCGCCATCGCGGTGCTGCTGGGCCGGCCGGTCAAGTTCCAGGCCGATCGCCTGGAGTCCTTCGTCTCCGATGTCCATGCCCGTGACGCCAGCGTCGAGGCACAGCTGGCGGTGGATGGAGAGGGACGGTTGCTGGGACTGGACGTCGATCTGCTGTTCTGCTTCGGCGCGGTATCGGCCTATCCGCGTTCCAGCATCGGCGAGGCCCTGCAGGCGCTGGACCTGTGCGGTTCGGCCTATCGCATTGAGGCCTTCCGCGGACGCGTGCGCGGCGCCTTCGTCAACAAGGTACCGACCGGCGCCTACCGCGCTGTCGGCCAGCCGATCGCCTGTGCCATCATCGAACAGCTGATTGACGATGCTGCGGCGGCTATCGGGATGGACCCGGTGACCATGCGTCGCCGCAACCATCTTCCGGCCCGCCCGGCGGAGGCACCATTGCTGCCGGCGACCGGCGGCATTCCGTTGGGACCGCTGTCGCTGGATGCTTGCATGGACCAGCTGCTGGAGAACATGGACTACCGCCAGTTGCGCGCCGACCAGGAAGCGCTGCGCCAGCGTGGCGTCTATCGGGGCATCGGACTGTGTACCTTCGTCGAGCTGACCGGCGTGGGCGCCGGTCTGTACGGGCCCAACCAGGTGCGGGTGGCCGGCAAGGAGGGGGTACGCCTCAGCCTGCTGCCCTCCGGCCATATCCTGTGCCGCACCAGCGCCACCGACCAGGGCCAGGGCACGCGTACCGGCCTGACGCAGATCGTGGCGCAGGTCATGGGTTGTCCGCTGGAGGCGGTAGCGGTGAGCGCTGGTGATACCGCGCGTGATCCGCTGGGCGGTGGCGCCTGGGCCTCGCGTGGTATTTCGCTGGCGGGCGAAGCGGCGCTGCTGGCCGGTGCGCAGCTGCGCACCAATATCCTGGGCATTGCGGCGGCGCTGGCCGGTCTGCCGGCCGAAGGCCTGGACATCGTCGCCGGCATCATCACCGGGCGTGATGGTGCGGCCCTGATGAGTCTGGAGGAGTTGGCGCTCAAGGCCCACTACGACTCGACCGCGATCAAGCTGGAGCTGATTCCGGAACTGAGTGTGGAACGCAGCTATGCGCCCACCGGCAAGCCCTACTTCGCCGCCAACGGGGTGCAGGCTGCGCAGGTGGAGGTTGATGTGGAGACCGGACTGATCCGCGTACTCGATGTCTGGGTGGTGGAAGACTGCGGGCGCATCGTCAATCCCCTGTTGACCGATGAGCAGATCCGTGGCGGTGTCGTGCAGGGGATCGGGGCTGCGCTGTTCGAGCAGTGCCTCTATTCCGACAACGGCCAGATGAGCAATGCCTCGCTGGCCGATTATCTGATCCCCATGGCATCGGAGATGCCGCAGATCCATGTCGGTCACGTCACCACCCCGGAGCGCGAAACCAGCCTCGGTGCCAAGGGCGTGGGCGAGGCCGGCACGGTGGGGGCCATCGGTGCCATCTGGTGCGCGGTCAACGATGCGCTGCGTACGCTGGGGCAGGGTGTCTGGCGCCAGCCGTTCACGCCGGCGCATGTGCTGGACGTCTTGCATCATCCCGAGACGCGGCAGGGAGAGGTGCACCTGCGCCCGTTCTGACACCGGGCGCAGGCCAGTGCAGGGCACCGTCTTGACGGTGCCTTTTTTTTCGCCGCCGCCGGAAGCACCGGACGAAAAAAAAACGGAACGCGTCTGTGCGTTCCGTCAAGTCCTACAAAGGGATCCTCAGGAGTGAAGCGACTTCAGAAGGTATGACGAATACCGGCCATGACGCTGGACTGGTTCTGGCCCACGCCGACCGTGCTGCCGGAGCTGACGGCGATGGCGGCATTGCCGCGGTTCTTGATATACGCATACGACGCGTAGAGACTGGTGCGCTTGGACAGCATATAGATCGCACGCGCCGTTCCCAGGGTACTGTCATCGGGAGAGTTGCGGGTATCCAGATGCGCCACCTGGCCCTCCAGCTGCCATTGCGGCGACAGCGGATAGCTCGCGCCCAGATACCAGAGGTTGTAGTTGATGTCGACCGCGCGCTGCAGGTGGCGGGCGATCAGGCCACCACCGATCTTGAGATCGCCCAGCTTGAACCAGCCATTGAAGGAGGCGCGATTGTCCTTGTAGTTGCTGCTGGTGAGCAGGTTGCCGGCGCCAGCACCTCCGCGCAGGGTGTCGTAGGCCGTGGCCACGCCCCAGGTGGCGGTATCGTACTTGATCAGCGCCGTCCATTGGCGGCAGGCCTGGGCATCGGCAGCATTTTCACCGGCACAGTTGGTGGCCGCCGGGCCGCCGGCGCTGGAGGTGTCGCGACCGAAGCTATAGGTGGCGCCCACGGTGGTGTTGCCGATCTTGTTCATGTAGCCCAGGGCATTGTCGCTGCGGGTGTTGGGCAGGTAGGAGTCCATGTTGGACAGGCCGTGGTTGGCCGGTCCCATGATGTCGGCCGCGATCAACGAGATGGCCGTCATGTTGTACTGGCGACCCAGCGTGAAGGTACCCCAGGTCGGGTCCATCAGGCCGACGTTGGACTGGCGTCCGAACAGCCGGTTGCCCTGGCCCATGCCGCCGGTGGTCGGCACGAAGCCGCTTTCCAGGTTGAAGAAGGCGCGCAGTCCGCCACCCAGGTCTTCCACGCCCTTGAAACCGATGCGCGAGGGCAGCAGTCCGGTCAGCGGCAGCGTGCGTAACTTGCCCTGGCCGGCCGCATTGGTGTGATTGAGATATTCGACACCGGTGTCGATGATGCCGTAGATGGTGACACTGCTCTGGGCCATCGCTTCGGTACCCAGCCCCCCCAGGCACAGGCCGGCGGAGACGGCGGCTAACAGACGTTTCTTCACTTTTATTTCCCCTTCAGGTTGAACAATCAAGACAGCGTGGAAAACCACCGGGCGGTGGAGCCTTCGGATGAATCGGACTGCAATGGATCTGAATGAGTGGGCGGCGTGGCGCCTGCTTTGATCTTGGTCAAATAATGAATGACATTATTTAATCTCAATAAAATGAATGTCAATCGTTATTGTGGTCCTGATGCGAAGTTTTTGGATACGCTGTCCTGGTCGCGCGGTCGGCGTCGGCGGAGCGACGGAAACAAATGGTGCAGCACCGTCGTCCCATGCACTTAAAAATGCAGGCTGGCCGTTCTTATTCGCATTTTTGGTGCGAATTTTCCGGGAATGCCTCATCCAAGGCCCGTCGGGTGAGGCTCGCGGCCCGATGCGATGGAAGGCTCGCTATCCTGTCGCAATCCTGCGCGACGTTGTAGCGCGGCGACGCTGGCGGCACAGGACACCGGAACGTATGCGACGGAGATTCTCTTGCTCGACCCCGGGCAGGCGTGGAAAAAGGAAAACCCTTGACATGCAATGATGGGAAATAACAGAATGATGTTCGTTATTAATCGCGGGAAACTACGGCCTCCGATGGGGTGGGCGGATGGCGGGAGGGGGGGATGGTGAGCCAGCAGCAAGAGGACGGTCGCGCACTGCGGCCGGGACAGTATCTGATCAGCCGGACCAGCTCGGAGGGGATCATCACCTATGCCAACCAGGCGTTCGCCGACGAAGTGGGCATTCCCATGCAGCAGTTGGTCGGCATGCCCTATACGCGTCTGCTCGATCCGGAAGTGCCGGCCGAGGCGGTCAAGGACATGCGCCATACCACCATCGAACAAGGGCGCCGCTGGGCCGGCCTGACCTGCATTCGCGGCAGTGACGGCCAGCGCATCTGGGCCATGACCAATGTGTCGCTGGTACGCGAGGGAGGCCGCGTGGTCGGCTCGACCTCGGTGCGCACCCATGCGCCTGCGGAGCAGGTCAGCTTTGCCGCCACCATGCTGCGACGATTCAGGCAAGGCCGTGCACGCGGCTGGACGGTGCGCGGCGGACAGTTCCTGCGCACCGGCCTGCCCGGCCTGGCGCAACGCCTGTGGCGGCCAGGCCTGCTCAAGCGCATCATGGCATGGCAGGCCATGCAGCTGGTTACCGCGCTCGCCGCCGGTCTCTTGTGGGCAAACGCATCTCCGCTGGCGGCACTGGGCATGCTGGCCGCTGCGCTTGCACTGCTGGTGTCGAGCAGCCTGTGGCAGCGACGGCAACTGATGCAGCCACTGGAGCAGGCCACCGATTTCGCCTATCGCATGGCCGCCGGCGACCTGGATGCGCCGCTGGAACAGACACGTCAGCCGCATGCCGCCGATCTGGTGCGCGCACTATTGCTCATGAGAAGCAGTCTGGTCAACCTGATCGGCGAAGTCGGTCGCGACGTCGGCGGTGTCACCCGCGCCTGCTCGGATATCGCCGCCGGCAACATGGACCTGTCGCAGCGCACGGAGAGCCAGGCCTCATCGTTGCAGGAAATTGCCTCCAGCATGGAAGAACTGGCGGCCACCATCCAGAACAATGCCGACCACGCCGTGTCGGCTGCGGCCAATGCGGTGGCCGCAGCCGACGTGGCGCAGCGCGGCGGGCAGGCCTTCGATCGCATCGTGCAGACCATGCAGGGCATGGCCGCCGATGCCGCGCGTATCGCGCAGATCGTCAAGGTGGTTGAGGGCATCGCCTTCCAGACCAATATCCTGGCACTCAATGCCGCAGTGGAAGCGGCGCGTGCCGGCGAGAACGGTCGCGGCTTCGCCGTGGTGGCCACCGAGGTACGCACACTGGCCCAGCGCAGCACCACGGCAGCGCGCGAAATCGCGGAGCTGATTGCGGCCTCGCTGGCCAGCGTGCGGCAAGGGGAGACACTGGTCAAGGCGTCGGCCCAGACGATCACGGAGGTGGTTTCTTCCATCGGCGGAGTGAGCAGTCTCATCGACGACATGTCGCGCGCCAGCGTGGAGCAGCGCGAGGGGGTGCATCAGGTGGCTGCGGCGCTCTCTTCGCTGGATCGCATCACCCAGCAGAACGCGGCACTGGTGGAGCAGGCGGCCGCCTCCTCGGCCTCGCTGGTGGAGCAGGCCGGGGCGGTCCGGCTGTCGATGGACGTATTTCGCCTGGCCAAGGCCTGACACCGGCCGGAGGAGCAGATGGAGAGCCTGGATCTGGAGGTCTTGCGTACGGCCCGTCATTGGCGGCAGCAAGGCCATGCGGCGCAGCTGTTCACGGTAGCGCGCACCTGGGGCAGTGCCCCGCGCGGCCCGGGAGCGATGGTCGCCATCCGCGACGATGGGCGGGTGGTCGGTTCGGTGTCGGGGGGCTGCGTCGAGGATGATCTCATCGAGCGGGTGCGGCAGGAGGGCGCCGCGCTGGCCCGGCCCGAACTGCTGGAATATGGACTCACGCGCGAACAGGCCGAGCGCTTCGGGCTGCCCTGCGGCGGTACTCTGGTGCTGGTGCGCGAGGCCCTGCCGCACGCCGGCTGGCTGGACACGGTGCTGGAGGCGACCGCCGCGCAGGGCCGCATCCGCCGCCAGCTGGACCTGCGCGACGGCACCGTGTGCTGCCGAGCGCTGCCGGATGCCGGTGGTGCACTACCCCGGCCGCAGCTGGAGCAGGACCGCTTCACGGTCTGCTACGGACCGCGCTGGCGCCTGCTGATGATCGGTGCAGGGCAGTTGTCACAGGTGCTGGCCAGGATGGCGCTGATGCTCGACTACGACGTCCTGGTGTGCGATCCGCGCGAGGAATACGCGGCCGGCTGGGAGGTGGCCGGCAGTCGCTTGCTGAGCGGCATGCCCGATGACGTGGTATTGGCCATGCAGGCCGACGCGCATACCGCCATCGTGGCCCTGACCCATGATCCGCGGCTGGACGACATGGCCTTGCTGGAAGCGCTGGCCTCACCGGCCTTCTATGTCGGTGCGCTGGGGTCGCATGCCAACAGCCGGCGCCGCCGTGAACGGCTGGCCCTGTTCGATCTCGACGCGGCGCAGATCGCCCGCCTGCATGCCCCCATCGGCCTGCCGATCGACAGCCATACGCCCGCCGAGATCGCCGTTTCCATCTTGGCGCAGATGACGGCGGTCCGCAACGCGGCGGACCGGACATCCTCGGCGGCGGCGCCAGACGCTGGCGACCATCGCAGTCTACCCGGTCAGGATGCCACCAGGTAGGCCTGCTTGCGCGGTCCGAAGAAGTTCATCACGATGCGTTCCACGTCCACTACCTGGATGGTGTCGCCCGGCCTGGCGGTGCGGATCAGGTTGCCAATGTAGTTGGCGCCACCACCGAACATGAGCAGGGGCGCATCGATATGGCTTTCGCCAAATTCCAGCACGTCATGCAGGCCATCGACCAGCAGTCCCACCAGACTGCCCGCGTGACGCACGATCACAATCTCCCGGGCCTGGGTCGCCGTCGGCGCCGCGGCGGTACCACCGGCCAGCAGCAGCAGACGCATATCCACCACCGGGACGAACACCGAAGCTGCCGCACCGCCTTCGTGATAGTCCAGCGCCCCCGCCAATACCGGCTTGAAGGTAGAGGTGGAGAGCATGCGTGAGGCTTCGATGGCTTCGATCACGTTGCCGGCCGGTAGCGCAAAAAGCGCATCGTCGATCAGGACGGTGGCGAATTCACGGACCTTGCCGGCACTGGCGGCGACGTCGATCTCGGCGCCGGTGGCCGCCAGGGTCCGTGCCACCAGTGGATCATGCGATTGCCCGATGGGATGGGCGGGATCGAGATTGGCCAGCACCCGGCCCTGGGGATCGAGAATGAAGATCTCGTCGTAGACGGTGTATTTCTGTCGATAGGCGTCGAGCAGCGCGACGATGGCGTGGCGGTCGCCCTGGGGGCCGGCCAGGATGAACTGGCGGATGGCCTCGTCCATGGCCAGGAAGCCGACATCGGCGGTCCGCTCGAACAGGTTGCGCACCACGATGTCGATGATCACGCGTGCCTTGAAATTGAACTCCTGTACCAGTTTCGAGACATTCTGCTGCGCCAGATTGGCGATGAGGCGCTTTTCCAGTTGATTGAAGCCCTCCTTGCCGATCGTTCTGTGACAGCGACGGGGCGAACGCTGCCTTTACACCAGATGTTCATCCTTCTTGGATGCCATTGATCAGCCCCTGGACGTCGTCATTTCCACCGCGCGCCAGGACGGCGCGGCTGTCGCAGAAATGATGCTCATCAGTCACCGCATCCGGCCGAGCAATCGTGCTGCAGGCAAGGCGGTTGGCGAACCGCGCGATCAAGGAGGGAAAACCGTCTTATTTACTGGCTTTACCCCTTCGCCTGCTGCTGTACGGTGGCGCCTTAACAAAAATACGGAACATGTCAAGAAACGCGCCGAGGACCGAAACGGCCGGCGATCATCAGGGGAAAGCATGAAGGGAATGGTATTGAAGGCCGTCGCCGCTGCGGCGATGTTGGCCTGCGCGCAGACACAGGCGCAGACCTATGAATCACACACGATTCTGGACAGCAATCAGGTGCCGATCTTCGAGGCCCGCTTCTACGGGCCTGCTGACGGTGACTTTCAGAAAGAGGGCGACACGTTCCAATCCTCGCCGTTTGCGCTCTCGGACATGTTCAAGCAGCAGACCCTGGCGGGGCTTCGACAGTGGGCCAACTATATCAAGGTGATCCCCGGTACGTCCCCGGCGGTGATCAATATCGGTAGCGAGGATAGCGACGACAACGCCCATGCCGAAAGTCCGTTGGTGCCCGGCCTGCGCACCGCGCCGACCCAGGTGCAGGCAGCGCTGCAGAATCTGCAGGCCGGCAAGTTGACGCTGGGTGCGCATGGCTTCGTGGGTATTGGCAACTTGCCGGTGAGTACCAACGACTACATTCCTTCCCAACTGCCGCGCAATGTCACAGGCTGGGATCTGCCGGCGGTCGCCTTTCACGAGATCGGACATGCACTGGGGATTGGCTCTACCATTAAAGAAACCGAGCAGCCCTCCGGCCCTTCCGTGTATCGCTTCAGCGACAGGATCAACCAGTGGACCTCCTACCTGCGCGACGACAACGGCAAGGCGGCCCAGCCCGGCCAGGTGATCTGGTGCATGACATGCAGCAAGGTGAGCGGTGCCGATGTGTTCGACGTCAGCAAGAACTCGGGGTATTTCATTGGCCCGAATGTGGCGCAGGTGCTGGCCGGCTCCGGCATGCGCGGCATACCGCTCAGCACCGGCACCGAGACCGTTTCCGATCCGCCATTCATGTCGCACCTGGAACTCAAGAACAGCCTGATGAGCCATCAGAGCTACCGCAACTACACCACCTTCATGGAAGCCGAACTGGCGATCCTGCAGGACCTGGGCTATGACATCGACCGTCGCAATTTCTTCGGGCGTTCCGTCTACGCCGACGGCCAGGTGATCCTCAACGACGACGGTTTTTTCCAGCGCAACGCAGAGGGTAGCGCCTACCTGCCCAATACATATAACCTGGCCACGCTGGGCCTGGGCCTGCATGTCTACGGCAGCAACAATACCATCTACCAGCGCGCCGACCTGCTCTCGGCCGGCGCAGGTGGCGCGGGCATGCGCATCGACGGTGCCGGCAACCATATCGTCATCCTGCCCGGTACCCGGGTCTATGCCGATGGCCCCTATGGGCGCGGGGTGATGTTCACCTACGGCAAGGACCACACCTTCACCCAGCGCGGTGACGTGCAGGCCCTGGGTGAGGACGGCATCGCAGCGAGCTTCGACTTCGGCAACAATATCCTGGGCAATGACAGCGACTACCGTGGCTCCTACATCTACCGGGGATCGAAGACCACTGGCTCCCTGCTGGCGGAGCTGGATGGCCCGCTGGTCAGCCGTTTCGATCTGACCGGGCGCCTGGCCGGCCGCAGTGCCGCCATCTATATCTCCAGCAATGCCTATGTGGGCCAGATCAACGTCATGCGCGGTGCGGCTCTGCAGGGCGATATCCGTTCCGACTATGCCGAACTGGACGGCACTGCGCCGCGCCTGACCACCCTGAGCTTCGGCTACCTGCCGGACGCCGATGGTCATGCGACCACCTCGGCCGATTCGGGATTCGCATTGCGTTATGACGGCAACATCGTGGGCATCGACAATCTTTCGCTGGCCTTCGAGGGCGGCACCACCATCCTCACCGGCGACCATCAGGTCTACCAGGTCAATATCGCCCAGCCTGCGCTCCTGGGTGGCAGCAGCCGCTATACCCTCAATAGCGCCGGCCGGTTCACCAACCATGGCACGCTGGCGCCCACGCTGGGTAGCAGCATCAAGGTGGTCGGCAATTACGACCAGGCCGCCGACGGCAGGCTGCTCACCAGCGTGGACGGTAGCGGCAACCTCAGTTCCCTGGTCGTCAGTGGCAATGCGGCGCTGGACGGGAGCCTCACCATCGCTCCACAGCGCAGCTGGTATGCCAATCGTTTCACCCTCACCAGTGACCAGTGGCTGCAGGCCGGCAGCATCAGCGGCGGGTTTGCGTCGGCCAGCGCACTGCTGGCCTCACCGACGCTGGTGGCCGCGGTCACCGCCGACGGCGGCCTGAGCTATACGGTCTCGGTGCAGCGCCGCGATGCGGCCTATTCGCGCTACGCCAGCGATGACCTGACGCGCCAGGTTGCGCGTTCGCTCGATGGCGTGGCCGGCAATGCACGTGGCGACATGCGTTCGCTGGTGGCCGCACTGGACTTTTCGGCGGCCGACGGCAGCGCCATTGCTCCGGCATTGCGGCAGCTCTCGCCGGTGGCCTATGGCGAGATGTTGTCGGGTGCGCTGCTGCGCGAGCGACATATCGGCGACCTGGTGGCTGCCCGCGCGCCGGGGGCAACGACGCCGGACGGACAGCTGCAGGCCGGCAGTGAGTGGACCGCTTTTGCCATTCCCTTCGGTAGCGCCTACTGGCGCACGCGTTCCGAGCGCGCCGTCGGCGCCAACGGCAATACCTATGGCGTGGCGCTGGGGGTCGAACGCAGCGGCCTGGCCATGGATGGCTGGACCCTCGGTCTGCACGGTGCGGTCAGCGGTCAGTCGACCCGGGTCGATGGCCTCACCCCGGCCTCGGGCGAGACCTCGGCGCTGGATGTCGGTGCGCATCTGGCCTATGCCGCCGATCCGCTGGCCGGCCCGCATGCCTTCGCCCAGGCCCGCTTGGGAGTGGAGGAGGGGCGACTGGAGCGCAAGATCGGCATCAACGGCTATCAGGCGGCGCCGCGCGGCACCTGGACCGGTACGACGGGTGGCGCCACGCTGGGCGCCGGATGGCGCTGGCGGATGGCCGAAGGCAGCAGTGTCGGACCGTTGGCCAGCCTCGACTACACGCTGCTGACACGGCCGGCCGTCACCGAAAACAATTCGGATGGCCCCGGTCTGCAGCTGGACGGCAATTCCTTCCGTTCGCTGCGCGCACGCCTGGGCGGAGAATGGCGCAGTGACCTGAGCCTGGCCTCGGGCCGCCAGGTGCGGACCCGTCTGAAGGCCAGCTGGAATCGCGAGATGCTCGACCGCATGAACACGCAGGCGGCGCGCTTCGCTGGTTATGCCGGCAGTGCCTTTGCCGCCACCAGCGAACTGATCCAGCGTGACAGCCTGGACCTGCAGGCCGGTGCTTCCTATCGGGTCCGGCAGGACCTGGCGCTGGAGGCTTCCTTGTCCGGCACGTTCTGGCGCGGCGGCGATGCCGAGCTGACCGCAGCGGTTTCCGCCAACTGGCGTTTCTGATGTAGGGGCCGGGCAGGCGATGCGCCGACCCGGCTGTTGCCGGTCTTGTGGGAGTCCTCCGACAGGGCCGTAGGCGATTTTTTGCGATTTTTGAGGCGTTGCCTGATATTCGCCGCGCGCAGGCGAATCCATAATCACGGATGACGCCCCCCTCGGGCGCTGCACTCGAGAGCGGACTCACCCATGCAACGAACGGCCATTGCCCGCACCATTCTGGTGGTGGAAGACAACACTGAAGTTCGTGCACTTTTTTGCGAAGTGCTGCGAACCGAAGGCTATCAAGTCCTCGAAGCCGGTAACGGCGCCGAAGCTTATGCCCTTCTGCGCCAAGCCGACCAGCGTGTGCACGTCGTGCTGACCGACCTGCGCATGCCGGTGATGGATGGCCTGCAGCTGGCCGCCCACCTGAAGGCCGACAGCCGGCTCTCCGCCATCCCCGTGGTACTGTTGAGTGCCACCCCGATGACCAATTCCTGGCAGGCGCGCAAGATGTTTGCCGCGCTGCTGACCAAACCCTGCGCCTTCAAGCTCCTGCTTTCCACCATCGAAGCTGTACAGTAGGCGGCGCTGGAGAGGGTGTGGCCGCGTCACGAGCGCGGGCCAGCTCATCGGTGACCACGCTTGCGACGGCCGGGTGACCGGAACAATAACGCAGAGTCCGCGCTCTCAATGCACTGAACCCGCCCGCCAGTTCCGTCCGACCCGGAGGAAAAATAACAATGTCCACCCCACCCGTTCTGCGCCTGTCCGACTTTATCCGCTCACGTATGGAATTGATCCTGCAGGCCTGGGAGCAGTTCGCCAAGACCATCGAACCACCTGCCCTGAGCATGGATTCCAAGGCGCTCAGGAATCATGCCTCCCTGATGTTGCGTACCATCGCCGAGGACCTGGAGCGCGGCCAGACGGAAGCGGAAGGGATCAGGAAATCCGAAGGGCGCGGACCACGGCCCGATACCGATACGGCCGCCGAAACCCATGCCATCGCCCGTCTCCTGTCGGGCTTCGACGTCCAGCAACTGGCTTCCGAATACCGGGCTTTGCGTGCCAGTGTCCTGCGGCTGTGGGCCAAGGAGTGGAAAGAAGGCAATGAAACCAACGTGGATGACATCACGCGCTTCAACGAGGCCATCGACCAGGCCCTGGCCGAGTCGCTGGCACGCTATACCCTCTTGCTCGAACAGTCGCGCAACCTGTTCCTGGCGATATTGGGCCACGATCTGCGCAATCCGCTGGGAGCGTCCATCCAGGGGGCGCAGATCCTGCTGCTGGCCGAAGACATCGGCGACCAGCACCGCAGGATCGCCGCCCGCATCTACAACAGTAGTCATCGCATGAGCAAGCTCGTCAGCGACCTGCTCGACTACACACGTAGCCATCTGGGCCGCGGCCTGCCGCTGGATATCCGGCCGGCCAACTTCGGCGAGATCGCGCGACGCGTGATCGATGAGATCGGCAGCGCCCATCCGGACCGGGACATCGTATTGCAGAGCACAGGACCGCTGGAGGGCCGGTGGGACCAGGGGCGTGTCGCCCAGGCCATGTCCAACCTGCTTGGCAATGCCGTGCAGCACGGGCTGCCCGGGGCGCCCATCGGGGTCAGCATCGACGCCACTGGCAGCGAAGTGGTGCTGGCCATCAATAACCAGGGGCCGGTGATCCCCGAAGAAAAGCTGCAGGCCATTTTCGAACCGCTGGTGCGGCTGGTGGCCGACCGGGACTCCGCATCCCACCAGACCGGCAGCATGGGGCTGGGACTGTACATCGTGCGCGAGGTGGCCATCGCACACGGCGGTTCGGCGCAGGTCAGCTCGTCGGCGGCGCAGGGCACCACCTTCACGCTCCGCCTGCCGCGCGGCACGGCCTAGCCGGGCTGGCCGCAGTGGCCGATTTCGATGACGTCTCCGACAGCGAGGACCTACACCAGCACAGGCACTCCGCTGATACTTGGGCGCCGCGCATGGGCCGATGATGCAAGAACTGCGCATGAGCGCAGCATCCAACCAGGAGCGAAGACATGTCGAACCAGAATCAAGGCGGAACCCGCGGCGGTTCCCACGAACAGCATGTGCAGGCCGGTCAGCAGAGTCACAAGAACGACCAGCAGAACCAGAGCAGCAACCAGTCGGGGCAGCAACAGGGCGGCAGTACGCGCGGCGGTTCCCACGAACAGCATGTGCAGGCCGGCCAGCAAAGCCACAAGAACGACCAGCAGAACCAGAGCAGCAGCGGCTCGGGTCAGCAGCAAGGTGACTCCTCGCGCGGCGGCTCGCACGAACAGCACGTGAAGGCCGGTCAGCAGAGCCACAAGAACAGCTGACAGCGGCTGGGCAGGTGTGCGGCGCGCTCGCTCGCAAGCGGTCGTCATGCCGGCACCTGACGGTAGCAGAAAAAAGCGGCGTCGTCTTCGTTGACCGAAGAGGACGCCGCAAAGAGACACACTACCACCAGAAGTACTACTTGCTACGGCACTACACGGTACTGCTCGGTACTACTCGGTACTGCTACTGCACTTACAACCCACTACTCTCTACTTCTCCTCGCCCGAGGCAGTCTCAGACGGGCTTTCCATAACCGCCGCCACCCGGCGTCTCGATGACAAACACTTCGCCGGCCTGCATCTCGGTGCTGGCGACAAAGCCGACGTCCTCTTGCCGACCATCGTTGCGGATCACATAGTTGCGCCCGCATTTGCCCGGCTCGCCGCCATCGGCGCCGAAGGGCGGAACGATGCGGTTGTTGGAGAGAATCGACGCCGTCATCGGCTCCAGGAAGCGGATCTTGCGGATGCCGCCGTTGCCGCCGTGCCAGGCGCCTGCGCCGCCGGAACCCTCGCGGATTTCGTAGCTCTCCAGACGGACCGGATAACGCCATTCCAGGATTTCCGGATCGGTCAGGCGTGAATTGGTCATGTGGGTCTGTACCACGTCGGTACCGTTGAAACCCTTGCCGGCACCTGAACCGCCGGAAATGGTTTCGTAATACTGGTAACGGCCGTTGCCGAAGGTGAAGTTGTTCATCGTGCCCGGTGCCGACGCCAGCACGCCAAGTGCGCCGTACAGGGCATTGGTGATGCAGCTGGAGGTTTCCACGTTGCCCGAGACCACGGCTGCGGGATAGCGCGGATTGAGCATCGAGCCTTCCGGGATGATGACGTTCAGGGGCTTCAGGCAACCGGCATTGAGCGGAATCTCGTCATCCACCAGCGTGCGGAAGACATACAGCACCGCCGCCATGCAGATGGCGCTGGGCGCGTTGAAGTTGTTGTTCAGCTGCGGCGAGGTACCGGTGAAATCGATGTCGGCGGTACGCTGTTCGTGGTTCACACGGATGGCGACCTTGATCACGGCGCCATTGTCCAGCGGATAGTCGTAGCTGCCGTCCTTCAGCAGGGTGATGACACGTCGCACCGCTTCTTCCGCATTGTTCTGGACGTGATCCATGTAGGCCTTCACCACGTCCAGGCCGAAGTGATCCACCATCTTCAGCAGTTCTTCCACGCCCTTCTGGTTGGCCGCGATCTGGGCTTGCAGGTCGGCCAGGTTCTGGGCGATGTTGCGCGCCGGATAGGGGCCGGAGCCGAGCAGGGCCACGGTTTCCTGTTCCAGGAAGCGGCCGCCGCGCACCAGCTGGAAGTTGTTGATGAGGATGCCTTCTTCTTCCACCACGGTGCTGTTGGCGGGCATGGAGCCGGGGGTGATGCCACCGATGTCGGAGTGGTGGCCGCGCGAGCCGACATAGAACAGGATCTCGCGCCCGTCCTTGTCGAAGGCAGGCGTGATCACGGTGATGTCAGGCAGGTGGGTGCCGCCATGGTAGGGGTCGTTGAGCATGAATACATCGCCCGGCCGCATCTTGCCGGCGTTCTCGCGGATGATGGTGCGGATGCTCTCGCCCATGGAACCGAGGTGTACCGGGATGTGCGGCGCATTGGCGATGAGGTTGCCCTGGGCATCGAAGAGGGCGCAGGAGAAGTCCAGGCGTTCCTTGATGTTGACCGAGAAGGCGGTGTTCTGCAGACGCAGGCCCATCTGTTCCGCAATGCTCATGAAGAGGTTGTTGAACACTTCCAGCATGACCGGGTCGGCATCGGTGCCGATGGCCTTGCGTTGCGGGCGCGCCTGGTAGCGTTGCATCATCAGATGGTTCAGCGGCGTAACCTCGGCCAGCCAGCCGGGCTCGACGATGTTGGTCGCGTTCTTCTCGGCCACGATGGCCGGGCCGTGGACGATGTCGCCCGGCCGCATGTCTTCGCGGCGGTACAGGGCGGTGTCGTGCCACTGGCCGCCGGAGAACAGACGCACCGTTTCGGTGACGGCCAACGGTCCCTGGCGCGGGGGCAGGTGTTCGGGCTTTTCTTCGCGGTCGGTGGAGATGCCGATGGCTTCCACCGAGATGGCCTCGACGATCATGGTCTTTTCCGGCATCAGGAAGGAATAGCGCTTCTTGTAGGCGGACTCGAACTGCTCGACCATGCCGGCCAGGTCGCCGAAGTTGACCACGATCACCGAATCGGTGCCGTCATAGCGCAGGTGGGCGCGCTTGATGACGTTGATCTGCTGCTCCGCCACGCCCTGGCTGAGGAGGTCGTTGCTCGCCTCTTGTGCAAGCTTGCCGAGTTCGGCGTCGAGTTGGGCCAGCGACTGTGCGGACAGAGGCAGTTCCATGGCCTGTTCGCGCATGGCGGTCTGGTCGGCCAGCCCCATGCCGTAGGCCGACAGCACACCGGCGAATGGATGGGCGAAGACGCGTGTCATGCCCAGCGCATCGGCCACCAGGCAGGCGTGCTGGCCACCGGCGCCGCCGAAGGTGGTGAGGGTGTAGTCGGTGACATCGTGTCCGCGCTGCACCGAGATGAACTTGATGGCGTTGGCCATGTTGCCGACGGCGATCTCGATGAAGCCTTCGGCCACTTCTTCCGGTGTGCGGCGATTGCCGGTCTGTTGATAGATCTGTTCGGCCAGTTCGCTGAACTTGGCGACGACGGCGTCGCGATCCAGGGCTTCGTCGGCGGCGGGACCGAAGACCTTGGGGAAGTAGGCCGGCTGGATCTTGCCCAGCATGACGTTGCAGTCGGTCACCGCCAGCTGGCCGCCACGGCGATAGCTGGTCGGGCCGGGGTTGGCACCGGCGCTGTCCGGGCCGACGCGATAACGGGTGCCGTCGAAATGCAGGATGGAGCCGCCGCCGGCAGCCACGGTGTGGATGCTCATCATCGGGGCGCGCATGCGCACGCCGGCAACCTGGGTCTCGAACTCGCGCTCGAATTCACCGGCGTAGTGCGACACGTCGGTGGAGGTGCCGCCCATGTCGAAGCCGATGATCTTGTTGAAGCCGGCCGTCTCGGCGGTACGCACCATGCCGACGATGCCGCCGGCCGGGCCGGAGAGGATGGAGTCCTTGCCCTGGAAGCGGTGGGCGTCGGTCAGGCCACCATTGCTCTGCATGAACAGCAGGCGAACACCATCCATCTCGCTGGCGACCTGGTCCACGTAGCGACGCAGGATGGGGGACAGATAGGCATCGACCACGGTGGTATCGCCGCGTGAGACCAGCTTCATCATGGGGCTCACTTCGTGGGAGACCGAGACCTGGGTATACCCCAGTTCGGTGGCGATGTCGGCCAGCTTCTTTTCGTGTTCGGTGAAGCGATAACCGTGCATCAGCACGATGGCCACGGCGCGATAACCCTCCTGGTGCAGCGCCGCCAGTTGCTGGCGCACTGAGGTTGTGTCCAGGGGCGTGATCACTTCGCCATGGGCACCCAGGCGTTCGTCGACCTCCACCACTTTTTCAAACAGCAGTTCAGGCAGCACGATGTGGCGATCGAACAGGCGCGGGCGGTTCTGGTAGGCGATGCGCAAGGCATCGCGGAAACCGCGTGTGATCAGCAGCACAGTCGGATCACCCTTGCGTTCCAGCAGGGCATTGGTGGCCACGGTGGTTCCCATCTTCACCGCTTCGACCACCTGTGGCGAAATTGCCTCACCAGGTTTCAGTCCCAGCAGACGCTTGATGCCGGCCACGGCCGCATCCTTGTATTGCTCGGGATTTTCCGACAGCAGCTTGTGCGTCAGCAGCGTGCCGTCCGGCTTGCGCGCGACGATGTCCGTGAAGGTGCCGCCACGGTCGATCCAAAACTGCCAACGCTGCTCCCCCAACAAATTCTGACCTTGTTCCATGGACGTCTAACCTTTCTGAATTAACTTTATTAGTGCAGTTTATTGATGAATTATTGAGATAGTGCACTTAAACCGTGCGGCTAAATGCGGCTTCCCGTGCCGACCAACACCCGACCGAAAATTAAAAACAGGCCTGGAAGTCTTGATGCGCCTGCGTTTCCCACCTTGTCTCCACTCGAACGCAAAATCTGGCACAAGCTTTGCTAATAACACGACTGTAAATTTGTCGGTATTTAGTTTTTTATTTGAAAATAATTTATTGACATATTATCGATGAAAAATATAGGATTCAACAAAAAAAACAAGCAGAGACAAAAAATGGAAAAAGAAGCAAAGCAATAAGGACGTGGCATCAATGCACGTCGCCATTTGGGGTGTGACGCTTTGTTGACGGGGGTCCTGTCAACCAGCACAGCGACATTCCCGCAGTCCGAATCCGTCGTCGATAGTCAACAGTAAGAAGCGCATTACCGAGCCGCGATGGCCGGGCTGTTCCGCCAGGGCAGCCATGTCGCGCAGGTTCCGAAGATGGCAGTAAGCCTTGCCGGTCCGCCGGCGAGGAGGGCGCCGTGCAAGCTTCTTCAGGCAAGAGCTTGCAATGTGCGCCGGTTATTTGGGGTAGCTCCCGCTAAAGGCTTCATGCGGTGGGGGATTTTGGGTGTCATTCAATACAACAAGGAGCGTCTCATCATGCTAGGTCTCATCTCCAACAGCGTCAAAGCGGTCCGCACGGCAGGGGTAGCGGTCTCGTTTTCCCTGGTCGCGTTTGCGGCACACGCGCAGCAGCAAGAAATCAAGATCGGTGTCATCTATCCTCTGAGCGGTGCTGCCGCCTCTAGCGGCGCCGAGATGAAGGACGCGCTGGAACTGGCTGCCGACATCATCAACAACGGCGCCAAGGGCGCACCCAACCTGCCGTTTTCGGCCGGTGGCGGCCTGCCCAACCTGAAGGGCGCCAAGATCAAGCTGGTGTTCGCCGATTCCCAGGGCAACCCGCAGGTCGGTGCTACCGAAGCCGAACGCCTGATCAGCCAGGAGAAGGTCGTGGCCCTGGTCGGCAGCTATTTCAGCAACGTCACCGCCACCACCAGCCAGGTGGCAGAACGCTACAAGGTGCCTTACCTGAACCCGGAATCGTCCTCGGCATCGCTGACCCAGCGCGGCTTCAAGTGGTTCTTCCGCACCACCGCCCACGATGACCTGTTCGTGACCAACTTCTATGAGTTCTTCAAGGAGCTGGAAGCCAAGAAGGGCATCAAGGTCAACAAGCTCGGCGCCTTCAACGAGAACACCCTGTGGGGCAACGAGACCACCAAGCTGGAAACCAAGCTGTCCAAGGAGCGTGGCTTCGACCTCGTCAAGACCGTGGTCTACCCGGCCAAGAGCACCCAGCTGACCTCGGAAGTGCAGCAGCTCAAGGCGGCCGCACCGCAGGTGGTGCTGCAGTCGTCCTACCTGGGTGACGCCATCCTGTCGATGAAGACCTACAAGGAACTGGGCTTCAACCCCGACATGATCCTGGCCAATGACGCCGGCTTCATCGACACCGAGTTCATCAAGACCCTGGGCAAGGATGCCGACTACATCATCACCCGCGATGTCTGGTCGCTTGACCTGGCTGCCAAGAACCCCCTGATCAAGCAGGTCAACGATCTGTTCTACAACCGCTACAAGATCAACTTCACCGGCAACTCCTCGCGCACCTTCACCGGCCTGATGACCCTGGCCGATGCCATCAACCGCGCCGGCTCGACCGATGCCGAAGCCATCCGCAAGGCACTGGCCGAGACCAACATCCCGGGCGACAAGCTGATCATGCCGTGGAAGGGCATCAAGTTCGACGAGCACGGCCAGAACACCCTGAGCTCGGGCATCCTGCTGCAGATCATCAACGGTAAGTACTACACCGTGTGGCCGTTCGACATGGCTACCCGCGACGTCGTGTGGCCGATGCCGAAGTGGGATCAACGCAAGTAAGCATGCGATAGCACTCATGGTGCCACGGGGAGGTGGGCCGGCGACATTGGCTGCGCCAGCCTCCCCGCGGAAAAATCTTCATCGCAGGCGGCTGATAAGACGGTGCGTGAATAGTTCGTTGGAGGGAAAAATTATGTCTTGGGATATTTTGGCGCAGACCCTTGCGTCCGGTTTGCTGATCGGACTGATCTACGCGCTCGTTGCCATCGGCCTGACCCTGATCTTTGGCGTTATGGATATCGTCAACTTCTCGCATGGCGAATTCCTGATGTTCGGGATGTATTCGAGTTTCTGGTTGTTCGCCCTGTTCGCGCTCGACCCTATCTTCACCCTGCCGCTGACGGCATTGTTCCTCTTTGCGCTGGGTGCGCTGCTCTACAAGCTGGTCATCCGCAAGATCACCAATGCACCGATGGTGTCGCAGATCTTTACGACCTTCGGTCTGATGATCCTGTTCCGTGGTATCGCCCAGTTCTTCTGGAAGGCCGACTTCCGCACTATCGAAAACTCGATGGTCAGCGGCCAGGTATCCATCGCCGGCATCCAGATCGGCACGCCCCAGCTGACCGCAGGCCTGGGCGCCATCATCGTCACCGGCGTGATCTATACCTTCCTCACCCGTACCCGTCTGGGCGCGGCCCTGGAAGCGACTGCCGCCGACAAGGAAGCGGCCCAGCTGATGGGTATCGATTCGCAGAAGATGTTTGCCTTGGCCTGGGGTATCGGCGCGGCCTGCGCGGGCGTGGCCGGCGTGCTGCTGTCGACCTTCTTCCCGATCTTCCCGGAAGTGGGTGCCAACTTCATCCTGATCGCCTTCGTGGTGGTCAACCTGGGTGGCTTCGGCAGCGTGGTCGGTGCCCTGATTGCCGGCGTGCTGGTGGGCCTGATCGAAGTGATGGGCGGCTTCCTCCTGGGACCGCAATACAAGATGCTGATCGTGCTGGCCTTGTTCCTGGGGATGCTGATGTTCCGTCCGCAGGGCCTGATGGGCAAAGCCTGAGTACGCCAACGATACAGTCAAGAAGGAAAATCCATGTCCAAGAATACCTCCGGCCTGATCATCACCGCGCCGCCATCCGGCGCGCTCGCCAACAAGATGCGCGTGGTGCTGGCATTGCTGCTGGTGATCGCCGTGGCACTGCCCACGTTCGTCACCTCTCCCACCCACCTCAACCTGGCGATCCTGATCCTGATGGCGGCGCAGATCGGCGTGTCCTGGAATATCGTCGGTGGCTATGCCGGCCAGGTCTCGCTGGGCCACGTCGCCTTCTACGGCATCGGCGCCTATACCTCGGCCATCATGTTCTCGATCTGGGGCATCAGTCCCTGGATCGCCATGCTGGCCGGCGGACTGATCGCCGCCGCCATGAGTCTGGTGATCGGCTGGTCCTGCTTCCGCCTCAAGGGCCACTACTTCGCGATGGCCACCATCGCCGTGGCCGAGATCATCCAGATCATCTTCACCAACTGGGACTTCGCCGGCGCGGCCGTGGGCCTGACCATTCCCATGGGCGATGAAGGCTGGTCAAAGATGATCTTCAGCGGCAAGGAGCCCTACTACTACATCGCCCTGGGCCTCTTGCTGGTGACCCTGCTGGCCAACTTCTGGATCGAGCGCAGCTATCTCGGCTACTACTTCCGGGCCATCAAGGACGAGCCAGATGCCGCGCGCAGCCTCGGGGTGAGCCTGTCCAAGTACAAGCAGATCGCCTTTGCCGTGAGCAGCTTCTTCACCGCCCTGGGCGGCAGCCTGTATGCCCAGAAGGAACTCTATATCGATCCCGCCTCGGTGCTCGGTACCGGCATCTCGATCAAGATGGCGCTGGTCTCCATCCTCGGCGGCATCGGCACCCTGTTCGGCCCCATCGTCGGCGCCGGCCTGCTGACGGCCATCGAGGAAGGCACGCGCACCCTCTTCGGCGGCACCGGTCGCGGTACCGACCTGATCATCTACGCCGCGCTGATCATCGCCATCGCAGTCTATTACCCGAACGGCATCGTCGGTTACGTGCGGACCTATTTCGCCCGCCGCAAAGCCAACAAGCAACATCAGGAGGGCAGCAAATGAGCCTGCTTCGCGTCGAGAACGTCTACAAGAAATTCGGCGGCCTGACCGCCAACCAGGATATCTCCTTCAATGTCCAGCTCGGTGAGATCGTCGGCCTGATCGGCCCCAACGGCGCCGGCAAGACCACCATGTTCAACTGCATCGCCGGCTATTCGCCGCCGACCACCGGGGACATCTGGCTGGAAGACATCAAGATCTCCGGCATGAATCCCGAGCAGTGCGCACGCATCGGTATCGGCCGTACCTTCCAGGTGGCGCGCACCTTCACCAGCATGACCGCGCTGGAAAACGTCATGGTGGGCGCCTTCCTCAACGAGCATAGTGTGTCCAGGGTGCGGGACACGGCGCGCCAGCTGCTGGAGTTCGTCAACCTCGGACGCTTCGCCGACAAGCCGGCCGGCAGCATGACCATCAGCGAACAACGTCGCCTGGCAGTGGCCCGCGCCCTGGCGGTCAAGCCCAAGCTGCTGCTGATGGACGAGGTGATGGCCGGTCTGAATCCCACCGAGGTGAAGGAAACCGTGGAGGTGGTGCTGAAGATCCGCGACCAGGGCATTTCCTGCCTGATCGTCGAGCACGTGCTGGAAGGCATCATGCCCATCGCCAACCAGATCGTGGTGCTGGACTACGGCAAGAAGATCGCGGACGGTACTCCGCAAGAGGTCTCCAACGACCCGCAAGTGATCGCCGCCTACCTGGGAGATGAATGATGTTGCAAGTAACCAATCTGCGTGCCAGCTACGACGGCGTGCTGGCCCTGTCCAAGGTCGATCTGGAGGTCAAGGCCGGCAGCATCGTGGCCCTGGTCGGCGGCAACGGCAATGGCAAGTCCACCACCTTGCGCGCCATCGCCGGCCTGAACAAGCCGGATGCCGGCCAGATCAGCTTCGAGCGCCAGGACATCGGCAAGATCCCTTCCTTCGACCGCGTCAAGCTGGGCCTGTCGCTGGTGCCGGAAGGCCGGCGCCTGTTCCCGCGCCTGACGGTGGAACGCAATCTGGAGCTGGGCGCGTACACCCGTACCGACAGTGATGAAGTGGCGGCTTCCCTGGACGAGATGTATGCCACCTTCCCCATCCTCAAGGAACGGCGCCATCAGCTGGCCGGCACCATGAGCGGCGGCGAACAGCAGATGCTGGCCATCGGTCGCGGCCTGATGGCCAAGCCCAGGCTGCTGCTGCTGGACGAACCGTCCTGGGGCATCGCACCCAAGTTCGTGACCAAGGTGTTGGACACCATCCAGCAGATCAACGCCAAGGGCGTGTCCATCCTGCTGGTGGAGCAGAACCTGCACAAGGCCCTGGACATCGCTCACTACGGTTACGTCATCCAGACCGGGCGCATCGTGATGGAGGGCAGCGGCGACGAACTGCTGCACAACGAAGACATCAAGAAGGCCTATCTGGGCGGCCTGTGACATGCAGACCCGCCCCCTGCCCGAGAGGAAAGCCGTGACAGAGCGCCTGAACGAGTAGCCCACCGGGACCGATCCGGCGTCCCGTTTCCGGGACGCCGCTGCCCTCCGCATCGCGAGCGACGGCTGCGGCCGTCATGAACCAAGGACTTTTATGTTGACGCATAAATCCCTGCTGGAAGCGTACGTCCATGCAAAAGACAAAGGCAGTCCCGGGCTGATCCACGACATCTTCGCGCCCAACGCCATGTTGACTATTGCCGTGTGCGATGACGCCATTGCGTTTCCGCCGCTGGTGGTGGGCAGCGAAGGGATCGCGCAGACGCTGGTGACCGATTTCGGTCGCCAGTTCTCTCAATGCCGGACCTATTACCTGGCCGACGTGCCGGAGGACGCGGGTGCGCAGATCGATCACCTGCCGTGGCTGGTCATCATGCGCGACAAGGTCCAGGCCAAGCTGCGCATCGGACGCGGCAGCTATCGCTGGTCATTCGTCCCCGAGGGTGAAGGCTGGCGCATCTCGGAAATGCATATCCGCATCGACCGCATGGATAGCCTGCCCGACCGGGCGGGCGGTCTGGTGACGACGCTGCAGTCCTTCCTGCCCTATCCGTGGTTGCGGCCGGCAGCGCTGGACGAGGCGCTGGCACCGCTGGCCCGCTGCAATCCGGCGTTCGGCTTCGTGACGGAATTCCTGTCGGAAAAATTTGAAAGGCCGGAGCAGGGCGTGTTCGCTCCGGCGTGAATGAGGACCCCGAAGAGGGTCGTGACAGCAGTGGTTTTGCAGTTCCCGTCCAAGCGCTGGAAACAAAAGGCCAATTGTTTCCGGGGTGCGGCGGGCTGGCGCGTATCGGCATGGAAGGGCGCGCACGATCATGCCGATACGCGATTTTTTGGAAATCATTTACGGGGAATCACAATGAAACAAAGGATTTTGGCTGCGTCGATCATGGCGGCGGCAGGTATCTACGCTCTGCCCGCATCGGCGCAATCGTCGGTGACCATCTATGGTCTGATCGATACCGGTTACGTTATCGAAACCGGTGGCGCTGCAGGCAAGGTGAACAAGCTGACCAGCGGCATCAGCGGCGGTTCGCGCATCGGCTTCAAGGGGTCGGAAGATCTCGGCGGCGGTATGTCGGCGGTGTTCCTGCTGGAGTCGGGCTTCCAGAACGACACCGGTGCACTGGGCCAGGGCGGTCTGCTGTTCGGTCGCCAGAGCTATGTCGGCCTCAATGGCGGCATGGGTTCGGTGCTGGTCGGGCGTCAGTACACGCCTCAGTACATGACGCTGGCCATGGTCGATCCCTTCGGTACCGGGTATGCGGGCGACGCCGCCAACCTGATGCCCAACACCGGCAATGGTTCCAGCCGCATGGACAACACCGTCAAGTACATCTCGCCCAAGGTGGCCGGATTCACCGGTGAACTGGCCTATGGCTTCGGCGAAACGGCCGGCTCCACCAAGGCCGCCAGCCAGATCGGCGCTGCCGTGCAGTATGCCAACGGTCCGTTGAATGTGCGTCTGGGTTTCCACGGCCGTAACAACGACACCACCACCACCGAAACCAGCAGCGGACGCAGCACCTTGCTGGGCGCGGTGTACGACTTCGGCGTACTCAAGCTGCACGGCGCCTATGGCATCAACAAGGGCGTCAACAGCTCGCCGCTGCGCAGTACCGTCAATCCCTACGGTACCGCACCCGTGTTCGCTTCCACCGACAGCGCCGACATGCTCATCGGCGTGACCGTACCGTTCGGTGTGCAACATACCGTGCTGGCTTCGTATATCCACAAGAACGACAAGACTGCCCGCAACCAGGACGCCAACCAGTTTGCGCTGGGATATCGCTACTCCATGTCCA
This sequence comes from Herbaspirillum sp., assembly GCF_035644555.1. Taxonomy (GTDB): domain Bacteria; phylum Pseudomonadota; class Gammaproteobacteria; order Burkholderiales; family Burkholderiaceae_D; genus Herbaspirillum. The sequence goes on from NZ_DASQOH010000004.1 coordinate 98,572, forward strand.
AGCGTACCGACCTGTATGCGATGTATGCACACATCACCAACAAGAATGGCGCACCGTACACCGTGGGTAGCTCCATCGAGGCCGGCTCCGGCAACAGCGCCTGGAACTTTGGCATCCGCCATACGTTTTAACGGCTTTTTCCGGCGCATGCAGTCTTGAGGGGGAAAAGGTAAGTAGTGCCTAGGTTTCTAAGGCAGGCAGTTTCTTACTGTGCGTGACGCCGGGCCTGATTGCCGACGGCTCCATGTCTTGAGGGGAGTCGTCGGCCAGGTGCGGAGGAGATGCAGGCTGACACCATCGTCGTTACCGCATTTCGACTTGCAAGGAGCATCCACATGAAGTTGAAGAATCTGAACATCGGACAACGCCTGAGCGCAGGTTTCGGCATTGTGATTTTCCTGATGCTGGCACTGACGGCGATCGGCGTACTGCGCCTGAACCAGATCAATGGCAGCATCGCCAATATCGCCAAGGATTACTATCCCCGCACCGTGATGGCCAACTCGGTCAAGAGTGCGCTGGATGAAACCGCGCGCAGCATGCGCAACCTGCTCTTCATGAGCACGGTGGACGAGATCAAGGGCGAACTCGACGCCATCGATCGGGCCGGCAAGACCATCGACAGCACGCTCAAGCAATTTGCCGCCAATACCACTTCCGAAGACGGGCTGCGCATGCTCAAGGCGGTCAATGCGGCACGCGCCCAGTACACGCCGGTACTGAACAATTTCCTGGCTGCCGTGAAGGATGGCCAGGTCGAGCAGGCGCGCGACCTGATCCTGCCCGAGATCGCCCCCTACCAGAGCGCCTACTTCAAGGCCCTCGACAACCTGATCGGCTACCAGGGCAGCCGCATGGAAGAGGGTGGGCGCGACGCCGAACAGGTGGCCACCTCGGCCAGCATGCTGATGATCGCCATGGCCAGCATCGCCACGCTGCTGGCCGCGCTGGTGGGCTATTCCGTCATGCGCAGCATCACGCGCCCGCTCAATGCCGCCATCAATATCGCCGAACGCGTGGCCGCTGGTGATCTGGCAGTCCAGGTGGAGGCCACCGGTTCGGACGAAACGGCCAAGCTGCTGGCCGCCTTGCAGCACATGCGCGATGGACTGGTGGGCGCAGTGACTCAGGTGCGCGAGGGCTCGGATGCGATTTCCGTGGCGGCCCGCGAAATCGCCGAAGGCAATGCCAATCTGTCGGCGCGCACCGAACTGCAGGCCAGCACGCTGGAAGAAACCGCCAGTTCCATGCTGGAGCTGACCAACGCGGTCAACCAGAACGCCGAGAACGCCCGCGAGGCCAACCACCTGGTGCTCAACGCCTCCCAGGTCGCTACGCAAGGTGGCGATGTGGTGACCCAGGTGGTCAGCACAATGAGGGAAATCAAGGATAGCTCGCGCCAGATCGTGGACATCATCGGCGTGATCGACGGCATCGCGTTCCAGACCAATATCCTGGCGTTGAACGCTGCCGTGGAGGCAGCACGTGCCGGTGAGCAGGGACGCGGGTTTGCCGTGGTCGCCGCCGAGGTACGCGCCCTGGCCCAGCGTAGCGCCGCTGCTGCCAAGGAGATCGCCGGGCTGATCCAGAGCTCGGTGAAGAAGGTCGATGCCGGTGGTGTGCTGGTGGATCAGGCCGGCCAGACCATGCAAGACATCGTCACCAGTGTGAAGCATGTGGCCGACATCATGATCGAGATATCGGCCGCCAGCGACGAGCAGAGCGAGGGCATCCGCCAGATCAACCAGGCGGTCGAGCAGATCGACGACATGACTCAGCAGAACTCGGCCCTGGTGGAACAGGCGGCCGCAGCTGCGCAGCAGATGCATGACCGCTCGCTGGCGCTGGTACGGGCGGTATCGATCTTCAAGACGCGGGGGGGGCAGGCGGACCAGGCTACGCACGAGTCTGGCGCGGCGGACTGGGAATTGTCGGGCGGGCATGCCGGGGTGCCATTGGCATGGACGCCGGAGGGCAGGAAGTTGCTGGTGGAAAAGTAGACTGCAGATTCAACAGAGCCCAATCTGGCTCACCTTGCCGAGGAAATTGGGGTTTAAAATCGGGGTTTCTCGACTGACCGCCGGCGGCGGGAAAAATCTCTCGACGATATTTCCTGTGGCGGTCAGTGATCTTGTCTGCTTTTCAAAGACCTTTATGCCAACCGAAAAGAAAACCCCGAAAGCCAATTTCGCCCAGCCCAACACCCCAGGCAAGGTGCCGATCGTATCGTCACTGCATCTGGCTTCAGGAAGGAGCAAGGAGTTGAGCGAATTCGAATTCGGCATGATCATCGCCAGCAATGCCTTCAACCGGTGGATGATCCGCTGCATCTCTGCGGCCGGGATGAAGGACATGACGGCCACCGACGTCCTGGTGCTCCACCATATCAATCACCGCGCCCGCGAAAAGAAACTGGCCGACATCGCCTTCATCCTCAATATCGAGGACACGCACGTGGTCAACTACTCGCTCAAGAAACTGCACGCCCTGGGCCTGGTGAGCACCGAGCGGCGCGGCAAGGAAGTGCTGTATTCGACCAACGAGGCCGGGCAGGATCTCTGCAAACGGTACTACGAGATCAGGGAACAGCTGCTGGTCTCCAGCCTCACCGGCGACAACACCGAGAGCTACGAACTGGAAGAGCTGGCCCGGTTCCTGCGCGTGCTGTCGGGTTTGTATGAGCAGGCGGCGCGGTCGGCGACGTCGATGTAAGAACGACAGGGCGGCCGGCCGTCTGCGGGCCGGCGCCTTCTCGTCGCCCCCTACCTGTATCGCCCAGACTCCCTCCTCAATCCATGCGGACACCCCTCCGGGTGTCATGCCGCGGATCTGTCCGCGGCAATCATGCGGGCGCGCCTAGCCCCTGATACTCGCTGCGTCGCTTCATGAAGCGGTGGTAGGACATTCGCAGGTGCAGGCGCATGACCTGGCGCGCCAGTTCGCCATCTTTGGCTTCCATTGCCAGGACCAGGTCCTGGTGATGATGCAGACTCTGCTCCAGTTGCGCACGTTCATAGAGGTGGAAGGAACGGACGATGATGGGCATGTCGATGATGGTCTCCAGCATCGCACGCAAGCGCGGCGAAGCGGAGTAATCGAGGATGGTGCGGTGGAAGGTGCTGTTGGCGGCCTGGATCTTTTCGACTGAATTGGGTCCGCCATCACGGATGGCGGAGGCCATCCTTTCATTGCTGTCCTTCAGGATCTTCAGCATTTCCTCGTCGCCGCGCTCGGCAGCCAGGCTGGCTGCGTAGGGCTCCAGCAACATGCGCAGCTGGAAGGTCTCTTCGATATCCCACTCGCTCCAGGCCGCCACGTGGATACCCTGGCCGGCGTCGGCAGTGGCCAGGCCCTCCTCGACAAGACGTC
>NZ_DASQOH010000005.1:0-129245 GCF_035644555.1 Herbaspirillum sp.
CTTCGGCCGGATTCCGCATACCATCAACAGCCTCGATTACAAGAAGGTCTTCAAGCAAGACTGGGAACACCTGGCCTATACCCTGATGTTCCTGGGTGCCGATCACATGAAGCTCTACAGCGTGGACGAAGTGCGTCACGCGGTGGAACGCATCGAATTCCGCCAGCACGCCAACACCCAGTACTACGAACGCTATGTCATTGCCACCGCATCGCTGCTGGTCGAGCAAGGTGTGCTCACCCAGCAGGAACTCGACGAGGCGCTGGGCTCCCACTTCAAGCTGGCCAGCCCTGCGCAGTCCAAAGGCCGGCCCGCCATCACCGGCCGCCCCCCCTTCGAAGTCGGCGACCGCGTACTGGTGCGCGACGAACGTGTCACCGGCCACATCCGCTGCCCTGGCTATGTCCGTGGTAAGGAAGGCGTGGTGCTCCATCGCACTACCGAACAGTGGCCCTTCCCGGATACCATCGGTCACGGTGACAAGACTGCCGTGATGCAGCCGACTTATCACGTTCAGTTCAGGAACCGTGATGTGTGGGGCGATGCCTGCGATGATGGTTTCGTGGTGGTCGACCTGTTCGAAGCTTATCTGGACAAAGTACCGCAACAGGGTGGACGCGCATGAACAAACCGGCGCCCGAGGTATCGTTGAATGCTCAGGCGCAGAGAATCCCGGTGACGGTGTTATCGGGGTTTCTCGGATCTGGCAAGACCACCTTGCTCAACCATATCCTGCGCAACCGCGCTGGAATGAAAGTGGCGGTGATCGTCAACGACATGAGCGAAGTCAACTTGGATGGCGACGATGTAAGGCGTAACACCGAACTGTACCGTGGCAACGACGAGCTGGTGGAGATGAGCAATGGCTGCATCTGTTGTACCTTGCGCGCCGACCTGCTCGAGCAGGTCAGCGCGCTGGCAAGGTCGGGCCGCTTCGATTATCTGCTGATCGAATCGACCGGCATTTCCGAGCCTATTCCGGTGGCGGAGACCTTTGCCTTTCTCGACAGCGACGGCTTCAGCCTGAGCGAACTGGCGCGACTGGACACAATGGTCACGGTGGTCAACGGCGAAACGTTCGAACAGCAATTGTCTGAACACGCCGCCGTCACGCAGGCCGATGGCGCCAGCACTCGTCGGCTTTCCGACCTGCTCATCGAACAGGTCGAGTATGCCAACGTGATCCTGATCAGCCGCGTCGATCTGATCGATGCCAGCGCCTTCACCGCGCTCAAGGCGGTGCTGCAGACGCTCAATCCGACTGCACGGATTCTGCCGATGGCGCATGGGCAGATCGATCTGGACAAGGTGCTCGATACCAAACTGTTCGATCTGCCTAGCTTGGCCCGAATGCCAGGATGGATGCAGACCATGGAGAGCGATCACCCGCCGTCGGAGGCCGACACCTACGGCATTTCCTCCAGCGTCTATCGCGCAAGACTACCCTTTCATCCGGGGCGCCTGCTGGACTGGCTGGGACGTCCTTGGCGCAATGGCCGCCTGCTGCGCTGCAAGGGCTATCTCTGGATGTCCAGCAGATACCCGGACATCACCATGCTGGCGCAGACCGGAGGTCAGTTCCAGTGGGGCTTCGTGGGGCGCTGGTGGCGTTTCATCGAGCAAGATCAATGGCCACAGGACAGCTATCGTCGGCAAGGCATCCAGGAAAAGTGGGACGCGCTGGTCGGCGACTGCCGGCAGGAACTGGTCTTCATCGGCCAGGACATTGATTGGGACCTGCTGTCCGAGGAGCTCGATGCCTGCTTGCTGACCACCGCCGAAATCGAAGCAGGCCCCGAGGCCTGGGCACAACTACACGGTGCTGCCGCGTTCGAGCAACAGGCCAGCAGCACTTTGCACTGATATTTTCAAAGAAGGAGATTCCGCATGGAATCCGCAATCGACCAGCACCTCAAATGCCCTCGTACTCTTTCGCGCCGGGTTGGCGACGATTACCAGCCCCCCTTCCCGATGTGGGTCGGTCGCGCTGACGAAAGCCTGACCCAGGTGACGATGGCCTACCTCGGCATCCAGTTCAAGGAAGAAAAACGTGCGGACGCGCTGCAGGCCATGCGCCACATCGTCGCCAGCTTCAGTCTACCCGATGGTCCAGGCAACCATGACATGAGCTATCACCTCGACAATGAAGGATATGGCAACTTCATCGTCGTCGGCTATTGGCGTGATGCAGGCCGCTATTGCCGCTGGATGCGTTCGCCCGAAGTGGCCGGATGGTGGGATAGCGAGGCCCGACTCGCCGACGGCATCGGCTACTTCAAGGAAGTGTTCTCGCCGCGCGCCGAACAGTTCGAGACCCTGTATGCCTTCAAGGAAGATCTGCCAGGCGTGGGCGCCGTCATGGACCGCATCAGCGATGACATCGAAGAACACGGATACTGGGGATCGATGCGTGATCGCATCCCCGCTTCACAAGTGGACCGGATGCGCCCTTCCGGCCAACTGGAAGTGATCTCCGGCGACCCCGCAGAAGGCGGCCGGGTGGTGCTCAAGGGCCATGACAACATCGCACTGATTCGCTCCGGCCAGGACTGGGTCGATGCCGACGCAGAGGAGCGGGCGCTCTATTTCAACGAGATGCTGCCACCATTGCAGGATGGCATGGACTTTCTGCGGGACCAGGGAAAGGATATCGGCTGTTACAGCAATCGCTTCGTGCGCAACGTGGACCTGGATGGCAACCTGCTCGATATCGCCTACGACATCGGCCACTGGCGTTCGCTGGATCTGCTGGAACGCTGGGCCGAATCACATCCCACCCACCTGCGCATCTTTACCACCTTCTTCAAGGTCGTCACAGGCTTGAAAAAACTCAGGCTTTATCACGAAGTGTCGGTCTCCGATGGCGCCACGCAATGGCTGGAATACATCAACTGCCATCCGAAAACGGGCATGTTGCGTGACGCCCGGACTTCCTGAGCAGAAACACTCCCTGGCCGCTCAGCCAACAGCGCATCGGCGTGACCACTGGGTAATCGACCCAGTGGTTTTTTTTCGCCCTTTACCGCATCCTGGACAGGGCCCGGAACGATACCTCCCCGGTCTTCCTCCATTGGCTGCACTGTGCAGAAAATCCTTTCCGCTGGCCGCTTTGCAGACCATCGACCGTCTTGGAGTAGGCCCAATCGATCAATCAAACCTCCCCATCAGGACACCCTGCCGTGATAGTCGAAGGCAGGCATAAATTTTGCACAAAACATGTGGCGCCATTGGCAGCGATGCATGAAATTCTATTGCCCTGGCGCGTTCATCTGGCGGATACTTTGCTACCGGGGATCGGTCCTTCAGCAGCCACAATGCTGCACGAAACCAGCCAGCCAAGCTCGTCCGCCAGCCCGGTAATCAGTCACCATGTCTGCATCGACTCGATACATCAGGAGTGCCCCTTATGAAGGCTCAATACACCACTGAGGTCGTCGAAGCGCCACGGCGCTTCGAGTATTGGAATGATGTCGTTTGTCGCCATTGTCTTCGGGCGGACAGCAAGCTGTTGGGAGGACCTGTCTTCGACGGTGCCATGTCCGTGAATTCCATCGGAATGCTCGACATGGCCATCATGAACTCGCCTTTGCACCATTGGCGACGTGATGCGCACCATATTCGTTCAAATCCCGACGACGACCTGTGGCTCGCCTTCATGGTCAGCGGCGAAGCCTTCCTGGCACAGGATGGCCGGCAGACGCGCATGCAATCGGGCGACATGGCCTTGTACGATGGCGCCCGTCCTTTTGAGTTCGCACTGGGCCCCGAGAAAATCTATCTGACGCGCTTGCCGCGCAAGTCCCTGCTGAGCCGCTGCCCGGAGGCCGAACACACGACAGCGCAGTTGATTGATGTCCGTCGGCCCGGTGTGATGGCGCTGCGCTCAATGCTGGAAGAGGCAGGCGCCTGCGAATTCAGCGATGCCGAGTCGGCGGTACGCTACAGCGCCGCCTTGCTGGACGTACTCGCCTTGAGCCTGGCCGCAGCCGGATCCAGGACAACTGCGACAGAAAAGAATGACCTCTACAAACGCGTTCTCGCCTATCTGCGTGAGAACTATACTGACCCGCAGCTCAATCTCCACGTCCTGGCCGCAGCTCACCACGTGTCCGAACGAACCCTGACCCGCGCCTTTGCCCAGCACAACCAGACTCCCATGGATGTGCTGCGCAGGGTGCGACTGCAAGCCAGTTATCGTGCGCTGACCGAAGGCAATGCCGGCAATGTCACCACGGCGGCATTGGACTCCGGGTTCTCCGATTTGTCCCACTTCAGCCGGGTATTTCGGGCAACCTTCGGCTGTACTCCGCAGAGTCTGTTGTCGCACTAGGGCCCTGCTCCTTCCAACAATAAAGGCTGCCGATTGGCAGCCTTTATTGTTGCGTTCGACCTACGCCATGTTCACGAAAGCGCCTGATCGCTGGCAATGGCCCGACCGATGACCAGACGCTGGATATCGTTGGCCCCCTCATAGATCTGACAGATGCGCACATCACGGTAAATGCGCTCGACAGGAAAGTCGCTGGTATAGCCGACGCCACCATGGATCTGGATCGCATCGGAGGCAATTTTCTCGGCTGCCTCGGAAGCGAACATCTTGGCCATGGATGCCTCCTTGAGACAAGGACGCCCCTGATCCTTCAGCTGGGCAGCCCGCCACACCATGAGCCTGGCCGCATCCAGCAAGGTGTTCATGTCGGCCAGGCGGAAATTGACGGCCTGGTGGTCGATGATGGGTACCCCGAACGATTCCCTCTGCCGGGCATAGCTGACGGCGGCCTCGAAGGCCGCACGCGCCATGCCCACGCTCTGCGCTGCGATGCCGATCCGGCCCGCTTCGAGATTGGACAAGGCGATGCGATAGCCATCCCCTTCCTTGCCAAGCAAGGCGGTGGCCGGAACGCGGCAGTGATCGAGCATGATCTGGACCGTATCCGAAGCATGTTGCCCCATCTTTTCTTCACTACGTCCGACTACGAAGCCCGCCGTGTCACACGGTACCAGAAAGCAGGAAATGCCTTTCTTCCCTGCGGACCTGTCGGTGACAGCAAATACGATGGCAACCGCGGCGTGCTTGCCACTGGTGATGAATTGCTTTACCCCGTTCAGAATGAAATAGTCCCCATCGCGCTCGGCTCTGGTCCTGATGGCTGCCGCATCCGAGCCGGTGTGTGGCTCGGTCAGGCAAAAGCAACCCAACATCTCGCCGCGTGCCAGCGGCTTGAGCCACTGCTCCTTCTGGGCCGGGCTACCGTATTTCTCGGTGATGCCACAGGCCAAGGAATTCTGGACCGACACGATGGTGGAGGTGGCACCGTCGCCGGCGGCAATCTCTTCCAGGGCCAGCACCAGACTCATGTAATCCAACCCGGCACCACCCCATTGCTCCGGCACACACATCCCCATCGCGCCCAACTCGGCCAGTTCCCTCAAGGCCTCGGCAGGAAAGGTGTGATGTCTGTCCCAGTCAGCGGCAAATGGTAACAGGCGTTCTTGTGCGAAGTGACGCATGGCATCACGAATCATCTCGTGCTCAGGGCTCAGCAACATGTCCATCTCTTTCTCCATCCAGGCGGTGGTCGACCGTCACGCCATCTCCAGAGCGATGGCAGTCGCTTCGCCACCACCGATGCACAGACTGGCGATACCCGTCTTCAGCCCGCGCGCCTTGAGGGCTCCCAACAAGCTCACGATGATGCGCGCCCCGGAGGCGCCGATAGGATGTCCTAGCGCACAGGCACCGCCATGGACATTGATCTTCTCCATGTCGATGTCCAGTTCCCGGCTGGCCGCCATGGGCACCACCGCAAACGCCTCGTTGATTTCAAACAAATCGGTGCTGGCGGCATTCAATCCGGTCTTGGCGAATATCTTGCGTAACACGCCGATGGGTGCGGTGGGGAATTTCTCCGGCGTGCCGGCATACGAAGCATGACCAAGTATCTTGGCCAAGGGCACCAAGCCCTGCTTCAACGCCTCCGATTCGCGCATCAGCACCAGGGCCGCCGCGCCGTCAGAGATGGAAGAAGAATTGGCCGCAGTGACAGTGCCATCACTACGGAAGGCTGGTTTGAGCGTAGCAATGCGCTCGAGGTCTACCGCCATCGGCCCCTCATCCTGACGGATCACGACGCTGCCCTTCTTTCCCGCCACTTCGACAGCAACCACTTCCCAGTCGAAACCGCCGCTGGTGATCGCCTGGCGTGCACGCAAGGTGGACTGGACCGCGTAGGCATCCTGCTGGTCGCGAGTGAAACCGAACTCGCCGGCGCAATCTTCGGCGAAAGTTCCCATCAGGCGGCCGCGATACTGGTCCGAATAGGCGTCTTCCAGTCCATCGAGGAACATGTGATCCAGCAATCTGTCGTGCCCCAGCCGGTACCCCCTCCTCGCCTTGGGCAGCAGATACGGGGCATTGGACATCGACTCCATGCCGCCTGCTATCACCATCGACGCGGAACCGGCCATTATGCTGTCATGGCCCAGCATGACGGCCTGCATGGCCGAGCCGCAGACCTTGTTCAAGGTAGCGCAGGCTACCGTCTGCGGCAAACCGGCGCGCAAGGCGGCCTGGCGTGCAGGGGACTGACCCAGACCTGCCTGCAGCACACAGCCCATCCATATCTGTTCGATCTGTTCGATCTGCTTCGCAGATAACCGGGCACGTTGCAAAGCAGCCGACATTGCCAACGCCCCCAGGTGTGGCGCCGACAGATCGGCCAGTGCGCCCTGGAAACTGCCCATCACCGTACGGGCGGCCGACACAATCACAACCGGGTCTGCGGACATGTTTTTTCCTTTTGCAGCTTCATTCATATTTCTTCATCTCGCTTGCTGACGTATCCCGCCAAATGGCGCTACTCGGCGCTCATGCGAAGCGCACCATCCATACGAATGACCTCGCCATTCAGGTAGCGGTTTTCCAGGATGTACATAACCAGGCCAGCGAATTCCGACGGCTTACCGAGCCGAGGCGGGAAAGGTACGTTGCGGCTCAGGGATTCCCGGACCTCCTCCGGCATCCCCTCCATCATGGGCGTTTCAATGATGCCGGGTGCGATCGTCATGACGCGTATGCCATGCCGCGCCAGCTCGCGTGCCATCGGCAAGGTCATCGACACCACCCCGCCCTTGGAGGCGGCATAGGCCACCTGCCCCATCTGCCCCTCAAAAGCCGCAATTGAGGCCGTATTGATGATGACGCCACGCTCGCCCTCTGCGTCGGCCTGGCTGGTGCTGATGTGCTGCGCCGCCAGCCGCGCCATGTTGAACGAGCCCACCAGATTGATGTTTAGGGCACGCATGAAGCTGTCCAATCGATGCACGCCGTTCTTGCCCAGCAGTTTCTCGCCCGGCGCAATCCCAGCGCAGTTGACCAGGCCGACTAGCGGCCCCATGGCGCTGGCGACCGTAAAGACCTCCTGCGCGCTGGCCTCGCTGGTGACGTCAGTCAGCACAAATCTGGCATTGGCGCCCAGTGTGGCCTGCATCTTTTCACCGGCCACCGGGTTGACATCGGCCAGCACCACCTCCGCGCCGGCCCTGATGAGCTGCGCAGCAGTGGCAGCGCCCAGCCCGGAAGCGGCGCCGGTGACGACATAGACACCATGTTTGACGGCCATTGTTTCTCCTCGGTTATTCTGGATTGCATCGAACGCGATCACCGCGTTTCAGAGGGGGCAGCACGCCGGTCTGCTTCCATCTTGCGTAACACGAAACGCTGCAGCTTGCCGCTGGGCGTCTTGGGAAGCGCATCGAGAAATTCGATGGCTCGTGGATAGGCATGGGCGGAAAGGCGCCGTTTGACGTGTTGCGCCAATTGTTCCGCCAACTCGTCACTGGCCTTGAACCCGTCCGAAAGGACCACGAAGGCCTTGACGATTTCGGTACGCTCCGGGTCGGGCAGGCCGATGACGGCCACATCGGCCACCGCAGGATGTTCCAGCAGCGCGCTTTCGACATCGAATGGCCCGATCCGGTAGCCGGCCGAGGTAATCACGTCGTCGGAACGACCGATGAAGCTGATGCTGCCGTTTTTCTCCAGCTCGACGTTGTCGCCGGTAGAGTAATAGCCACCAGCGATGGCGGGCGTCTCCTGCTTCCAGTAGCCAGAAAACCAGAACAGCGGCGATTGCGCAATGTCGATGGCCAGTTCGCCGGGCTGGTTCGCACCGAGTTCCTGCCGATTGTCGTCAAGCACCACCACACGATAGCCTGGCATGGCAAAGCCGGCCGACCCAGGCACGACCTCGTGCTGCAAGCCATGATGGTTGTTGACTACCATGCCCAGTTCGGTCTGTCCGTAATGGTCATGAATGGGGACATTCAGGGCGCCGGCGAACCAGCGCACCACCTCTGCATTCAATGGTTCGCCGGCACTGCTGACGGCGCGCAGCCTGCCCTTGACGCTGGAGGCAGCTTCCTCCCCGGCGGCCATCATCATGCGATAGGCGGTGGGGGCGCCGGCCAGGCTGGTGATACCCAGGCGGCGGATGATCTCGTAGGTTCCCTGGACGGTGAATGCCGCTTCGTTGAAGGTAATGCCCTGACCGATGGCCAAGGGTCCGATGATGGCGTAATAGAGACCATAGGCCCAACCCGGATCGGCCATGTTCCAGAATCTGTCCTGCGGCAGCAAGCCGACCGCCTCGCGCATGTAGACCGAGAATGCCTGCAGGGCCGATAGAGGCACCGGCACCCCCTTGGCCGCGCCTGTGGTGCCGGAGGTGGACATCATGAGCATCAAGTCGGCCCCCCTGCGCATTACCGGGGTGAAGTCATCAGATTGCGCGTCCACGGTCGCACGAAAATCGATATCACCCGCGCGCAAGGGGTCGCCGCTCTCCCTGACGGTGCAGACTTGTGGACAATTGGTGATCTCATCGAGCTTGGTCCGGTTGGCCACATTGGTGACGATCAGGCTGGCGCCGCTCAACGCCAGCCGATGTTCTATCGCCTTGGGCCCGAAGGCTGTAAACAGAGGCTGATAGACCGCACCGGCGCGTAGCGTACCGAGCACCGTGGCCAATAGCTCCGGCGTGCGCGGCAGCATTCCAGCCACGATCTGGCCCGGCTGTATGCCTTGCTGCTTGAGCAGATTTGCCACCCGTGCTGCCATCGAACGGACCTGCGCAAAACTGTATTGTTGATGCTCTCCATGTAGGGAGACAAAATCCAGGGCGATATTTTCTCCCTCGATATGCCGATCACAGCACTCGACGCAGGCGTTGATGCCCGTCTCGAAGTCTCCTTGGAACTGCTTTCGCAACGCTTCGCCGCGAAATGCTGTATAGACGTCTACATAGTCCGGCTTCATGGTCTCGTCTCCACTTTGTATTTTTTTGCGCTTACACTTGCGACTTCGCTGTGTATGGCAATAGATACTAGGCGGGCAAAACATTGCGAGCAATGACAAATACCTACTGATTCATTGATCGGATTTACCATGTTGAAAAAAGCCGGCGACACACCTTCGATCCCTTTTGCTTTTGTTGAAGATGCCTTGGACTGTCTGGTCAGGCAGGGATACGACACTGCGCAGGTGCTTAAGGAAGCCGGACTGGTCAGGAATGAGGATGAGCTAGGGCCCGTCACAGCAGAGCAATATGGGGCGTTGTGGCTGGCCATCGCACGCACCACGGACGATGAATTCTTTGGCCTGTCGGCCCGTCCCATGCGCCAGGGAAGTTTCACCTTGCTGTGCCATGCCGTGCTGCATTCGCAGTCGCTGGGGCAGGCCTTGCGCCGGGCATTGCGTTTCCTGCGCATCGTGCTTGATGAGCCCTATGGAGAACTGCGCATCGAAGGCGGCAAGGCGCACATCATCCTGATCAAGAACAGATCGCCCTATCCCGCCTTCGCCTACCGGACCTTTCTGCTACTGCTGCTCGGACTGGCCTGCTGGCTCGTGGGCCGGCGCATTCCCTTGCAGTGCATCGATTTTTCTTGCTCGATTCCCGAAGGAAGGCCTGATTACCTGGAATTCTTCGGGGTGCCCGTCAACTTCAACAAATCGCGCTGCTCCCTGAGCTTCGATGCCATCTATATCGACCTTCCGGTAATACGCTCCGACATCGCCTTGAAGCCCTTCCTGCGTGACGTACCAGCCAACCTGCTGGTACGTTACCGCCACGACACCGGGTGGGTGACCAAGCTGCGAACCTATCTGAAGGAATCTCCTCCGACCGATTGGATGGACTTCGAAGCAATTGCCGAACGGCTCGGTGTATCGCCTGCAACCCTGCGACGCCGCCTACGTGATGAAGGACAGAGCTATGCATCACTCAAGGATGAGATACGTAGTGGCGTTGCCCAGACACTGCTCGGACGAAATGAACTGAGCGTAGCCGCAATAGCTGTTCATCTTGGCTTTACCGAAGCCAGTGCGTTCCACAGAGCCTTCCGTAAATGGACAGGAAAAAGCCCCGGTGCTTACCGGCGAGACTTATTACATGTCAGAGTAACCGATTCAAAGCACTACGAATGACATCGTCCGTAGGAACCTGCATCCAAAGCTAGAGCAGAGTCCTGCTCACGGCAGCGAGCGGGATTACGGAGTGATCGACGTGGCCCTGCTTGGAATTGTCTCGACGCAGCGACATTTGAGACGTCGCCCCGATCAAGGAAATCGCTCTCAGACTCGACATTTCATGCCTAAACTCACTACTTGGCGGAGTTCCGGCGGTCAAATCTCGCGAGCAAAGATTCTCGAATAAGGAGCTTAAGAGCGAAATGCTAGTAGAGCGAACATCAGAACGACCACCGTTCCATGCGGCTCGCAAGCTATCAGTCATAAGTGGCATTCATTTTTTAACTGAGCTGACTCTCACGCGTGCGGCAATTGATAAATCACCGGTGTGGGTCGCTCAACAAATGGGGCATTCAGACTGGACTGTGATCGCTCGAGTTTACGGAAGATGGATCAAGGAGGCTCAACCTGAAGCAGGATCGAAAGCTGTTCAGATATTCAGTCGCTCAGTAAGAGAAGATCAAAAACGGCACCCGAGGGGTGCCGTTTTTGCGTCTAATCCCATCAACTTTCAAAAAGTTTCCCAGTCCTCATCCGCCTTCTTGTGACTGGACGAAGAAACACTCTCCTTGGGCGCATCGCCCTGCTTGGGCAGCGGCACAGGGGAAGCTCGGCGTATTACGGGCTGTTTCGGCTGGGATGGCCGTGGTACGGCACGAGCAGGTGCGGGCACTCTGGGAGCTAGGGTCGCACCACTCACCTTGAATACCCCGGCTGCCGCGCGCAACTCAACCGCCTGTTCCGACATCGCTTGCGCTGCGGCCGCGGCCTGCTCCACCAGTGCCGCATTTTGCTGGGTGACCTGATCCATCTGGACCAGCGCCTGGTTGACCTGTTCGATGCCGGCGGTCTGTTCCGAAGACGCGGCGCTGATCTCGTTCATAATGTCAGTCACGTTTCGCACAGCCTGCACCACTTCGCCGATGGTCTCCCCGGCCTCGTCCACTAATTGCGTACCGCGTCCAACCCGTTCGGCCGATAACGTAATCAAGTCCTTAACGTCCTTGGCCGCTGCAGCACTACGTTGCGCCAGAGAGCGCACTTCGCTGGCAACTACTGCGAAACCACGCCCCTGCTCTCCTGCGCGGGCGGCTTCGACTGCCGCATTGAGCGCAAGAATGTTTGTCTGGAAAGCAATCCCTTCAATCACTGTAATGATGTCGGATACCTTACTGGAGCTATCCGAAATCTCGTTCATGGTGTCAACAACGCGACTGACCACCTCGCCACCCTTGACCGCTAGGCTCGACGCATTCTCAGCGAGAACATTGGCCTGCTTGGCATTATCAGAGTTCTGGCGTACGGTAGAGGTCAATTGCTCCATGCTCGAGGCTGTCTCCTCGAGCGAAGCCGCCTGTTCTTCAGTACGTTGGGACAAGTCGGTATTGCCGGTAGCGATCTCCCCGGCCGCCACTGTGATTGACTCACCAGAAGCCTGGATGCCGCGCACGATATTGGTCAATTGATCTTTCATACTGGCCAGCGATGCCATCAGGCTAGTGCGGTCGTTCGGATTGAGCGCCACGGCGACCGTCAGATCTCCAGCTGCGATGGACTGCGCCACCGAGGCTGCCTGAGCGGGTTCGCCGCCCAGAGCATGAAGGATGCTACGGGTGATGGTAAAACCAGCGACGATGGCCAACAGGATGGTTAAGGAACCAGCACCGATAAGGGTCCACAACGTTGACTTGCTCAAGGTATGGACCTGTTCGCTCCGAGCCGACAGCAGCGATTCCTCGGCCTGCACGAATTCTTGCTGCACGGCACGGAAGCGATCCATAAAAATCTTGTCGTGGGTGGCACCGAAATAAGTCTGCAGTTCCTGGTTGGAGGCGCTGGCATTGGCCTGTTTTCTCAGCCTCATCAGCATCTGGTCGACTTCCTCGATCTTGTCCGTCAGATCAAGCATTTCGACCAGGCGTTTCTGCTGGGCGGGGTTGTCGGCCGTGAGCGACTTTGCCTTATCGAAGGCCGTGCGAAAATTCTTGCGTCCACTCTTATATGGATCGAGAAATGCTTCATTGCCCGAGGCAACATAGCCTCGAATGCCAGTTTCGATATTGACCATGTTGAGCAGCATATCGTCGGCCGCACCCATCACTTCATAGGTATGGACGTTCATTGCACTGGCTTCTTCAAGCCTGGAAAAATTGAACAAGGACACGCTACTGCCAATCAGCGAGACTAAGACCAGCGCCAGAAATGAAAGGCCCAACTTTCTGGCGACCGTGAGTGACGAAAACATGTTTTCCCCTAGATGAAAATGTATTGGCGATATGGAGTTTGGGTTCGTGCGTTGGATTGCGCTGGGCACGACGACGAAAGAGCCCCCTCTTGTCGACGCGCCGGCAGGCAATCCACCCTAATTTGTATTGCAAAACTCGCACGGAGCTACAACGGCGGCAGGCCTTGCGATCAAGATCAATTTTCCCGACCGCCGTGTCAGCTTTCGAGGATTCTGTGCTCACACAACAGTCCAAGCGTTACTGATGTGAATTAATTGCAAATTAATCACAAAGCTGAGGAAAGGCTGTAATCTTGTCAGTTAAGCAAAAGATTCCGAAGCAATCCGTTGCAGGATGTCTCAGCGGAAAGAACTTGACCATGCAAAAGAGAGTGGCCGCCCATATTTTTCATTCCGTCCGAGGAATAGACTGGCGGATTTTGAATCTTGAATATTGGTTTTAAAGCTGGCATTTTTGTTGTCATTTGGTTGCCAACCGCATCCTATTCAGGCCCATTTAAGGGGCGCAAAAAAAAACGCCTAACTATTGAAACTCAATAAGTTAGGCGTTTTGTTCTGGCGGAGAGGGGGGGATTCGAACCCCCGATAGGCTATGAACCTATACACGCTTTCCAGGCGTGCGACTTAAACCACTCATCCACCTCTCCTGGATTTGTGTTCGCATTCAGCGAAGCCATGCATTATAGCAAGCTTCCCAAAGAAGCCAAGTCTTTTCTAAACATTTTTCCAAAAAGACCATGAAAAAGCCGGCAGGTATGGGCCGAATCCTTCTCGCCCTGCCCTGCCGGCTTGCAGGCGACCGTTCGGGACGCCCGTTTGTGCCGTTGTCGCTTACTGCGCTTCCTTCAACTGATCCAGGATGGCCGGGTTTTCCAGTGTGGAGACGTCCTGCGTGATCGCTTCGCCCTTGGCCAGCACGCGCAGCAGGCGGCGCATGATCTTGCCGGAGCGGGTCTTGGGCAGGTTGTCGCCGAAACGGATTTCCTTGGGCTTGGCGATCGGGCCGATTTCCTTGGCGACCCAGTCACGCAGTTCCTTGGCGATCTGCTTGGCCTCCTCACCGGTGGGACGCGGGCGCTTCAGGACCACGAAGGCGCAGATCGATTCGCCGGTGGTTTCGTCCGGCTTGCCCACCACGGCGGCCTCGGCCACGATGCTGTTGGCCACCAGCGCCGATTCGATTTCCATGGTGCCCATGCGGTGACCGGAGACGTTC
Source organism: Herbaspirillum sp. (assembly GCF_035644555.1). GTDB lineage: Bacteria > Pseudomonadota > Gammaproteobacteria > Burkholderiales > Burkholderiaceae_D > Herbaspirillum. Next base: position 13,990 of record NZ_DASQOH010000005.1, read on the forward strand.
AGCACGTCGTCGATGCGGCCGGTGATGGTGAAGTAGCCGGTGTCCTTGTTACGCACCGCGCCATCGCCGGCGAGGTAGATGTTGCCACCCAGTTCTTCAGGGAAATAGCTCTTCTTGAAGCGCTCGGGATCGTTCCAGATGGTACGGATCATCGAGGGCCAAGGACGCTTGACGACCAGGATGCCGCCGTTGCCGTTGGGGATGTCCACCCCGGTTTCATCGACGATGGCGGCGGTGATGCCAGGCAGCGGCAGCGTGCACGAACCCGGGACCTGCGGGGTCGCACCCGGCAGGGGCGAGATCATGTGACCACCGGTCTCGGTCTGCCAGAAGGTGTCGACGATGGGGCATTTTTCGTGGCCGACGTTCCTGTAGTACCACATCCAGGCTTCCGGGTTGATGGGCTCACCCACCGAGCCCAGGATGCGCAGGGACGACAGGTCGTACTGCTTGGGATGGACCTTCTCGTCGGCATCGGCGGCCTTGATCAGCGAGCGGATGGCGGTCGGTGCGGTGTAGAAGATAGTGGCCTTGTGGCGCGCCACCATGTCCCAGAAGCGTCCGGCGTTGGGATAGGTCGGCACGCCCTCGAAGACGATCTGGGTCGCGCCCACGGCCAGCGGGCCATAGGCGATATAGGTGTGGCCGGTGATCCACCCAATGTCGGCGGTACACCAGTAGACATCGTCGGGCTTGATGTCGAAGGTCCACTTCATGGTCAGCACGGCCCACAGCAGGTAGCCAGCCGAAGCATGCTGCACGCCCTTGGGCTTGCCGGTGGAACCGGAGGTGTAGAGGATGAACAGGGGGTGCTCGGCATCCACCCATTCCGGCTCGCAGACATCGGACTGGTTGGCCAGCACGTCGGAGAGCCAGAGGTCACGACCCTCGACCCAGTTGATCTCGGCACCGGCACGCTTGTAGACGACCACGTGCTTGAGGGTATCGCAGCCGCCCATGGCCAGAGCTTCATCGACGATGGACTTCAAGGCCAGCTGCTTGCCGCCGCGGACCTGGTAGTCGGCGGTCAGCACGGCCACGGCGCCGGCATCGATCACGCGTTCGTGCAGGGACTTGGCGGAGAAGCCGCCGAACACCACCGAGTGGGTGGCACCGATGCGGGCGCAGGCCTGCATGGCGGCCACGCCTTCCACCGACATCGGCATGTAGATGACCACGCGGTCACCCTTCTTGATGCCCAGCGATTTCAGGCCATTGGCGAACTGGCAGACCTTCTGGTGCAGCTCGCGGTAGGACACGCGGGTGACCTTGCCATCGTCGGACTCGAAGATGACGGCAGTCTTGTCGGCATTGCCGTTCTCCAGGTTCACGTCCAGGCAGTTGTACGAGACGTTGACCTGGCCATCGGCGAACCATTTGTAGAACGGTGCGTTCGATTCATCCAGGGTCTGGGTGAAGGGCTTGTGCCACTTGAGGTTGTCCTTGGCCAGCCTGGCCCAGGTGCCTTCGTAATCCTTGGCGAATTCGGCGTTCAGGGCCTGGTAGGCCTCCATACCGGAAATGGCGGCGTGCTTGACCAGCTCGGCCGGCGGCGCGAATACGCGGTTTTCTTGCTTGAAAGTTTCGATGTCTGCCACGGTAGTCTCCACTAGGTTTGTTTTTGCTTTCCGCAAAACATAGGCCGTTTCACTTACTCAGTCCTTACACATGCTGCGCCGTCACCGCGCGCAAACCCGCCTGCACTCCGGCCCGGCGGGCCATGCGGCGGCTTGCGCGAAGGATGACGAGGCATGTCGGCACTGGCCTCCACTGACGAAGACCTTCATATTGCCCTTATGTTCAGAACAACATTTGTGCATTTTGGCACAGGCCGGTGTTTCCCGCAGGCACCTGATTGCTCACATTTGATCCAGGGCAGGATGAAGCGATCCCGCCGGATTGTGCCCAAGGGCGTGTAGAATACGGCCCCAAATCCGAGGCCAGGCCGCTTTCGCCCGGCGACACAATCGGATACCGCACCCACTCGCCAGAAATCCAGCGTACTCCAGAGAACATGACCAGCCCGTCACCCAAGATTCCCCGCAAGATCGGCATCCTGCCCAACCTGATTTTCATGAGCCGCTGGCTGCAGCTGCCGCTGTACCTGGGCCTGATCCTGGCGCAATGCGTCTACGTCTATCACTTCTGGGTCGAACTGTCGGACCTGATCGGCGCGGCCATGGGCAGTGCCAGCTCGCTGGACCATATCCTCGATGCGGTGGCCATCCCCGGCGCCACCCGCCCCGACAAGCTCAACGAACAGACCATCATGCTGGTGGTACTGGCCCTGATCGACGTGGTGATGATTTCCAACCTGCTGATCATGGTGATCGTGGGCGGCTACGAGACCTTCGTCTCGCGCATGAACCTGGAAGGCCATCCCGACCAGCCGGAATGGCTGTCGCACGTGAATGCCTCGGTGCTCAAGGTCAAGCTGGCCACAGCCATCATCGGCATTTCCTCGATCCACCTGTTGAAGACCTTCATCAATGCCAATCTGTACGACGCCAAGACGCTCATCGCGCAGACCGGCATCCATATCGCCTTCCTGCTGTCGGCCATGGCCATCGCCTATTGCGACCGGCTGATGGTGCATCCCGGCGCGCACGGCGACGATCCGTCCGACAAGCACTGACCCCGTATCACCAAACCTGAGAGAACCAGCCATGACCATCATCAAGCAAGACGATCTCATCGAATCCGTAGCCGCCGCGCTGCAGTACATCAGCTACTACCATCCGGCCGACTATATCCAGCACCTGGCCCGCGCCTATGAGTCCGAGCAAAGCCCGGCGGCCAAGGATGCGATCGCGCAGATCCTGACCAACTCGCGCATGTGCGCCGAGGGCAAGCGTCCGATCTGCCAGGACACCGGCATCGTCAACGTGTTCCTGAAGATCGGCATGGGCGTGCGCTTCGAGGGCTTCTCGGGCTCGATCGCCGACGCCGTCAACGAAGGCGTGCGTCGCGGCTACTCGCACCCGGACAACGTGCTGCGCGCCTCCATCGTGGCCGACCCGCAGTTCGAACGCAAGAACACCAAGGACAACACGCCTGCCGTGATCCACATGGAACTGGTGCCGGGCAATACGGTTGACGTACAGATCGCCGCCAAGGGCGGTGGCTCCGAGAACAAGACCAAGTTCGTCATGCTGAACCCTTCCGACAACCTGGTGGACTGGGTCCTGAAGACCGTGCCGACCATGGGCGCCGGCTGGTGCCCGCCGGGCATGCTGGGCATCGGCATCGGCGGTACCGCCGAGAAGGCCATGCTGATGGCCAAGGAAGTGCTGATGGAAGACATCGACATGTACGAACTCCTGAAGCGCGGCCCGCAGAACAAGACCGAAGAGCTGCGTATCGAGCTCTATGAGAAGGTCAACGCACTGGGCATCGGCGCACAGGGCCTGGGCGGCCTGACCACCGTACTGGACGTGAAGATCATGATGCACCCGACCCACGCGGCCTCCAAGCCGGTGGCGATGATCCCCAACTGTGCCGCGACCCGTCACGGCCACTTCGTGCTGGACGGCTCCGGCCCGGCCTACATGGAACCGCCGTCGCTGTCGGACTGGCCCGAAGTGCACTGGGTGGCCGACACCGAGAAATCCAAGCGCGTCAACCTGGATACCCTGACCAAGGAAGAAGTCGCCTCCTGGAAACCGGGCCAGACCCTGCTGTTGAACGGCAAGATGCTGACCGGCCGCGATGCTGCCCACAAGCGCATCCAGGACATGCTGGCCAAGGGCGAGAAGCTGCCGGTGGACTTCACCAACCGCGTGATCTACTACGTCGGCCCGGTCGATCCGGTACGCGACGAAGTGGTGGGCCCGGCGGGTCCGACCACCGCCACCCGCATGGACAAGTTCACCGACATGATGCTGGAACAGACCGGACTGATCTCCATGATCGGCAAGTCCGAGCGCGGCCCGGCTGCCATCGAGGCGATCAAGAAGCACAAGTCGGCCTACCTGATGGCCGTGGGTGGTTCGGCCTACCTGGTGTCCAAGGCGATCAAGTCGGCCAAGGTACTGGGCTTTGCCGACCTGGGCATGGAAGCCATCTACGAGTTCGACGTCAAGGACATGCCGGTGACGGTGGCCGTCGACGCCAACGGTATCTCGGTGCACAACACCGGGCCGGCCGAGTGGAAGGAAAAGATCGCCCAGAGCGTCTCCCTGTCCAAGATCCCCGTCACCACCGCCTGAGCCACGCCAGACGATCCGCAGGAGCGCGCGCAGCACCATGAATGAAGCAGTCAAGCAAGCCGCCGCGCCTTCTGCAGGACAATCTGCCAGCCCGACCCCGATGCCGACCGCAGCCGATGCCGCGGTCGGCATTTTCGATTCGGGCGTCGGCGGCTTGTCGGTGCTGCGTCACATCCGGGCCGCCCTGCCCCGCGAAAAGCTGCTCTACTTCGCCGACTCCGGCTACGCCCCCTACGGCGACAAGAGTGAGGTCCAGATCGTGGAACGGTCGCTGTCCATTGCCGCGTTCTTTGTCGGCCAGCAGGTCAAGGCGCTGGTGGTGGCCTGCAATACCGCCACCGCCGCTGCGATCCAGGCCATTCGCGCACAATGGCCGCGGCTGGTGGTGGTCGGCATCGAACCCGGCCTGAAGCCGGCCGCCCAAGAGACCCGCAGCGGCACCGTGGGCGTATTGGCGACCCGCAGCACGCTGGCCAGCAAACGCTTTGCCTTGCTGCAGCAGCAGATGGAGGAGCAGTACCGGGTGCGCTTCCTGCCGCAGGCCTGCGTCGGCCTGGTGGACCTGATCGAAAAAGGCGAACTGTACTCGCCGGCCACGGTGCAATTGCTGGAGCGCTACCTGCAGCCGTTGTTGGACCAGGGTGCCGATACCCTGGTACTGGGCTGCACCCACTACCCCTTCGTGCGGCCGGCCATCGAGAGCGTATGCAGGCGTCTGGCGGGCGAAGTGCCGGACATCATCGATACCGGCCAGGCCGTCACGCGGCACCTGGCACGCCTGCTGGAAACACAAGGATTGCTGGCGCAGGCCGCCACCGGCTCGCTGGCCGGCTTCACCACGGCCAGCCAGTCCACGCTGGATAACGCCTTCCGCAGCCTTCTGCAGCTGGCGCCACCGGTACAGGCGCTGCAGCCACAAGGCAGCGCCTGAAGGGAAAACGGGAATGTTCGGCGAACTTTCCTTTTTGCATCGAAATTATGTTGCCATTCCTCGCAAGTGTTTGTATAATCTTTTGCTTACTTGATGACGGACGCAAGTCTGTCTGACAGTCGACGGTGGCTGTAGCTCAGTTGGTAGAGTCCAGGATTGTGATTCCTGTCGTCGTGGGTTCGAGTCCCATCAGCCACCCCAAAGATTCAAATGAAAAGCCCGGTCCTGGTGACCGGGCTTTTTGTTTTGCGGCGCCATTTTGCCCCTGATGCCCTTGAGTCTACCCGAGGATTCTGATGTACTTGGGAGATGAGCATACGTACTCCACCCTCATTAGTATGGCTGATCAAAAAGCGGGCTAGGCTGAATGGGAAAATTCAGAAAGCATCCAAAGCTATTGAACGCTTAGAAAAGCTGGAAAGCGACCGCGCCAACTGGCAAGCCGATTTGATTGCAATCGATCGCGCGTTAGGGATGCATGACATTCAGGTTGATGTCGAGTGCATTCCTTCCGTTGCGCCGATAGAAAAAAGGATCCTTGCATACGGAGAGGTGTCGCGCGCTCTTCTCCGATTTCTGCGCGAAAGTGGTGGGCAGCCGCTTTCAACGGACACGTTAGCAATGATGCTGATGGAATGCGGAGCTGTACCGAAAAAAAGCACTGAGGATCCTATAGCCTCAGAAATAACCTATAGACGATTTCGAGAGTCAGTTCATAACCGGCTGAAAAATTTGGCGAAAGACAACGAAATTGAGCGGGCCCCCTGCGAAAAGGGTAGCCGAGTGACCCGCTGGCTCCTAATTACAGACGCTCTGGATAATTAGGCATGCCGTCGTACTCGCCCGCCAATCGATGCCCTTGGTTGTACCCTCTCCAAACCTTTGACAGGCCGCTTCCGAACACCGCTTTCAAAAGGGCCTGAAATTTCTGGTTCAAAGTTGAAAACCGCATATCTTCCCGCCAAGCGAACTCATTCGCATATAGCGCGCAATACTTCGGCCGCATACCGTGCAGGACCCCAAATTCAGAACGCCTCATACGCGACATGAAAGACTCAGCTTGATTTTGGTTTACCTCATCTCTTGAATATTCTTCTGAGTGGTTAACGGCCTTGTGGTTGAACCACTTACCAAGCTTGGTATAGGCAGAGCTGAAATCCGTCATTAGGACAAATGCGTCTTTGTCAACATATGTTCTTATTGGCCCGAGCACATGTTGTGATGATTCAGACTCCACGATCACAATACGAGTCTTCGTAGCCCCGACGCCTCTCATTGGTGACACTTCGCGCATCACCACCACGACTCGCCTGTTCTTGAGCTTTTCCGCATTCCAGGGCTCAATTGAATCGCCTCGTCGAGGCGGAATAATGCCGGCCTTTCGATTTCTAAGCCTTGAGTTCACTATTGCAGATGTGATTCGCTTCCGCACATTCGGCCTGCGGGGCTTGCCGCAAAAGTGACCGCCATCAATGTGAACAATGCCGCGGAGAGGTGTTATATCGCGTTGCTCGTAGAGTGATTCGCGCAGCTTTCCATGCAAGATGAATATCGTACGCAAGGTCACGCCCAGCATGGCGTGTGACTTGTTGGCCGCTTCTGACTTAGGCGACGCAACAAAAATAAACATCGCAACAAGTAATGTTCTGAGAGGTAGCCGCCGACGATCAAGAATAGTCCCCGTTGTAACGCTGAAGATGGCGTCGCACTTCTTGCAACGCCATTGACGCCGGTGCTTTCGGTAATAATGCTGCCCGCGCTCATTGCAGAACGGGCAGATTATTGAATTGCGTCCGCCCCATCGATATTCAATGAATTTCTCCAAAGCTTGATCTTCAGATAATTCGGTGAATGTGAACAAGTTGATGTCGCGATACGCCTTGGATTGGCAGAAAATTTGAGCCATTTCAGTTCCTAAGATAGCTGCCCTGCAGGCGCAGGGCTCTTGGTTGCAAACATGAAATGACGTAGCGCAAAAGATTCGGATAATGAGAATCCCGCACCCGGACGTTGACAATCCGGGCTTGCTGGCACAAGATATGGACACAGGCGCTACGCTTGTGGCACATCAAGGGGTCCCAGTCCGCTCCGACGGATTGTCGGACCCCGTGCTTTTTTCTACGCCGCTTTCCGTCGTCTTCCTCTTTTATTCCTCCTTTCCCATAGGTTTATCAATGAACATGCTGGCGATTGGCTGTGGTGCCGCCGCGCCGGCGCTCAGATTAGTCAGCCATTTCGCCACTTCGTGTGTTTTGGCAAACCGGCCTCGACGATTTTCAATCGCAAAGATCCTAACCGGAACGGTTCCGTTTCTGACTGCCTTACGAAAAGATTGCGCGGAGACATATCCCAATGTGAGCCAAAGGTTCCTACCGTGAAGCAGCGGGCCGTAACGTTCTAACAAGAACGCTTCGGGATCACTGCTTTGAGGCTTATCAGTATTGGTCATGGTAAATGGCACGAAAGCACGCTAAGCAACGCAAGGCACCGACAATGCGCTAAATTGCATCATCCGCCTATGGCTATTAGCTGGCATAAATCCGACCTAGACAAATTGAGAAGATTGATGTACGCGTTTTCACCGATCCAATGGGACACCCAAGCTGACTGCTATGTTGAGCTTTCCCGCCCTTCAAACGGTCACATATATGGGATACAAAGCTCATCGGCACCCAGGAAGAACTTGAGGCGCCTTCTGGCTGAAGAAGTTTTTGATATCGCTGCAAGGGCCTTGAACGCTGGTACGCCTTACGAGATTGAACAGATACTTACGGGCGAGTCTTTCCTTCCCGACGAACGTACCCGCTGGTGGGAACGATTGAGGAAGGGTTCCTATGACCTAATCGGGGCATTAAAACGCAACGAACCAAAGGCTCGGGACTGGATGAGACGATTGGCAAAACATACGAATGAAGCCGACCGTCTTCTTGCGATGCCATTATGGAAGTTATCTGAGCCCGGCGTGGCCAGCGTGAATGTCATGTGGACATGGCGCTCGGCCGTGGAAAATATGGGCGTGGTAATACCTAAATTCCCGGATAGATCGGAATCTAGTGCTTGCCGTTATAAAGAGTCTCTCTTGTCGTTATTAAGGAATTATCAAACAACGATGGCCGGCATCAATACGGCCCTCTTCTGTTTGAGATTAGCCCAAGCTCAGGGCAATTTGGGCTGTTATATACTGACTTATGAAAAGATAGTGGCCGATAAATGGCCTTGGTCTACGAATCTATTTCTAGGCAAGCTTCTTCTTTTTTATGCTGAATGGTTCTCGACGCTACAAATTCATTGCCTAAGGGAAGACGATCTTATAGACGTAGAGCAAGATCTGAATGCATACGGATTATCGGTCAACTTCGTAGAATATAGACGATTGAACGATCCGCGATATGAGCTCATTTCCGCAATCTTCGGCAGTACACGTGACGACGAGAAAACGTCGGTACTGCTCAAAGTATTACCCTCGAATCGCACAACCTGACTATACCGATTGAAGAGAAACTCCCTTCGGCAAGTCTTTCGACTTGATGAGACTTGTACGTATCGAGTTTCTAAAAATTTCCTTTTGGTCAAAGCCCTACAGCTCGTCGACCTACAAGGCAACTATGAACGCGTGTTTCAAGGAGCAGAAAAATGAAATGTCCGACTTGTGGTAAGGGCGAATTAATAAACGACACGCGCGATGTTCCGTATTCAAATAAGGGAAACACAACAATATTCCCTGGTGTGACGGCAGACTTTTGCACAACATGTGATGAGTACCTGACCTCGCCCTCCGAAACACAACGGGTCATGGAGATGATGAGGGCATTTAATCAACGATTCGAATCAACTTCTACGCGCACAGATGAGGGGTGACGACATAATGGTTTATATACTCTTCATGCGAAACGCCTCCTTATATTTAAAGTCTACTTAATCGCAGCATATTTATTGAACAGATCGCGGGAGTAGATGCGCGCACGGAGGCGAATAGCTCATCCCACATCTATCAATGTTACCCGCTTGCGCTCCATTGCCGCCTTTATGCTGGCGGCGTGAGAACCGATGTAATCCCCCCCCGACATTCAAACGTACGATTTAGATACGTTGATCTAACGCTGGCCACATAATCCAATGTGTCGGGGCAGCCATAATTTCTGCAGTAAGAAATTTATTTATTTCTTTCGCAATAACCTCGACATCTTCAATGCATGAGATTCGTTTTAATGTACCTATCTCTCCGGACTGAGTTCCAAGTATCTGTATGCGATAGCCATATCGTTTGGCAAGATGCAAGATACCTACCGGCGTTCGGGCGTTGTACGACAAAAAATCGATGGAAATATGACGAGTTTCTTCGTAACAGTAATCGAACATCGCTACCAGAGGACGTCCTGATTTCATCGAGCGAATTAGTCTTAGAAAATTTTTAGCCGTTCTAAAATTAAACGTAAATCCCGCATTGGTTAGTTCTACTAACCAATCGGCATCTTGAGCAATTAAAATTAGAGGTTTTATCTTAAAAAGCTCTTTTCGAATGGCGGGATAATCTCTGAAGTGCCAGCAAATATAGAGGCATCGATCTCCCCCATCTAAAACGGTATGCGGAGTAATCTCGGCCGCTTCTGCGGCAAGTATCGCGTTTTCATAGCAGCTATCTAAATATCCCGCTATGAATAATTTCGATTCTATGGCTTCAATTCCTAGCCTACGACAGGTATTTTGATAATTATCATTGGCCTTCAGTACCATGGGGGAATTAATGTCCCACAATTCTCGCAATAATTCAATTTGGGCTGGTTTATCTTTTTGTCGCCGAAGCTTATCAAACATCGACTCACGTTTCATAAGTTGGCTCCTAGATTAACCCCTAGTGTGCTATTCGTGGTACGTGGCCTATGTCTAAGATAATATAAAACAAGTGGTGCCCCTTCTACTCCACGCTCTGAAATTTCTTCGAGAATTTCTCTATATAGATACTTTGAAACGGCGCAGGTCACAGCATCAATCGAATTGACTTCTCCCGTTGACGAGATTGCTTTGCCCGCACACGTCCCTCCGCATAAACCGAACAATGAGCATGTAGAACATTCATTTCCCTGATCACGTAACCAAATGTGCCTATCGCTTACCCAGGAGCGGGACGCAAACACCGAATCTTCCTTTGGAAGAGAACTGATGTCCCCAATCTTAAAGATTGGATGATAAATAATGTCGCATGAGCGTAAGGCTCCTTCGGCATCTAAAACCACAAACTCATTTGCAGCTGCGCAAGGACCTCGGTTACAAAAATCACGCGGCTGAAAGTTAAATAAATTATCGATTGCACTGGTTACTAAGGATACGTTCAGAGAAGAGAGTTCTCCACTTCGAATGAGTCTTACTATGGAGGAAAGTAAATTTACAGCTTCTATTGGCGTTGGGATTTCGTGTTTTAGGTTATGTCCTCGCCCCGTTGCATCCATGAAAGCCATCGAATACCCAGAGATTCCCAATTCTTGCAACCAAATGCAAAATTCTGGGATTTCATTTATTGAGCTTCGAGAGATAACTGAAAGAATGCCACAATCACTTTTTATAAAGTCCCCAAAATCGGCGATTAATCGCTGAAAAATATCGAATGAAGATTTTCCATTTGACATCATACGATGTTGGTTGCTTCGCCTACTAAATCCGTCAACAGAAATCCCGACGTTAAATTTCTTTTCCTTTAAAAAACGCACTATGTCAGCCGACAGCAGAGCACCGTTTGTTTGGAGTGAATACCTTAGTGACTTTTCATCCTTATACTCAGCTTCCAGAAATGAAATAATGTCTCGAATGAAATCGGGTCTGAGTAGTGGCTCACCGCCATGAAAGGCGATATTAAGAGCGTCCTGGTTTTCCAGGATTGAGGACAGTACACTTTTAGTACGATCTAAAGATATTTTTTGGTGAAACCTTGTCGACTCGTAGTCATAACAATAAGAGCATCGAAGATTACAACTACCCGTAACTTTCACCAAAACCGTCGTCGTTTTTTTGTCATGTGGTTGCGGAGAAAATACTTTTTTTGATTTCAGCGAATCAACGAGCCCTGCATTTTGCAATACGCTCAGGGTCTCTTGTTCAGTAGCCGATAAAGTATCAAGGTGGCCATAAGTTTCAAGCCATGTTGGAAGAACAGAAAAATCCATTTCGGAAAGAATTGCCCAACCTGTATGCAGAGTAGAGAGTAACGCGATATTGCCATCTCGAAGCCTTAGGGTTCGATGATCACCAAGGCGGACAGGACTAGATCTAGTTGCACCCAGCTCTTTTATCATTTTGAGTCTCCCGTCGCCTATGTGGTGAGGACGCCAAATTATTTCCCGAAGACATCGCAAGTAGTTTTTGCCCACATCGGCTGCATAGCCTTCAGGTCACTCACCCCAGAAACTCGGAGATCGCCGGCTGATTTGATGGGGATATGTGGCTTAATTGCTTTCAAAACATCTGTTCCAACATCGTTGTTTAAGCTGCTCACGTCAAAACTATCATCGACATCAATCTCAACAGTGAGTTGAATTTTCTTAGACATATTGGAAAGCCCTTTCAAATTAAGTGACTAGGTTTAGTAAAGCCTCGCAAAAGTGAGAAAAAATGCCTAAAAACAACGCACCACTCGCATTGGCGCAAAGTCTGTTTATCATCAATAAATACGTGAGTCAATATGGTATGGGGGAACGTTATTTCGAAAACTGAGATTTATTGCTCGCATTAAAGATTTTTCGGGGAAATTTTTTTTTTATAGGTAGATGTTGATCAACTACCATGGACTAACGCTCGCCTTACCCCGTGACGAACATCATGCATGTCCACGGTCTAGGCGTAACCCGTGCCTGCGGGCTGATAGGTATTTTCCGCTCCTTGTGTCACTATGAATCCCGTCGTCCTGACGATGAGGAACTGCGTCAGCGTCTTTGCGAACTGGCAGCCATAAAACGCCGATATGGATCTCGGCGTCTGCATGTATTGATGCAGCGGGAAGGATGGCAGGTTAATCGGTTAAAATTAAAATCCAACAATCAGAGGAGGAGATGGATGAGTTTGGCTGCTGTCATCACCGCCAGCTTGAAGAAAATGGCCATGGACCCGGCATTTGAATCTGAGTTGCTGACAAAGGATAAGACCAAGGCAAAGAACCGGAACGAAGGTCAGTGGTGGGATTATAAGGAACAGCTTGAGGTCAGCAGCCCCTTTGGCATTGCCAAGCTCGCCAGGCATGTCCTAGCCTTTCACAACGCGAAGGGTGGTGCGATCTGTATTGGTATCGACGACAAATATGTCGTCAAAGGCATCCCGGCGTCCGATGCGGTTGACACGAAGCGTGTTAACGACAAGTTAAAGGCGTATGTCGGTCCGCGGGTTAAAGTGTTTCAGGAGACCATTGAGCTTGCGAACGGTCGGGTCATCTGGATCGTCTTCGTACCTGGCATCGCTAAGAATCAGCTCCCTGTCGCAACCCAACGAGACGCGCCTATCGATACGAGTAACAATAAAAGTCTCTTTAAGAAAAATACATTCTTCCTACGCGTTGATGACGAGTCTAAGGCATGCCAAGATCCAATCGACATCTATTCGCTGTTCACTGATGTCGACGCCTCACAGCAAGAGGCTTACGCACTAGACATCGACGAACCCTACTTTCGGCTCCTCGCCCCTCACTGCGAGCAGTTCATCGGCCGTCGCGAAGTCCTAGATGAGGTCCGCAAAGCACTGCAACTCCGGCACCCTGTTATCTCTTTGGACGGCCTAGGTGGAGTCGGAAAGTCGGCCGTGGCGATCGAACTAGCGAAGCAGTTCTATGACGGGGGGGACTACGAGTTCCTGATCTCGTTGTCAGCCAAGAGTCGGGTCTGGCAAGGCAGCGTGATGTCGCGCGTCGCCGGATTCTCCGGGATCACCGAATTCCTGGAAACAATCGCTAATTGCCTGGGCTTGCCGCCACAAGTATCCATGGACGATACCAAGGCTGCGATCCTTGATGCTATGACCGGCATACGAGGACTACTGCTGATCGACAATATTGAGGATGTTTCTGACGACCAGGTGATCTCCTTTCTGTATCGCGAGGTGCCCGACCCGGTGAAGGTTCTGGTGACAAGTCGCATCAGTCGGAACATGGGTGCCCTGTCGGTGCCTGTTCCGGAGATGCTGGAAGACGAGGCGATTCAGCTCTTTGAAATCGAGCTCAAACGGCAGGGATACAGCAGGAAAGTGACAGATAGCGCCGCGATCCGGTCTATCGTCAAATACACTGGCGGGATTCCGCTGGCCCTAAAATGGAGCGCGTCCATCGCGGCCAAGAGCGGCTCGCTCAGGACGGCGGAGGATGCGTTCAAAGGAGCTCCAATCGAGAAGCGCGAGTTCCTGGACTTCTGCTTCACGACAATGTTCGATGAGCTCGACGTAAATGCCCGCGATGTTGCGCTTTTGTACCCTTACCTGGGCACTAATTGGACGCTACCCATTCTGTCAATCGCGCTGGACATCCCTGAGGAGGAAGTCGTTAGCGCACTGGACGAGCTTGAGAATCGCGGTGTTGTCTTCAGAAAGGGCGTGCAGGCAGAAGAGATGCCAGGGGTATTGCCGCTGACCAAGGAATTCCTCGCGATCAAGGTGCGCAACAGTGCCGCCCTTGAGGAGGCTGTTGATGCCAGGCTCGCAGATGCCCTTGGCCAAGCCAATCCTTTGGTCGCCAACCTGGACTCCCAGAAAGGGCAGGAGGTTCTTGCAGGTGCCATTGAGCGCAAGATCGCAAAGGGTGATCTGGTCGCGGCCGACAGGCTAGCTAAGCTCATGGTGCAGCAAACTAATGGCGCAGAGAACAAGAAGGCCCACTTCTACGCGGGCCAGATCCTTTACATGAAAGACCAAGCAGGTGCTGGCAAAGAAATGATGCAGGCCGTACTCAGGGAAATGGGCGAATCGTCGGAAAAGACCAAGCTAGATCTGACACTCGGTACGCTGTTGCTGGATGCGGTCAACAAACAAGATCGTGTCGAGGGCGCCCTTCAAATGACACGGCTGGTGGCTAAGGGCACCGAGGTCCATCCACAGTTGCTGGGGAAAATCACAGAGTTGCTCATGCGAAGCGTGGACATCAGCAGCGTTCGTCTATTGTTATCTGTTCAGCATAAAGCGCCGGCGGCAGCGTCGATCGCCAAGGCGTTCGATAAGTCGACCCTGGCCCAGAACTCACAGCAGCAGCACGAGATAGGTCCGGCTTTGAAGGACATTTTCGAGGAGGCTGCGAGGGCGAAGGCGTCGGAAATCACTCCGGCAGAACGCCAGCGCTTCGCAACGTTTGCGCAAAACTTGGCAAAGCTCTTCTAGCTTGGAGATAGGTGCTGGCAACCTTTACCGCCTTTTGTAGAGGCTGATTCGTCGAGCCTAGATTCGATTGAGCCTACGCCAAGATCAGGGGTGCGCTGCATAATATCGGCTCCCGCCGCCGCAGGTTTTTCATCTTCTCGAGTCGGGCGGTCCTTTAACTTCGTTCACGAAGGTATCTGAGATGCAGTTTGCAAGATGGGACTTTAGAAAAAAAAGGGCTCAAACCTGACTCCGGTGAGATGAATTACCGCAGGTCAGCATTGTTTTAAGATCCATTTCGCCAAGGATTAGCGTGGGGAGCATCCAATATACCAACGGCTACATGGCACTGAGTTTCTACCTCCCAGCATTTCGCATAGAACTCACGTCAACGTAACTCCTGCGCTCACCATCTCATTTTTTGGTGTAATGTCTTGTTAAGAGGCTAGGGGGAGTAGACACCAGATGCTTTCATAAAGGAAACATCTGCAGATACTAATTGGCCGCTCCGATCACAAGTCAAATTAAAGAGCGTCATTTATGCAACAACAGGCACTTTCCATTGTCAACGACGACCTGAATCTAAAGCGGGAGATCCAGCTGTTAAGCTCCACTGGAATTCGAAATGGGCTGAGCAGAGAGCGGATTAGTACGTGGCTGAAGCAATTCGCCAAAGGCCCTGAATACTCTTTGGCACTATTTATTCTTCGCCATTTAATTTATAGAACTACCGGCCAAATCGAGTCCGCATTGGCTCAAGCGCTTCGGAAAATGGCGCTCACCATCGCTCAAAATGAAACAGATAGAGAAAGGCTTCATTGGCGCGAAATTTTGCAAGGCGCAGCCAACTTGAAAGTGTACTTTGGCCCTCCTGCGCATGAACATACGCGCCCAGGCAAAAGTGGAGAACTCATCACGCGCATGTTGAAGCAAGAATTCAAAATCAATGGTGCACAAATCTCATATCCAGATTCCGTTACCACATTACAAGAACACGAAAGGTATCTTCTTGTCGACGATGGGGTATTCACTGGGGACCAGTTAGAAGGGATGCTTCAACAGGGACTATCCGCATTGACTAGAAATCCAGGAAAGGTGGGAATTGTCGTTGCAATTGCTCATGAATTTGCAATTTCTCGATTTCAAAAATCTTTCCCTGATATCCCGATATTTTTTGGTGAAAAAATGACCGCTGAGGATAGCTTCTCGTCACAAGCCTCCACCTGGATTAACGAGAACAGATGGCCTCATGAAATAAGTCCCGTAGATGTCTATCAGAGTATTGTGTCGGCCAAAGGAAATTTCAAAGAAAAGCAGCCGCTAGGCTTTGGCAGCTTGGGACTTATGGTCGCCTATGAACATGGGGTTCCTGACGATTCTTTGCAGTTATTATGGGATGAATCGGAAACTTGGAAGCCACTTTTTGATAGATAGAATGAGCAAAATTATCGACCATACTATCCTCGCGAAGACTCGAGCTGAGGAACATGATGCCGACGTATGGGGAAGATTTTTTATTCCGCCATACTTTCAACAACTGAACCTGAGATCCGCTACACGTTCGACCTACATCATCGGAAAACGGGGTTGTGGAAAAACCATGCTACTTAAGTACATGGATTACCACACTGCATTTTCACGGAAGCGCTTAAAAATACCTGATGACGAAATATCCCACGTAGGAATCTATTGGCGTGTAGACACCCAATTCTCTAATTCCTTGAAATCAAGAGGTCTGACCGAAGATCAATGGATTTCTATCTTCGACAGCTACTTTGCACTCGTAACCTCCATCGAAATTCTGCGAGCAACGAAGCTTATTGCGGATAGCACTTTCGCAAGATTCTCTAAAGATGATTACTCTTCGTTGAAAATATCTTGTGCCTCTGATTTTCACCCTGACTTTCCAACATCGCCAATCGAATTGGAATTTTTCTTAGAAGCGAGTCGCCGGAGATTCACCACTTGGATTTCTAATATTTCTTCATTAGAACAGCCACTTTTACCTCCTGGACGAGACTTCGTTTCTGCCATTATTCAAGATCTTCGTGCGACACCTGGCCTTGAAGAAATCGCTTTTTACGTCTATGTCGATGAAGTCGAAAATCTAGTTTCTTATCAGCGTCGAGTGCTAAATAACTATCTCAAGCACAGCCAACGCCCTCTTATTGTGAGTTTTACTTCTAAAGAGTTATCACCAGAAAATCGTACCACAGGCTTGGAGACTGTGAACGCGACTCATGACTTCCGCCTGATTTCTCTAGATGACCTTCAAGATAGCCCGCAACGCGAGGTGTTTTTTGCCGAAGTGTTTCTAGCCAATTTGGAATTAGCAGAAAAAAATTCTGATGCAGAGTTTTTGCCGTCGGTATTAGAGCCAGACAATCTAAAAATTAGACAGACACAAGACTATCGAGATCGAACTCTTAATGTGATTCGAACTCTCTTCCCCTCAAGGACTGCCAAAGAACTTGCTGCCGATGCTCTCAATCACGACCGTATAAATAAAATTCTTTGGGAGCGGGTGGAGCTTGCACTTACACGACGTCGATTTTCAAGATCTCTAGCATTTGAATATGCCAAGTTCACCGATGTTCCGGAGGCACTTGTTGTTTTGCCTGCGCTATTAAACAGATCTTCGCTGAATCCAGAGTCGATCCTCAAACAATTGAGACTCTATTCTGACGATAGCAGCGGATCATTTCAAAGCACTTGGATACACAATAATCTGATTGGTGCATTACTTGAGCTGTATCGCCCCTATCAACCAGTTTGTCCGATTTACAGCGGCTTTGATACGTTCTGCACGATGTCCGGAAATAATCTGCGTCACTTCTTGATTCTGACTTATAAGGCACTTGAGGTAGCCGAACTAATGGAAGAAGACAGTCAGATATTTTCAATAGATATTCAAGCCAGAGCAGCATACGAAGCTGCGCAAAAGCTTATCGAAGAGATTAAGACTTTTGGTGAGTATGGTGAACGTTTGCGGATGTTCGTTTTACGCCTTGGCGGAGTATTTCGCTCCTTGCAGGCGCAACCGGCAATGAGCGAGCCAGAACAAAATCAGTTCACCATCAACTCTGGGGATCGAGCTTTAAATGACATTGAAATGAAATTCATTAGTGAGGCAAAAAAATACGCCATATTGGTAGAAAAACTAGAGACTAAAACAAAAAATAAAGTCGGATCTGATATTGTCGACTACCAACTCAATCCAATTTATTCGCCTTATTTCCAAATCAGCTATCGAAAGAAAAGAAAGATTGAAATTTCGGTAGATCAATTTCAAGTGTTAGCGCTAGGAACTGAGGATGCGTATCAGGATTTGAGCAACAAGCTCGTGAGAGGCAATGGAAAACAGAATGAGCTGGGATCTACTCAAATGGGATTATGGCAATGAACCCGGCAGCGCATTTCTACAGCACCAGTAATTTAGAGCCTAGCGAATTGGCCATCCCAATTAATAGCCTCGTATTTCACGGCAATCCAATTGACGACAGAGGACGTTTGGCAATACAGCTCAATAATGCGGAATCACATCACCGCATTCTTGTGAGCTATGACGTGGAAACGATGGCGGTAAAAATAGGTGAAAAATCCGTTTCCGCGGACAGCTGCGAGATCTTGATCCAAGAGCATTTGGATGATCGTCCAATTGTTCTAGAGGCCACAACATTAGGTTTTGCTGAGCTTTTTTGTATTGTTCGAGCATTGATTGCCCTTGGTATTAAAGTCTTCACCACGATTTATGTTGAGCCGGCTAATTACACGAAGCCAGTAGGAGGGAATTCGTTCGCACTATCGGAACTTATCGCAGACTATCGCCCGATACCGCATTCAATCGTTGACTTGGCAAGTGATGAGGTTAGTGCGGGAGTATTCTTCTTAGGATACGAACCCGAGCGTATGGCTCGAGCCTTGGAAGAATTTCAAATGATCTCGTCGAAAGAAATCAAGGTTGTCTTCGGCGTACCTGCTTTTCGGGCAGGATGGGAACTTAATGCGATCGTACCTCACCTCTCGATTCTGTCAGAACAAGGTTCAATCGACGTTGCATATTGTTCGGCCAACGAACCTGGGTCTGCCTTTGATTGTTTGGAGAAGACTAGACTCTCTCTCTCTGCCGGTGACAAGATGTTCATTGCTCCCATCGGAACAAAGCCATGTGGCATTGCAACTGCTGTCTTCTGCAGCCTTTATCCGAGCGAGACGGGCATCATTTATGACCACCCCAAGAGAAAATCAAAACGTTCAAGCGGAGTCAACCTGTGGCATAAATACAGCGTCAATATTGGATAAACGAAACTAACCGATGGTCATTGGCAACGGTGCCTTGGCCAAGTCTTGATGTGTGATGAATTTAGCGCATGCGCCACGCGCTAACGCCAGCTGCCAATCGCGCCCTGTCTCGGATGATAAAAATTCCCAAATGTTACGGCGTTCAGCGGACGGTGCCGAAATGCGGAAAACACAGTCCGAAATATATTGACTGCCTCTCATAACGATAGCGGCTCGTCCTAAGCATCTAGTCCCTACCCTTGGAATTAAGATATCCCCCTCTTGAGCCGGGGAGTCCACCTGAGTCGTCACACTTGGATGTACGCCGTCTTCAAAATGAATTTGAGAAGTTGGATAATTCTGAAATGAAGTCGTATGGAAGTGCGATATTCCTTGATGCGCCAATGTATTAGATGAATGTTTTCCGCGAGCAATTTGCGCGCCTAAAGAAGACAAAGTTGTACTGGCTCGTACGGTTCTGTTTTCGCCTTTGCACTCTCTTATCAACTGCTCAGCAGAGAACTCGCCAATGCGCTCGATGCCTTGGCCATCTCGGGCATTGAACACTGTAAATTTCGATCTTGTCGCATTGGTCACATCAGGCCTAAAGATCAATATCGCTGTTTGCACATCGGCACTCTGATATACCGACTGAGGAAGAGCAATAATTTCGCGAAGCCCAAAATATCGCGATAAGGCATTCAAATTTGCGAACGTACGCGACATCGCAAACGCCGATATTGGAAGAATAAACGCCATTTCGCCCCCGGGCTTTAGCATTTTCAGCGCATGCGCCAAAAAAACCAAATCCATTCGTTGCAACTTGGCTCCCTTAGTGGCCCCAAAACCCAACGCTGTTAGCTTTGCCTGCACCTGAGGATCGTTTTTGAGATAGGTAAATGGCGGGTTGCAAATGACCGTGCTCATTTTTCCATACCTTCGAACAAACCAACCAGGAAAATTAGGTTCAGTTACGTCACGAGAAATCAGGGATACACCATCTGCGCGCATTTCTGCTTGTATTCCCTGAGGGATGGGGTAATTATCAACCCCAATAAGTCGCGCGCTCGGAAATCGATCGATTAATGCAGTAGTCAATGCCCCTTTACCAACTCCCAGATCAACGACATCTTTCGGAGTTCTTCGAAGCCGAGAACAAAGTAATTCCGCCACCCAATTTGGAGTCGCAAATTGCCCCGCGTCCGCACTTCCTCGATCACTTTCAATTGACCATTGCATGATTGTTTATATCAATTTATTCTTATAATGAATAATATCTGAACAGTGCACCCTGTCAAGAATCCAATGAAAGCCAAAGACATTATTACAACCGCATGGAAGCAGTCTGGCCTTAGTCAACAAGATTTTGCCAAGGAAATAAAGAAAAGCCAGCCAATGCTTTCCAAATATATGTCAGGCTCTGCCTCACCACCTGCCGACATAATTATTCTCTGTATGAATAAGTGCGGGCTGCAACTGAAGCACGAGATATCTGCGAGTGAACTCGCAAATCGAATTCTCGTAGAATTGGCTGACAATGCATTCTCCGAGACCAGATCAGCTATTAATCAGATTTTAAATTCGATAGCACAGCAGAATGATACGATAGCTCGTAACTGAGTTGGTCGGTTGGTAACCAAAGGAGAGCCTGGATGGAACCTCTACGCATGGCACAAGCTGCTCAAATGCTAACTCTCCAAGGGGAGATGAACAGCACAGTGAATCCAGAATGGATCTCTGCAAAATACCCCTTTTTAAGAGCGGTAGTTGTTGAAGTCGCCGAGGCCTTGGATCACTATGGATGGAAGTGGTGGAAAAAAGAGCAACCCGATTTAGCACAAGTACAAATTGAGCTTATCGATATTCTCCACTTTATTCTTTCACATGAACTTTTGCAGGCCGAAGGTGACGTGAGAAAGGCTGCGGAATCTGTTGTCGAAAAGTCCAATCCCACCCAATACACCATTGAATTCGATGGCTCCGCACATTTGCTTGATCGAAACGACCCGAGGACATTACTGGAATTGCTCGGCGGATTAGCATCAGTTCGTCGATGTGAGATCGGAGTTCTCGAAGCGTGTTTCGATTCACTTGATATGTCATGGGATGATGTAACGCGACAATATATTTCCAAGAATGTGCTGAATATTTTCAGGCAGCACAATGGCTATAAGTCTGGGACATACATAAAAACCTGGATGGGCAAAGAAGATAACGTTCACTTGGTCGAGCTAACTTCGACATTAGACCCAAAACAAGATTCTTTTGCCAAGGACCTCTACCACGCACTGGTTAAACGCTACAGCGAAGTCAATGCGGAAGCCTCTAGTTAGCGGTAGTGCCCCGCACTACCAGTGACTTAAGAAATCGTATTATCGCTGAACGGCGACTCTCGAAATGCATAATAATTTGCTCGGGCGCCATTCAGAGCATGATGTTCGCGCAATGCATTTCGTTGATGACAGCCATACCGAAGAGGCTCACTAATGAGATCCACAACTAAGCGACGCCTGCACCAAGCAGAAACTTCTCCATCAAGTGCGTTAACGAATAGATCGCAGTCGGTCTAATAGTCATAGCAAATAGAGATTTCGCGCTCTACTGGGGATAAATGAAATTATTGCGTCATCTTGCCGTGCAGTTCGTCTCGGCCAATTTCGGCCTCAGGCACGTACCCTGGTACCGGAGTGAAGTATCTCATGACGCAAAAACAAAAAAAGCCCAGCAAGAGCTGAGCTTCTTTAATGCCACGACGGGCAGCGGCAGTACAAAGGCCTTAAAGGCTAGCTACGACATTACTGGCAAATTTGAGCTCAGTCAAATCCTCAATATGGCGTTGAGCATGTCTCATTTCGAACATTTCAAAATCTTAAGGGCATCAGGGGCAAAATGGCGTTTTGCGGCGGACAAACGCACCGTCCTTCGCACCGTCCTTCCCTGCCGCCGCCGGATTAATATCGGCGGGCGGCGGGCGGTGCCCCGCCTAGTTGATCATTCCGGTCGAATACGCATACTTGATCAGATCCGCATCGGTGCTCAGCCCCAGCTTGCGCATGGCATTGTTCTTGTGGGTGCTGATGGTGCTGGGCGTACGCGAAAGACGTTCGCAGATCTCACCCAGCGACTGCCCCTCGACAAACAGCCGCACCACCTCCAGCTCGCTCTGGGTCAACTCGCGCACCAATCCAAAACCTTCACCCTGGGCCCAGCTCATCTCCAGCTCACCGCGCAGCGATACCGGGAAATACAGTTGCTTGCTGCTCTGCGTGGCCAGGCAGGCATTGATCAGTTCATCGGCCTTTTCACGCTTGTTGATGACCGCGAAGACCCCCATGCGATACAGGCGCCGGATCACCGCACCGTTGTTCATGGCGGTATAGACGATCAGCTTGGTCGAGGGATGCTCGGTCTTGATCCGCTTCACCAGCGCGAAGCCGTCGGATTCTTCGCTGTCATCGGCCGGCATGGCGAAATCGGTGATGACGATCTCGCAAGGCGAGCGCTTGAGTGCCGTGAGCAGTGCTTCGCCGGTATCCACTTCCAGATCGATGCGTATTTCCGGCAGGCGCGCCAACTCGCTCCTGAGCGCACCCAGCACGATAGGATGGTCGTCGGCAATGGCTACGTGCAGGATCTTCTTCAAATTCATGCTACCCCCAAATGGTTCAATTAACTGACGGGTGACGATCCCGCGCGGCTGTGACCCGGAATCGTCTTCCCATGAAGTGCCTTGGCTTGCTGCCCTCGATTGCCTTCATCGATGTCGGCTCCCCGCGTTTGTCGATGCCGTCGAGGCATCGCAAAACTTCCATACATAGGAGATAGAGAAAATCGGAAGAAAATAGAAAGGAAATCGCAAGATTCGAGCTAAAAATCGAATTTATACGAGGTGTCAATAGCAAATAAGCCCAGCGGAACCGATCTTCCGGAGTTTTTCAGAAATCCATCGGCGCTCTTTATCGATATGGAAGCGGATTCTGTAAAGTCCGCATAAGGACCCGTCGGCGGGGAAATGGGGGAGCAAGTCCGTCCCCGTTGGCCTCACCAGTAGTCTTCGGTCACGAACTGACCGCCGCCGGTGCGGCGCAATGGCCCCATGCCCCGTTCACGCAGCAGCTCGCGTACTTCGGTGACCATGTCGGGATTGCCGCAGGCCATGAGCCGGCTCTGCTCCACACTCAACGGCAGGCCGGCTGACTGTTCCAGGGCGCCATCCCTGAGCAGCGTGGTGAGGCGTCCGGCCAGCCAGCCATGCGCGTCCGGCAGGTCGGTATCGCGGGTCACGCAGCGCAGCAGCTGCAGGCGTGCCGGCCAGCCCTGCTCGGCGGCCTGCCGGCGCAGTTGCTCGAACTTGTCGGCATAGGCCAGCTCCTCGCGCCGACGCACGCCATGCACCACCACCAGGTGGTCGAAGCGCTGCCAGACCTCGGGTTGCTGCAGGATGGATACATACGGTCCGAGGCCGGTGCCGGTCGCCAGCATCCAGAGCTGGCGACCATCGACGAAGCGCTCGGCGGTCATGAAACCATAGCTGAGCTTTTCCACCCACACCGCATCACCAGGCCGCAGAGCATCCAGGCGCGTGGTGAACTGGCCGCCGGGCACGATGATGGCGTAATACTCCAGCTGATCCTCATGCTCGGCCGAGGTGATGGAATAGGCTCGCGAAACGATCTGACCATCGATCTCCAGCCCCAGGCGGGCGAACTGGCCGGGCGTGAAGCGATAGCCGGCCGGACGGGTGGTCCGGAAACTGAGCAGGCTGTCGGTCCAGCGGTGGACCGACAGCAGCCGTTCGCAACTGGCCTTCTCCGAATACGCATCAATACTCACACTACTCACGTGACTCTCCTTCGATGTACAGCACACGCCTGCGGTAGCGGGACAAGTACCATGCCGGGTTTGGTCCGGAATACCCGGAATACCCGCGCGGCCGGCGTGGCAGGCGCATTACAATAGCGGGATGAACGAGGCGGACGATCCGCGCGCCCTGGCCTGTTGACCCGCATCGGCCGGATGTGCCTGGCGCTCCACCGCAGCGGTGCCCGCCACGACCCGGAAATGAAGCGCCGACGGCCGGCAGCGGCCAGGAACTATCCGCGCCGCGCGCGGGTCAGGCCTGGGTGGCGTACAGCGCCCAGCCCTCCATCCTACCCGACTTGCCGCAGGGCGCGTCAGGCCGGACGCCTCAACCGATAACAGATGATGCAGTGAATCAATGACCTGGACCCGCCACCTGGCCATCGCCTTTCTCTGGTGTGCCGCCGATACCGCCCATGCCGCCTACCAGGTGGATATCCAAGCACCCAAGCCGGTGCAGTCGCTGCTCAAGGATTTCCTGGATCTCTCGCGCTACCAGGACCGCGACGACATCAGCGACGAACAGCTCAGGTTCATGATGGACACGGCCGGTGACCAGGTGCGCGAGCTGACCTCCACCGAAGGCTATTTCACCCCGGTCACCCGGGTCAGCATGACGACCGGGCCGGCCTCCTCCGGCCAGGAGCCGCTGCGGCGCATCACGCTCAGTGTCGATCCCGGTCCGCGGACCGAGGTGGCCTCGGCCGAGATCAGCGTCACCGGCGTGGCCGGGCGCGACGATGCGGCGCGCGTGGCCGCGCTGCGCGAGAACTGGTCGTTGCCGCCCGGCCGGCCGTTCCGCCAGGAAGACTGGGACAAGGCCAAAAACGCCGGTCTGGACCAGCTGCAGCAAAAGAAATATGCGGCCGCCCGCATCGCCACCTCGCAGGCCCGGGTCGATCCGGACGAGCACCAGGCCGACCTGTCGGTGCACTATGACAGCGGCCCGGCCTTCACCCTGGGGCCCCTGCAGATCACCGGCACACGCCGCTATCCCGAGTCCATCATCCGCAACGTCAATCCGCTCAACGTGGGGGAAGCCTATGACGTCGATCGCCTGCTGGCCCTGCAGCGGCAGATCCAGAACACGCCTTACTTCTCCAATGCCATCGTGGCCATCGACGACGACCCCGAACATCCGGATCTCACGCCGGTGAAGGTGCAGGTCACCGAATTCCCGGCCCAGCGCATCCGCACCGGGGTCGGCTACAGTACCGATACCGGCGCCCAGGTCGAAGGCCGCTATTCGCACTACAACGTGTTCGACAAGGCCTACGTCTTCGACAGTCAGGTGCGGCTGGAACAGAAGCGCCAGTATGGTCTGATGTCGCTGGCCATGCCGCCGGACCAGAAGGCCTTCGTCAACAGTCTCAACACGTCCTATGACCGCACCAAGCTGGAAGGCATCGACCTGCGCAGCCAGCAGATCGGGCTCAAGCGCGCCCGCAACAGCGAAAACTATGACACCACGTATTCGCTGACCTACTATCGCGATGAACTGAGCCAGGAAAACGGCAGCACCCTGCCGGCCAATACCATCGTCACGCCCGGCAAGCACCGCGCCCTGGTCCCCGGCTTCGCCTGGTCGCGCCGCAACGTGGACAACCCGATCTTCCCGCGCCGGGGCAACCTGCTGACGCTGGAAGCCGGCTTCGCACTCAAGGGATTACTGACCGACCAGAGCTTCAGCCGCCTGTATGGGCGCTTCAAGCAGTTCGTCCCGGTCGGCAAGCGCGACATCGTGGTCTTGCGGGCCGAGCTGGGCGGAGTCTTCACCACCGGCAGCGCCGGCTCGGTGCCGCCCTCGCTGCTGTTCCGCACCGGCGGCAACGACTCGGTGCGCGGCTACAGCTACCAGAGCATCGGCAACGAACAGAACGGCACCGTCTACCCGACCAAGTACCTGGCCGTAGGCAGTTCCGAATACCAGCGCTGGTTCAGCGAGAAATGGGGCGCGGCGGTGTTCTACGACATCGGTGCGGCCGCCGACAACTGGAACAACAAGACCTTCTATCACGGCGTCGGTGCCGGTGCGCGCTGGCGCAGTCCGGTCGGCACCCTGAACCTGGACCTGGCCTATGGCATCCAGAAACGCCAGATCCGGCCCCATATCTCGCTGGGCATCGCTTTCTAGTGTTGCAGCCAGCATCGGCACCCGGTTTTAGATGGCTTAAATGGTTTAAACGATTTATATGAAGTCGAACGACAAGCACGCATGAGCGACCAGTCCCCCGCACCGCAGACGCCCCCGTCCGCACCGCCGCCGCGCCGCGCGCGGCGCCGCCTCGGCCGCTTCGCCGCCTGGAGTGGCGGCACGCTCGCCGTGCTGCTGCTGGCGACGGCCGGCACCACGCTGTACGCCCTGAAGACCGAAAACGGCGCGCGCCTGCTGTGGAACGGCGCCGTCAAGGTACTGGATGGCAAGCTGTCCGGCCAGTTGCTGGGCGGCACCGTGGCCGATGGCCTGCGCCTGCGCGCGCTGCATTACCAGGATGACAAGCGCATCCTCGATATCGACAGCATCGACGCCCGCTGGCACCTGTCCGCGCTGCAGCGCAAGTTCAGCATCGCCTACCTGCGCGTGGGCAAGGTGCAATTGAGCCAGCAGCCTTCACCCTCCGAACCGACGACCCTGCCGACGTCGCTGGCGCTGCCACTGGCACTGGACATCGGCGAGATCAGCCTGGGCCACCTCAGTCTGACGCAGGGCAGCTCCACCACCGAACTGTCGGACCTCAAACTGCACGGCAACTCCGATGGTGTGCAACACACCCTGGTGCTGGACCATCTCGGCACCCCATACGGCCAGGCCACCGCCCTGTTGCATCTGAACGGCCAGCGTCCCTTCGCCATCGGCGGCGGACTGGAGCTGACGGGCGCCTACCAGCAGGCCGGGTTCAAGGAGCAATACCAGCTGGCGGCCCAACTGTCCGGCTCGCTGGAGGAACTGGGTATCGCCCTGACCGCCGGGGGCGACCAGCTCAAGGGCAATGCCGACATCGTCGCCACGCCCTTCGCCACGATACCGCTCAAGCGGGCCCGGGTCGATCTGCAGCACCTCAATCCGCAAGCCTTCAACGCCGCCGCACCGGCGGCCGACCTGAACCTGCGCGCCGACCTTGCACCACCGGCCGGGCTGCCTGCCGGCGCCCCGCTGCAGGTGGCCGGCCGGGTGGACATCAGCAATGCCCGCGCCGGCAGCCTGGACCAGCAACTGCTGCCCCTGCTCTCGGCCAGCGCCGATGTGCAACTGGACCTGCAGCAGCAGAGCCTGTCCCGGCTGGACATCCGCCTGCCGCGCAATGCCCGCATCGAGGGGGGCGGCCAGTTCCGCCCCGGCAGCGCGGAGCCCGGCAAGGAAACGCCCATGGCCGGCCAGTTCAAGCTGCGCGTGAGCGAACTGGACCTCAGCCAGATTCATCGCCAGGTGCGTCCGACCCGGCTGTCCGGCCCGGTGGACGTGACGCTGGCGCCCGATGCACAACAGCTCCTGCTGACCCTGCAGGACAGCACCCTGAAGCTGCACGTGGACAGCGTCATCGGCGCCGACCAGGTGCAGGTGCGCGAGGCGTCGCTGAGCGCGGGCAGATCGCGCCTGGAAACCAGCGGTACCCTGCAGACCGCAGGCGCGATGGATTACGCCTTCAAGGGCCGGCTGCTGGACTTCGATCCCACGTCCGTCCTGCAGGCGGTCACGCCGCCACCGGCCAGCAAGGGGCATCGCACCAGTCGCCCGGCCCCCTCGCAACCGGTGCCGGCCCGCATCAACATGGACTTCGACACGGCCGGTGCCCTCTCGCCGGAATTGAAGGTCAAACTCGGTTTCCGTATCCACGATAGCCGCTACGGCGACCTGCCCATGAGCGGCCGGGGGGATCTCCAGCTGGCCGGCATGCGGCTCTTGCCCTCCAAGGTCAATCTGCAGGTGGCCGGCAATACCCTGGACCTGGACGGCAGCTTCGGCGCCGCCGGCGACAAGCTCAGGCTCAAGGTCGACGCGCCGCAACTGGCGCGCCTGGGCTATGGGCTGTCGGGCCTGTTGCGCCTGGACGGCACCGTGAGCGGCACGCGCCAGCGCCCCGACCTGGTGGCCAGCTTCCAGGCCGAGCAATTGCAATTCGGCCCGCACCAGCTGCATCACCTGGCCGGCCAGAGCGAGCTGCACAGCCACCTGGCCGCTGGCGTGGCCTCGCCCGACAACCGCCTGGCGCTCACGCTGGAGGGTGAGGGCTACCGCGGCCCGCAGGCCGAACTGTCACGCCTGGCGATCAAGCTCGATGGCACCTACGCCAGGCACACACTGGCCCTGCAGGCCAAGGGCAAGCTGCAGCAGCAGACGCTGGACCTGGCCGTGGGCGCCCATGGCCAGGTCACCGAAAAGACCAGGGGTCACTATGGCTGGGCCGGCAGCCTCGACCAGTTCAGCAACCAGGGCTTCCCGCGCATCGCTCTGGGCAGTCCGCTGGCGCTGGATGTCTCGGCCGACGGCATCGAGGCCGGCAGCACCCGCATCGAGATCGACCGCACGGCCATCGAACTCAAACGCCTGTCCTACCAGCAGGGCCGGCTGGCGTCGGCCGGCCAGGTGCGGGCGCTGGACGTGGGCCGCGTACTGGAACTGGTGCAGCAATTCACCGGTACGCCCGCCCCGGTCAAGACCGACCTGGTGCTGGACAGCGACTGGGATTTCACCCTGGCCGAGCGCGCCAGCGGTTACCTGCAGATCGCCCGCCGATCAGGCGACGTCAGGGTCACCACCAGCACCGGTGAGGCCACGCTGGGCCTGTCCGAACTACGGCTGCGCAGCGACTTCCAGGGCGAGCAGATGCGTCTGGACGGACGTGTCGATGCCGCCCGCATCGGGACGCTGAGCCTGGGTGGCGAGATCGGGCTGCGGCGCATCGATGCCTTGCTGGCACTGGACGCTGCCTCCCCGCTGAACCTGCAGGCGCGCCTGGACGTGCCGCAACTGAAACGGGTGGGCGACCTGATCGGTCCGCAGCTCAGCCTCAACGGCAAGCTTGCGGCCGACCTCAAGGCCGCCGGCACCCTGGGCCAACCCCGGCTGTCGGGCGCGGTCAATGGCGACGACCTGGCGGTGACCGAATTCGACCAGGGCATCCAGCTCAAGGACGGCATCGTGCGCATCGTCATGGACAGCAACGTGATCGAGCTGCGCCAGATCGAATTCCATGGCGGGCGCGGCACCCTGCGCGCCGGTGGCAAGATCCAGCTGGGCACCGACAATCCCGACCTCAACGCCACGGTCACCGCCGATCACCTGGAACTGTTCGCCAGCCCTGACCGGCAACTGATGCTCTCCGGCCAGGGCACCCTCGGCAACGTCAACGAGCAGTTGCGGGTGGATGGCAAGTTCACGGTGGACCGCGCCCTGTTCGACCTGCCCAAGAGCAGCGCCCCGCGGCTGGGTGACGATGTGGTCATCGTCAGCCGCAGCGGGAAGAACCGTGTCGGCGCGGCCGCCTCCTCGCAGGAAAAGCTGGAAGCCGCCACCGAAAAGCCGGCCAGCCGCTTCGCCCCGGTCATCAACCTGGCGGTCGACCTGGGCAACGATTTCCGCTTCCGCGGCAGCGGCGCCGATCTGCGCCTGCGCGGCGACATGATGGTGCGCAGCGAGCCGCTCTCACCGCTGCGCGCCAGCGGCACCATCAACGTGGCCGAGGGCAGCTACGAAGCCTTTGGCACCAAGCTCAATATCGAGCGGGGCATCATCAACTTCCAGGGACCGATCACCAATCCCAACATCAACATCCTGGCCATGCGTCGCAACCAGGATGTCGAGGCGGGGGTATCGGTGACCGGCAACGCCAACCAGCCACGGGTGCAGCTGGTGTCGGAACCGAATGTGCCGGACGACGAAAAACTGTCCTGGATGATGTTCGGCCACGGCACCGACAGTTCCAACATCGGCCAGCGTACCGCCAGCAGTCAGGCGCTGGCGCTGGTGGGCAACATGGGGGGCAAGCGCATCGCAAAGGATATCGGGCTGGACCAGTTCAGCATCGGCTCCAGCGAATCCGGCCTGACCGACGACCAGGTGGTGAACCTGGGCAAGGCCATCACCCAGAAGATCACGCTGGGCTATGAACAGAGCCTGCAAGGCGCGGCCAGCGTGGCCAAGGCGACCTGGCAGATCTCGCGGCGCTGGTCGCTGGTGGCCCGCGCCGGCACCATCAACGGCCTGAACATCCTGTTCAGCCGCCGTTACGACTAGAGCTCATCTCATAAATAGTCGTGAGATGCGTTCCAGCAGCAAGAAATGCCTGCCGGCAAGCCGCTGCCCCCCGGCGGCGGCGCTTACCGACCGGCAAGCTCTGCCCTTGAGAAGGAGGAATCTGTTAATCTCCTCACAAGTTCAGGTATTCCCCGATGGACGATCCAGCCGGATTTGACAACAATGGCGCCGGGGAAAGGCCGTTTCCGGGGAAAGCGACATGCCAGAACACACAATCCAGCGCGCATCGAGGACAGCCAAGCTGTTCGTGGTCGTGGTCTGCCTGATCATCCTGCTGCTGGAAGCCTGGTCTGCCTGGCGCGCCTATGAGGTGGCGCTGGACGAAGCCACCCGCAATGCCTCCAACATGGCACTGGCCATGACCCAGCAGGCCGACCAGACCTTCAAGGAAGTCGACGTGGTACTGCTGGCGGTGCAGGAGCACCTCGAATTCGATGGTACGGCGACGGCCGGTCGCCAGCGCACACACGAATTCATGGTCACCTCGGTGGCGGCGGTGCCGCAACTGGCCATGCTGATGGTCTACGACGAAACCGGGCTGGCCATCGGCACCTCCCAGGGAACCCTGGAGCACCGCTATGTCCAGGACGACTACTTCCTGCACCACCAGCGACTGCGTACCAACCAGGCCTATCTGGGCAAGCCCATGCGCAGCCGCGTTAGCGGCCAGTGGGTAGTCACCATGAGCCGGCGCATCAATCATCCCGATGGCAGCTTCGCCGGCGTGGTGGTGGCCGACATTGACCTCTCCCATTTCCAGCGCTACTACGAACAGTTCGCCATCGGGCGCGACGGCGCCATCCTGTTCGGCCTGAACGAAGGCACGGTGATCTATCGCCAGCCGCTGCTGAGTTATTCCATCGGCCTGGACATCACCAAGTCGGTGTTGCAGCAGCAATACCTGAGCAAGGCCGACCAGGGCTCCTTCGAGATGCGCTCGCCGCGCGACGATATCGTGCGCCTCACCAGTTTCCAGCACTGCAGCCTGTACCCACTGTTCGTGGCGGTGGCGCTGGCCAAGGACGACATCCTGGAAGACTGGACGCGGCGGGTCTGGATACGCGGTATCGCGGTGCTGATGCTGCTGGTCGTCATCGGCTACGGCGGCAACCGGCTGGTGGCACAGGTGGCCGGCCGCGAGACCGCCGAACTGGAAGCCATCACCGCCCGCACCGAACTGGAACGGCTGTACCGCACGCTGGAAGCGCAGTCGCAGAAGGATGGCCTGACCGATGTCTTCAACCGCCGCTACTTCGATGCCGCGCTCACGGCCGAACTGGCGCGCCTGAACCGCTCTGGCGAATCGCTCTCGCTGATCATGGTGGATGTGGACCATTTCAAGCGCTACAACGATACCTACGGCCATGCCGCCGGCGACATCTGCCTCAAGCAGGTAGCCGCCGCTCTCAATGGCGTGGCGCGCCGCCAGGGCGACATCGTGGCGCGCTATGGCGGCGAGGAATTCGCCCTGATCCTGCCCAACTGCAATGCCGCCAGTGCCACTGCCATCGCCAGCCGCCTGGTGCAGGCGGTGCGCGCGCTGGGCATCCCGCACGAAGGCAGCCCGGTAGGCCACGTCACCATCAGCGTCGGCGCGGCCAGCCTGGCCAGCGGCAAGGGTGCCCAGGTCGACGCGCGCGAACTGATCGACAGCGCCGATGCTGCCCTCTATCGGGCCAAGGAGCAGGGGCGCGACCGCGCCATCCAGCATGAGTATCCGCGGCTGGCCGTGGTCTCGGACTATCCGGGATTGAGGTGAAGCATGCGCTGCCTGATCCGCTATCAATTGCGCGAGGAAGAACTGCCTGCGCACCACGAGTTCAGCGCCGAGCAGCCGGACGCCGACATGGTCATCCAGCACCTCACCCAGTTCCTGCATCCGGAAGTGATGTTCGAATTCCTCCCCGTACAAGCGGATAGCCGAGACAACATTCCACAGCTGCGCGCCCGCATGGCCCACGCACGCGAATATCTGGAACAGTATTGCGGGCTGAAAAGCCTGTCCTACATGGTACTGCCCGAAGGCGCCTCGTCCGCCCAGGGACGATGGACCACGCTCTTGCTGGGCAACGGCGAATCCAGCCCGGCCAGCGCCACAGAGACCTCCGCACGCTAGCACCCGTTGCGCCCAGGCTGCGGCTAATTGTCGCACCGCCATCCTTCCAAAGACCCTCATGATCGCCCGCAATGCCACTGCCGGCGCGGCTTCCACGCCTGCTGCATGAAATTTCCGGCCTGACCTCGCCGCTGCCGCTGCCGCCCCAGGCGCTTTAGAATCGGCCGCGACGCGATTTCCTCAATCCCGGCGGCCCTGCTTCGGCAAGCCCGTCCACACCACAACGACCATGAAAACACCATACCGGGGCGGCACCCATCTGCGATTGACCCAGACCCACCTCCAGCGGGCTCTGCGCCGCACGCTGAGCTGCGGCCCGCGCGCCCTGCCCTTGCTGTGCCTGGCCGCCAGCGTACAGGCCCAGATCCGCACCGAACCGGACGAGCCCACCCTGCCCACCATCTCGGTGAGCGCCAGCAGCACCGCGCCCTTGCAGAATCCGGTGAGCACCGGTTCCAACCTCGACCTCACGCCCCTGCAGATTCCGGCCAGCGTCAGCGTGATCGACCGTCGTCAGCTGGAAGAACGCGGCGACGCCAGCATCGTCGATGCCATCACCCGCGCCCCCGGCTACAGCAGCCTGGCGCACCCGGGCAACAGCGGCAGTTCGCTGTCGGCACGCGGCTTTACCGATACCACCTCGGTCATGCGCCTGTACGACGGCGTGCGCCAGTACGGCGGCGTCGGCGTGAGCTTCCCCTTCGACACCTGGAGCGTGGAACGCATCGAAGTGCTGCGCGGACCGGCTTCAGTGATCTATGGTGATGGCGCCATCGGCGGCGTGGTCAACGTGGTGCCGAAGAAGCCCACACGCGGCAAGATCGAAAACGAGGTCGAAGCCACCATCGGCAGCCACAACACGCAGCGCCTCGGCCTGGGCAGTGGTGGCGCCATCAACGACATGCTGTCCTACCGCGTGGATATCAGCGGTGACCGCTCCGATGGCTGGGTGGATCGCGGCTATTCCAACAACCTCAGTTTCTCCGGTGCGCTGCGGCTGGACGTCAATCCCGACCTGTTCGTGCAACTGAGCTACGCCCAGGGCCACCAGCGTCCCATGGCCTATTTCGGCACGCCGCTGATCAATGGCCAGCAGGTCGATGCGCTGCGCGAAAAGAACTTCAATGTCGGTGACGGCAACATCGACTACAAGGACCGCTGGGCACAACTGGAAGCACAATGGACACCCAATGCCGACACCACCGTGCGCACCCGCTTCTACCAGATCAACAGCGACCGCAACTGGCGCAACGCCGAATCCTACGTCTACAACCCGGCCTCCGGGCTGGTCGACCGCAGCGGCGCGACCCAGATCCGGCATGACCAGTCGCAGACCGGCAACACCACCGACGCCACCTTCAAGGGCCACCTGCTGGGCCTGAGCAACCAGGTCTCGGTCGGCTTCGACATCAATTCCAGCAGCTTCACCCACACCAACAACACCTATGTGGGCAACTTCAGCAGCGTCAATCCCTATGACTTCGACCCCGGCGGCTACGCCAGCGGTACCGGCGTCCCCGCCTTCCGGCCACGCTATCGCAACAGTGCCTCGCAGTATTCGGTCTTCTCCGAGGACAAGCTGGACCTGACCGAACGCCTGAGCGTGCTGGCCGGCTTGCGCTTCGACCACGCCGACGTCTCCCGCAGCGATTTGATCAACAGCGCCAACGACTTCAGCCAGAGCTACTCCAACCTCGGCTGGCGCCTGGGCTCGGTGTATGCCATCACGCCGGACCTGTCCGTCTATGGCCAGTACACCAAGGCCGCCGCACCGGTGTCGGGCCTGCTCATGCTGACGCAGTCCAACAGCCGCTTCGCCCTGTCCACCGGTCGCCAGGTGGAAGTGGGCGTCAAGCAGGTGTTCTGGAACAAGCGTGGCCAATGGACCCTGGCCCTCTATGACATCCGCAAGAACAACCTGGTCACCCGCGATCCGGCCAATGCCAGCCAGAGCATCCAGGTCGGCCAGCAATCCTCGCGGGGCGTCGAAGCCAGCCTGTCGCTGGCCCTGGCCGATACCGTCAAGCTGGACGCCAACGCCACCGTGCTGCGGGCGCGCTTCGACGACTTCGCCGAAGCGGTGGCCGGCGTGGCTGTTTCGCGCAGCGGCAATGTCCCCACCAACGTGCCGGAACGACTGGCCAATCTGTGGCTGAGCTGGGACTTCCTGCCCGCCTGGACTGCCAGTGGCGGCCTGCAGTACGTGGGCGCGCGCTATGCCGACAATGCCAACACCCTCAAGCTGCCGGCCTACACCACTACCGACCTGGCCCTGCGCTGGAAGGCCACGCAAGCCACCACCCTGACCCTGCGTGCCAACAACGTGTTCGACAAGCACTACTTCACCACCGCCTACTACACCAATACCCAATGGCTGTACGGACCGGGACGCGAGTTGCAGTTGAGCGTGAACCACCGCTTCTGATCGATGGCGGCGACTTCCTGGCCGGCGCGCCTGCGCCGCTGGACCTACCTGACCCACCGCTGGTGCGGCGTGGCAGGCTGCCTGCTGATGGCCCTGTGGTTCGCCAGCGGCGTGGTGATGCTGTTCGTCGGCTATCCCAAGCTCACGCCCTGGGACAGGCTGGCAGCCCTCCCGGCTCTGGAAGCCGGCAGCAAGCTGCCGGGCCCACCGCCGCAGGCGCGTGCCGGCGCACTGGTGCTCAACGCCGCCAGCGGCCAGCCGCGCTATCTGCTGCGCCAGAAGGATGGCAGCCTGCTGTCGCTGGATGCGGCTTCCGGCACAGCCCAAGCGCAATTCGATCGCGATGCCGCGCTGCGCTCGGCACGCCTGTTCCGTCCGGGCGCCGAGGCCCATTACCTGGGCCAGTTGCACGAAGACCGCTGGACCCATGCCCGGTCGCTGGACGCGCATCGGCCACTGCACCAGATCTTGCTGGACGATGCCGCCCACACCCTGGTCTACGTCTCCTCGCATAGCGGCGAAGTGGTGATGCAGGCGACCCGCCTGCAACGCGGCTGGAACTATGTCGGCGCCTGGCTGCACTGGCTGTATGTCTTCAAGAATCAACCGGTCGATCCGGTCTGGACCTGGACCGTGATCGCGCTCTCGGCCGGCTGCGTGCTGGTGGCCTGCAGCGGCATCGTGGTGGGACTGTGGCGCTGGCGCTTCGGCCGGCCCTACAAGTCCGGCTCGCACTCACCCTTCGCGCCCGGCTGGATGCGCTGGCATCACCTGCTGGGCCTGGGCTTCGCGGCCATCACCCTGACCTGGATCTTCAGCGGCCTGATGTCGATGAACCCGCTGGGCATCTTCTCCGCCGCGCAACGCCCCGACCTGGCGCGCTATGCAGCGGTGCCGGCCCAAGGCGGCCTGCTGGCGGCCCCTACCGGAGCCATCCTGCAAAGTCTGGCCGATAGCGGGTTTCGTCCGGTGGAACTGGAATGGCTGACGCTGGCCGGCCAGCCCTTCGTGCTGGCCCGCGACGCCCATGACGGCACACGCCTGGTCCTGGCCGCCGATGCGCAGGGGGAACGCCTGCTGGTGGCGCAGCATTGGTCTCGCGCCACGCTGGAACGTGCCGGGGCCCGGCTGATGGACGCGCCCCTGGTGCAGGTGGAGCGCATGGAGCAGTACGATGCCTACTACTACCGCCGCGACAGCGAGGCCATGATGGGTGGCGCGCAACGACAGTTGCCCGTACTCAGACTGAGGTTTGCCGATGCCGGTGATACCCTGGTCTACCTCAACCTGCAGAGCGGCCTGGTGGAATTGAGCGCCGACCGCGCCCAGCGCATCGGGCGCTGGCTGTTCAGCCTGCTGCATAGCTGGGACCTGGGGCCGATGCTGGCCACCGGCTGGTTGCGCGAGGCGGTATTGATCCTGCTGAGCATCGGCGGGCTGGCCTTGTCGGGCAGTGGCGTGGTGATCGGCTGGCGGCGGCTGCGCCGCAAGTTCGGCGCGCGCGCCTGAGGGTCAGCTGCCCAGGCGTATCTGCCGGTCCGCCACGCAGCGCACGATATCGGTGTCGTGCGTCACCAGCAGCACCGCACAACCCGCTGCCCTGGCCTCTTCCACCAAGAGGCCGATCACTTCCTGCTGGGTCAGCGGGTCCAGCCGCGAGGTGGGCTCGTCGGCAAAGATCAGCGTCGGTTTCATCAACAGCACCCGTGCCAATGCAATGCGCTGCAGTTCGCCACCCGATACCTGGCGCGGCAGGCGATCCAGCAGCCCGGTATCGACCCGCATGCGCGCCAGCAGCGCCTCCAGCCGGTTCCAGTCCAGCTGGTGCAGGCGCACCACATCCCGCAGGGACTGGCGCAGGCTGACGGTGGGCGCAAAGGCCGCCGCCGGGTCCTGGTAGATCTTCTGGAACGCCGTGGGCGCCAGGCCGGCGGCGCGGGTGACGGTTCCCGCATCGGGCTTGAGCAGGCCCAGCAGGAGATTGCCGAAGCTGGTCTTGCCCGCACCACTGGGCCCGCTGATGGCCAGAATTTCGCCGGCGTGGATGCGCGCACTGACATCACTGAACAACACACGCTCGCCGAAGGCCTTGCTGACGCCGCTGATCTCGGCAATGACCCGGCCGACCTCGCCGGCTGCGGCCTGCACTGGCGCAGGCAGTGGCCAGCACGCTGGATCTGCCGCCAGCAGGCGCCGGGTATAGGTGTGCTGCGGCGCGGCCAGTACTGCCTCGGCCTCGCCCCGCTCCACCATGCGCCCCTCCAGCATCACCGCCAGTTGTCCGCCCAGCGCTCGCGCCAGCCAGACGTCGTGGGTGATGCACAGCAGGCTCATCCCCTCCTTGCGGGCCGCCTGCAGCAGGGCCAGCACTTCGCCACGGCGGTCGGCATCCAGTCCCTTGGTGGGTTCGTCGATGATCAGCAACGGTGCGCCGGCCGCATGCGTGGCCAGGAACGCCACCCGCTGCGCCATGCCACCGGAGATCATGAAAGGATATTTGTCCGCCGCATCCCGCAGGCCCAGGCTGGCCAGCGCATCCAGCGCCGACGTCCGGGCGTTGCTGCGGGCAGTCCGCAGACTGTCGTTCTGGGTATCGACGGCCGGCAGGCTGACCAGCTCATAGGTCTCGGCCACCTGCTGCGCCACGGTCATGGTCGGGTCCAGTGCCAGCCAGGGTTCCTGGGGCAGCAGCGCGATACGGCGGCCCCACCCTGCCTGGCGCGGGGCGACATCGGCAGCCTCGCCCGATTCGCCATCGATGCTGATGCGCCCGGTACAGCGCAGGTTGGCCGGCAAATGCCCCATGATGGCCTGGGCCAGCAAGGACTTGCCGGAGCCGCTCTCGCCCAGCAACGTCAGCACGCCACCGGCCGGGATGGAAAAGCTGGTCGCATCGACCAGCACATCCTCCCCGTGCAGCACCGCCAGGTCTTGCACGCACAGCGCCGGCACCGGCGCCTGCGCGTTCATGCGGCCTCCTTCTGCGGCGACAGCAGCAGCAAACCCAGCAGGGTCATGAACAGCACCAGCACCGGCGCACCGACCAGCCAGGGCGCCTCACGGTAATAGGGCAACAGTTCGATCATCATGACGCCCAGTTCCGGCGTCGGCGGCTGCAGGCCCACGCCCACGAAGCCCAGTGCCGACATCGCCAGCACCGCGCCGGCCAGGCCGAAGCGCATCAGTGTCAGCAGACGCGGCAGCAAAGCCGGCAATACATGACGGCGGATAATGTAAGCAGGCCCAAAGCCCAGCAGCCGCGAGGCCTCCACCTGCGGGCTGGCCAGCAGGACGCGGCATGCGGCACGCACCACGCGGAAATATTCCACCCAGAGCGCCAGCGAAATGCCCACGTACAAGGGCCAGAAGCCACCCGGCGCCAAGGCCGCCAGCAGCAGCACCAGCAACAGGCCCGGCAAGGCCAGCACGGCATCGGCCAGCGCCGCCAGCACGCGCTCGGTCCAGCCGCCGCACCAGGCCGCCAGCAGACCGATGAGAAAGCCGGGAACGGCCGCCGACAGCACGCTTACCAGTGCCAGCGACAAGGATAGCCGGGCGCCATGCGCCAGCCGGGCCAGCATGCTGCGCCCGAGCTGGTCGTAACCCAGCGGCTGTGCCAGGCTGGGCGCTTCAAGGAAGCGCGCCAGATGCTGGCGCGCAGGGTCGATGTCGATGGCGATCGGCCCGACCAGCGCCAGCAGCGCCACCGCCAGCAACAGCAGCAGCCCGGTGGACTGGCCGCAGGTCCAGCGGGTAGCCCCGCGCTCGACAAGGACATCGGAAGCAGAAAGGCGGCTCATGCTCGGCCTCGCGGATCAAGGAAGGCGCAGGCGGCATCCACCAGCGCATTGAAGAGGACGAACATCAGGCCCAGCACCAGGGCAGTGCCCTGGATCATCGGCACGTCGCGGCCGAAGATGGCATGCACCAGCGCGTGGCCGATGCCGGGCCAGGCAAAGATGGTTTCCACCAGCACCACGCCTTCGACCAGCATCACCAGTTGCACGCCCAGGTAAGCCACCACCGGTACGGCCACATTGCGCAGGCCATGGCGCGCCAGCGCCTGGGATAAGGTCAAACCTTTGGTCAGCGCAAAACTGAAGTATTCGGAACGTCGGACCTGCACCATGGCATCACGCGCCACGCGGCAGGACACCGCCGCCAGGCCCAGCGCCAGCGTCAGGGCCGGCAGCAGGATACCGCCATGATCACCATGGCCGGCTGCCGGCAAGGCGCCCAGCTGCACCGAAAACAGCAGCACCAGCAACAGCCCCAGCAGGAAGGACGGCAAGGCCCGCAGGACCACCGACACGGCCAGCGTGGCACGGTCCAGCCAGCCGCCCGGGTGCAGCCCGGCCAGCACGCCGGCAGTGGGGCCGATGGCCAGCGACAGCGCCATCGCCAGCAGCGACAGGCGCAGCGTCGGGCCCAATTGATGACCGATCTCCACCAGCACCGGCAAGGCAGTGACCTGGGACATTCCCAGGTCCAGATGCAACAGGCGGCCCCACCATTCGCTCAGGGCCATGAACCAGGGCCGGTCCAGACCCAATTCCGCACGCACGGCCAGCGCGGCCTCGGTGGTGACCATGTCATAGCCGTAGCGCCCGGCAGCAATGCGGTAGGCCATGTCGCCGGGCAGCATGCGCGTCATGAAGAAACACAGCGTGCCCACCAGCAGCGCCACCAGAGCGGCCTGCAGCAGGCGCTGCCCCAGCGCGAGCAGCAAGCGGCGCCGGGTGGCCGCGCTCAATAATCGATTCAGGTCCATTGCAGGGAAGAGATCCGGTAACTGCGTTCAAAGGGGTCGATGCTGGCGCCACGCAGGCGCCGACTGACAGCGCAGGTCTGGCGATACCAGACCACCGGGATCACCGGCAACTGCTCCTGCAGCACGGCGGTAATGCGCTGGCGCAGGCTGCGGTCTCGGTCTCGGTCTCGGTCTCGGTCGGCAGGCACGGCCGGCGCGGCCGCCAGTTGCGCCAGCAATGCGGGCACCTCGGCATTGCGCCAGCCCATGGCGCCCCAGTCGCCGCCCTCGGGGCCGAAATCCTGCAGCAGGCTGGCTACCGGTTCGGGGAGATTGCCGTAGTTGCGCGCCGCCAGCGCCATCTGCAGCAAGCCGCTGCGATGACCGGCCGGGATATCGCTGGAATTGCCGATCACCACCCGCACGGCAATACCAATCTGGCGCATCTCTTCCTGCAAGGCGGTGGCGATCAGGGGCAGTTCGGGACGATCCACGAAGGTCGTCAGATTCAAGGCCAGCCGCTGGCCCTCACGCCACCGTACGCCGTCCGCACCGAGGCGCCAGCCGGCCTCCTCCAACAGGCGGCGGGCCTGTTTCAGGTCAGTCTGCAAGGGCGGCAGGCTGGCATCGTGCCAGCGCGCCAGCGCGGGGGGAAACAGTTGCGTAGCACCGAGGTCGGGGTCGCGCAGCAGGGCGCGGGCGATGCCCTCGCGTTCGATGCACAGCGCGATGGCGCGTCGCACGCGCACATCGGCCAGGAAGGGATGACCGGCGTTGAGCTTGAGAATGGTGGTACGCGGCAGCATGGTCGACAGCAGGGCCGCGCGTGGATGGTCTTGCAGCGCCCGTATGCTGGGCGGGTCCAGCGAGAAGGCGAGATCGGCCTGGCCGCTCTGGACCAATAGGGTACGCGTCTCCGCACGCGAAACGCTGATGTAGCGCGCCCGCTGGATCGGCCTGCCCTGCCCGGACTCGATCAAGGCCACGCGTTCGACATCGAATTGCTGCGGCAGGCTCAGGGAGCGAATGCGATACGGCCCGCTACCGATGATGGCCTGCACATTGCCCCGGGCGTCGAAGGAGGCCGGGGCCAGGATCTGCGTCGTGTAGTGCGTCAGCAGATAGGGGAAAGGACCGAAGGGCTGGCGCAAGGTGATGACCAGGTCACTGCCCTCCAGCTGCATCGCCGCGATCGCCGCCAGCTGCAATACGCCCGGCCGCTGGGCAGCGCGCTGCAGGCAGGCCAGCACGCTGGCCGGCGTGAGCGTGCTACCGTCGTGGTAGCGCCGCCCGCTGCGCAGTGCGATGCGCCATTGCAGACCGTCATCGCTGACCCGCCAGGTAGTGGCCAGGCCCGCACGCAAGTGGCCGCTGTCGTCCACCTCCAGCAGCGTCTCAACCACCTCCATGCGGGCGAACATGTAGCCGGAGCGCGAGGGATCGAGGCCGGTCATTTCCCAGGGGCCGACCACGGTCAGCACGCCGGCATCGGCCCGGGTGACGGCATGCGAATGCGGCGCATCGTCGCCGTGCGCCAATGCGTTGCGCCAGGGCTGGACAGCGGCCAGGGCGGCGGCCGCCAGCAAGGCCCGGCGGCGTACTGCCTTCAGGTCATGGGACACAGGGCCGCCCTCAGAACCGGACGTTCAACGCCAGCATGGCATTGCGCTCGTCACCCGGCATGATCCACAGGTTGTTGTAGGAGCTGGTGTAGTAACGCTTGTTGAAAAGATTATTGACGTCCAGCGAGAGCTTCATGCGCGGCGTGAACTGCCAGTAGGCCAGCGCCCGCGCCGTGGCATAGGCGGGCAACCGGAAGCTGCCGGCCTGGTCGCCCGTACGCGCCCCGACATAGCTGGCGCCGCCGCCCACACCAAAGGGGGCGCCGTGCGTATCGACATCCTCGAACACTGCCAGCAGGCTGCCCGACACGCGCGGCACGTTGAGCAGCCGCGCACCGACGGTGAGGGTGTTGTCCTTGGCGACATAGGCGTCGGTATAGGCCAGGTTGCCGGTCAGGCGCCAGTGGCGCCCGAGCTTGGCATTGGCATCCAGTTCCACGCCCTTGCTGCGCACTTTGCCGGCCGCCACCGAGAACGCAGGATTGGACGGATCGGTGGTCAGCACATTCTGCTTGGTGATATCGAACACGGCCAGGGTGGCGCCGCTGCGCTGGTCCTCGCTCTGGAACTTCAGGCCCGCTTCGGCTGCGCGGGCGGTCTCGGGACTGAAGGCATTGCCCTGCACGTCGCTGCCGCTGTTGGGGCGGAAGGACTTGCTGGCGCTGGCATAGACCGACCAGGCGGGCGTGATCAGGTAGGTCAGGCCCAGGCGCGGCGAAACGGCGCTCTTGTCCTGGCGCGTGGTGGCGCCGCTGCGCCAGTTGTTCAGGGTGGAGCGGAAGGAATCGGCGCGCACGCCGGCCAGCAATTTCCAGCGATCCGACAGGCTCACCTGATCCTGCAGATAGAGCGCGGTGCTGATCTGGCGCTCGCTGGTAGCGGTGTTGGGCAGGGGCGTTGGTTGCGCCTGGCCGTAGACCGGGGCGTAGATGTTGACCGCATAGGGCGCAGCGGCGCTGGGATTGATACGCAGCATGCGCTGGTCCAGCGTCAGCCAGTCGATCTCGGTGCCGACCAGCACCTCATGGCCGATGCCACCGGTCTGCAGCTTGCCGCCCAGTTCGGCCTGTAATGAGGTGTCGTGCCAGCTGTAGTCGCGATAGCGGCGCTGGCGGCGCAGGGTGGCGTTGTCGGCCTGCAGGGCGAAGGCCTCGGTGGAGAAGCCATCCAGGCTGCCATCCTTGTGGAACACGCCGGTGCGCACATGCCAGTTGTCGTCCAGGCGATGTTCCAGCGTCAGCAGGTGGTTGCGGTTTTCCATCTTGATGTCGCCATCGCGCGGCTCGCCCAGGAAGCGCGAGACCGGCAGCACGCCAGGATTACCGTTGACGGCGACGATGCCGCGATCCAGCGGCGCCTTCTGGCGCAGGAATTCGCCTTCGTAGTTCAGGATCGTACGGTCCGACAACACCCAGGTGAAGGCCGGCGCCAGGAATTCGCGCTGGCTGGTGACGTCGTCGCGCATGCTGCCCTTGTGCTCGAGAGCGGCGTTGATGCGGTAGGCGACTTCGCTGTTGAGGGCGCCAGTGGAATCGACGGCACTGCGATAGGTGTTGTTGGTGCCGATGGACAGGTCCAGCGCATTGGCCGACTTGAACTGCGGCTTCTTGCTGACCACGTTGATGGTACCGCCCGGTTCGCTGTTGCCGTACAGGGCCGCCGCCGGTCCCTTGAGGAAGTCCACGCTCTCGACGTTGGCCATGTCGCGCGGCGGCGCATAACCACGGTTGGAGGCGAAGCCGTTCCAGAGGATGTTCATGCCACCATTGTCGCTACCGGAAAAGCCGCGGATGGAATAGTTGTCCCACAGACCGCCGAAATTGTTTTGCTTGGCCACACCGCTCACGTAAAGCAGCACGTCGTCCAGCCGCGTGGCGGCCAGGTCGTCGATCAGCTGGCGCGACACCACCTGGACCGATTGCGGCAACTCCTGCAAAGGGGTCTCGCTGCGGGTGGCGCTGGAGGTCGCGTTCTGGCGGTATTGCTGGCGCTCCCCGGTGCCGGTCACCACGACCTGCCCCAGTCCGCTGTCAGCGCTGACGGTGGTGGCGGTGGTGTTGGTGGTGGTATCAGCGCCCCAGGCCAGGTTGTGGGCCTGGCTCATGGCGAGCGCGCCCAGCACGGCCGCCCGCAGTGCGGTCATTTTCATCTTTTCCCTTGTGTTTTTTGTGTGTAGCGGCTGGGTGCTGAGCTGCCTTGCCGCGAGCGTGGTGACCGGCTCACGCGGTCAGGCCGGCATTTTATGCAACAGTGTTGCATTTAGCAAGAAGAAAGTCAGGCATTGGAAACACGAGCCAGCCGAACCAGGCCCGGCCATGCGTGTCTGACGCTGCCTCTTCGTGCCGCCGATCAAGGCAGGCGGGAGTATAAAAGCGCAGGCGAGCCGGTGGCTGCGACCAATTGTCGCACCCACCTCGCTATGATCTGAAAGGAAAAGACCGCTTGGACTGGAGCGGCAGCCTAGAGCCAGCCGGCCTTGCGCAGGCGCCGCCACAGCAGCGAGCAGGCGGTGAAGATGCCGCCCAACACCAGCGGGAAACTCCATTGCCACGACAGCCCCGGCATGTTGGCGAAGTTCATGCCATAGAGGCTGAAGACCATGGTGGGAATGGCCAGGATGGCACCCCAGCCAGCCAGGGTCTGCACGATCTC
Source organism: Herbaspirillum sp. (assembly GCF_035644555.1). Taxonomy (GTDB): domain Bacteria; phylum Pseudomonadota; class Gammaproteobacteria; order Burkholderiales; family Burkholderiaceae_D; genus Herbaspirillum. Next base: position 57,409 of record NZ_DASQOH010000005.1, read on the forward strand.
GTTCTGGTGGATGGTGACCTGGGCCAGGTTGATCTGCACCGCCGACTCCACCATTTCGCGCAGGCGGTCGCCAGTGTCGATGAAGCGCACCACGTGGTCGTAGATGTCGCGGAAGTAGGCCTTGCCGTCCTTGGTGATCAGCCCTTCATGGAAACGCAGCAGCTGGGTGCAGACATCCAGCAGCGGCGAGGCCGCCGAGCGCAGGCGGATCAGCTGGCGCTTCAACTGGTAAAGCTCCTGCAGGTAGGCCTTGCCGCTGATGGCACCGGGGTTGAAGAGCTGTTCCTCGTACTGGCTGAACTTGGCTTCCAGGTCATCCATGATGGGGCGGTAGTTGTCGACCACGAAGTCCATGATGGAATAGAGCACGAAGCTGGGACCGCGCACCAGGCGCTCGGGCAGCATCTCGCAATGCTCGCGTACCTTGGCATAGCTGCGCGAGGCACCGTGCCGCACCGTGACCACGAAGCGCGGGCCGGTGAGGATGTGGGTCTCGCCGAACTGCACCTCGCCGCCGGCCAGCTGGGCCGTGTGCAGGACCACGAAGAGGGTGTCCCCGTATTCCTCGATCTTGGGCCGCTGGTGGGCGGCGTAGGCGTCTTCCACTGCCAGTTCGTGCAGGCAGAACTCTTCCTTGATCTTGTTCATCAGCTCGACATTGGGTTCGAGCAGGCCCAGCCAGACGAAGGTCCCCTCCTCTTCCAGCACGTCGCTGATTTCATCGAGAGAGATCTCCCGCAGCTTCTTGCCCTTCTTGTAGACCGTGCAATTGACGATCATGGTGGGATCGATCATGTCTCTGTCCTGTTCTCTACCTGTTCTTGTCGGATCAACCGGGTTCTGGCGGCAACAGTGGCTCAGCCGGCACGCCAGCGCAGGCGCTGCTTGAACACCTGCGCCATGATCACCCCGGTCAGCGTGATCAGGCCGCCCACGGCGTGGTAGCCATGCAATTGCTCACCCAGTGCCGCTACCGCAATGATGACAGTGAACACCGGCATCAGGTTCACGAAAATGGAACAGCGGCTGGCGCCCAGGTAGGCCACGCCGCGCATCCACAGGAACTGCGAGAGGATGGACGCGGCGATACCGGCATACAGCAGGATGGGCAGGTTGTCGCGGGTGATGGGCGAATGATGCCCCAGCACGAAGCCCGGGAACAGCAGCACCACCGCCATGAGCACCTGCATGTACAGCAATTGCCAGGTGCGCAGGGGCAGCGCCCAGCGCCGCAGCATCACGCCATACAGACCATAGGCGATGGTGGCCAGCAGCATCAGCAGATCCCCGGTGACCACGCCCTGCTCGAACAGGTTCTGCGGGTGACCGCGCCCGATCAGCACCGCCAGGCCGAACAGCGACAGCACCCCGCCGGCGAGGGTGCCGATGGTGGGCGGTTCGGACAGCAGCTTGATGCTCAGCACCAGCGTCAGCAAGGGCATCAGCGAGGCAATGATGCCCATGCTGGTGGCCGAAGCAGTGGCGGCGGCGAAGTAGGCCAGGCTCTGGAACAGCACCATGCCCAGCAGCGCCAGCACCAGGATCTTGCCCAGGTGGGGGCGGATCTGCGCGCGTGCGGCCCAGGTCGAGCGCGCCAGGAAGGGCGACATCAGCACCGCCGCCAGTACCCAGCGGTAGAAGGAAATATCCTCCGGCGCGATGACGCTGGCCGACATCTTGCTGATGACCGTGTTGCCGGCCCAGATCAGGACGGCACCCAGCGGGAACCACAGGGCTTTATAGGGCTGATCGCTACGCATTGCGCTCCTCGTCGTGGCGGCCGCGTCAGGCCGACTTGTTCTCTTGCTGCCCGGCCATCTCGGCGCCGGCATCATGCGGCAGCTGGCGCAGCATCAGCAGCGCCAGCGAGGCCACCGCCCCCACCACCAGGAAGGCCGGCCAGAAATCCTGGGCCACCAGGGTGGCATGACCCTGGAGGTCGTTCGACATCTGCAGGGCAAAGCCGGCCAGCACCACGCCCATGCCGATGGACAACTGCTGCGCCACGCTGGCCATGCTGGTAGCCTGGCTCAGCCGCGGCTTGTCGACATCGGCATAGGAAATCGCATTGAGGCTGGTGAACTGCAGCGAGCGGAAGCAGCCGCCGATGAGCAGGACCAGCATCATCACCACATACGGCGTCTGCGGCGTGAAGCCGGCGATGGCCCACAAGCCCAGCACGCCCAGCGCGCCATTGACCAGCAGCACCCGGCGGAACCCATAGCGGCGCAGGAAGCGGGCGGCGATGGTCTTCATGAACATGGCCCCGGCTGCCGAGGCGCAGGTCAACAACCCCGAATGGAAAGGCGTATAGCCAAAGCCCAGTTGCAGCATCAGCGGCAGCAGGAAGGGGATGGCGCCGATCCCTACACGATAGAGCGAGCCGCCGAAGACACCGGCGCGCAGGGTGGGAATCTTCAACAGCGCCAGGTCGATCAGCGGCGCCGTGGCACGACGCGCATGCCACACGTAACCTGCCAGGAACAGCACGCCCGCCACCACGCAGGCCAGCGAGACATCGCCCGAGACCAGGTGCCGGCCGGAGGTCGCCAGCCCCATCATCAGCAGCGAGCAACCCAGCGCCGAGAGCACGAAGCCCTTGAAATCGAGCGGCGCCACCTGTTCGGCCTTGAGGTCGGGAATGAAGCGCGTGGCCAGGTAGAGGCCGAGAATGCTGATCGGGATATTGATGAAGAATATCCAGCGCCAGTGGAAGTAGGTCGTGATGAAGCCGCCCAGCGGCGGCCCCAGCACCGGCCCGAACAACGCAGGAATGGTCAGGTAGGACAGTGCCTTGACGAGGTTGACCTTTTCCACGCTGCGCAGGATCACCAGGCGCCCCACCGGCACCATCATGGCGCCGCCGATGCCCTGCAGGAAACGCGCCGCCACGAACTGCGGCAGGGTCGAGGAAGCCCCGCACATGATGGAGCCCAGCATGAAGACACAGATGGCGGTGCGGAAGATGGTGAGCGAGCCGAAGCGGTCGGCCATCCAGCCCGAGATGGGAATGAAGACGGCCAGGCTGACCAGGTAGGAGGTCAGCGCCAGCTTGAGCGAAATCGGATCGACATTCATGTCCAGCGCCAGCGCCGGCAGGGAGGTCGAGATGACGGTGGAATCCATCTGTTCCATGAACAGCGCACAGGCGACGATCAGGGGAATGATGAAGGTGCGTGGAATGGGCATCGGACTAGGTAGTGAAGGGACAGCGCCCTGGCAGCGTGGCAAGCCTTCAAGTATACCTTTTACGCTATCATGCTGCCGGCGGTGCTGCGCTGCCCTGCCCGCCCTGCCTGCCCTTGCCGTCCTTGCCCCCTGTTCCATGACCGACTGCTTCGCCCTCCTCGACGACCATCTCGCCACGCCGGCCGAACCGCGCTCGCGCCTTTATACCGGCCACCTGCGCACGCTGGCCTGCACCGACGCCGCCGGCTTTCCGGCGCTGCTGGCGCAGATGCAGGCAGCGCTGGCCGCTGGCCAGCATGCGGTCGCCTTATGGAGCTATGAACTGGGCGCGGCACTGCAGGGCTTGCCGCACCGGCCGCTGACGGCCCCGCTGGCGCGCGTCCTGCTGTTCCAGCATTGCCAGCGCCTGGGTGCGACCGAGGTCGATGCCTGGCTGGCCGGCCAATGCGCTGACGAAGCGGCAGGCATCGTCAACCTGCGCAGCAGCGTCGATGAGGCCGCCTTCAGCACCGCCATCGGACGCATCCGCGACTACATCGCCGCCGGTGATACCTACCAGGTCAATTACACCTATCGCCTGCACTTCCAGGCATATGGCGATGCCATCACGCTGTATCGCCGCTTGCGCGGGCGGCAGCCGGTGCCCTATGGCGCCCTTGTCCGCGATGAGCAAGGGGGAATGGTGCTGTCCTGCTCGCCGGAACTGTTCGTCTCGCACCAGGATGGCATGTTGAAGGCCAAGCCGATGAAAGGCACCGCACGGGCCATGGACGCCCAGGCCGACGCTGCCGACACGGTCAATGCCCAGCGCGCCCTGGCCCTGGCCAACGACGAAAAGAACCGGGCCGAGAACCTGATGATCGTGGACCTGCTGCGCAACGACCTGGGCCGCGTGGCCCGCTCCGGTTCAGTCCAGGTACCGCACCTGTTCGACGTGCGCCGCTATGGGCAGGTGCTGCAGATGACCTCCACCATCCGCGCCCGCCTGCGCGAGGACGCCACGCTGGCCACCGTCATCGCCGCCCTCTACCCCTGCGGCTCCATCACCGGCGCGCCCAAGCGGCGCACCATGGAAATCATCAACGAGCTGGAAACCGAGGCCCGCGGCCTGTACACCGGCGCCATCGGCTGGTTCGACGCGCCACGCGAAGGCGGCGGCACCATCGGCGACTTCTGCCTGTCGGTGCCGATCCGCACGCTGGAACTGCAAGCGCCCGCGCATGGCCTGCGACAGGGCGTGATGGGCGTGGGCGCCGGCATCGTCTACGACAGTGACGCCGCCTCCGAATTTGCTGAATGCCGCCTGAAATCGGCCTTCCTCACCGGGCTGGAACAGGAATTCAGCCTCTTCGAAACCATGCACGTCAGCCACGCCGGCTGCCGCCATCTGGACTTGCACCTGCAGCGCCTGCAGGCCTCGGCGGCGGTGTTCGGTTTTCCCTGCGACGAGAAGGCGATGCGTCAGCAGATCGATGCGCTCTGCGCCGGCCTGCCCAAGGACGTCGTCCTGCGCCTGCGACTGGCACTGGATGCAGGCGGCAACATCAGCCTGCAGCATGCACCGCTGCTACCGCTGGCAGGACCGCTGACGGTCTTCCTGGCCGAGCATCGTTGCGCCAGCGACGACTTTTTCCTGCGTCACAAGAGCACGCGGCGTGCACATTACGACGCGGCCTGGAAAGAAGCCGAACGACGTGGCGGCTTCGACATGCTGTTCTTCAATGAGCGCGACGAATTGACCGAGGGGGGACGCAGCAATGTCTTCGTCAAACTTGACGGGCAGTGGTGCACCCCGCCCCTGTCCGCCGGCGTGCTGCCGGGCGTGATGCGCCGCGTCCTGCTGGCCGATCCACACTGGCAGGCCCGCGAAGCCGTGATCACCCGCGCCGACTTGCTGCGCGCGCAGGAGGTGGTGGTGTGCAATGCGTTGCGGGGCGTGCTGCACGTCCAGATTTCCTCTTAAATAATCACGCCTGATCAGGCCTGGTCACGCTTCGCCTTGCACAGTCATGCGACCACTGTCGCATCCAAACCATGGACCGGCGCTCCGGAACGTTTCAACATCCACCCTGTGCCGCCAGCATGCTCTCTTTGCCGTTTACCTTTGCTCCCCTGCCCTCCCTCGCATTCTGTCCGCGTTTCTAGAATTCCATCGCTATGGCGGGTGTTCTGCGTTGGCTACCATCTCTCCTTTCTCATGATCCTCCGTCTGCGCTGACTTCATGAATGGCCCTGGTCATTGACGCCGCTCGATGCGCACCCGGAACCTGCCCGGAGTCCGCATGGCCAAGACCATTCCCACATTTCAGGAACTGATCAAAGGACGGCAGCACAACCGCATGCTGCGTCTGTCGTTCCCCCACCGTAATGCACCCGATGCGCTGATGGTCGTCGACAGCATCGACGCCGTGGAAAGTATCTCCCGCGACTTCGAATACAAGGTCAAGCTGCTCTCCGACGACCCCGGCATCGCACTCAAGGACATGCAAGGCAAGCTGCTCAACATCGAGATGGTGCGCGCAGATGGGAGCTTGCGCTACTTCTCCGGCTACGTATTCAGCTTCCGCAGATGTCATGCGGACGGCGGCATCGCGCTCTACGAAGCCGTACTCGGACCGTGGCTGCGTTTCCTCAATCTGCGCAAGGACAACTACGTCTTCCACTACAAGTCCCTGAAGGATCAGACCAGCAGCATCTTCAGGGACTATTCGGCCTATCCCCGCTGGGAATGGCAGATATACGGCGACAGCGCCGCCATGACCTACGCTTGCCAGTTTGACGAAACCGACTTCAATTACCTCAGCCGGCGCTGGGAAGCTGCGGGCTGGGTTTACTCTTTCCGGCACGACGAGCAAGGCCATACCCTGATCATCGCCGATGATCCCTATCGCTCCGCCCCCATCGATGGCGATCTGGAAGTGCGCTTCCAAGCACAAGGTGGCAGCGCCGAGGAAGACGCCGTGGATCGCTGGGTGGCCGTGCGCGAGCTCGTACCGTCCAGCTTCAGCGTGAGTTCATACAACTTCTGCGAGCCCAGGCAGCTCTTGCGTACCGCGCCGACGCTGAATCAGCAAGGCAGCGCCCCGCGCATGGAACAGTATGAATATGCGGGCTCCTATGGCTGCGAGAATTTCGATGACGCGTATGGACAAGCCAAGCTGCGCATGGAAGAGATCGAAGCCGTCGGCAAGTATTTCGAAGCGGAGGGAAATTGCCGCACTCTGGAAGCAGGACGCTATTTCCGTCTGGTGGACCATTTCAATCACGAACGTTATGGCAGGGACGCGCGGGACGGTCGTAATGATTTCCTGGTGCTGTCGATCAGACACCGGGTCTGCAATAACTATCTTGCCCGCGATGGCCTGGCCGAACCGACGTACCGCAACTGGTTCACCTGCTCCCGCAGGAGCGTGCAATGGCGACCGGGAAGAGGTTTCAACAGCACGGACACCCGCATCCTGGCCCCTCAGACCGCGACCGTAGTCGGCATCGCCGGGCGCGACCGCATCCATACCGATCCGTACGGCCGGGTCCGGGTGCAATTCCACTGGGACCGGGTGGGCCAGAACGACGCGTCCAGTTCGGCCTGGATTCGCGTCTCAGCCTTATGGGCCGGCCCCGAAATGGGCAGTGCCGCCGTTCCACGCCTGGGCACGGAAGTGATCGTGCAATGGCTCTCGGGCGACCCGGACCGGCCCATCATTACCGGCGCGGTCGCCAATGAGGACAACAAGCCGGCATGGATGCTGCCCGACCAGCGGGCACTCTCCGGCTTGCGCAGCCGCGAGCTGACGCCAAACAATGGCCAGTGGGTGGCACGACGTGGCAACCACCTGGTCTTCGACGATACCTTCGAACGCATCCAGGCGCAGCTCAAATCCGATCATCAATGCAGCCAGCTCTCCCTGGGCTATGTCAAACGCATCCAGTCCAGCCAGGGGGTAGAAGACGCCAGAGGCGAAGGATGGGAGCTTGCCACCAACGCCTGGGGCGTCGCCCGTGCCGGCAAGGGAATGCTGATCACCACCGAAGCGCGCCGCAATGCCGCCGGACCCATCAAGGACCTGGGCGAGACGCACCAGCGTCTGGCCAGCGCCCAGCAAGCGCAAGAGCGCCATGCCCGCTTTGCCGAACAGTGTACGGCCCTCGATCCGGAACAGCAGTCCGACACCCTCGCGGCGATCAAGACACAGACCGACGACATTGGTGGCAGGAAGATCGCCGCCGACCATGCCTTCCCGGAATTATCGGCACCCCATCTGGTACTGGCCAGCCCGGCCGGCATCGCAAGCACAACGGCCGGCTCCACCCACCTGGCAAGTGATGGGCATACCGTCATCAGTACCGGCAAGACCTTCTCGCTTGCCAGCGGCGAGGGCTTCTTCGCCAGCGTGCGCAAGACCTTGCGGCTACTCGTCCATCAGGCCGGGATGAAGCTGGTCGCGGCCGCCGGCGACATCGACGTGCAGGCACTGAACGACAGCATCCGGCTGCTCGCCAAGCTGAAGATATCGCAGACCGCCAATGAGATCACCATCACCGCGCAGGAGAGGATCGTCATCAACGGCGGCGGCAGCTACGCCAACTTCAGTGCAGGCGGCATCGAACTCGGTACCAACGGCGGCTTTGCGGTTCAATACCTATTGGAACAGAACGAAGATCTATTCAAATCTGAAGCAATGGCATCCTGCGAGTCCTATTTCCGATCTGCGGCTTTCCATATATGGCTCCGCGATGGCGCTTTGATACTGACACCGGGTTTTAGCCATCCAAATTCAATCTGCTTTAAAGAATATTCCATTCGACCCAGCTGACCGTCTGAACCAACTTCTAGCGCTGACCGGGAAGAGCAGACCTGTGCGCCAGCCCCTGTAACCCATTCAACCCAAACTTTCGAGATCACAGAATGCTGAAAAAAAACCTAGCCTTGGCAATCACCGTATTAATACCGTCGATTTTTCAACCCAGCTTCGGGGAAGAACTGGATCTCGGCGATATCAAGCTGGAGACTTCCGTTTATAAAAAAACCGGGGCAAGAGATGCAATGAACCGGATCTATATCGAGAAGGTGACCGTAAAACCCTCCAGATATCTGAACACCAGGTCGGCCAACAAGATCAACGCGCAACTTAAACAACTCTCTGCAAGCTTCTATGCCAAGTCGCGGCAATGCAATACGCCCCCGAAGAACATTCCGTGGGGCTACGAGTTCGAGCTTTCAGAAGCCACTAACTCGGACGACATCTTGACGTTCGTCTTCGATGCTACGAGCGCATGCTCGGGTCGTCATTCATTCAAGAAGGTCAAACGAAATTTCTCTGTTCAGACCGGGGCGCTGATTCCTGAGGATTAATGTCCCCCTCTACCTCAATGCCGCATTCTCCTTCAAGCCTCTCGCCCGCTCTGCACTCTGCTGCTCCAGCGGTCCCAGGTCATCCAGGCTATGTCCGTCCCAGCCACCGCCCAGGGCCTTGGCCAGCAGCACGCTGGCGGCCATGCGGCGGTTCAGGATATTCAATGAATTCAGTTCGGCCGACAGGGCCGTGGCCTGGGCGGTGATGACGTTGACGTAGCTGACCGTGCCGGCCTTGTACTGGTTGGTCACCAGCGTGACAGCCTGGCGCGCCGCTTGCAGCGCTTCGGCCTGCACCGCGGCTTCCTGCTCCAGGATGCGCAATGCGGCCAGGTTGTCTTCGACCTCCTGGAAGGCGGTCAGCACCGTCTGCTTGTAGGTGGCCACCGTGCCGTCGTAGCTGGCGATGGCCTGATCGGTGGCGGCCTGGCGCGCGCCGCCGTCGAAGATGGTCTGTGCCAGCTGTGGTCCCAGCGACCACACCCGACCCGGCAGTGTGAACCAGTCGGCAAAGGTGGAACTCTGGTAACCGCCCGAGGCCGACAGCGTCAGGCTGGGGAAATAGGCGGCCTTGGCTACGCCGATCTTGGCATTGGCGGAGGCCACGCGGCGCTCGGCGGCGGCCACGTCAGGACGGCGCTCCAGCAGCATCGACGGCACACCCTGCGGGACCGGCGGCGCCACGGCGGTCAGCGGCGACCTGGGCAGGGAGAAGCTCGCAGGTGTCTTGCCCACCAGCAGGGCGATGGCATGTTCGATCTGGGCGCGGGTGACGCCGTTGTCCAGCGCCGAGGCCTGGGCCGATTTCAGCTGGGTCTGCGCCTGGATCACGTCGGACTTGGCGACCATGCCGGCGTTGTACTGGTTCTGTGCTACCTCCAGCGAACGCTGGTAGGCCTGCACGGTGTCATCCAGCAACTGCTGCTGGGCGTCCAGCACGCGTAGCTGCAGGTAGTTCTGCGCCACTTGTGCCTGCGCCGACAAACGGGCGCCGGCCAGGTCCGCTGCGCTGGCCTGGGCGCTGGCCTGGCTGGATTCGACGTCGCGCCGGACCTTGCCCCAGATGTCAGCCTCCCAGGCGGCGGTGAGCGAGAAGGTATAGGAATTGCGCACGCCGCCGGACGATCCGGACGAGGACGAGGTACCGGACGAGGTCGATGAACCGGCCGAACCGGAGCGACCCCGCGAAGCGCCGGCCGAAGCCGACAAGGTGGGCGAATAGGCCGAGCGCGAACTCTGCACCAGCGCTACGGCGCTGCGGAAGTTGGCTTCGGCCAGCGCCAGGTTCTGGTTAGAGACGTCCACCTGCGCCACCAGCGCATTCAATTGGGCATCGTTGAACATCTCCCACCACTTGCCGTCGGCCACCAGGTCGCGCGGCTGGGCGGGCTTCCAGTTCTGGCCTTCCTTGAAGACGGCCGGGGCCATGGTGGCCTCGTCCATCTGCGGTCGGACGTAATCGGGGCCGACCGCGCAGGCCGTCAGCGCCAGGCTAACCGCCAGCGCCATCAGTACGGGCTTGAGTTTGAGCAGGTCTTGTTGCGTCATGCGTTTCTCCATGGCGGCAGCCTCAGGCCGCCGAGGTTTCTGTCTGGTTCTTGCGACCGAAGCGGCGCTGGCCCCAGGCGCGCAGGCGTTCCATGTACAGGTACACCACCGGGGTCGTATAGAGGGTGAGCAGCTGGCTCACGACCAGTCCGCCGACGATGGAAATGCCCAGCGGCTGGCGCAGCTCGGCGCCGTCGCCGTGGCCCATGGCCAGCGGGATCGCGCCCAGCAAGGCGGCCATGGTGGTCATCATGATCGGGCGGAAGCGCAGCCGGCAGGCTTCGAAGATGGCGTCACGCGGGGACAGGCCACGATTGCGTTCGGCATCGATGGCGAAGTCCACCATCATGATGGCGTTCTTCTTGACGATGCCGATCAGCAGGATCACACCGATCAGCGCGATCAGGCTGAAATCGGTACCAGTCACCATCAGTGCCAGCAAGGCACCCACACCGGCCGAGGGCAAGGTGGAGATGATGGTGATGGGATGGATCAGGCTCTCGTAGAGTATGCCCAGCACGATGTACACCGCCAGCAATGCCGTCAGGATCAGGATGGGCTGGCTGGAGGTGGAGGACTGGAAGGCATTGGCGGTACCGGCAAAGGTGCCCAGCACATTGGTGGGTACGCCCAGTTGCGCCATGGCGCGGTCGATGGCTTCGGTGGCCTGCGACAGCGACACGCCCTCGGCCAGGTTGAAGGACAGCGTGGAGGCCACGAACTGGCCCTCGTGGCTGACCGACAGCGCGGTGGTGGTCGGTTCGAAGCGCGAGAACGCGGCCAGCGGAATCTGGCGCGAGGGCGCGGTGGAAATGGTCTGCGCCAGGCCGGTGTTGGCATTGAGCTTGCCGGCCGCCGACAGGGCCGGTGGCGTGGACAGGCTGGAGGTGGTCGGCGACAGGTTGGACGAGCCGGCCAGGCTGACATAGGTATCGCGCAGGGTTTCCGGGCTCTGCCAGTATTGCGGTGCGGCTTCCATCACCACGTGGTACTGGTTCATGCCGCTGTAGATGGTCGAGATTTGGCGCTGGCCGAACAGGTCGGACAGCGTGGAATCGATCAGCTGCGGCGTGACACCGGCCCGCATGGCGGTCTCGCGGTCGATGGTCAGGGTGGTCTGCAGGCCGTTGTCCTGCTGGTCGGTGCTGATGTCTTCCAGTTCCTTGAGGTTGGACAGGGCCAGGCGAATCTTGGGTTCCCAGATGCGCAGCAGGCCGACATCGTCGGACTTGAGCGAGTATTCATACTGCGAGTCGCTCTGGCGGGCGCCGATGCGGATGTCCTGCACCGGCACCAGGAACACCCGGGCGCCAGCCACCTTGGCGGTCTTCATGCGCAGCCGCGCCACTACCTTGTCGGCGCTGTCCTTGCGTTCGGTGAGCGGCTTCAGGGTCACGTACATGAAGCCGCCATTGCGCCGCTGCCCACCGGTAAAGGCCACCACATCCGACACGGCGGGATCGGCCTTGACGATGTCGATGAACTCATTGAGCTTGGTGCGCATGGCCTGGAAGGAGATGGCCTGGTCGCCACGGATGCCGCCGATCAGGCGCCCCGTATCCTGCTGGGGGAAGAATCCCTTGGGGATGGCCTTGTAGAGATACACGTTCAGGGCAATCGTGGCCAGCAGGATCAGCATCATCAGGGGGGCCGCCCGCAGGGCCCAGGCCAGGGTGCGTTCGTAGGCCAGCAGCATGTCTTCGAAGATGGCGGCGGTCTGGTCGGAAATCTTCTGCAGCCAGGGATGGCGGCGCTGGCGACGCGCTGCGTCGGCCTCCGGGTCATGGCGCAGCAACTGCGCGCACATCATTGGCGTGGTGGTGAGGGACACCACCAGCGAAACCAGGATGGCCACCGACAGGGTGATGGCGAATTCGCGGAACAGGCGGCCGACGATGCCTTCCATCAGCAGGATGGGAATGAACACGGCGATGAGCGAAATGCTCATCGACAGCACGGTGAAGCCGACCTCACGCGCACCGAGCAGGGCCGCCTTGTAGGGCTTCATGCCGGACTCGATATGGCGCGAGATGTTTTCCAGCACCACGATGGCATCGTCCACCACGAAGCCGGTGGCAATGGTCAGCGCCATCAGCGACAGGTTGTCCAGGCTGAAGCCGGCCAGATACATCACGCCGAAGGTGCCGATCAGGGACACCGGCACCGCCACTGCGGGGATCAGCGTGGCACGGGCGTTACGCAGGAACAGGAATACCACCATGATCACCAGCGCCACCGAGAGGATCAGGGTGAATTCGGTTTCCTTCAGCGAGGCGCGGATGGTGGGGGTGCGGTCCAGCACGACCTTCATGTCGATGGCGGACGGAATCGAGGCCTGCAGCTGCGGCAGCAGTTCGCGCACGTTGTCGACGGTGTCGATGATGTTGGCGCCGGGCTGGCGATTGATGATGATCAGCACCGAGGGCTTGCCGTTGGAGGAGCCGGCATTGCGCACATCGGCCACCGAGTCGCGCACCTCGGCCACGTCCTGCACCCGCACCGGCGTACCGTTGCGGTAGGACACGATCAGTGGCGCATATTCGGCGGCGGTCTTGGCCTGGTCGTTGGCGTAGATCTGCCAGTTGCGGCCATCGTCTTCCAGCAAACCCTTGGGGCGATTGGCATTGGTGGCAGCCACCGCGGTGCGCACGTCGGCGCTGCCGATGCCGTACTTGTTGAGGGCGGTCGGATTCAGTTCGATGCGCACGGCCGGTTGTGAACTGCCGCCTACACTGACCTGCCCTACCCCGCGCACCTGCGACAGTTTCTGCGCCACGATGCTGTCGGCGGCGTCGTACATCTGCCCCTGGGTCATGGTGTCGGAGGTCATGGCCAGGATCAGGATGGGGGCGTCGGCCGGGTTGACCTTGCGATAGGTCGGGTTGCTCGGCATGCCGGTGGGCAGCAGGCTGCGCGCGGCATTGAGCGCGGCCTGCACGTCGCGGGCGGCGCCATCGATGTCGCGGCTCAGGTCGAACTGCAGGGTGATGCGGGTGGAGTTCTGGGAGCTGGTGGAGGTCATCTCAGTGACCCCGGCGATGGCGCCCATGGCGCGTTCCAGCGGCGTGGCCACGGTCGCGGCCATGGTCTCGGGGCTGGCGCCGGGCAGCGAGGCAGAGATCGAGATGGTCGGGTAATCCACCTGCGGCAACGGCGAGACCGGCAGCAAGCGGAAGGCCACCATGCCCGCCAGCGCGATGCCGATGGTCAAGAGCGTGGTGGCGATGGGCCGCTTGATGAAGGGAAGCGAGATATTCATGCGCGCATCCGCCTACACCGCCGGCGGCAGCGTGGCCGGCTTGCCGTCTTCAGCATCATCGTCGCCGCCGCCATGCCCAGGCGCGCGCTGCCCGAAGCGTGCGCGCAGCCGACGGCCCAGGCTGTCGAAGCCGAGATAGATCACCGGCGTGGTAAAGAGCGTGAGCACCTGCGACACCAGCAGGCCGCCCACCATGGTGATGCCCAGCGGCTGGCGCAGTTCGGAGCCCACGCCGGTGCCCAGCATCAGCGGCAAGGCGCCCAGCAGCGCTGCCATGGTGGTCATCAGGATCGGCCGGAAACGCAACAGGCAAGCCTGATAGATCGCCTCGCGCGGGCTCTTGCCTTCGTGCCGTTCGGCCTCCAGGGCGAAGTCGATCATCATGATGGCGTTCTTCTTGACGATGCCGATCAGCAGGATGATGCCGATGATGCCGATGATGCCCAGGTCGGTACCGGAGATCATCAGCGACAACAGCGCGCCCACGCCGGCCGAGGGCAACGTGGAGAGGATGGTGATGGGATGGATGTAGCTCTCGTAGAGCACGCCCAGCACGATGTACATGGTGATGATGGCCGCCAGGATCAGCCACAAGGTGTTGGACAGCGAGGCCTGGAAGGCCAGCGCGGCGCCCTGGAAGTTGGTCACGGTGGAGGCCGGCATGCCGATCTCGGCCTCGGCGGCCTTGATGGCCTCGACCGCCTTGCCCAGCGAGGCGCCCTTGGCCAGGTTGAAGGACACGGTGGCCGCCGGGAACTGGCCGATGTGGTTCACCACCAGCGGCGCGGTGCGTTCGCTGACGGTGGCGATCGACGACAGTGGTACCTTGCCGCCGCCCGAGGTGACCAGGTAGATGCTGTCCAGCGCTTCGGGGCCGCGCTGGAATTCCGGCTTGACCTCCATCACCACACGATACAGGTTCGATTGCGTATAGATGGTGGAAATGAGGCGCTGGCCGAAGGCGTTGTAGAGCGCGTTGTCAATGGCGGCGGTGGTGATGCCCAGACGCGACGCGGCGTTGCGGTCGATCTGGATATAGGCCTGCAGCCCCTGGTCCTGCAGGTTGGTGGCCACGTCAGCCAGTTCAGGCACCTGTTGCAGGCGCGCAATCAGCTTCGGCACCCAGGTACTGAGCAGGGCCGGATCGGCGTCTTCCAGGGTGAACTGGTATTGCGTGCGGGAGACGCTATCCTCGATGGTCAGGTCCTGCACCGGCTGCATGTAGAGGGTGACGCCCGGCACTTCACGCGCCAGCGTGGGTTGCAGGCGACGGATCACGTCGGCGGCGGAAACGTCGCGTTCTTCGTGCGGCTTCAGGTTGATCAGCATGCGCCCGCTGTTCAGGGTGGCGTTGGTGCCATCCACGCCGATGAAGGAGGACAGGCTTTCCACGGCCGGGTCCTGCAGCACCACCTTGGCCAGTTGCTGCTGTTTTTCTCCCATGGCACTGAAGGAAATGGACTGCGTGGCTTCCGAGATACCCTGGATGACCCCGGTGTCCTGCAGCGGGAAGAAGCCCTTGGGCACGAACACGTACAGCAGCACGGTCAGGCCCAGGGTGGCCACGGCCACCAGCAGGGTCAGCTTCTGGCGCTCCAGCACCCATTCCAGCATGACGCCGTAGCGGGCAATGATGCGATCGAAGAAGACCTGGCTCTTGTGGTAGAACCAGCCCTGCTGTTCTTCTGGCTGATGGCGCAGCAGGCGCGCGCACATCATGGGCGTCAGCGTGAGCGAGACCACGGCCGAGATCAGGATGGAGACCGCCAGGGTCACCGCGAATTCGTGGAACAGGCGCCCCACCACGTCACCCATGAACAGCAGCGGGATCAGCACCGCAATCAGCGAGAAGGTCAGCGAGATGATGGTAAAGCCGATCTGCTCGGCACCTTTCAGGGCCGCCTGCATGGGCTTCATGCCTTCTTCGATGTAGCGCGAGATGTTCTCGATCATGACGATGGCGTCGTCGACCACGAAACCGGTAGCAATCGTCAGGGCCATCAGGGTCAGGTTGTTGATCGAGAAACCGGCCAGATACATGATGGCGAAGGTACCCACCAGCGACAGCGGTACCGCTACGCTGGGGATGATGGTGGCCGGCACATTGCGCAGGAAGACGAAGATCACCATCACCACCAGCGCCACCGACAGCAGCAGCTCGAACTTCACATCGGCTACCGAGGCACGGATGGTGGTGGTGCGGTCGGTCAGGATGTGGACGTCGATGGAGCCCGGCAGGCTGGCCTGCAGCTGCGGCAGGATCTTCTTGATGCTGTCGACCACGGCGATCACGTTGGCACCCGGCTGACGCTGAATGTTCACAATCACCGCAGGCTGCTGGTTGGCCCAGGCGCCCAGGCGGACGTTTTCTGCACCATCGATCACATCGGCCACATCGGAGACCCGGATCGGCGCGCCATTCTTGTAGGCGATGATCAGGTTGCGATACTCGTCGGCCGAGCGCAGCTGATCGTTGGCATCGATGGTGGAGGCGCGGGTGGGGCCATCGAAGCTGCCCTTGGCCTGGTTGACGTTGGCGTTGCCGATGGCGGTACGCACGTCATCCAGATTCAGGCCCAGCGCGGCCACGGCACGCGGATTCAACTGCATGCGCACGGCCGGACGCTGGCCGCCCGACAGGCTCACCAGACCCACGCCCGACAATTGCGAAATCTTTTGCGCCAGGCGGGTGTCGATCAGGTCCTGGACCTTGGGCAGGGGCATGGTCCTGGAGGTGACCGCCAGCGTGATGATGGGCGTATCCGCCGGGTTGACCTTGCTGTAGACCGGCGGCATCGGCAGGTCCGAGGGCAGCAGGTTGCTGCCGGCGTTGATGGCGGCCTGCACCTCCTGCTCGGCCACGTCCAGGCTCAGGTCGAGGTTGAACTGCAGCGTGATCACCGAGGCTCCGCCGGAACTGGTGGAAGACATCTGCTTCAAGCCCGGCATCTGGCCGAACTGGCGCTCCAGCGGCGCGGTGACCGAGGAGGTCATCACATCCGGGCTGGCCCCGGGATAGAGGGTGACCACCTGGATGGTCGGGTAATCGACTTCAGGCAGGGCCGACAGCGGCAGGAGCCGGTAGGCGACGATGCCCACCAGCAGGATCGCCAGCATCAGCAAGGATGTGGCGACCGGCCGCAGAATGAACTGGCGCGAGGGATTCATGCGTGAGCCTTGTGCTTACTTGGCGCCGTTGGCGTTGCCTGCGTTGCTGGCGCCACCGGTGCCGCCATTGGCATTGCCCGCCTCGCGCTGGCGCCGCAGTTCCATCATCTTCTGGCGACGCTGGTCTTCAGGCAGCTTCTTGATCTCTTCGCCGAATTCGCCGGCATCGATACGCTTGTTGAGCTCGGCCCAGCGCTTCTGGCGTTCTTCCGGGCTCATGCCGCCCTGACCGCCTTCTACGCCCTGCCCCGGCCCTTGTCCTTGACCCTGGCCACGCTTGCCATGGCGGCGTGCATCGGGGTTCTCGGTGGTGAGCTTGTTGGCCGGATCGTCGGCGCCGCCGCGTGCCACGGCCTCGACCTTGGCGCCTTCGCGCAGGCGGTCGATGCCGTCAATGACCACGGTCTCGCCAGCGGCCACGCCGTCGGTGATGACGGTCAGGTCATCCTGCACCGGGCCGGTCTTGACCGGGCGCACGGTGACGGTGTTGTCTTCCTTGACCACATAGACGAACAAACCCTTGGCCCCGCGCTGGATGGCGGCCGTCGGGATGACGGTGGCACCTTGTTCGGTATTGAGCTGCAGGCGGATATTGACGAACTGGCTGGGGAACAGCGCGTAGTCGGTATTGGGGAACTGGGCCTTGAGCTTGACCGTGCCGGTGGTGGAATCGACCACGTTGTCGATGGTCAGCAGCACGCCGTCGGCCAGTTTCTTCTTCTGCTCACGGTCCCAGGCCTGGGCCGGCAGCTTGCGACCGCTCTGCAGCTGCTGCAAGACCTTGGGGATATTGTCTTCAGGAATGCTGAAGATGGCGGTGATCGGCTGCAGCTGGGTGATGATGACCAGGCCGTTGGTGTCGCTGGTGGTGACGTTGTTGCCGACGTCGGCCTGACGCAGGCCCAGGCGACCGCTGATGGGGGCGATCACGCGGGTGAACGACAACTGCAGGCGGGCGCTGGCGACGCTGCCCTCGTCTGCCTTGACCGTTCCCTCATATTGCTTGACCAGCGCGGCCTGGGTGTCGACCTGCTGGCTGGCGATGGAGTCCTGCGACAGCAGGGTCTGGTAGCGCTTCAGGTCAAGCCGGGCCGAGCTCAGCAGTGCGCGGTCGCGCGCCAGCTGGCCTTCGGCCTGGGTCAGCGCGGCCTGCAGCGAGCGCGGGTCGATCTCGGCCAGCAGCTCACCGGCCTTGACCACCTGGCCTTCCTTGTAATGCAGCTTCATCAACTGGCCATCGACCCGGGCGCGCACGGTGGCGGTGGCCGTCGGCGTGACCGCCCCCAGGCCGTTGAGGAAGACATCCACATCCTGCACCCGGGCCTTGGCCACGCCGACCGGCATGGTCTGGCCGGCGAAGGCGCCGGCGCCCGGGCGGCGGGCGCCCGGACCGCCAGCACCTGGTCGGCCCCCGGGGCCACCGGGGCCACCCATGGCACTCATCTGCTCCTGCTCGGCCTTCTTCTTGGACCAGTATTTGTACCCGCCACCGGCGGCCAGTGCGGCCACCAGTACCCAGAACCACCAGCGGCGCAGGATGCTGCCACGGGAACGCGAAGGAGATGGGGAGGGAGATGGCTGGCCGGGATTGGGAGTATTTGTCATGTCAGGGAAACCAGTAAACCGATCACGTATGCAGACCGCCAACAGGCGGCCTTGTCTCATGGGAAATCGATGCAGCACTCTGCCATCGCGTCGGCGTGCCGTTATCCGGTCACGCAAAGGCAAGAGCATAAGGGAAGGCGGCCCATCCTGTTGGATCGGACCGCCTGCCGCTATTCTCTCCTGGGCGGCTTGCAACTCTGCAACCACGCATGCCACCTGCATCGGCTGGCACGCAGTGTACCCAGCTATTGCCGGCCGCGCCAATGAGAACAGCCTTGCCGGTCGAGCGCAAGGCTGTCGGGGTGGAAAACGCCCGCGCTTGCAACGCACGGGCGAATGCTGCCGCGCGCCTTACTTGGCCGGAGCGTCGGGAGCGGGCTTGCCGTCACGCGGCGGGCCCTTGTGCTCGCCACGCTGGCCGTGATGCATCTGTTCCCAGCGATGATGCTGCATCTTGGCGAACTCGGCGTCGAAGGTCTTCTGCTGCTCCGGCGACAGGGTGGCGTAGAACTCCTTGGTGGCGGCGATGCGCTGTTCGGCGAAGGATTCGCGCTTGCGCATCATGTCCAGCTGCTTGTCCAGACGTTCCGGGGTGGACAGCTTGGCCCATTCTTCCTTGTTGGGACGAGCGGCACGGTCAAACGGGGCCGGCTTGGTCTTGTCCAGGAACAGCTTCCAGCCGGCTTCCTGGGCGGCGGTGATCTTGAGCTTGTCGTGCAGCTGGGCCTGGTGCTTGGCGCGCATCTGCTCGAACTTGGCGATCTGTTCCGGGCTCGGGGCATGGCCTTGCGGGCCGCCCGGGGGCATCTGGGCGAAGGCCGACAGGGTCACGGCGCTGATGCTTACGGCGGCGATGCCGGCCAGGATACGGTTCTTGAATGTCAACATGTGTTGCTCCTTTCAGTGGTCTTGCGCTTGGTACTGTGCTTGTACTGCGCTTGTACTGTCATACAGCGAAGTGCTGTCTTGGCACGGTTCCCATTAAACCGGCGGCGTGTATCGGCGATTTTTCGGCTGTGCCGTCATTTGTATCGTTTTGTATATCCGCAGGCCTCCCAGGTATCGTTTTATTTCCACGCCCCTCCTTGTAAAGACCCGATACAAATCCATCCTGCACGTACGGACAAGTTCGGCATAATGCGTCCCATGGATACAAATACTCACATCCTCGTCGTCGATGACGACCGCGACATCCGCACCCTGCTGGCCGAATACCTGGACAGCAACGGCCTGCGCACCCTGACCGCCACCAATGGCAGCGAGATGCGTCGGGTGCTGGAAGAGTCGCGGGTGGACCTGATCGTGCTGGACCTGACCCTGCCCGGGGAAGACGGCCTGACGCTGTGTCGCAACCTGCGCGCCACCTCATCGGTGCCGGTGATCATGCTGACTGCGCGCGGCGAGCCGCTGGACCGCATCCTGGGCCTGGAAATGGGCGCCGACGACTACCTGGCCAAGCCCTTCGAGCCGCGCGAGCTGTTCGCCCGCATCCGCAGCGTGCTGCGCCGTACCCAGGCCCTGCCGCCCAACATGGCCCAGCCGGACGTGGCCACCATGCGCTTTGCCGGCTGGACGCTGGACCTGACGGCGCGTCACCTGGTGAACCGCGATGGCGTGGTGGTAGCCCTGTCGGGGGCGGAGTTCCGGCTGCTGAAGGTGTTCCTGGATCATCCCAACCGGGTGCTCAACCGCGACCAGCTGCTGGAGCTGACCCAGGGCCGCGAATCCGATCCCTTCGACCGCTCGGTGGATATCCAGATCAGCCGCCTGCGCCAGAAGCTGGGTGACGATGCGCGCACGCCCACCATCATCAAGACCGTGCGCAACGAAGGTTATGTGCTGGCCACCACCGTCAGCGCGGAAGGCGCGGGCCGGCCGGCATGAAGGATTTCCTGGGCTCCATCGGCAACCGCATCTTCTTCCTGCTGCTGGCGGGCATCGTGGTGGCGGTCATGGCCACCACCTGGCTGGCTGGCAACGAGCGCCGCAGCACCTTGCGCGAACTGCGCTTCCAGCATCTGGCCGACCGCGTGGAGCAGATCGTCCAGGCGGTGGACGACATCCCGCCGCCGCAGCGTCCCATCGTGCTGCAGGCTGCCACCAACTTTGGATTCGAGGCGCGCATGGTGGACGACATGAATGACGCCATCGGTCCCAACGCCAGTACCAGCCCGCTCATCGAGATGCTGCAGTCGCGTCTGGGCGAGGATCGCAAGATCGCCGTACAGCGCGAGAGCGAATGCCCGCCCTTGCGGGCCGATGATGCCCACGCCCCACGCCGCGATACCTGCCGCGTGATCTACGTGAGCCTGCACGACCAGGCCCTGATGCGCCTGCGCCTGCATCAGCCGGGCGAGCCCCCTGCCCTGCGCGGCCGCGGCGGACCGGGTGGCCCGTTCGGCCTGCAGTACATCCTGCTGTTCCTGGCGCTGATCGCGATGCTGGCCTGGCTGGTGGCGCGCATGGCGACCCGCCCGATCCGCCAGTTGGCTCAGGCCGCATCGCGCCTGGGCAGCGATATCGACCATGCGCCACTGGCCGAGACCGGCCCCACCGAAATCCGCCAGGCGGCACATGCCTTCAATGCCATGCAGGGCCGCATCCGGCGCCAGATCCAGCATCGCACCCACATGCTGGCGGCCATCACCCACGATTTGCAGACGCCGCTGACGCGCATGCGCCTGCGGCTGGAAAAGGTCACCGACGCCGAACTGCAGCAAAAACTGATCGACGATCTGGGCGTAATGCACGGCATGGTGCGCGAGGGGCTGGACCTGGCGCGCAGCATGGATTCCTCGGAGAAGGTGCAGGCGCTGGATATCGACTCCCTGCTCGACAGCGTCTGCGCCGATGCCGCCGACGCCGGCCAGGACGTGAGCCTGCAGGGCAGCACCCGCGCCTTCGTGATGGCCCAGCCGGGGGCGCTGCGGCGCTGCCTGACCAACCTGATCGACAACGCCTGCAAGTACGGCCGCCAGGCGCGGGTCAGCATCGCCCTGGAGCAACAGCGGATCGCCATCCGTATCCGCGACCAGGGGCCGGGCATCCCCGATGCCGAGCTGGAGGCGGTCTTCGAACCCTTCTATCGGCTGGAAACCTCGCGTTCACGCGATACCGGTGGCACCGGGCTGGGCCTGACCATCGCGCTCAATATCGCCGAGAACCATCATGGCCAGCTGCGCCTGCGCAATCTTCCGGAGGGCGGGCTGGAAGTCTTGCTGGAACTGCCGCAGATGACGCCGGCCAAGGCACGCTGAACTGCTCCGCAGGCATGAAAAAACCGCCGCTCCCCTGGCCGGGAAGCGGCGGTTTCGTTTTGTGCAGTCGGTCGACTGAGGGCCTTAGCCGAAGTAGTTCAGGCCCAGCGCGGCATTGACTTCCGACATGGTCTGCGCGGCCACGGCGCTGGCGCGCTCGGTGCCCCGCTTGAGGATGGCCAGCACTTCACCACGGTCCTTGGCGAACTCTTCGCGACAGGTGCGGATGGGCTCCAGCAATTCCTGCAGGATGCCTTCCAGCCGACGCTTGACCACGCTGTCGCCCAGACCACCCCGGGTGTAGTGGGCCTTCAACTCGGCCACGGCATCGCGGTCGGGGTCGAAGGCATCCAGGAAGGTGAACACCACATTGCCCTCGACCTGGCCCGGATCGTCCACGCGCAGGTGATTCGGGTCGGTGTACATGCGGTGCACGGCCTGCTTGATCTCGGCCGGCGTCGCGCCCAGGGCGATGGAATTGCCCAGCGACTTGCTCATCTTGGCCTTGCCGTCGATGCCGGGCAGGCGGCCGGTTTCGGAGAGCACTTCCTTGCATTCCACCAGCACCTCACGATCGACGGTGGCGTTGAATTTGCGCACCAGTTCGTTGGTCTGCTCGATCATCGGCAACTGGTCGCTGCCCACCGGCACCAGTTGCCCCTTGAAGGCGGAGATGTCGGCCGCCTGGCTGACCGGGTAGGTCAGGAAACCGGCCGGGATATCGCGCTCGAAGCCGCGCAGGCGGATCTCTTCCTTGATGGTGGGATTGCGCTCCAGGCGCGACACCGTCACCAGGTTCAGCAACACCATCGACAGTTCGTAGAGCTCGCGCACCTGGGACTGGATGAAGATGGTCGATTTCTCGGGATCGATGCCCACGGCCAGGTAGTCCAGCGCCACCTCCAGCACGTTGTCGGTGACCTTCTGGTGGCGACCGACATTGTCGGTCATGGCCTGCGTGTCGGCCAGCAGCAGGAACTGGCGCGAAGTCTCCTGCAGCGCCACGCGCGATTTGAGGGAACCAATGTAGTGCCCCAGGTGCAGCGGACCGGTAGGACGGTCGCCGGTGAGGACCACGGGCAAGGTGGAAGCGGAGGTCGTGCTGGAGGCGGAACTAGTGGCGTTCGAAGACATGGTCATTCCTGATCGTTAATCTGTCTGGAATGCCGCCGGTCCGAAGCTGAAAAAAACATGCCGCCGGAACCGGCGGCATCACATGGTCAAGCTGTGTGAAAACGGGCCGCCTAAGTCAGGCGCGCCACCAATGCTGGGTTTTCGCAAGTTGGGTTCGGAAAAGCATGGCGGCGAGTATAGCACTGGCGGGCCGCCATGTTGCGTTGCATAAGAAAAAACCGCATCCGGGGATGCGGTTTGCCTTCTTCGCCAACCTGCGGCCTCAATATGCACCCGGCGGCGGGCCGTAGTACACCGGCGGTGGGCCGTAATAGCCCGGAGGCGGCGGCGGAGCGTAATAGTAACGCGGGTGGTAGGTATAGACGGTGGTGGTCTGGACCGGCTGCTGCACCTGGTTGCCCTTGCTGTACATGCACTGGGTATAGGTCATGTCATAACGCTGCTGCATCGAATAATTGCCGCCCGCAGCCGCATTGCTGCCCGCGGCACTGCCCACCAGCAGACCACCACCGGCACCGATGGCCGCCCCGGCGCCGGCATTGCCGGAAGCCGCACCAATCAGTGCGCCGGCCACCGCACCCACGGCGGTACCGACTGCGGCGCTGTTGGCCGCATTGTTCTGAGTCTGCGCCGCCTGCCCGCCAATGGCGTCCTGGGCATACTGCTGGCATTGCTGCTGGTCGGCACGGAACTGCTCGTAACTCTTTCCCTTGCCCGGCATGGCCATTACCGACGGGCCGGTGGGCACGGTCACGCAACCACCCAGCGCCAGCATGGCGCCGACGGCGGTGACGGTAGCGGCGGTCTTGTAGAGGGGTTTCACGATGATTCCTTTATCTGTGAAGGTATTGCTTTAGCGCAGAGCAGCTGAGAACGGCCTGCGCGATCTGGTCGCCAGGCTATTGCGGCGGCGGACCGCCGGGAACGGCGGGGGTATTGGGCACCACCTTCATCCAGGGACTGGGGCAGTTCTGCACATAGGGGTAATACGCCTTGGATTCCTGGCAGTAGTACCAGTAATCCTGGCGCGGCGGCTCCACGTAGACCGGTGCCGGCACCCGTTCCACATAGACCGGCGGCGGATAGTAGACCGGCGGCGGCACCCAGATCGGCCCGCCGATCACCACGCCGCCATAGAAGCGCCCATGCGCATACACCGACGCGCTAGCCACCAGGCCGGCCACCGCCAGCATGCCGCAGACGCCGATTGCCGCTATTTTCTTCATGTTATTGCCTTTGGGAGTGTCTCTGAATGTCTGGAATTATCGCCGATGGCATCGCCGCCGCTTTCCCCGATCGCCCGAAACTCCTTGTCGGGCGCGGCTTGCAGACGCATCTGGCGCATGAAAGCAATATACGCCGGGGCTGGTCTTAAATCTTGAGATGTTTCAATTCGTAACCCTAATCAATATTGATATACATGGGGTTGAAAAGGCTTTGCAACCCGTTGGAAGCCCTGGTTTCCAGGCGACAAGATGTCAGCAGACGGCGGCACATCGGAAGACGATTAAGGTAATAAATACGCCAGTCACCGCAGTAAAACTTCGAGCCACGCGGACTTCTTTGCCGCCGAAAGACTTGGGCACTACCCCGCTCTCATAAGATCTCCCGATTTCCACAGCAATCTTCTTACAAATCCGCGCTACATAGAGATCGCGCAGCGGATGTCCCCTAGCGCTGCCCGGCTTGGCAACCTTCTTCCGACAATGATCATCACCTATCCTATTCAACTCCCTTACATAGCCGGTAGCGAACAACGCGTCGTTCCCGACAGCATTTCCAATCGTAGCGAAATCCTCAGCGGTTCTTATCTACTGGGAAAAAATCGTTTCTGGCACGGCGGCATCCATATTCATCCATTGGGAAAAGACACGCCAATAGTCGCCATTGCTGACGGCGATCTCATTGCATACCGCTACGACGAAATCGATGAGACCGATGAATACTTCAACAAGACATCCTGTTCGCGGAGCTTTGTTCTCCTCAAGCATGAAGCAGAACTTGGGCAAACGGGACTGGGAGCCGCCAAATTAAGCTTTTACTCTCTTTACATGCATCTCCGCTCTTGGGGGGATGTCAAAAAAATCGCCCCAAATGCGGTGAACTTCGTGCGGAAAATCATTCCCGAACGTCAGCAATTCAAAAGCGGGCAACCGGTCTTCGATAAGCAAAAGCGTCCCGTGATGGAAAAGGAGCATGAAGAGATCATTGCTCCTGTGGCAAATGGATCTGTCATTTCCGGCACGGGATTCGCCCGAGTCCGGAGGGGCGATGTGCTTGGCTATTGTGGGAACATACCCGACAACATGACGACTCCGTCGAGGGGAATCCATTTCGAGATATTTTTCGATAGCCCCGAATTCCTCAGCAATCCCTGCAAGACAATATGGGGCAGATGCGTTCTTGCCGCTGCACATCTGGTGTTGGACGAACTTCTCCCCGAGCAGACCCTTCGCGTTAACCCAGCGATACCACTGGACTTAGAAAAATCGCATTCTGAGGGAGGCTATTTCAAGATCAAACAAGAGGGAAAAAGCTACTGGGTCAGCCAGGACCAAATTGAGGAAGTCCACTCTCAAGTTTCCACCGCCAAGCACAAAGGTAAAACGCGTTTTGAAAGGCAACATGTGGCAAGAACTGACGCTCTTTCCGTATTTACCAAAGATCCATTAAGGAATATGCAAACGCTGGCAATGGGAACAGTAGTGGTTCCCTGGATAGGGCCGTGGTTGGAAATCGATGAATTCAGCGAACAGACCTACCAAGGAAAAACTTGGATTCCGCTTTTTCTTCCAGGCAAGGACAAACTGTGCTGGGTCGAGAAAAAGGTACTCAACTACACGAGCGACGCAGATTGGCCAAGCTTCGAGAAATTCCAAGAAGAGGAAGGACAACATAGCGCAGATGCCTTGCTTGATGGTGACAGACTGCTAGAGAAACTGAATAGCCATAACGCTGCGCACCCGTCTGCCCAGGAAGAAATAAATGTCGGCAACTTGATAGCGAAACACCCTACCGAATGGAGTAAGGTGGATATCAAGCAGAGGTTTGAACGTGTCACACAGGAAGATTTTGGTCCCCAAAAGCTCAGCGAAGAAGAGTTTGGGAGACTAGCCTGCCACATCGAACGCCTTGCCTTCTGGGAAGAGGTTGATGGAATTCCGGACGCAAAGAGCGTCTGGCATGCTCATCCGATCAGATTCATTGAGCATTTGGCAAAATGCATGTGGCTAAGCGAAGCCGAGCTTCTACGAATAATGCCGGATACGGATAAAGAGGTCGTACGAACTCATCGCTTCAGTTTGAACAAGACGATGATGCAATGGGGCTTTATTGATCGTCTTGAACAAGCACATTTCTTGGCGCAAGGCATGCACGAGTCTGCAGGAATGCGTTTGATGACCGAACTTCCCTCGAAATATGCCAGCAGCGCGTCACGCTACAAAGGACGGGGATTCGTTCAAATCACCTCCGAGGTAAATTACAACGCACTCAACTTGTTTCTAAATCGTTTCGTCAGGCCGACCAATCTCGTCAACCAGCCCGAAACGCTTGGCAGTGATTCGTATCTGGCCTTCGCCGCTTCGTGCTGGTACTGGCGTTCCAATGACCTCAGACGCTCAGCTAAAAAAGGCATGGAAGATGCCATAGTTGAAGAGGTGGGCAGAGTCATCAATCGAGGCCCGGCGCGAAGAAATCTTCCTGAATATCCCCCTTTGAGTAACGAGGACCGGCTACAAAAGTTCCACTGGGTGAAGAAGATACTGTTGAGCTGAGTACAACGTGAAAAAACTATTCCATTTCCTTGCTCCAGCCTTGGTGCTGGGCATCGCCTTGTCCACACATGCCAAGGAGGAAGAAAGCTTCAAGCTTGTCGGTATGAAAACGAATGCCGATTACGTGATGAGCGTTGACATCAGGGTCGGCAGCGGCATAAGAAGGCTCAGGCTTCCGACGCCCGGCGCCTATCGCCATTCATTTTCTATTGCAGGCGCAAAATGGGGGGATCAAGCGATACTCGCTCTGAGCTTGGACGAACGCGGGAGAATACCCGCCGTTGCCTACTACGACATTAGTCCGGGCAACGGCTGCCTGATAGGGAAATATGGTCGGCTGGAATTTGATGAAAAAACACGGCTGCTGATTGAAGTGACTTATTCGAGCGCGAGCGAACAAATCATCAATCGCTATTCCTACAGGAGCTGCAAGCTCCGGTTGCACGATCAGCTTCTCGATAGGGCCCTCGATGTCGACTCCACCCAAGTGGTGAGGCGGTCTGTCACCCGACTCAAAGGCCCAGGGCGTGACCTGCCAGCGTGCGAATACGAGGTGCGAGACGGCAAAAGCATCAATGACGAGCCTTGCTTCAGTTTCTAGTGCGTCAGCATACATACTTGGCAATTTCTTCAGCGACTAGCCAGACATATCCCGGTTAGTCCACATTCGATGCCCTGCAAAGAAGAAGGAGGGCAGAAGCTTCGCTCTGCCCTCCTTGCCGACTTCTCGCTTCAGCCATATTTGGCTGTATTTCGTCTTATCCCAGTCTCAACCCGGCCGCGTCATCTGCTCCGGCTTGATCCACTCCACGAACTGCTCTTCAGTGACATAGCCCAGGGCCAGTGCGGCCTGCTTCAGGGTCGTGCCGTCGTGATGCGCCTGCTTGGCGATCTTGGCGGCCTTGTCGTAGCCGATGTGCGGTGCCAGGGCGGTCACCAGCATGAGCGACTTTTCCATCAGTTCTCCGATGCGGCTGCGGTTGGCTTCGATGCCGCGGGCGCAGTGCTCCTCGAAACTGGCCATGCCGTCGGCCAGCAGGCGCACACTCTGCAGGAAGTTGTGGATGATCACCGGCTTGAAGACGTTGAGCTCGAAGTTGCCGCTGGCGCCACCGATGTTCAAGGCAACATCGTTGCCGAAGACCTGGGCGCAGAGCATGGTCATGGCCTCGCATTGGGTCGGATTGACCTTGCCCGGCATGATGGAACTGCCCGGCTCATTCTCGGGGATGGTGATCTCGCCCAGGCCCGAGCGCGGGCCGGATGCCAGCCAGCGGACGTCGTTGGCAATCTTCATCATCGCCGCGGCCAGTGTCTTCAGGCCGCCATGCGAGGCCACCAGGGCATCATGGCCGGCCAGTGCGGCGAACTTGTTGGGCGCGGTCTTGAAGGGGAAACCGAAGAACTTGGCCAGCTCGGCAGCCACGCGCTCGCCGAATTCGGGGTGGGCATTCAGGCCCGTGCCGACCGCCGTGCCGCCGGCGGCCAGTTCGGAGATGGCATTGAGGGTGGCGATGACGGCCGACTCCGCATGTTCCAGCTGGGCCACGTAGCCGGAGAACTCCTGGCCCAGGGTCAGCGGTGTGGCGTCCTGCAGGTGGGTGCGGCCGATCTTGACGATGTCGGCGAACTGGGTGGATTTCTCCGCCAGGGTACCGCGCAGCTTGTGCAGCGAGGGAATCAGGTGGGTCGCCACGGCCATGCAGGCGGCCACGTGCATGGCGGTCGGGAAGATGTCGTTGGAGGACTGGCCGCGATTGACGTCATCATTGGGGTGGATCAGGCGATCTTCGCCACGTACGCCACCCAAAAGCTCGGAGGCGCGGTTGGCCAGCACCTCGTTCATGTTCATGTTGCTCTGGGTGCCGGAGCCGGTCTGCCAGACCGACAGCGGGAATTCCAGCGGATGCTTGCCGGCGATCACTTCATCAGCAGCAGCGATGATGGCCTCGGCCTTCTTGCCGTCCAGCTTGCCGAGGTCGCAATTGACGCTGGCACAGGCGCGCTTGACGGCAGCCAGTGCCACGATCAGCTCGGCTGGCATGCGCTCGGTGGAAATGTGGAAGTGGTGCAGCGAACGTTCGGTCTGCGCGCCCCACAGGCGGTCGGCCGGGACTTCGATCAGGCCAAAGGTGTCGCGCTCCATGCGGTGGTTCATGATGCTTCTTCTCCGTGATTAGGCGGCCGCGTACGGCCAGGTGATCCCGCTGGCTCTGGCTGATGTGTTCGGCTGAGCGCGGGAGTTGAAGACGGTAAGTTCTAGTGTAACTGCTGGCGGGGCCGCTTGCAGGCAGCGGCATGAAGCTGGCGGGGTATTGACCGGGCGACACAAAACCGCCCGGAGCAGGAAAACAAGGCTCAGGGCGCCTTGTTTTCCTTGGGAGCGTCAGGCAGGACACAGGCCTCGATCACCTGCAGGTCGTTGTCCTTGGCGAAGTTGACCACGAAGTGATACGCCAGCGGTTCCAGCTCGCGCAGGGCTTCGTTGACCACCACCGAGCGCACGCCGTCGATGTGGGTCGGCAAGACATAGGGGGAATACTTCAGGTGCGCGTTGCGCCCGCCACTGCCTTCCGGACGGAAACACGACATCACGCCGCACAGGCGCTCCGCCCAGTCGCTGGGGCGGAACTGCCGGCCATCCGAGGTCTTGCCCAGGATGATGAATTCTTTGGCCGGTGCGTTTGCGGGTTTGATGGGATCAGCCATACGTGCAGTTCTTCTATAGCGCTTGCAACCGAATGCCCCGGTCCTGGTGAGACCCGAGCCCTGGATTCCGCGGTGCCTGCGCGACTTGTCGCGGGGGTGCCTGCGGTGTTGAGTATTATATCTTATAGAAGACTTGGCTTCTACCGGTCTCCTCGCCTCCAGCCATTCTGCCTTGCCTGGCCCTGCGCGTCGCTCGTTCCTGGTCCGGGCTGAGCTGCTGCCGGGCGGGATGCGATCTTGGTGATGTGAATCCGGAAGTATACCGGGTTGGCGGGAATCGCGTTCCCCAAAAAAACGAAGCGGGCCATTGCCCGCTCGTCTCAATTCGAAAGAACTAGCCCATCCAGACCGCGACTGACAGCAGCAGCAACAGGAACATCCACAGCAACAAGGCACGCCAGACCAGGCCCACGGTGCTCTGCAGGGTGCGCGGGGATGGTGTGTCGCCGGGCAGGCCGTCGGTTTCCTCGGGCATGGAATCGACCGTAGCCGCATCGACCGGCAGGATGATGCCGGCAGCGGCCTGGTTTTCGGTGCCGAAACGCACGCCCATGGCGCCACCACCGGCGGCCAGGATGATGCCGGCAGCCTCGTCCTCCCAGCGGTTGGCGAAGTTGCGCCAGGCGTAGATGGCATCCTCGAAGTTACCCACCACGGCAAAGGCGGAGGCGGTCAGGCGTGCCGGAATCCAGTCGATCCAGTAGAAGGCCTGGGCAGCGAAGCGGCCGAAGGCCTCGAACTTCATGTGATCGGGCTCGTTCCAGGCGCGCGAGAGATATTCGGCGACGCGATACATCACCGCCAGTGCCGGGCCGACCGGCATCAGGAACCAGAAGAACACGCCAAACACATGGCGATGCGTGGTGATCAGGGCGCGCTCGGAGGCGATGCGCGAAATTTCGCTGACGTCCATGCCGGCGGTATCCAGCTTGGTCCATTCGGCCAGCAGGGTACGCGCGGTCATCTCGTCGCCCGTGTTCAGGGCCAGCTGGATGGAAGTGAAGTAATGACTGTAATGACGGAAGCCCAGCGTCATGTAGACCACCAGGACGTTCCAGGCGAACGCCGCCACCAGGCTCACATGCAGCAGCAACCAGTACACCAGCGCCACCGGCACGGTCAGTGCACCGACCATCACCACCCAGCCCAGTCGGCCGTGATGAACATGGCCGGCGTTGAACCAGCCCTCTATCGTGGCCGCGAAAGACTTGATGGATGCATAAACCGGATTGTCTGCACGCAGTGGTTTGAGTTGTTCGATTAACAGCGCAAAGAGAATGGATAGAAATGTCATCAAGCAGCCTTAGGTGTCTCTGTAGCCCGTACGATAGCGCAGTGCAAGATGGGAATCAAACAATTGATTTGTTGACGAGAATCAAGCTCGCGATGTCATCAATATTTACGCTTTTGAACACTAACAAAGACTTGTCGTCTCTTATAAGAGACAACCAGCTGACCAAACACTACATTTGACTCAGCTACGGAGGAAATGGAAAAGGTTGCGTAGCATGCCTGCGGTTGCCCCCCATATGAAATAACGTTCATAGGGCATGGTATAGAAGCTGCGCCGGCCCACCGGCTGCGGCAGTTCCACCGAGCGGCGCTGGTGGTTCAGTCCATCCATCAGGAAGGCCAGCGGCACCTCGAAGATCTCCGCCACCTCACGGGGATCGCCGACCGCCTCGAAGGGAGGCTGAATCAGGCCGGCCACCGGGGTGACGCGGTAACCGGTGCCGGTGAAGTAATCGGGCAGGGAACCGATGACCTCGACGTATTGTCGGGCCAGGCCGATTTCTTCCTCGGTCTCGCGCAAGGCGGTCTCGATGGCCGAGCCGTCATAGTCTTCGCGGCGACCACCGGGGAAGCTGATCTGGCCGGCATGATCCTTCAGGTCAGCGGTGCGGCGCGTGAAGAGTACCGTCATCCCCTCTTCCCGCAGCACGATCGGAATCAAGACCGACGCCAGCCGGAAGCGGCCCTTGGTCTCGGCCATGCGTGCCAGTTGGTCGCCGCTGTGCTCGGGTTCCCAGCGCGGCGGTGTGGCAAAGCGCTGGCGCAGCCAGTCAGCGTTCAGGCGCGCCGCATCCAGGGCGCTTTCGCCGGCGACGGCATCCACCGGCAGGTTGACGGGATCGAAACTGGCCACGATGTGCTCGCTTGATCTGAGATCTGTTAATCGGAATTCAACGAAGAATGCAATGCAACTGACGGAAACGAAAAAGGGGTGTCGCGAGACACCCCTTTTCCTGACGCATCAACATGCAACCGATTACTCGGCAGCAGCAGCCTTTGCAGCGCGGCTGGGCAGCTTTTCCTTGATACGTGCCGACTTGCCCGAACGTTCGCGCAGGTAGTACAGCTTGGCGCGACGCACGTCGCCACGACGCTTGACTTCGATCGAAGCGATCAGCGGCGAGTACAGCTGGAAGGTACGCTCAACGCCTTCACCGGACGAAATCTTGCGCACGATGAAGTTGGAATTCAGACCACGGTTGCGGCGGGCGATGACCACGCCTTCGTAGGCCTGGGCGCGCTTGCGGGTGCCTTCAACCACGTTGACGCTGACAATCACGGTGTCGCCGGGGGCGAAGTCGGGAATGTTCTTGGCGAGACGCGCGATCTCTTCTTGCTCGAGTTGCTGGATCAGATCCATTTTTTGCTCCTGTAACCATCTTGCCGGCGCCGTTGCCCGAAGGCTGATTGTGTAGCCCGGTAGAGGATGGGGTTTCAAACGCAGCGGCCAGGCCGCTGCACGGTGCGGGTCCATCGCTGGACCTGCGGTACTGCTGGTACGACTTCGATTTGGCGACCTGCATGCCGGCGATACTGACTACGGCTGCGGCAGGCTGCTCAGAAACTTTTCATCGGTCTTGCTCAACAGGCCCTGTTCCCTGGCCCTGACGATCAGATCGGGGCGCTTGGTCAAAGTAGCTTCCAGCGCACGCTGCCGACGCCATTTCTGGATCTCGGCATGGTGCCCCCCCAACAGGATGGCGGGCACCGGCTCACCTTCATAGACTTCCGGACGCGTGTAATGCGGCGAATCCAGCAGCCCATTGACGAAGCTGTCTTCCACGGCCGAGGCGCTATCGTTGAGCGCACCCGGCAATAGCCGGATCACTGCATCCATCAGCGCCATGGCGGGCAGTTCGCCGCCGGAAAGCACGAAATCACCGATGCTGATTTCCTCGTCCACGCACTTGTCGAGCAGGCGCTGGTCGATGGCTTCATAGCGGCCGCACAGCAGCACGGCCCCACTGTCCTGCGACAGCCGCACCACCCGTTCATGGGTCAGCGGCGCGCCTTGCGGCGACAGGTAGATCACCCTTGGCTTGTCCAGGCCCAGCGTCTGCTGACGTGCCTGGGCAGCCTCGATGGCCGCCTGCAGGGGCTTGGCCAGCATCACCATGCCGGGACCACCCCCATAGGGACGGTCATCCACGGTGCGATGGTTGTCGGTCGTGAATTCACGCGGATTCCACAGCGACAAGCCCCAGCGCTTCTGCTCCAGCGCCCGGCGGGTAATGCCGGATTGCGTCAGCGCGGCAAACATTTCGGGAAACAGAGTGACGACATCAAACTGCATCACGCCTCCATTTCCAGGTAACTCTCTACATCAAGCGGGGCGGAAAAGAAAAACTGACCTGGACGGTCAGTAGTTCTCCAACATTCAGTAGTCCTTGCCCCAGTCGACGACAATCTTCTTGTCCTTCGGCAGTACCGTCTTGACGAACTGGTCGACGAAGGGGATCAGCATCTCAGGCGCAGCCACGGATTTCTCCCTGGCGCCCTTCCTGGGCTTTGCCTCGACAGCGTCTTCGGGCTCGACCGCAGTTTCCTGTGCCGGAGCCGTCACCTTCAGGATGGGATGCGCGCCGTTGTCCATCATGTCGGACACCACGCCCAGCTGTTCACCCTGGAGATTTTCCACCGCCGAGCCGATCAGGTCGACCCAGTAGAATTCATTGTCATCCAGTGCCGGGAAGTGCTTGCGGGAGATGGAGACCACCGTTCCCTTCATCGCTTCGGCCGCATTGCGGTCGGCTACCCCGGTCAGGCGCGCGACGATATCGCCGCTATGCCCCTTGGACTGCATGACATCGACGTCCTGCTTGGGCTGGCCGGATTTCTCCAGCCACCAGGTCTTGGCATTGAGCAAGGCATCCGCTTCCGAAGAATACGGACGCACGCGAATCCAGCCCTGGATTCCGTAGGCTCCTGTCACATGGCCGACGACCACGAGATCGTCGGGTGCGGAGAAACCCGCCTGGGCTGGATAAGTCATGGGTACGCCAGACCTGATCTTCACACTTGCGCCACGATAAGTCGCAGCGCCGGATCAGACAGGAAAAACTTGATCAGGCAGCAGCCTTGGTACCAGCTTGGGCAACCAGGCGAGCAACGGTCGGCGACAGTTGTGCGCCAACGCCTTGCCAGTGAGCCAGGCGGTCAGCAGCGATACGCACTGCTTCTTCCTTGCCCGAAGCGACCGGGTTGTAGAAGCCGATGCGCTCGATGAAACGGCCATCGCGACGATTGCGCGAGTCGGTTGCAACGATGTTGTAGAAGGGGCGCTTCTTGGCGCCGCCACGAGCTAAACGAATAACGACCATAATGGTTCCAGTAAGAATACGGACACGGAAAAGCCGCAGATTATAACGGACTTCCCCACCCTCGGGCAAGCTGCTTGGCGCTTTTGTGCAGTTGACCAACGCAGAAACGGCCCCAAAACGCCCAAAAAGCAGCAAATCTGATGCCAAATGACATCAGATCAGCGGCCACATCGGCCACGGCTGGCCGTCTGGGCTATCCCGCAGGCCAGCCCCCGGCACCTCGGCTATACTGCGCCGACAGCTTGACAACAACATTGCCGGGAGCTTCATGCGCCACGGCAACAACCAGAACAAAGAGACAACCGGCATGCCTTCTGCACCCCGCCACAAGCACAAGACCCTGACGACCTTCCTGGCCACCGTGACCGGCAGCATCGGCCTGCATCGCTTCTATCTGTACGGCGGACGCGACCGCTTTGGCTGGCTGCACATCCTGGCCATCCCGCTGTCGCTGGGCCTGGTGGCGGCGCAACCGGAAGCTCCTCGACTGTTCACCGCCCTGCCCTTGGCGCTCTCCGCGCTGATCGCCTGCCTGGAAGCGCTGGTGATCGGTCTCACGCCTGACGAGAAATGGGATGCCCGGCACAATGCCGGCAGCGGCAAGACCTCGGAATCGCACTGGATACTGGCGGTGATCCTGGTACTCACCGTCGGCCTGGGTGCCATGGGTGTGATCGCCCTGCTGGCGCGCAGCTTTGACCTGCTCTTCACCGGTGGCGCCTTCGGCTGAAGGCCTGCGCCCGCTCCCTAGAAAGACACAAGCCCGGAAAACCGCCAGAGCGGCCTTCCGGGCTGACAGGCGCAAGACCGGGTCAGAACTGGTCTTCGTCCAGCGCCATCACCGCCTGCCCACCCTCGATGATGGCCGTGCGATAGGCCAGCGCCTGCGGCAGGATCTGCTCGGCATAGAAACGCGCCGTGGCCAGCTTGGCCTCGTAGAACTTGCTGTCACCCTCGCCGGACTTGAGCCTGGAGGCCGATACCGCTGCCGCGCGCGCCATCTGCCAGCCGCCCAGCACCACGCCGGCCATCTTCAGGTAAGGCACGCTGCCGGCGAAGACCGCCTTGATGTCGTCCTTGACGTTGCCCACCACATAATCGACCACCTGTTCCAGCGCATCGGCGGCCTCGGCCAGACGCGTGGCGATGGGCTGCAATTGCGCATCGCCCTGCAACTCGGACACGGTCTGACGCACCTTGGCCAGGATGCCCTTGGCCACTGCGCCACCATCGCGGGTGGTCTTGCGGCCGACCAGGTCATTGGCCTGGATGGCCGTGGTGCCTTCGTAGATGGGCAGGATGCGGGCGTCGCGATAATACTGCGCAGCGCCGGTCTCTTCGATGAAGCCCATGCCGCCATGCACCTGCACACCGGTGGAAGTAACATCGATGGACAGCTCGGTGATCCAGCCCTTGACGATGGGCACCAGGTATTCATAGAAAGCCTGATTGGCCTTGCGGGTAGCGTCGTCATCGCTGAAGTGCGCCGCATCCGAGGTGGCCGCGGCCACGTAGGCCAGCGCACGCGCCGCCTCGATCTGGGCGCGCATGGACATGAGCATGCGGCGCACGTCCGGCTGGCGGATGATGGCCACCGGCCCCGGCGAGCCTGCCAGGTCGCGTGACTGCACGCGGTCGCGGGCATAGGCCACGGCCTGCTGATAGGCACGCTCCGACACCGACAGACCCTGGATG
The DNA here is from genome assembly GCF_035644555.1 of Herbaspirillum sp. Taxonomy (GTDB): domain Bacteria; phylum Pseudomonadota; class Gammaproteobacteria; order Burkholderiales; family Burkholderiaceae_D; genus Herbaspirillum. The sequence continues at coordinate 92,715 of NZ_DASQOH010000005.1, forward strand.
CCCACGGCGAAGCGCGCCGCGTTCATCATGATGAACATGTATTCCAGGCCGCGATTCTCTTCGCCCACCAGCGTGCCGATGGCACCACCATGGTCGCCGAACTGCAGCACGGCCGTCGGGCTGGCCTTAATGCCCAGCTTGTGTTCGATGGACACGCAATGCACGTCGTTGCGCTCACCCAGCGAACCATCGGCATTGACCAGGAACTTGGGCACGATGAACAGCGAAATGCCCTTCACGCCTTCAGGCGCATTGGGGGTACGGGCCAACACCAGATGGACGATGTTCTCGGCCATGTCGTGCTCACCGTAGGTGATGAAGATCTTGGTGCCGAAGAGCTTGTAGGTGCCATCCCCCTCCGGCACGGCACGGGTACGCACCAGCGCCAGGTCGGAGCCGGCCTGCGGCTCGGTCAGGTTCATGGTGCCGGTCCACTTGCCCGAGATGAAGTTGGCGATGAAGGTTTCCTTCTGCTGCTGGGTACCGGCCGTCATCAGCGCCTCGATGGTGCCGTCGGTCAACAGCGGACACAGCGCAAAGGACAGGTTGGCCGAGTTCAGCATCTCGATGCAGGGCGTGGCCAGCAGCTTGGGCAAGCCTTGCCCGCCGAACTCCACCGGGTGCTGCACACCTTGCCAGCCGGCCTCGCCGAACTGCCGGAAGGCTTCCTTGAAGCCGGGGCTGGTGGTCACCTTGCCATCGGCCCAGGAACTGGGTTGCTTGTCGGCAGAATGATTCAGTGGCGCGACCACCTCGCTGCAGAACCTGGCGTTTTCTTCCAGGATGGCCTCGGCCGTTTCCGGCGTGGCATCTTCGCAGCCAGGCAGCGCATTGACGGCAGCCAGGCCGGCCAGTTCGTTCATGACGAACAACATATCCTTCACGGGCGCGGTGTAACTCATCTCCAACCTCCAATAGGGAACGCTCTGGCGGCATTCCTTGCTTGCATGAAAACACCCCGGCGAAAGCCGGGGCGAAAACTACGGTACGGGGCGATCAACCGAGCTGCTTGACCAGCTCCGGCACGACCTCGAAGAGGTCACCCACCAGGCCGTAATCGGCCACCGAGAAGATCGGCGCTTCCTCGTCCTTGTTGATGGCGACGATGACCTTGGAATCCTTCATCCCGGCCAGATGCTGGATGGCGCCGGAGATACCGACGGCGATGTACAGTTGCGGGGCCACGATCTTGCCGGTCTGACCAACCTGCCAGTCGTTGGGCACGTAACCTGCATCGACGGCGGCGCGGGAGGCGCCCATGGCGGCGTTCAACTTGTCAGCCAGCGGCTCCAGGATCTTGAAGCTTTCCGACGAGCCCATGCCACGACCACCGGAGACGATGATCTTGGCGGCCGTCAGTTCCGGACGATCCGACTTGGCGACTTCACGGCCCACGAAGCTGGACTTGCCCGAATCGGCCACCGCCGCAATGCTCTCCACCGCGGCCGAGCCACCCTGTGCAGCCGGATCGAAACCGGTGGTACGCACGGTGATGACCTTGATCGGGTCGATCGACTGCACGGTCGCGATGGCGTTGCCGGCGTAGATGGGACGCTCGAAGGTATCGGCCGACTCCACCTTGGTGATGTCGGAAATCTGGCCCACGTCCAGGCGGGCGGCCACGCGCGGCAGGATGTTCTTGCCGTAGGCGGTAGCGGGCGCCAGGATGTGGCTGTAGTCCTTGGCAATGGCCAGGACCTGTTCGGCCACGTTCTCGGCCAGGCCATCGGCGAATTGCGCGCCATCGGCCAACAGGACCTTGGCCACACCGGCGACTTGCGCAGCGGCGTCGGCCACGGCCTTGGCATTGGAACCGGCCACCAGCACGTGGACGTCACCACCAGCCTGCACGGCGGCAGTGATGGTGTTGAGGGTGCTGCCCTTGAGGCTGGCGTTGTCGTGTTCAGCAATAACGAGTGCGGTCATGATCAGATCACCTTGGCTTCATTTTTCAGTTTGGCGACCAGGGTCGCGACATCCGGCACCTTCACGCCGGCGCTGCGCTTGGCCGGCTCGGTGACCTTGAGCGTCTTCACGCGCGGGGTGACGTCCACGCCCAGCTCCTCGGGCTTGACGGTGTCCAGTTGCTTCTTCTTGGCCTTCATGATGTTGGGCAGCGTCACATAACGCGGCTCGTTCAGGCGCAGGTCGGTGGTGATGATGGCCGGCAGGGTCAGGGCCAGGGTTTCCAGGCCGCCGTCCACTTCGCGGGTCACGCTGACCTTGCCGTCTTCCAGCACGACCTTGGAGGCGAAGGTGGCTTGCGGCCAGCCCAGCAGGGCCGCCAGCATCTGGCCGGTCTGGTTGCAGTCATCGTCGATGGCCTGCTTGCCCAGGATGATCAGCTGCGGCTGTTCCTTCTCAGCCAGCGCCTTGAGGATCTTGGCCACGGCCAGCGGTTGCAGTTCCACATCGGCACCGACTTCAGCCAGGATGCCGCGATCGGCGCCAATGGCCATGGCGGTGCGCAGGGTTTCCTGGCACTGGGTCACGCCGGCGGAAACGGCGATCACCTCGGTGACCTTGCCGCCCTCCTTCAGGCGCACGGCTTCTTCCACCGCGATTTCGTCAAACGGGTTCATCGACATCTTGACGTTGGCGATATCGACGCCACTGCCGTCACTCTTGACGCGCACCTTGACGTTGTAATCCACGACGCGCTTGACTGGTACTAATACTTTCATCGCATGGCCCTTGCAAAAAGGAATTGACGTAAACGTAAACTTCCGCAGGATTATAAAAGCAAAACGAACTGCCTACCGTTTTTTAGCACGATCGTTCTTTTTAATGTTCGCAGCATACACCAAAGATTCACGTGAACGGAAGAGGAAATGCTGCGCAAGTGAAAAAAACTTCATGCAGCGGAATTGCCCGGGCTGTGCCTGCGGGCAATATCCGTGGGATCAGACTGCCAGGTGGGGAACCGGTTCGCCGCGCAGGCCGGCAATCAGGTTGGTGACGGCCAGTTCGGCCATGGCCAGGCGGGTTTCGTGGGTGGCCGAACCGATGTGGGGCAAGGCCACCACGTTCGACAATGTCAGCAGGGGCGACTCGACCGGCAGCGGCTCGACCTCGAACACATCCAGGCCGGCGCCGTAGATGGTCTTGTCCTGCAGCGCCCGGATCAGCGCGGCCTCGTCGACGATACGACCCCGTGAGGCATTGATGAAGATGGCACTGCGCTTCATCATCCCGAATTCGCGCGCGCCGATCATGCGCTCGGTGGCGGGCGTCAACGGCAGCATCAGGCAGACGAAGTCGGCCTGCGCCAGCAGCTCTTCCTTGCTGACATAGCGCGCATCGAGTTCGCGCTCGGCCTCGGGATTGGGGCGGGTATTGTGATACAGGATGGGCATGCCGAAACCATGATGCGCCCGGCGCGCCACCGCGCTGCCGATGCGTCCCATGCCGATCAGGCCCAGGGTCTTGCCGTACACGTTCACGCCGAACTGGGCCTCGCCGATACTGCCCTTCCACTGACCGGCCTTGACGTACCCGGCCAGCTCCACCACCCGGCGGGCGGTGGACAGGATCAGGGCAAAGATGGTGTCGGCGGTCGCCTCGGTCAGCACGCCGGGCGTATGCGCCAGCATCAGGCCGCGCTGGCGGAAATACTCCAGGTCGAAATTGTCCACCCCGACCGAGATGGTGGAGGCGATCTTCAACTCCGGCGCGCCCTCCAGCATGGCATTGGTGATCGGCAGGCTGGCCCCGATCATGCCATGCGCGGTCTTGAGCGCGGCGATGAAGTCGGCGCGATTGGCCTCGGTGACGCGGTCGAACCAGCTCACGTCAAACTCCGACTGCAGGCGCTGCGCCAACGCTTCGGGCAATTTCTTGTAGACCACTACACGCTGCTTCATCGTATTTCCTGTTTGTTGAATCCTGGCCCGGGGGAAACTAGGCCGAAGCCGCCTCCAGCTCGGTCCGTGTCGGCAGGCCTTCCATATCGCCCACCACCTGGATGGCGAAGGCACCGATGCGGTTGCCCCGCATCACTGCCTGCTCCACCGGCAAGCCCTCCAGCATGCCACTGATCACGCCCACAGCAAAGCCGTCACCGGCGCCCACGGTATCGACCACTTCCTTGACCGCGACGCCGGCCACCCTGCCCTCGCCCTGCGCATTGCGCCAGTAGGCGCCTTCTGCACCGAGCTTGATGACCACCATCTGCACGCCGCGCTCCAGATAGAAGGCGGCGATATCGCGCGCCTCGCTGCGGCCGGTCAGAATCCTGCCTTCGGCCAGGCCCGGCAACACCCAGTCAGCCTTGAAGGCCAGCGCATTCAACTGCTGCGCCATCACCTCCTGCGAGGGCCACAGCATGGGCCGCAGATTGGGGTCGAAGGAAATCGTCTTGCCCTGGCTGCGCATGAAATCCATCGCATGAAGGGCAAACGCCATGGTCGTGGCCGACAGGGCCGGTGCAATGCCGGTGGCATGCAGATGCCGCGCCGCGCCGAAGTAGTCGGCATCGAAATCGGCCAGCGACAGATGACTGGCCGCCGAGCCCTTGCGGTAATACTCGATGGCCGGATCGGCCCCATCCACGGCCTTGGCCTTCAACTGGATGGCGGTACGGAATTCACTGTCGGTCAGCACACGGCTGACATCCACGCCCTCCTGCGCCACCCGCTGGCGGATGAAGCGCCCGAAGGCATCATTGCCCACCCGGCTGGCCCAGCCCACCTTCAGGCCCAGGCGCGCCAGCCCGATGGCTACATTGGTCTCGGCCCCGGCCAGGCGGCGCGTGTATTTTTCCACTTCCTCGAAGGGGCCGACCTCATCGGCCACCAGCAGTGCCAGGGCTTCACCCCAGGTCACCACATCCAGTTGCATCGTCATTGTTGTTGTCCTCAGACTGCCGCCAGCATGGCGACATGGCGGCGCGTGGTCTCTTCCAGATCGCTGCCCACCAGGGGGAATTCGATGGCCCGCAGGATGCCCGTGGGGAAATGCGCCAGCATGGCCTGCCAGTGGCTGTCCTGTGCCTGCAGCGGCACCGCCTTGAGCTTGCCGCGATCCTCCTGCACACCCTTGCAATGCACGTAACGCACGTGCGGCGCCAGCGAGCGCGCGGCGGTCTCGGGATCGACACCCTGCCAGCGCCAGTTACCCATATCGAAGGTCATGCCGAAGGCATAGCCATTGCCGGTGCACAGCGCCAGGAAGCTGACGATGGGCTCCAGCCGACCACCTTGCGGGGTCTGGTCGTTTTCCAGCAGGACTTCGATGGGGGCATGCGAGAGGAAGCGCAACAGCGACTGCAGATCGCTGCCCGCCGAGAAATGCCCCAGCGACACCTTCAGGAAACGCGCCCCCACCTCTTCGGCCTCGGCCATCGCCTGGGTCATCTGTTCGTGCTCAAAACGGCCATCGGCGCCGAACAGCTCCAGCGGCGCCGAATACACCGCGAACAGCTTGTGCTGCGCCAGCAGCGCACGCAGCGCCGTCAGGTCCTGCGGACCATCGAACAGCTCGCGTCGTATCTCCAGGCCTGCCGCCCCGGCCGCCGCCACCATCGGCACCAGATCGGCATGGCCGACCCGTCGCACCAGGTCGGCGCCATAGGCCGAAGCAGCGACCAGGACCGGGCTCACTTGATGGCTCCCGCACCGATGAACTGCTTGGCCTCCGGCGTCTGCGGATCGGCGAAGAACTCCTTGGAAGGACGCGCCTCCCACACCTTGCCCTGGTGCATGAAGACCGTCAGGTCCGCCACCCGGCGCGCAAACTCCATCTCGTGGGTCACCAGCAGCATGGTCATGCCGCCACGGGCCAGCTCTTCCATCACCTTCAGCACTTCGGCCGTCAGTTCCGGGTCCAGCGCCGAGGTCACCTCGTCGAACAGCATCACCTGCGGCTCCATGGCCAGCGAGCGGGCAATCGCCACGCGCTGCTGCTGACCACCCGAAAGCTGCTCGGGATAGGCATCACGCTTGTGGTCCAGGCCGACCTGCTTCAAGACCTTGATGGCGGTCTCGCGGGCAGTCTCGGTGGCGGTCTTCTTCACGATGCGGGGTGACAACATGATGTTCTCCTCCACGGTCAGGTGCGGGAAGAGATTGTAATGCTGGAACACCATGCCCACATCCTTGCGCAGCTCGATCAGGTGTTCATGCTTGTTGGTGAGCTTGTGGCCGGCCACGGTGATGCTGCCGCCGTCGATGGTCTCCAGGCCGTTGATGCAACGCAGCATGGTGCTCTTGCCAGACCCGGAACGGCCGATGATGGCCACCACCTGGCCGCGCTCGACCGACAGCGAAATGCCGTTCAACACCTGGTTGCTGCCGAAGCGCTTGGTGATGTTGTCAATTTCAACGATGGGCATGTAATTTCCTCTCTAAGGCAAAGCTGAAGCGCGACAGCGGATAGCAGAAAACGAAGTAGATACCGGCCACGATGGGGAACACCAGGAAGGGCTGGAAGGTCGCATTGCTGACCAGCTTGCCGGCCTGGGCCAGTTCCACCAGACCGATGATGGAGGCGATCGAAGTGTTCTTGACGATCTGCACCAGGAAGCCCACGGTGGGCGGCAGTGAGATGCGCACCGCCTGCGGCAGGATCACGTAGCGCAACTGCTGCCAGCGGGTCATCGCCAGCGCGGTCGAGGCTTCCCACTGCTGGACCGGCACGGCCTCGATGCAACCACGCCAGATCTCGCCCAGGTAGGCGCTGGAGTAGATCGTCATGGCAATGGTGGCCGCCACCATCGGCGGCAGCTTGTAACCGAAGATCGCCAGCCCGTAGAAGGACAGGAACAGGATGATCAGCACAGGCGTGCCCTGGATGATCTGGATATAGACCGTCGAGAGCACCCGCAGCGCGCCGATATGGGAAGTGCGCATCAGCGCCACGATGAAGCCGGCGATGCCACCGCCCACGAAGGCCAGCACCGACAGCAACAGCGTCCACTGCGCCGCTTCCAGCAGGAAGATGAAGTTATCAAGGGAAAATTCGGCGAGCATTACATTCTCCTCGGACGCGCCACGCCCAGACGGCGACGGCGTTTGAAGACCACCAGGCCGATCAGCCAGAAGGCCAGTCGGAACAGCAATGCCAGCAGGATGTAGAGCACCATCACCACCAGATAGATCTCGAAGCTGCGGAAGGTCTCGGCGTCCAGCAGGTTGGCCGTGGCCGTGAGTTCTTCCGCCGAAATCGCCGAGACGATACTGGAGGCCAGCATCATCAGCGTGAACTGGCTGGCCAGGGCCGGATAGACCTTTTCCAGCGCGGGCGTGAGCACCACGTGGCGGATCACCTGCCCGCGGGTCATGGCCAGCGCCTGCGCCGCCTCGATCTGCGAGGGATGGATGGCCATCATGCCGGCCCGCACGATCTCGGTCGAATAGGCCCCGAGGTTGACCGTCATCGCCACCAGCGCGGCAATGTTGGCATCGACCTGCACCCCGATCGAAGGCAGGCCGAAAAAGATGATGAACAGCTGCACCAGGAAAGGCGTGCTGCGGATCAGTTCCACATAGGACGTGACCGCAAAGCGCGCCGGCGCGCTGCCGTGGATGGAAATGATGGCGCCGAAGATACCCACCGCCAAACCGCAGATCATCGACAGCGCGCTCAAGCGTATGGTGAGCAGCGCGCCAACCAGCAACTGATCAAGATGCTGGAAGATGAACGCGAACTGAAAATCGTAATGCATCGTGTGCTCCTCCCACAAACCCGCGCCGGCCGTTCCTTCCCGACCGGCGCGTGATCTGTTCTACCCAGGCTGCACGGCAGGACCAGGCCTTGCGTGCAGCCGCTTCTGCCAGACCGGTTGCGTCAAATGCGACGCATCCGGTACCAGCCATCAGAACACTGGCAGGTTCGGCAGCGGGCCGGACCACTTGCGCGAGATCGCATCCAGTTCGCCATTGAGCTTGACGTAGTAGATGAAGTTGTTGAGCCACTGCTGCAGCTCGTAGGAACCCTTGCGCACGGTCATCGAGTTCGGCTGCACCGAGTACGGGAACTTGACTTCGATCTTGCCCTGGCCACGCGACTTCACGATTTCATTGGCCATGGTGTTGGGAATCGAGATTGCATCGACCTGGTTCGACAGCAGGGCCTGAGTCACGGTGGAGTCATCCTCGAAACGCACCAGCACGGTACCCGGCGGCGCCAGGCGGGTCAGCGCGGTGTCGTTGGTCGAACCACGCGAGACACCCACCTTCTTCTTCACCAGGTCGTCCAGCTTCTTGTAGTTGGAACCGACCGGGCCAACGATGGACAGCTCGAAACCGCTGTAGGGGATCGTGAACAGCACCGACTTGGCACGCTCAGGCGTGGGTGCCAGGGTCGCGGCCAGCATGTCGACCTTGCCAGACTCCAGCGCAGGGATACGGGCCGGTGGCACCAGCGGCACGATTTCCACCGGCAGACCCAGGTACTTGCCGATCAGGTTGGCCACGTCCACGTCGTAGCCGATGGGTACGCCCTTGGCATCGACCGAACCGAACGGCGGCGTGCCGCTCACCACACCGATGGTGATCTTGCCCTTCTTGGTCAGCTCGGCGATGCTCTGCGCGCTGGCGCTGGCGGCACCGGCGACCGCGCAGGCGGCTGCCAGCGTCAGTGCAACGAATTTGGCGTTGAAAATCTTCTTGATGCTCATGTAGGTCTCCTCGATAGTTGCCGTGGTGACGGCAGTCCGTTTGGCTCGGAACCCCTCCCGCTGGTCGCCGGATGAATTCTTGTGCCCCTCTTTATTGCCTGTGCCTGCTTTGATCCCGCGATCAGGTCTGTAACCCGGCCAGGCCGGGCTTGCTGCTGTTGACGAACACCGACGGCATCTGATCCTCCGTCCTGTTCTAAGGTCTTACCAGTAGCCTGTATTTCCTCGACTGCCGGTGGTACCGGTTCCAGACGCACGCTAGGCTGTGGCGTACTGGAGGGTGTTCGTCGTGTGGATTTTTTCGCTGATGCCTGCCACCCGGGCGCGCTCTGGATGCTCGGCCACGCTGGCCGACGACCCACGGTGGATCAGTCGCCCATCCAGCAGGAGTTCCATGCGCACCGAACGCTCGCCCTGAATGCGTACCAGCAGGCGCTCGATGGCGGTAAAGCCGATTTCGTAAGTCGGTTGTTCGATGGTACTGATGCCGCTGCCGACCAACGGCGACCAGGCCAGTTCATCGAAGCACAACAGCCCCAAATCATCGGGGAAGCGCAGCTTCATGCTCTGCAAGGCCAGCGCGATCTGCAGCGACACCATGCCGTTGCCGGCCAGGATCGCCACCCGTCCCTGGCTGCCGGCCGCCGCACGCCGCAGGAAGAATTCGCGCAGCACCGTGGCCACATGACCGGGCTGGTCCACATCCACTTCCAGCGTCTCACCGTGGCAATCGGGCCGCTCCGACATCGCCTGCAGGAAGCCGGCCTGCCGTCCCTGGCGCGAACTGACGCCATACAGCGGCTGCACCACCAGCGCGATATCGGTATAGCCCTGCGCCAGCAGGTGGCGCGTGCCAAGTTGCGCGGCCTTCACGTTGTCCAGGCCCACCAGGTCGAAGTCACACCCTTCCACATGGCGATCCAGCAGCACCACCGGAAAGGCTGCCTGCCCCAGCTCCCGCAGCGGCGTCACATTGCGCCCCTGGGTATTGAACAGCAGACCTTCCACGCTGTAGGAATGCAGCGCCGCCAGCGATTGCTTCTCGCGGGCCTCGTCATTACCGGTATTGCACAGCATGAGCGTGTAACCATGCTTCTGGCAGGCCGCCTCGGCACCATGCAGCACCGCCACCGAATAGGGATTGAGGATATCGGCCACCAGCATGCCGATGAGCCGCGTCCGTCCGCCTTTGAGACCACGCGCCATCTGGCTGGGCTGATAGCCCAGGCGCGCAATGGTCTTGCCGATCTGGTCGCGCAGACGCACCGACAGCGCGTCGAACTCGCCGCCCAGGTAACGCGATACGCTGGTCTTGGACACCCCGGCCTCCCGCGCAACCTGTGCGATGGTGACCCGGTCGGTGCCGGTCTTGATGCTTTGTCTCACTGTTGCCCGCCAAATCGTTGTACTGCGTGGGTTGATTTGTGCTTCCGGTTCCGGGCTGCTCATTTATTTGAATCTTTTGGAACCGGTTCCAAGATAGCAGTCACATTTGTTCAGGTCAAACCAATTTCACATGAAAAATTTGACAGGCCGACATGAAGTTCGCCGCGTATTTCCTGCCAGCAAACGCAGGCTGCAAAATTGCAACGCCCGGCACGTTCGTTCTCCCCCTCGCAAACCCTTATCCATGCTGCACTGCACTGCCTACGCTCTGCCAGGGCCTGCATAGCTCACTTATGCCGGACCGGAAAAGTCTATTGCTTCGCACACAGATGAGATATCATGAATAATAATTATTCTCATTATTATCAAAAAACATGCCCTTGCTTTCACCTGGCGCCCTCGCCGTCCTGCTCGCATTCTCATCTGCTGGTGCTTACGCCCAGACTGTCGCCCCGGTCACGGCACCGAATGACGCCACCACTACCGCAACGTCTCAACTGCCCACGGTGGATGTGGTCGCCGATGGCATGAACGATACCCAGTTCAAGGCCACCCGCACCCAGGTCAACAAATCCGATACCCCGCTGTCGCAGACCCCACAGTCGGTCTCCGTGGTCACCCGCGCCATGCTGGACAGCCAGCAAGCCATGTCCCTGGCCGACGCCCTGGAAAACGTCCCCGGCGTGGTGGCGCAGCAATATGGCCGACGCGGCTGGGACGACCTGATCATCCGCGGCCAGGTCGCCTCCGATTCGCTCTACCTCGATGGCTTGCGCACCACCGCCAGCTCGCGCGTGGCCGAGCAGCTGTTCGGGCTGCAGCAGGTGGAAGTGCTCAAGGGTCCGGGCTCCCTGCTCTATGGCCTGGTCTTGCCGGGTGGGTTGGTCAACATGGTCAGCAAGCGCCCGCAGGGGACGGACTTCGCCAACGTCGACGTCACCGCAGGCAGCCACAACTTCTACCAGACCACGGTGGATCTCAACAAATCGCTGTCGGAGAACGGCAAGCAGGCCTTCCGCATCAATGGCCTGATTTCCAATTCGGACGATGCCACCGACCACGTCTGGTTCAAGAACCGTTACATCGCTCCTTCGCTCTCTCTGGACCTGGGTGCGCGCACCGACTTCACCATCCTGACCAGCTACCAGGAACGCAGCTACGTGCGCCAGCAAGGCCTGCCGCTGTCCGGTTCGATCAACCCCAACGTCAACGGCGCCCTGCCGCGCAGCCTCTTCATCGGGGAACCGGGTGCGCGCCCCTATGCCGCCAACGAGACCCGCATCGGCTATGCCCTGACACACCGCTTCGACGATGGCTGGACGCTCAACAACAATGTGCGCTACCAGCAGTTCGAGATGAGCGGACAGGTCATCACCAACAACGCACTCGCCAGCACCGGCCGCAACCTCACCCGCCAGGCCACCGACCAGACCTTCGAAGGCCAGACCTTCACGATGGACACCAACGTCCAGCGCAGCTTCAACACCGCACTGGGCAAGCACGAGATCACCCTCGGCACGGACTACCTGAATTCCCGCGAAGACAACCTGTCCTACACCTGCAGCATTGCCGCCCTCAATGTGTATAACCCGGTCTATGGCGCGCGCATGACCTGCCCCACCGCAGCCACCACCAACACCTCCACCACGGTGCGCGACACCGGCCTGTATGCACGCGACAAGATCAGCTTCGGCCAGCGCTGGCAACTGCTGACCGGACTGCGCTACGACAACGCCTCCACCTATTCCACCAACCAGCGCGCCGGTACCCATACCGACAACCCGGCCAGCGCCACCACCGGCTCGGCCGCGCTGATGGTCGAGGTACTGCAGGGCGTGCGCCCCTACATCAGCTATGCCACCTCGTTCTATCCGAACAGTGGTACCGATGTCAGCGGCGGCACCTTCAAGCCTGAGACCGGCAAGCAATGGGAAGCAGGCGTGAAGTTCGATCTCGACGAAGGCCGCACCAGCCTCAACGTCGCCGTGTTCGACCTGCGCCGCCGCAACGTGCTGGTGAGCGATCCGCTCAACACCGGCTTCAGCATCGCGGTGGGCGAGCAACGTTCGCAAGGCGGCGAGATCAGCATCACCTCCGACCTGCGCAACGGACTGAGCTTCAATGCCGGCTATTCCTACACCGCCGCCATCGTCACCGACGACGGCGGACAACGCAGCACCACGGTCGGCCAGTGGCTGGACAACGTCCCGCGCCACAACTTCACCGCCAGCGCCCGCTACCGCCTCAAGGGCGAACTCAGTGGTTGGGAATTGAATGGCGGCGTGCATGGCCAGAGCATGATGCGCACCAACGGCTACACCCTCCCCGGCTACGTCCTCACCGATGCCGGCGTGGCCTACAATGCCGAACGCTGGCGCGCCGCGCTGAACGTGAAGAACATCTTCAACACCCACTACTATGCCGGCGGCCTGGCAAAGGCTGTGGCACTGGGGGATGATCGGACTGTGATGCTGACCCTGGGGTATCGGTACTAAGACGTCGCCCTGTGTGATTCATTGAAATCGGCCGCTTTTGCGGCCGATTTATTTTGGGGCGCTGCCGGCCTGCGAACAAGCGCGTCGAGAATCAAACCTGCACGGGAAGAATCGAGAGAGAAAAATCAGAAAGAAAACAGGCGAACTCCTCGCGAAGTCCGCCTGAAAAGAAGGCCAGAAGGAGCCTATGACGAAACTGAACGACGTTCATTTCAATCTCGGCATCGATGGTAGTCAGCCTCTCCCACCCGACGCAAATCCGCACCACGGATTAGCTCCATAAATAACGTAAATGATTTGCCCGGCACGTCGCCAGCGCTCTCGCGTTTGGTGCATGACCAGCGGAAACTCCTTGACCACAGCGGCTTTGCGCCAGATTGCCGTGCACCGGCCAGGGGCGCCGTGCGCGATTACGGAGCGCTCTACTCATTATTACTAATATTCATTGGGACAATTCCTAAATAGAATTTGACCCTGCTTTGACCGAGGATGACACTCAGCTACCTTCTTTCAACCAAAGTGGTGTGCCATGAATTCGATTACGCTCGATGTTTATCCCGTCCAGAAGAAAGTCGTCACCGCCGCGCCGCCGCATGCGGACTCCCCCGAAATGGATGTCCTCATCGAGGAAGTGACCGCCCGTCGGGATGAATTCGACCAGCTCGGCCACGTGCCGCGCGACATCGTCGCGACGATGAAGAAGGCCGGCATCTTCCGTAGCGGCACGCCGCGCAAGTTCGGCGGTGAAGCGTTGGCGCCGGCGGCCTTCCTGGCCATGGTCGAGCGTATCTCCAAGGCCGATGGCTCGGCCGGCTGGGTCGCCGCCTTCGGGTCGGCCAACACCTATCTGGCCGCCCTGCCGATTGAAACACAACGCAAGATCTACGCCGATGGCCCCGACCAGGTCTATGCCGGCGGCCTCTATCCCCTGCAGGAAGCCAAGGCCGTCCCCGGCGGCTGGGAAATCACCGGACGCTGGCACTTCGCCAGCGGCTGCAAGGGCGCCGACTGGATCGGCGTAGGCATCAAGGACAACACCGGTGCCGATGACGGTACGCAGAAGCCGGCGCTCATGGCCGTCATGCCGGCACAGGAAGTGGAGATCATCGACAACTGGAACGTGGTCGGCATGCAAGGCACCGGCAGCCACGACACCCGCCTCAAGGACAAGTTCGTCGCCCATGAGTGGACCTGCGCACGCGGTGCCGCCGGCCTGATCGATGAACCCCTGTATCGCTACCCGGCGCTGGCCTACCAGGCCGAGGTGCATGCCGCCGTCAACATCGGACTGGCCCGCGCCGCGCTGGACATCGTCACCGACATGGCCGGCGGCGCCAAGATCATGCCCGGCGCGCTGCGACTGGCCGATCGTGCCTACTACAAGATCAAGCTGGGCCTGTCCGAAGCCAAGTGGCGCAGCGCCCGCATGTTCTTCTACGACGCCTGCGAACAGGCCTGGGAACAGATCGTGGCCGGCAATCCCGTCACCGAAGAGATCGACATGATGCTCAAGCTCTCCGCCACCTATGCCGCCCGGGTCTCGATGGAAGTGGTCAACGACGCCTACCAGGCCGCCGGCATGGCGGCCATCCAGCGCACCCACCGCATGCAACGCATCGTGCGCGATGCGATGGTGGTCACCCAGCACGCCGCACTGTCGGAACTGAACTACGAAAGCGCTGGCGCGCTTTTTGCAAAGCTGGGGATCAAGCGCTAAGGCGCATTCCCCTCTCAAGTCTTGCCTGCGCATCGCTCGCCGCCGCAAGCATCCGTGACGTTTTTGCCTTTGTTACTGCTGTGCCTGCCAACTCCACTGGCGTTTCACCAACCTTACAAAGAGGACCAAGCTCGTGACCCACTCCACCGTCTCGCCACAACGCCGCAAGCTTCTGCTCGGCGCCGCTTCGATGCTCGCCGCAGGTGCCGCCCCTGCCCTGCCAGCCCTGGCACAGGGAGCCCCCGTCACCATCGGCGTCGGTGCCGATCCCGTGTTCACAGCCTTCTTCGTGGCGGCCAACGAGAAGCTCTTCGCCAAGCACGGCGCCCCCAATGTCACGGTGCAGTCCTACACCGATGGCGGTGAGGCGCTCAATGCGCTGGTGGCCAACCAGGTCAACCTGGGCTGTGCCGGCGAACCCACGCACATCGTGCGCCTGTCGCGCGCCGAGTTGCGTCCGCTGGCCGTGACCTACCAGTCCAAGACCTACCTCAAGCTGGTGGCCCGCAAGGAAATCACCTCGGCCGACAAGATCAGGAAGTTCGGCATCGTCGCCGGCTCGGTCTCGGAATACGTCACCGGCCTGACCATCAAGCAACTCAAGCTCGACGCCAGCAAGATCGAGATGGTGCGCTCCGGCCCGCCGGAACTGCCGGCCCTGCTGGCGCGCGGCGACATCGACGCCTACTTCGTCTGGGAACCGTGGCCTACGCTGGGCGTACAACAGGGCGGCCATGTGCTCATGACCTGTGGCGACGTCGGCTACACCAGCACGCTGTGGCTCTCGGCCACTGCCGGCTGGCTGGCCGCCAACAAGGAAGTGGCCGGCAACATCCTCAAGGCCCTGGCCGAAGCGGCCGAAATCACCCGCAAGGATCCGCCACGCGCTGCGCAATCGGTACAGGCCGTCACCCGCATCCCGGTGCCGCAGACACTGAACTCGCTCAAGGACATGGAACCGGTGGTGCGCGACTTCACCGATACCGATCTCAAGACCGCCAACGCCATCGGCGACTTCCTGCTCTCCAAGCAGGCCATCAAGGCGCCGGTGGACATGAGCAAGGTACTGCAGCGCGGCTTCTACAAGGGGTAAGTCATGGCACATGGATCCTCTGTTTCCATCAAGCGGGTGGGACTAACCATCGGCAACAATGAAATCATGGCCGGCATCGACCTCGATATCCGCGCCGGTGAATTCGTCTGCCTGCTGGGTCCGTCGGGCTGCGGCAAGTCCACCCTGCTCAATGCGATTGCGGGCTTTCAGGACGTGGCCGGCGAGATCAGCATCGACGGCAAGCGCGTCAAGGGACCGGGGCTGGATCGCGGCGTGGTGTTCCAGTCCTCGGAAGCACTGTTCCCCTGGCTGAGTGTGCGTGAGAACGTCGAGTACGGCCTCAAGCTGCGCGGCGTACCAGCGGCCGAGCGACGTTCGGCCGCCGAGCGCTACGTCTCGCTGGTGGGCCTGAAGCATGCCATCGACAAGTTCCCCGCCGAACTGTCGGGGGGCATGCGCCAGCGCGCCCAGATCGCTCGGGTACTGGTCAACGAGCCCTCGGTGGTGCTGATGGATGAACCCTTCGGCGCCCTCGATGCGCAGACCCGCGAGGTGCTGCAAAGCGAACTGGACCGCATCTGGAAGAGTACCGGCTGCACCATCGTCTTCGTCACCCACGACATCTGGGAAGCCATCCTCCTGGCCGACCGTGTGGTGACCATGACCGCCGGTCCGCGTGCCCATATCAAGACCATCGAAACCATCGACCTGCCGCATCCGCGCGATCCGGCCGACCCGGCCTGCATGGCACTGTACGCCCGCATCCGCGACGACATCGGTGCCGAAGTGAACCGCGTATTGCGCGCCCAGGGATTGATCGAAGAGGAATTAGTGAAATGACGCAGCTCTCGCAGACAGCCACTCCGACGGCACAAGAGTCGGCCATGCCATCCAACCTGGGGCGTCGTATGAAAGCAGCCCGTCCTTTCCTGATCTCGGTGATCGCCATCGTCGGTGGTCTGGTCCTGTGGCAACTGGTCTCGATGACCACCTCGCCATTGTTCCTGCCCTCCGTCTCGATGACCTGGGCCGCCGCGCTGGAACTGATCAGCGACGGCACCCTGCAACAGTCGGTGCTGGCTTCGTCCGGCCGCATCCTGGCCGGCTGGGGCGCAGGCGTGGTGATCGGGGTGCCGCTGGGCATCTTCATGGGACGCTTCGAAACGGTACGCCAGTTGCTTGATCCCTATATCGAGTTCTTCCGTTTCATCCCGCCGATCGCCTTCGTCACCCTGGCCGTGATCTGGCTTGGCCCGGGCGAGTTGTCGAAAATCGCACTGATCTTCTACACCACCGTCTTCATCGTCACTCTGAACACGATTGCCGGGGTCCAGGCGGTGAACCCGCTGCGCCTGCGCGCCGCGGCCTCGCTCGGTGCCGGACAGTGGAAGATCCTGACCACCGTGATCCTGCCCTCGACCGTACCCTTCATGGTCACCGGCGCCCGCATCGCCATGGGCAATTCCTTCCTGACCGTGGTCTCGGCGGAAATCGTCTCGGCCCGCGAAGGCCTGGGCGCGCTGATCTGGACGGCACGCAACTTCAGCCGTACCGAATGGGTGTTCGTGGGCATCATCGCCCTGGGCCTGCTGGGCTACCTGTTCGACCGCGTCCTGCGCGTGGCCACCCGCAAGCTGCTGGCGCGCTACCTGTAAGGCGCAAGCCGCCAGCCAATTCCGCCGACGATGCAGCGCTGCGCTCATCGTCGGCGTCTACCGTGCGCGCATGCGTGTACGGTGGCTTTTCCATAACAACCAGAGACCTCCCACCATGACCGACATCACCCAGGAAATCCTGCAACTCAAACGCCGTCTCGACGTGCTCGAAGCCGAAGCCGACATCCGTCGCATCCAGGCACGCTACATGTTCCTGTGCGACACCCCCTGCCCCGAACCGGTGGCCGACGACGCCGAGCGCATCGAGAAGATCCTCGAACTCTACGCCGAGGATGCCATCTGGGAAGGCGTGGGCGCCTACTACGAAGGCCAGTTCGGCCAGGCCGTCGGCAAGGACGGCATCCGCAAGCACTTCCAGGCCTTCTGGGGCCAGAAGAAAGACCCTGAACTGCTCTTGAACGTGCACTACCTCACCTCGGAGCAGATCCACGTCAACGCCGAATGCACCCATGCCGATGGCCAGTGGGTTCATTGCCAGCCGTGGATTTTCGGCGACGGTTCCTCGCTGCTGCGCTCCAGCCGGCTCAACAACCTGTTCAAGAAGGTCGATGGCGTCTGGAAGATCGCCCGCACGCGTACCGAGAATGTGTTCGTGGCGCCGCTGACCAGCGGCTGGGCCAACAACGTGCCAAGCTATTCGGTGCTGATGAAGGAATAATCTTTTATATCGTTTATCTTATTTCCTGAAAGACGCGCCTGATGCAGTCCACCACCTCTCCCATTCGCCGCCAGTTCATCGACACCAGCGCCGGCCCGCTTCACGTTGCCAGCGCGGGGGCCGGTTTTCCGGTGCTGTTGCTGCACCAGACTCCGCGTTCCTGGGATGAATTCAGGGAGGTGCTGCCGCTGCTGGGGCAGGGCTTTCATGCCATCGCCATCGATACCATCGGCTTCGGCGATTCATGCAAGCTGCCGCTGGAACAGCACAGCATTGAACGCTGGGCGCAACTGGCGCTGGAAGTGATGGATGGAATGGGATTGCAGAAGGCCGCCGTCGTGGGCCACCACACCGGCGCCGTCACCGCCATGGAAATGGCGGTCGCGACGCCGCAGCGGGTGGCGGCGCTGGTGCTGTCCTCCTGCCCTTTCAACGATGCAGCGCGCCGCACCGCACATGCTGGCAAGCGCACTATCGACGACGTGGAAGTCCGCGCCGACGGCAGTCATCTGCAAGAACTGTGGCAGCGCCGGCAGCCCTTCTATCCCGAGGGCGATACCGAGCTGCTCACGCGTTTCATCGGCGACGCCATCAAGGCTGGTGCCATGGCCTCGCACGGCCACATCGTGGTACGCAACTACCATATGGAAGAACGCATCGGCCAGGTACGCGCCCCCACGCTGGTGCTGCGCGCCGGTCGCGATCCGCATGCCTCGCCCTATGCCGACCACATCGCCGCTGCCATCCATGGCAGCCGCCTGCAGACGCTGGAAGAAGGCATGGTCCCCATGCCGGACCAGATTCCCGCCCGCTTTGCGCAGGCGGTGATGGAATTCCTGCAGCAGCATTGCTGATCAGCTTAATCCCGCACAAACCCGTAGTCGCGCTCGACCTTGCAGATGCGCGTGCGATAGGCCTGGTACCACTGCTCCCGTCCCAGGCGCTGGGCCATCAGGTGATCGAGATCGCGTTTCCAGGCGGCGATGGCCTCCAGGCTCTGCCAGTAGGAGACCGTGATGCCGACCTCTTCCCGCGCCGACTCCACGCCCAGGAAGCCCGGCTGGCGCGATGCCGCCTCGACCATGGTCTCGGCCATGCGGCCATAGCCATGGTCGCCCGGTGTACGCAAGGAAGTGAAGATGACGGCGTAATAGGGAACATCGCCGGTGACTGCGATCGACATGAGTCTCTCCTGAAGGGGGAATGGATCAGCGGCGGGGAACGGGAACGTCAACCGCCGGACCGCGCCATTGTGCCTGCATTGCGGCGATGCTGCCGACCGGCCCGAGGAGAAGCCCGCGCAGGGTCAGTTGATCTCCAGCACCAGCCGCCCGCGCGTCACCGCGCCCTCTTCCAGCATCTGGTGCGCCCGGGCGATCTCCGCCATGGGCAGCACCGCACTGATGGCCGGACGCCACACGCCTTGCGCCGCCAGGTCCACCACCTGCTGCAGGACCTGCTGGTCTTCCTCGATCAGGGAGCGGGTAACCGTCACGCCGAACTCGCTGCCCCTGTCGCGGATGGGTGCCGCCACCAGCCACACCAGATGGCCGCCACGCCGCAGCAGCGGGTAGGACCGATCATGGGTGGCGCCGCCGACCAGGTCGATCACCACATCCTGTTCACGCACGGCAGAAAAGTCGTCACGGTCATAGGCGATCACCTGCCTTGCACCCAGGCCCGCCACGTAATCGACGTTGCTGCTGCGACAGGTGGCCGTCACATCGGCGCCCAGATACGCCGCCAACTGCACCATCAAGCTACCCACCGCACCGGAGCCGGCGTGGATCAGCACCCGCATGCCGGGCTGGATGCGTGCGGTGCGCAGCAGCGGAATCCAGGCACTCGCCCCCGGCTGCAGCAAGGCCGCGCCTTCCTGCATCGACAGGCTGGCCGGCTTGCGCACCACCTGCTGCTGCGGCAGCACGGCGCACTCCAGGGTGGTGCCACGCCCCAGCATGCCGGGCATGACGCAGACCTCGTCACCCACCTGCAAGCCCTGCACATCGGCACCGATGGCCGTGATCACCCCGGCCCCGTCCCGACCGGGAACCTTGGGCAGGTTCAGCGGCAGCAGATGCTGCAGCAGGCCGGCACGCAGCTTGGTATCGACCGGTGCCACGCCGGCCGCATGCATGGCCACCTGCACCTGGTCAGGCGCCAGGGGAAGTTCATCGAGATCAATCGCTTCGAGCACGGACGGCGGTCCGTAACGGTGATAGGCAATGGCGCGCACGGGCTGGCAGGGGCAGAAAAATGAACAGCCTGCAGTGTCGTTGCAGGCAGGCTGCATGGTCAAATCCGCGCCGCTGATAGCATGTATTTGCGGCAGTCATCCGCAGCCATGGGCAGGGCTCAGCGAAGCATCACGGCGCGATTTCTTCGCGTCCGAACATTTCGATCAACAGGCCGCGCAGCCACTGGATACCGGAGTCGGCCGAGAAACGGGTGTGGGTATAGAGACTCACCGGAATGCGCGGCATCTCCAGCGGCAGGTCCAGCAGCACGAAGGCGCCGTCCAGATTGTGGCGCTCGGCGATGCTGCGCGGCAGGAACAGCGCCAGGTCGGTATGGCGCACGATTTCCGGTGCCACCGTGAAATGCGGCATGCGCAGCGCGAAGTCGCGCTTCACACCGGCATTGCGCAACACATCCTCGGCCAGCTGGTGGCCGGTGGTATTGGTGTTGGTATAGACGTAGCGCAGCTGCAGCAGGTTTTCCATGGTCAGGGCCTGCCCCACCATCGGATGCTCCTTGCGCAGCATGCAGATGTAGTCGTCATTGAGCACCAGCTGGCTCTGGCAATCCTCCGGCAAGCCCGGCAGGTAGCCGAAGGCCAGGTCGATGTCGCCATTGCGCATGGCCGCGCCCAGGTTTTCCATGGCCATCTGCTGCACCTCGATGGAGACATGCGGCGCCGCATGGGCCAGCTCTTCCATCAGCAGCGGCAGCACGTGGCTACAGGACATGTCCGACATCACCAGATGGAAGCTGCGCGTGGCCGTGGCCGGATCAAAACTGGAATGGGTGTGCAGGGCTTCGTGGATGATGCCCAGGGCGCGGGCAATCGGCTCGTGCAGGCGGATGGCCGTCTCGGTGGGCACCATGGAAGTGGTGCTGCGCACGAACAAGGGATCGTCGAACATCTCGCGCAGGCGGCGCAGCGCATGGCTCACTGCCGGTTGCGTCAGGTGCAGGCGCTCGGCGGCGGCGGTGAGGCTGCGCAACTCCCAGATGACGATGAAGGTCTTGAGCAGGTTCAGGTCCACCGCCCCGATATTCATTTGCTTCATGCGCGACATTCCAGACAATCATTTGACCCTTGATTTGCTCAGGGTCTATTGTTCATCCCAGGACGCAGGCCTTGCCAGGCGATGCGTTCTCCCTCTCACCTGCTGATCGACATCCGCCCGACCCTTGCCGCAGTTTGCGCAAAGGATAACGAAGCCTTGTGCCGGATGTCATCTCTTTTTTGGATGGATACCATGAAGAAAGACTTTCGCGATGCCATGGCGCGCCTGTCGGCGGCCGTCAACATCATCACCACCGACGGCCCCGCCGGACGCGCGGCGATGACCGTGAGCGCGGTCAGCTCGGTCTCGGACGATCCGGCGACCGTGCTGGTGTGCATCAACGTCAAGAGTGCCGCGCACGCGACCCTGGTGGGCAACGGTCGCCTGTGTATCAACATCCTGGCCGCGCACCAGGAAGAACTGGCGCGCATGATCGCCGGCATGACCGGCGTGGCGCCCGAAGAACGGATGAGCCAGGTGCAGTGGATCACCGGCGACCACGGCCAGCCGGTCCTGCCCGATGCCCTGGCGGTGCTGGAGGGGGATATCGTGCTTCAGCAGCAGGCCGGTACCCACAGCGTGCTGTTCGTGGAAGTGCGACACATCCGCCTGGCCTCGACCGCAGAAGATGGCCTGGCCTATTTCGGGCGCAGGTTCCACCGGATTGCAGCGGAGGTGGCGGAGGCAGCGCTGGCGGCGTGAACGGGAAATGAAAACGCCGTCCGACACAGGGGCGGACGGCGCTTATCGGAGCGCTGGCACCGATGCCATGCAGACATCGGCACCATGGCGACAACGGGAATCAGGCAGCCAACTGCTGCAGATGCCGATTCACCGCCTCCAGCACGATGGCATCCACGCCCTCCCCCTGGGTCTTGTCGATATGTTCCAGGAAAGCCTTGCGCATGCGCGGTTCCCAGAAGCGCTTGAGATGGCTGGCGAGGTCGGCCATGGCCTGGTCGCGGTCCGGCATGGTGGAAAAGAAGCTGCCAATCTGGTTGGCCATCTTGACCAGGTGTTCGGTATTCATGAGTCTCCTCCTGCAATTTTGTTCAATCGGTTCACGCGGGCATGCAGCCCGGCGCGGACGGTTCAACGCAGACGATGCGGGCGCGCATACACCACATGGCCCTGCTTGCGCACAAAGCCCAGCAGCGTGACATCGGTTTCCTCGGCCAGGCGGATGGCCAGTGCCGTCGGGGCCGAGACGGCGGCGATGAAGCCGATGCCGACCGTGGCCGCCTTCTGCACCATCTCGTAGCTGGCGCGGCTGGTGATGATGGCCGCACCTTGCGAGAAATCGGTCTTCTCTTCGGCCAATGCGCCGATCAGCTTGTCCAGCGCATTGTGGCGACCGACATCCTCCCGCACCAGCACGATACGACCCGCTGCATCCATCCACGCCGCCGCATGGGTGGCACCGGTGGCTTGCTGCAGTTGCTGGCCGGCCTGCATCTGCTCGAAGGCGGCATGCACCTGCGCCACCGTAAAGCCGGCGCCACCCTGGACGGCCTGCGGATGGCGTACCGCCTGTTCCAGCGTCTCGGCACCGCACAGACCGCAACCGGTACGGCCGGTCAGGTTGCGACGCTTTTCCTTCAACGCCACGAAGCGCTCCGTGGCGATGCGCATCTGTACCTGTACGCCTTCACAACCGGGGACGATGTCGCATTCGTACAATTCGCCCGGGCTGGCAAGGATGCCTTCGGTGAGCGAAAAGCCCAATGCGAAATCTTCCAGGTCAGCGGGCGTGGCCATCATCACCGCGTGCGAAATGCCGTTGTACTCCAGCGCGATGGGGACCTCTTCGGCCACCACGTCCTCCACCGTCTCGCGCTGTCCATCCCGCCAGCGATCCACCTGGACGCGGGCAAAGGTGGCGTACTCGCCGGTGGCTTCATCGATAATGGGGCTGCTGGGGTTGCTGCTGTTGCGTGTGTTCATGCTGTCCTGCGCGGGTTGGGTTGGGCTCGTCTGCACATCTGAAACCATCATGGCAGCGCGAGCCCGCCATCGCTGCGCTGCTTACTTGGTCACCAGTGGTTCGGCCTGCGGGGCAGCCCGCCTGTCTCCCTTGAGCAAATCCAGCTGCTCGCGATTGAAGCGCTCGTAGTGCTGCTGCCACTCCGAGGGCTGCGATACTGGCAAGACCTGCACCGCCGTCACCTTGTACTCGGGGCAGTTGGTGGCCCAGTCGGAGTTGTCGGTGGTGATCACGTTGGCACCGGACTCCGGGAAGTGGAAGGTGGTGTAGACCACACCCGGCTGCACGTTCTCGGTCACCGTGGCGCGCAACACCGTCTGGCCGGCCCGCGACTCCACGCCGACCCAGTCGCCCTCGCGGATACCGCGATCCTCGGCATCGTGCGGGTGGATTTCCAGCCGGTCTTCGCTATGCCATTGCGAGTTCTCGGTGCGGCGCGTCTGCGCGCCCACGTTGTACTGCGACAGGATACGGCCGGTGGTCAGGATCAGCGGATAGCGCTGGGTCACCTTCTCGTCGGTGGCGAAGTATTGCGTGTTGATGAACTTGCCCTTGCCACGGATGAAGCTGCCGACGTGCATGATGGGCGTGCCTTCCGGTGCCGCTTCGTTGCAGGGCCACTGGATGCTGCCCAGCTTGTCCAGCTTGTCGTAGCTCACGCCATGGAAGCTGGGGGTCAGGGCGGCGATCTCGTCCATGATTTCAGAGGGGTGATTGTACGGCATCGGGTAACCCAGCGCTTCGGCCAGGGCCACCGTGACTTCCCAGTCGGACTTGCCGGCCTTGGCCGGCATCACCTTGCGCACGCGCGAGATGCGGCGCTCGGCATTGGTGAAGGTGCCATCCTTTTCCAGGAAGGAGGAACCAGGCAGGAACACGTGCGCGTACTTGGCCGTTTCGTTCAGGAACAGGTCTTGCACCACGATGCATTCCATCGCCTGCAGGGCGGCGGCCACGTGCTGGGTGTTGGGGTCGGACTGGACGATGTCCTCGCCCTCACAGTACAGACCCTTGAAGCTGCCATCCAGCGCCGCATCGAACATGTTGGGAATGCGCAGGCCCGGTTCCGGGTTCAGCGTCACGCCCCAGGCCTGTTCGAACTGGCTGCGCACGGTGGAGTCCGAGATATGCCGATAGCCCGGCAGCTCATGCGGGAAGGAGCCCATGTCGCAGGAGCCCTGGACATTGTTCTGGCCACGCAGCGGGTTCACGCCCACGCCTTCGCGGCCGACGTTGCCGGTACACATTGCCAGGTTGGCGATGCCCATGACCGTGGTCGACCCCTGTGCATGCTCGGTCACGCCCAGGCCGTAGTAGATCGCGGCATTGCCACCGGTGGCATACAGGCGCGCAGCACCACGTACGGTCTCAGCCGGTACGCCGGTGATGGCCGCCATGGCTTCCGGGGAATTGTCTTCGCGCAGCACGAATTCCTTCCAGTCCTGGTACGACTGCAGGTCGCAGCGTTCCTGGATGTAGCTCTCGTCCTGCAGGCCCTCGGACAGGATCACGTGGGCCAGCGCGGTGATGATGGCGGTGTTGGTGCCGGGCCGCAGTTTGAGGTGATAGTCGGCCTGCACGTGCGGCGACTTGACCATCTCGGTGGTACGCGGGTCGATCACGATCAACTTGGCGCCCTGGCGCACGCGGCGCTTGATCTGCGAGGCAAACACCGGGTGGCCGGAGGCCGGGTTGGCGCCCATGATGAGGATGACATCGGACTTCATCACCGATTCGAAGGTCTGGGTGCCGGCCGATTCGCCCAGGGTCTGCTTCAAGCCATAGCCGGTGGGCGAGTGGCACACGCGGGCGCAAGTGTCGACGTTGTTGTTGCCGAAGGCGGCGCGTACCAGCTTCTGGACCAGGTAGGTTTCTTCGTTGGTGCAGCGTGAGGAAGTGATGCCGCCGATGGAATCCTTGCCATGCTTGGCCTGGATGCGGCGGAATTCGCTGGCCGCATAGGACAGCGCCTCTTCCCACGAGACTTCACGCCAGGGATCGTTGATGCTCTTGCGGATCATGGGGTTGAGAATGCGGTCCTTGTGGGTCGCATAGCCCCAGGCGAAGCGGCCCTTGACGCAGGAGTGACCCTGGTTGGCCTTGCCATCCTT
This sequence comes from Herbaspirillum sp., assembly GCF_035644555.1. GTDB lineage: Bacteria > Pseudomonadota > Gammaproteobacteria > Burkholderiales > Burkholderiaceae_D > Herbaspirillum. Next base: position 117,706 of record NZ_DASQOH010000005.1, read on the forward strand.
GTACGGCACCATGCGTACCACTTCATTGCCCTTCATCTCGGCCTTGAAGGAGCAACCCACGCCGCAATAGGCGCAGGTGGTGACGGCGCTGTGCTCGGCCTGGCCCAGCATGATGACGGTCTTCTCGGTCAGGGTCGCGGTCGGGCAGGCTTCCACGCAGGCGCCGCAGGAGACGCATTCTGATTCCATGAAGCTTTCCATCTGCCCGGCCGAGACGCGCGATTCGAAGCCGCGACCGTTGATGGTCAGGGCAAAGGTACCCTGGGTTTCTTCGCAGGCCCGCACGCAGCGGTTGCAGACGATGCACTTGGAAGCGTCATAGGTGAAGTAGGGATTGGATTCATCCTTCTTCAGCTTGAGGTGGTTCTCGCCCTCGTAGCCGTAGCGCACTTCGCGCAGGCCAACCACGCCGGCCATGTCCTGCAGTTCGCAGTTGCCGTTGGTGGGACAGGTCAGGCAATCCAGCGGGTGGTCGGAGATATAGAGCTCCATCACGCCGCGGCGGATCTCGGCCAGCTTGGGGGTCTGGGTCTGCACCTTCATGCCCGGTTCGCAGGGCGTGGTGCAGGAGGCCGGATAGCCCTTCATCTTGCGGCCATCCTTTTCGATTTCCACCAGGCACAGGCGGCAGGAACCGAAGGGTTCCAGGCTGTCGGTGGCACACAGCTTGGGTACGTTGATGCCGGCCTCCACCGAAGCGCGCATCACCGAGGTGCCGGCCGGGACCGTCACGGCCACGCCGTCGATCTCCAGCGTGACCATGTTTTCCGAGACACGCGCCGGCGTGCCGTAATCCGTTTCATTGAGCTGGTTCATGTTGCAACTCCTCTGCATTCGGTGATGGGATCAGGCTGCCTGTTCGCTGGGCGCGCCGAAGTCTTCCGGGAAATGGTTCAGCGCCGACAGCACCGGGAACGGCGTCATGCCGCCCATGGCGCACAGCGAGCCATTGACCATGGTGTCGCACAGGCTCTTCAACAGATGGATCTGTTGTGGCCGCTCATCGTTGGCGATGATCTTGTCGATCACCTCCACGCCCCGGGTCGAGCCGATGCGGCAAGGCGTGCACTTGCCGCAGGACTCCACGGCACAGAATTGCATGGCGTAGCGCGCCTGGCGGGCCATGTCCACCGTATCGTCGAAGGCCACCAGACCACCGTGGCCGATCATGGCACCGATGGCGGCAAAGGCTTCGTAGTCGAGCGGGGTATCGAATTGCGACTGCGGCAGGTAGGCGCCCAGCGGGCCGCCCATCTGCACTGCGCGGATAGCGCGACCGCTGGCGCTGCCGCCACCGAAGTCATCCAGCAACTGGCGCAGCGTGAGACCGAAGGCCTTTTCCACCAGCCCGCCCTGGCGGATGTTGCCGGCCAGCTGGAACGGCAAGGTGCCATGCGAACGGCCCACGCCAAAGTTCTTGTAGAAGTCCGCGCCACGCGCCAGGATCACCGGCACCGAGGCCAGCGAAATCAGGTTGTTGATCACCGTCGGCTTGCCGAACAGGCCTTCGATGGCCGGCAGCGGCGGCTTGGCGCGCACCACGCCACGCTTGCCTTCCAGGCTTTCGAGCATGGCGGTCTCTTCGCCGCAGATGTAGGCACCCGCCCCCTTGCGCACTTCCAGACGGAAGGACTTGCCCGAGCCCAGGATGTTCTCACCCAGATAACCACGCGCCGTGGCGATGGCAATGGCCTCGTTCAGCGTGGCAATCGAATGCGGATATTCGGAGCGCACATAGACATAGCCCTCGGTCGCGCCCACGGCCAGGGCGGCGATGGTCATGCCCTCGATCAGGGTGAAGGGGTCGTCCTCCATGATCATGCGATCCGAGAAGGTGCCGGAATCGCCCTCGTCGGCATTGCAGACCACGTACTTCTGCGCGGCAGCTGCGCGCAGCACGGTCTGCCACTTGATGCCGGTGGGGAAAGCCGCACCACCGCGGCCGCGCAGGCCGGAGGCGATCATTTCCTCGACGATGGCCTCGGAGGTCTTGGCCAGGGCATTCTTCAGGCCGACATAACCTTCATGGGCCAGGTAGTCGTCCAGCGAGAGCGGATCGATGATGCCGACGCGGGCGAAGGTCAGGCGTTCCTGGTTCTTCAGGAAGGGGATGTCCTCGGTCAGGCCCAGATGCAGCGCATGCTTTCCGCCGGCCAGCAGCCCGGCATCGAACAGGCCCGCCACATCCTCCGGCGCGACCGGTCCATAGGCCACGCGGCCGGCGGCGGTGGCGACCTCCACCAGCGGCTCCAGCCAGAACATGCCGCGCGAGCCATTGCGCACCAGCCTGATGGACTGGCCACGCCTGTCGGCCTCGGCGGCGATGGCAGCGGCCACCTCATTGGCGCCCAGGGCCAGTGCGGTGGAGTCGCGGGGGACGTAGAGGGTGACGATATCGTTGGCGCTCATCATGCCTCCCGCTTGGCCTGGATCAGGCGCTTGAACTTGTCGGCATCGACGCGGGCGTGCAGCTCGTCATTGATGGTCAGGTTGGGGCCGATGGCGCACTGGCCCAGGCAATACACCGGTTCCAGGGTGAACTTGCCGTCGGCGCTGGTCTCATGGAAGCCGCAGCCCAGCACATTCTGCGCATGTTCGGCCAGGGCTTCGCTGCCGCGCGCCTGGCAGGCCTCGGCACGGCAGACCTGCACCACGTGCTGGCCGGCCGGCTCCTGGCGGAAGAAGTGATAGAACGAGATCACCCCGTGTACTTCGGCGCGCGAGACATTGAGCTCGCCGGCGATCATGGGCACCGCATCGGCAGGGATGTACCCCACCTTTTCCTGGATGCCGTGCAGGATGGGGAGCATGGCACCGGCCATGTCCTTGCGATCGGCGATGATGCTGCGCACCGCCGCCACGTCGAAAACTTGTTGCCGCTTCATTGTTGCCTCCTGTGTTGCCTTGATGCGGACCTCGTCCTTCTCCCGGAGGATCTTCTATGGACCGCGCAAATGACGAATGAAAGGGGTGGGACCGCGCCTACGGAGGGGCGGCCTGCTGGAAACAGATCAGGCGAAGGGAAGCGGCATGCAGCAGCACAGCGCAGGCCCGGGGATGGGCGCGCACGGTCGTGCTTGGTGGAACAGCTGGTCTCCGTTGTTGCATGTTCGCCCTGCCTTCGGGGTTGGTGTGAACACTGAGGATGCGGGCCTGCCCTCTACCGGGTGGACGGACTGCGCTCCTGATTTTTGATAGTCGCTGACACAAGCTGCCGCTGCTCACGTTGCAGGGCAGCTTGTGTCAGCGGCTTTCGCCGCTGGGGTCTCTCGTGCAGGCCGGGTGGAGCCGGCCTGCAGTCGAGTTTGAAACAGGGACTGCGCGATCAGCGGAACAGCACGGCCGACTTCTGCAACACCAGGGTGATACCCCAGACCAGCGGAATGCCCACTGCTGCCCAGGCCAGACCGATCACCACCGGATTACCGCCGGAACCGATCTGCGACATGTCGCCGGAACCAGCAGTGGCAGCTGCATCGGCAGCCGACTTTTCGTGGGCCAGCTGCTTTTCGCGGGCCAGTTCTTCCGGGGTCATGAAGTGCTTGGCAGCGACCGGGCGGATCAGCAGGTTGCAGATCAGGCCCAGCACCAGCATGCCGGCCAGGATGTACATGGTGGTGTTGTAGACCTGGCTCTTGGGCATGCCCAGGGAGAGCTGGTATTCACGCATGTAGTTCACCACCACCGGGCCCAGGATGCCGGCGGTCGCCCACGCGGTCAGCAGGCGACCGTGGATGGCGCCCACCATCTGGGTGCCGAACAGGTCGGCCAGGTAAGCCGGCACGGTCGCGAAACCGCCGCCGTACATCGACAGGATGATGCAGACCGCACCCACGAACAGCGGGATGTTGCCGGCCTTGGCCGACCACGGCAGGCTCACGTACAGCACGAAGCCCAGCACGAAGAAGATGGCGTAGGTCATCTTGCGGCCGAAGAAGTCCGAGCACGAAGCCCAGGCGAAACGACCACCGATGTTGAACAGCGAGATCAGACCGGTGAAGCCGGCGGCCAGCGCCGCGATGGCAGTCTTCTGGTCGACCGACAGGTCATTGAAGCCGATGTCCACGCCCAGCAGCTTGCCGCCGAACACTTCCTGCAGCATCGGCGAGGCGATGCCGATGACGCCGATACCGGCCGACACGTTCAGGCAGAGCACCAGCCACACCAGCCAGAACTGGGGAATGCCCCAGACCTTGGAGACGTGCACGTGGTTCTGGGTGATCATCGTGGCCGAGGACTTGGCCACCGGCGGGGTCCAGCCGGCCGGCTTCCAGCCCGAAGGCGGCACGCGGTAGCCGAAGGCGCCGGCCATCATGAAGACGAAGTAGATCACGGCCATGACCACGAAGGTTTCCCACACGCCCACGGAAGTGGGGCTGGCGAATTTCTTCATCAGCGCATCAGCCAGCGGGGTGCCGACCAGCGCACCACCACCGAAGCCCATGATGGCCATGCCGGTGGCCATGCCGCGACGGTCAGGGAACCACTTGATCAGCGTGGACACGGGCGAGATATAGCCCAGGCCCAGGCCGACGCCGCCGATCACGCCCGAACCCAGCCACATCAGCCAGATCTGGTGCGTCTTCACGCCCAGGGCCGAGATCAGCAGGCCGCCGCACCAGCAGATGGCAGCGACCACGCCGGCCTTGCGGGGACCGGCGTGTTCCAGCCAGCCACCCCACAGCGCGGCGGAGATGCCCAGCAGGACGAAGAACATGGTGTACATCCAGCCCAGCATGGAGATCTTCCAGTCACAGGAGGACGAGAAGATCTGGGCGAAGAAACCGACATCGGCGCCGCAGGCGATGGGCGCGGTCACGCCCAGGGCCTTGGACAGCGGCAGCCAGAACACGGAAAAACCGTAGGCCATGCCGATGCAAAGGTGGATTGCGAGTGCTGCTGGCGGTACCAGCCAGCGATTGAAGCCAGGCTTGGCGACTGTGTGTTCCTTGTTCAGGAAATCGAAAGCCATTATTCCTCCGAATATTTTTGAGTGTGTGTGGTGGGTAAATCGAAGGAAGGACTGCATCGCAAAGCCGGTAGGGCCGGGTCGTGAAACCGGCCCATCTTTGCGGCGCTATCCTTCTCTTTTAATTTATTTATATATGTACAACGCCGCATATATTTTTTATCATTTATGCGGAGTGACGCGAAATTATCACTGATAAACTGCCGTTTCAATATGCTTTATTTTGCCTAAATGTTCAAAGTCCACATCAAGCCCCACTGGGAAATCGCCTACGACAATGAAGTAGCGCTGGACACGGCCAACCTGCTGCAACTGCTCACGGCGATCCAGCAAAGCGGCTCCATTGCACGTGCCGCGCAGTTGACGCGATATTCCTATCGCCATGCCTGGGGTCTGTTGCGCGATGCGGAAAGGATGTTTGGCAACGCCCTGATAGAAAGCGGCCGTGGCCGTGGCACCACACTCACCGATTTCGCCAGCAAGCTGTTATGGGCCGACCGGCTGGTAACGGCGCGCCTGTCGCCGACCCTGGACAGCCTGGCCTCGGAACTGGAAGTGGAACTGGGCAAGACGGTCGAAGGCCAGTCCGAGAAGGTGCGGCTCAATGCCAGCCACGGCTTTGCGGTGGCCGCCCTGCTGGGCAAGATCAACGAGGCACGCCTGCCGGTGGAGGTGCGCTACCGCCACAGCACCGATGCCGTGGCCGCGCTGTCGCGCCAGGAGTGCGACCTGGCGGGCTTCCACGTCCCGCTGGGTGAATTCGAGAAACCGGCCATCGCCACCTATGCCAAATGGCTCAACAAGCGCAGCGATTGCCTGATCCACCTGGCCGTTCGCAACCAGGGCCTGTTCGTCGAACCGGACAACCCCAAGGGCTTGCGCGGACTGCCCGACCTCATTCGCAGCGACCTGCGCTTCGTCAACCGCGAAGCCGGCTCCGGCACGCGCATGCTGCTGGAGCTGATGCTGGCCGGCGCCGGCATCGCCCACAAGAAGATCAACGGTTTCGAGAACACCGAGTTCACCCACTCGGCGGTGGCCGCCTTCATCGCCAGCGGCATGGCCGATGTCGGCTTCGGCGTACAGACCGCGGCGCACCGCTTCGGCCTGGGCTTCATCCCGCTGGTGCGCGAGCGCTACTTCTTCGCCCTGCCCGCGGCCTCGCTGCAGGACCCGCTGATCCGCCCGGTGATCGACATCCTGCAGTCCGACAGCTTCCGCAAGGTGGTCAACAACCTGGCCGGCTACGATGCCACCGACATGGGCAAGATCCAGACCATCAAGGAAGCCTTCGGCTGACCCTCCCCTTTCGGCGCTTGTAGGCCCGCAGCGATCAGGCTACACTCCGGCCCCTGGCTCGCCACCGTCCTGGCTGTGGGCCGTTTCCTTTCGGCCCGATCGCGTCATGAATTCCGCTGCTTCCTCCCCTTCGCCCGCCCTCCCCGCGCTGGCCGCCATGGACCCGCGCCTGCTGCGCCTGCTCGATGCCATCCTCGACGAAGTGCACCTGGCGCGTGCCGCCGCGCGGGTGGGCTGGTCGCTGCCGGCGGCGGCCAGTGCACTGGAACGCTGTCGCCAGCTGCTGCGTGATCCGCTACTGGAAGACGGCGGCCAGCAGATGCGCCTGACGGTCACCGCCCAGGCCCTGCGCGAACCGTTGCGCCAGATATTGGACGGCACGGCCGCGGTACAGGACGGACCGGTGGCGCCGATCCCCTCGCCAGCGGCGCGGCGGGTCCGCATCCTGATGCCGGACTACCCGGCCCAGGTGGTCGCCCAGCCGCTGTACACGGAATTGCGCACCACCGCCCCCGCACTGGACCTGGAATTCCAGACCTGGCAAGGCGATGCCGACGCCGCAGCGCGCCTGGAGCATGAGCAGACCGACCTGGTGCTGGGCGCCAGCGCTCCCACCAATACCCTGCGCGGGCAGGAGGTGCTACGCGAACGCTGCGTGGCGGTGATGCGGCGCGACCACCCGGCCGCCCACCAGTTGACCATGGCACGCTGGCTGGGCTATCCGCATCTGCAGGTCGGCAGTCACGACACCCTCAACCGCATGATCGACCAGCAGCTGGCCATGCAGGGCCTGCGCCGTCGCATCGGCATGGTGGTCCCCAACTTTCTGATGGCACCAGCGCTGCTGCAGGGTTCCGACCTGATCGCCGTGATGCCCATGCATTGCGTACCGGCTGCCACTGCCGCCCATCCGGTAGCCCTGGCCTGCCTGCGCCCGCCACTGCCGCTGGATGCCCCGCCGCTGCGCCTGCTGCGGCACCGCCGTCACGCCGATGATGCGGCCGTGGGTCAGGTGGCGCAGGCGCTGGAGCGTATCGTGCGCCAGCGCTTCGACCTGCGCTAGGGCACGGCCACCGCCTCACACCGTCGCCGGCGGCGCCGTGACATCCAGGTGCTTTTGCAGGAAGCGCACGCACTCGCGCACCTTGGCCGAATTCTTCAGCTGCACGGGATAGACCGCGCACAGGTCAGCCTCCTGGAAATACTGCGGCAACACCCGCACCAGCCGCCCGCGCTTGAGGCTATCGGCCACGTCCCAGATCGACCGCAGGATGATGCCGTGACCGTCCACCGCCCACTGGTGGATGATCTCGCCATGGTTGGATGCCAGTCCCCCCGAGACCTTGACCGTCTCCTGCCCCTTGGGCCCCATCATGCGCCAGATGCCGAAGGACTGGTTGCGCTCGCGGATCACCAGGCACTGGTGCTGGCGCAGCGCCGCCAGATCGGCCGGCGCGCCATGCTTCTTCAGATAGGCCGGACTGGCGCACAGCACCCGCTGGCTGGGCAGGATGCGCTTGGAAAACAGATGCGGCTCATGCCCCGCTCCCACGCGGATATCCAGATCGATGCCTTCGTTGACCAGGTCGATCTGCCGGTCCACCAGCTCCAGCTGGATCTTCAGTTCCGGATGCTCGCTGGCAAAGCGCGACAGCAGAGGCGAAACCACCTTGCGTCCCAGCCCGAAGCTGGTACTGATTTTGAGCAGTCCGCGCGGCACGCGCTTGGCGCTGCTGACGGTTTCCATCATCTGCTCGACGTCATCCAGAATCTTGCGCGCCCACTCATGGACATTGCCGCCATCCTCGGTCATGACCACGCTGCGCGTGGTGCGATGGAACAGCCGCACGCCCAGCGCCTGCTCCAGCAGGGCAATGCGCTTGCTGATATAGGCCGGCGAAGCGCCGACCTCGCGCGCCGATTCGGCGAAGTTGCTGTGGCGCGCCACCACACAGAACAGACGCAGGTCTTCCAACAGGGGAGAATTGTTCACGATCTGTAGCCATTGCAATCATCGATCCGTGGATTATAGTCCGCTCACCCTCCTCCCGGAAAAGCACAGCAGGCAGGGCGGCCCAGCCGATACGACGCGCCTCGCCCAGTGCACCAAACCACCGCAAGCGCCCGAATTGTGGCAGTCTTGCGCTATCGCAACGAATTCTTGGAGTTACCGGCATGAGCATCATTGAGGAGCAGGAGGTCCCGCCCGACCTTCCCCACATCCAGCGTATCGAAGTCAACCAGCTGCAATGCCTGCGCGTGCAGACCGCGCGCGCCGAAGTGCTGATCGCCGAACAGGGCGCCCAGGTCCTGCGTTACCAGGTCCACGGCCAGGAACCGATCATCTGGATGAGCGAGGAAGCCGCCTTCGAAGCCGGCAACTCGGTACGCGGCGGCATCCCCGTCTGCTGGCCCTGGTTCGGCGACCTGATGCGCAATCCACCGCAGGTGCAGTCCCTGCATGCCGGTGGCCGCCTGCCGGCGCACGGGCTGGTACGCGGCATCCCCTGGCTGCTGATGGAAAACGCCATCGAAGGCGATACCGTGCGCCTGGTGCTGGCCATCCCTCCCACCACCGATTCGCCGGCCCTGCGCCACCTGCCACCGGGCCTGGAACTGCGCCTGGAAATCCTCCTCGACGACCGCCTGCACCTCAAGCTCACCACCCGTAACGGCAGCGAGCAGCACATCGCCCTCACCCAGGCCCTGCACAGCTACTTCGCCGTCAGCAGCATCCACGACGTCACCGTGGAAGGCCTGGAAGGCCAGCGCTACATCGAAACCCTGGAGGGCTGGGCCGAGCGCGAACAGAAGCGCCCGCTGGTAGTCAGCAGCGAAACCGACCGCATCTACCTGGACCTGCCGGCGCATCTGGCGATCCGCGACGAAGGCTGGAACCGCCGCATCCACATCGAAGCCAGCGGCTCGACCTCGGCCGTGGTGTGGAACCCCTGGGTCAGCAAGGCGCGCCGCCTGTCGCAGTTCGCCGACGACGCCTGGCAGCGCATGCTCTGCATCGAGACCGCCAATGTGATGGACGACCTGGTGGAACTCGAACCGGGTGCCGAGCACAGCATGGGCGTGAGCCTGTGGGGCGAAGCACTGGGCGGCTGAATCGCTCCCAAGGCATCACCAAGGCACTGCCGCAGTCCGGGCAGTGCCTTTTTCATGGGCGGGGTTTTAGCGCATCATTCACGGATCGTGTTTTATAAAATCACCAGATCGTGGATGATCCCTCGCCCGAAGCGTTCTATGATGGACACCGTTTACACCGCCCAGAACAGACCACAGGAGCACAACAGATGAGCAAGACCCACAGGATCGCCGTCATCGCCGGTGACGGCATCGGCCAGGAAGTGATGCCCGAAGGCCTGCGCGCCGTCGAGGCTGCCAGCAAGAAATTCGGCATCGACATCGAGTTCACCCATTTCGACTGGGCGCACTGCAACTACTACGCCCAGCACGGCCAGATGATGCCGGACGACTGGTTCGAGCAACTGAAGGGCTTCGAAGCCATCTTCTTCGGCGCCGTCGGCTGGCCCGCCACGGTGCCGGACCACGTCTCGCTGTGGGGTTCGCTGCTCAAGTTCCGCCGCGACTTCGACCTCTACGTCAACCTGCGCCCGGTGCGCCTGATGCCCGGCGTGCCCTGCCCCCTGGCCAACCGCAAGCCCGGCGACATCGATTTCTACGTGGTCCGCGAAAACACCGAAGGCGAATACTCCTCCATCGGCGGCCGCATGTATGAAGGCACCGACCGCGAAACCGTGATCCAGGAATCAGTCTTCAGCCGCAAGGGTACCGACCGCATCCTCAAGTTCGCCTTCGACCTGGCGCAAAGCCGTCCCAAGAAGCACCTGACCTCGGCCACCAAGTCCAACGGCATCGCCATCACCATGCCCTACTGGGATGAGCGCGTCGAAGCCATGGGCGCCAAGTACCCCGACGTGCGCCGCGACAAGTACCACATCGACATCCTGACCGCGCACTTCGTCCTGAACCCGGACCGCTTCGACGTGGTAGTGGCCTCCAACCTGTTCGGCGACATCCTCTCCGACCTTGGCCCGGCCTGCGCCGGCACCATCGGCATCGCGCCCTCGGCCAACATCAACCCGACCCGTGAACTGCCTTCGCTGTTCGAACCGGTGCACGGCTCGGCCCCGGACATCTTCGGCAAGAACATCGCCAACCCGGTCGCCATGATCTGGTCCGGCGCCATGATGCTGGACTTCCTGGGCAACGGCGAAGGCAAGTATCGCCAGGCCCACGACGCCATGCTGGCGGCCATCGAGGAAGTGCTGGTCAACGGCCCGACCACCCCCGACCTGGGCGGCAAGAGCAACACCACCGAAGTCGGCAAGGCGGTGGCTGCGGCAATCTGAGCGCCCCTGACTGCCCGTCACTGAAAGAGAAGATGGCTCGCCGTGTGCGGGCCATTTTCCTATGGCGGCCCCATGATGATTTGCAAAGGGCATGTTAGGATTGCCGCACTTTCAATTTCCGCGATCGATGAGTTGGACATGGCTGCAAGCCTGCGCATGACGGGACACCGCGTACTGGCCGAACTGCTCTTCTGGAGCATCCCGCTGATACTGCTGCTGGAAGACGATGTCGCCATGCTGGCCATGATGCTGACCTGACGCGAAGCCCTGCGATATGGATAGACCGTCCCCTCACCGCCTGCGCGCTCCCCGCCCCGCCCTGCTGCTGGCGGCACCGCTGGCCTTGCTCCTGGCCGCGACCTGCCTGCCCGCGCGCGCCGAATGGTCGCCTCTGGGCGAAAACACCATCGGCAGCTTCTTCATCGACAAGAGCAGCATCGTCGTCACCCGCAGCGTGCGCCAGGCGCAGATCCTGCTGAACTGGAGCCGTCCGCAACTGTTGATGGGCCAGGGCAGCAAGACCTATTACCTGTCGGAGGTCTCGACCGCCTATTTCGACTGCACCAGCCGCCAGCTCGGCTTTGGCAGCCGCAAGATGTACGCGCAGGCTGACGGCCGCGGGCAGATGCTGCTGGCGCCGCAACTGGCCTACTCGGACGTGAAGCTGCAGGACCCCATCCCCGGCTCCACCGGCGAGCGCGCCATCGAAGCGGTGTGTGGAAAATAATTTTCATCGTTCTTTGATGAGGCCGCTTCAGGGGCTTGCCCCAGGAAGCGAAATCGGCAATAATCTCGGGCTTGCGTTGCCGGGATGGCGGAATAGGTAGACGCACGGGACTCAAAATCCCGCGCCGCAAGGCGTGCCGGTTCGATTCCGGCTCCCGGCACCA
>NZ_DASQOH010000006.1:0-175124 GCF_035644555.1 Herbaspirillum sp.
CCTGCGCGTCATCATGATGTGCGAAGTGCCGTCCAACGCCATCCTGGCCGAGCAGTTCCTGGAACACTTCGACGGCTTCTCCATCGGTTCCAACGACCTGACCCAGCTGACCCTGGGCCTGGACCGCGATTCCGGCATGGAGCTGCTGGCAGCCGACTTCGACGAGCGCGATCCGGCACTGCAGGCCTTGCTGTCCAAGGTCATTGCCACCTGCCGCGAGAAGGGCAAGTATGTCGGCATCTGCGGTCAGGGTCCGTCGGATCATCCTGACTTCGCCGAGTGGCTGATGGAGCAGGGCATCGAGTCCATCTCGCTGAACCCGGATACCGTCATCGATACCTGGCAGCAGCTGGCCAAGAAGTGATGATCCAGTAAGCTCCAGTAAGCATTACTGACCAACACTGACGTCTTTCGTCGAAAGAAGTGAAAGGCGCGGACAGAAATGTCCGCGCCTTTGTTTTTGTGTTCTCAAGCTGCGGTAGACTTGGCGCGTTTGCTGTTTTTCGACGGGGATAGGTGATGAGCGATTGGGCGATCTGGCTGGTGTTGGCCGGTATCTTGCTGGGAGCGGAACTGTTCACCGGCACTTTCTATCTGCTGATGATTGCGCTGGGCCTGGTGGCCGGCGGCGTCGTCGCGTGGGGTGGCGTACAACTGGAGTGGCAACTGCTGGTGGCCGCCATCGTGGGCGTGATCGCCGTGCTCGGCCTGCGCCGCAGCCGCTACGGCCGCCTGCGTCAGGGCAGCGGCAACGACGATCCCAACCTGCTGCTCGATATCGGCCAGGGCATCGAGGTGCCGCTCTGGCAGGCGCACGGCAGCCAGTACATCGCCCGGGTTCCGTACCGGGGGGCGCAGTGGGATGTCGAACTGCTGCCCGGCCACCACGCCTTGCCCGGTCCCCATGTCATCCGCGAAATCCGCGGCAGTCGCCTGCTGGTGGCGCCGCGCTGATCCAACCCCCTTCAAGTTCCAAGGAGAGTTCCATGCTGGGTAGCGTCACTCTGGTCATTTTCTTCCTCGCCATCGTCTTCGTCGTGCAGACGGTGAAGGTGGTCCCGCAACAGCATGCCTGGGTGGTGGAGCGCCTGGGCAAGTACCACGCCACGCTGGCGCCGGGCCTCAACATCGTGGTGCCTTTCATCGATCGCGTGGCCTACAAGCACATCCTCAAGGAAATCCCGCTGGACGTGCCGCCGCAGGTCTGCATCACCCGTGACAATACGCAGCTGCAGGTCGACGGCATCCTGTACTTCCAGATCACTGATCCGATGCGGGCCTCCTATGGTTCGTCCAACTACATTGCCGCCATCACCCAGCTGGCGCAGACCACGCTGCGCTCGGTGATCGGCAAGATGGAGCTGGACAAGACCTTCGAGGAACGCGATCACATCAACACCGCCATCGTCAGCGCGATCGACGAGTCCGCCGAGAACTGGGGCGTGAAGGTGCTGCGCTATGAAATCAAGGACCTGACCCCGCCCAAGGAGATCCTGCACGCCATGCAGGCGCAGATCACCGCCGAGCGCGAGAAGCGTGCGCTGATTGCCGCCTCCGAAGGGCGCAAGCAGGAGCAGATCAACATCGCCACCGGTGAGCGCGAAGCCGCCATCGCCCGTTCGGAAGGCGAGAAACAGGCCTCCATCAACCGCGCCCAGGGCCAGGCTGCAGCGATCCTGGCCATCGCCGAAGCCAGTGCCGAGGCGATCCGCAAGACGGCTTCGGCAATCCAGCAACCCGGTGGTTCGGATGCCGTCAACCTGAAGGTGGCGGAGCAGTATGTCGATGCCTTCGGCAAGCTGGCCAAGACCAACAATTCCATCATCGTGCCGGCCAATCTGTCGGATATGAGCGGCCTGATCGCCTCGGCCCTGCAGGTAGTGAAGCAACAGAAATAAGCCATGACCTTTGCTCTTTCCCGTATCGCCTTTTGCCGGCCGGTGCTGGTATTGATGGGCGCCACCCTGATGGCGGCCGCCCCTCTGGCGCATGCCCAGCAGCAGGATGAGGCCCTGGCCGCCCGTGTGGATGCGCGGATGGAACAGATCCTTGCGCAATACCCGGTGCCCGGGGCCAGCATCGCTATTGCTTATCAGGGCCGGCTGGTCTATCAGCGCGGCTACGGCATGGCTGTCACCGAGAGCAATACCCCGGTCACTCCCCAGACGCGCTTTCGCATCGGCAGCATTTCCAAGGCGGTGACGGCGGTGGCGCTGCTGCGCCTGTTCGAAAACGAGCTGCCGCAGGTGCTGGATCGTCCGGTATTCGGGCCGCAAGGCCTGTTGCCGGACACGGCCTATCCGGACTTCGCGCCGCCGCTGGATCAGCGCGTACTCAAGATCACGCTGCGCCAGCTGTTGCAGCATACCAGTGGGTGGGGCGGCAGCGATTACGATCCGCAATACGATCTGGCCCATATCGCCCAGGCGCAGCACGTAGCGGCACCAGCCTCGGCACGTGACGTGATCGCCTACGTGCTCAAGCAGCGTCTGCTGGACGCCGCGCCGGGCAGCGAATTCTTCTACGGCAATTTCGCCTATAACGTACTGGGTCGCATCATCGAGCACAGGACCGGGCAGCCCTATGAGCAGGCGGTACAGGCCCTGGTATTTACGCCGGCCGGGATCGGTGATGCAGTGATCGCCGGTGACCGCCGCACCGAGCGCGCCGCCGGCGAAGCCGGCTACTACGACGATCCGCGCTGGCCTGCGGTGGCCGACCGCGATGGCAGCGGCACGACCGGGCCGGAATCCTATAGCGCCTACCATTTCCGAAGCATGGACGCGACCGCCGGCTGGGTCACCACGGCGGCCGATCTGGTGCGCTTCGTCGATGCGGTCCAGGGGCGTGGCGTCCCGGCCCTGCTCAAGCCGCAAACGCTGGCGCTGATGAAACAGCGGGATAACCGGCTGGCGGAAAACAACTATGGCCTGGGCTGGGTGGTGACCCGTACCAACGGCATGGAAATCCTCTCCCATAGCGGCGCCCTGACCACCGGCAGCTACGCCTACCTGCAATCGCGCGCCGATGGCTGGTCCTGGGCCGTGCTGATGAACCGCTTGCCGATTCCCTATCCAGCCGAACAGGGTGTGCAGGAACTGCAGGCCTTCCAGATCGCGGTGCAACGCGGATTGATGACGACCATCGTCAATTCTCAGCGGCAAGCCGCGGCCCGTTAGAAGGGGCCGGCACCGGACCTGATGGCGGCGCCCTCAGGTCTCCACGGTGTCGCCCCGGGCCGGCTCATCAGCCATGAAGGGCAGGGTGATGTCCACCCGCAAGCCGCCATCCGGCCGATTCGCGGCGCGGATGCTGCCTTGATGGGCTTCCACGATGCGTCGCGCAATCGACAGCCCCAGGCCGTGCCCGGCGCTGTTGCTCTTGGTACGGCTGCTGCGGAAGAACAGCTCGAAGATGCTGTTCATCTCTTCCTCCGGCACACCCGGCCCACGGTCGAGAATGGACAGGTGCAGCAGCTTGCCGATCTCATCGATCTCGGCCACCACCTGCACCGTGGTCGCTGGCCCGGTGTGCTTGATGGCATTGCGCAGCACGTTCTCGATGGCGCGATAGAGCAATTCCGGATTGCCCTGCACCTGTACCCGGCAGGCGATCTGGCTTTCCACCTGCTTGCCCAGGGTCTCGGCTTCGAAATTGGCGTCGTTGATCATGTCCCCCAGCATGGGCTGGATCGCGATGGCTTCTTCCATCGAACCGGGGACATTGGCTTCCAGTCGCGACAGCGTCAACAGTTCACCCACCAGCTTGTCCATGCGCACGCTCTCGCGTTCGATGCGTTCCAGGGTCAGTTCCAGCTTGTCCCGGTCCTGCACCCGCGCCAGGCCGATGGCCATCTGCAGGCGCGCAATCGGCGAGCGCAATTCGTGCGAGACGTCATGCAGCAGGCGACGCTGACTTTCCATCAGGGTGCGCAGCTTGGCGGTCATGGCGTCGAAATCGCGACCGAGGTCGGCCAGCTCGTCGTTGCGCGCGCTCATCACCGGCTCCAGTTCCAGATCCAGGTTGCCATTGGCGGCCTGGTTGAAGGCGTTCTTGAGATGACGAATGGGATGCGAGAAATACCAGGCCAGCAGCAGGGCGAATATCAGGCTGGCCATCAGTGCCACGGCCAGCGGCATGGTCGGGAAGAACAGCGGCTTGGGCCCGCGTTCCTTCATGTAGCGCGGCTCGCGACCGGGCATGCCGCCGGGTCCGGGCGGCGGCGCAAACTCATCGTTGGGCGCCGGAATGAACATCAGGTAGCTATGGCCGTTGGTGGCCTTGACCAGTTCCACCGAGCGTCGCTCGCGCTCGGTCGTCAACAGGTGACGCGCCTCTTCCACCAGTTTGGGCGACACTTCGCGGCCCATCAGGTCCTTGTTCTCTTCATCCACCGCGTACAGCTGCAGGCGATGCGGGCGTCCTTCGTTGATCAGGCTGCGCAGCGCTTCCGGCCCGCCGAACTGCAGCGTGGCCGCCGCCGAGCGGATCATGAACGAGGCCGGCGGACTGAGGTCGATTTCCGAATTGCGGTTGCTGCGTTCCAGGTTTTCTATCCAGAACAGCACGCCCACGCCGAAGGTGGCGGTAATCTGGGCGATCGCGATGAAGAAGAAGAACTTCCAGAAAAGCCGGCCCACTTTATTCCTTGATGAACTGGTAGCCGAGGCGATAGACGGTCTGGATGCAGCTCTTGTCGCTGCCCAGGGCGGCGATCTTCTGGCGGATGCTGGAAAGGTGGACGTCGATGTTGCGATCGAAGCGCGCCAGCGGGCGGCCCAGCCCCTGTTCCGACAGGGTCTGCTTGCTGACGGGCTTGCCAGCATTGCGGGCCAGCACTTCCAGCAGGTTGAATTCGCTGCTGGTCAATTCCAGCGGCCGGCTGTTCCAGGTGGCGCGACGCTGTTCCGGCCACATCGACAGCGCGCCCACGGCCAGTGGCGAGTAGGGCGCCTGTTCGCTGCTCTCGGCAGAAGCGCGGCGCAGGATGGCGCGGATGCGGGCGGCGATCTCGCGTGGTGTGCACGGCTTGGGGACGTAGTCGTCGGCACCCAGTTCCAGGCCGATGATGCGGTCGGTGTCATCACCCTTGGCGGTCAGCATCACCACCGGCATGCTGCTCTTGGCGCGGATGCGGCGCAGGGTATCGACGCCGTTCAGGCGCGGCATCATCACATCCAGCACCGCGATGGCGTATTGGCCGGTGAGCGCCTCGGCGGCGCCGGCTTCGCCATCGTAGGCGACGTTGACTTCGAATTTTTCCTGCTCCAGGTATTCCTTGAGCATATCGACGAGCTCCACGTCATCGTCGATCAAAAGCACTTTAGACATCGCTGCATTCCATTCTCGAATTGCCCTGCCTCCAGGCCGCAGGGCGTCGGCAGCCCGTAATATGCCGTAAAAGGTTTTGCAGGAGTGTTTCCAGCCGTCTTTACAATTGCATCTTTACATTCATTTACCGCGTGCCGGTGAACCTTCGCAACGGTGTATTGCGCCCATCCCTCCTTGACCGATTCTTTTGCCACCCGCTGGCAGGCCGCGCCAGGCTTGACTTGCGGCAATGGCCCGCACTGCGCGTGTTGACAGAACTTTACTCCGCTTTACGCTTTCCGGTTCAACTTAACAGGTCTTGATGATCGATACTGTTGACACTGACAAGGGAGCGACGCAAGGGGCGTCGCACACAATAAAAGGGGAGTGTCATGGCCATCAGCAGCGTTGGTTCCAGCAGTTTCAGCCTGTCCGATCTGTCCGCGCTCAGCGGTACCAGCGGCTTTTCCACCAGCGCCACGCAGCGCCTGGATATGCCACCGCCACCACCGCCGCGTGGCGACAAGGGTGGAGGGCTGATCGGCGCGCTCAAGGATATTCTCGGTTCGCTGGGCGTGGCGCTTGATGCGACCGCCAGCAGCGCCACCACCTCGGCCAGCACGACCTCTTCAAGCAGCAGCGTTTCGGCTTCGAATGTCGATTCCAAGCTCGATGCCTTCCTGCAGGAACTCATGGCCGCCCTGAAAGGCCAGGACAATCCCCCACCGGGAGCGCCGCCGGCACTTTCGTCGTCTTCTGACGGCAGTTCCTCCAGCAGCGTGTCGGCCACCAGCGAGGTCGACGGCTCCACCAGTTCCAGCAGCACCAGCAGTGCCAGCACCACGGCCACCGACAGCACGGCGCGCTCCTACTCGCCAGCGGGCCGTCCGCCACCGCCCGGCGGTGGGCTGGAGGCGGACCTCAATAGCCTGATCTCCAGTCTCTCCTCCGGCAGCAGCGATAGTGGTGATGGCACGAGCTCTTCACTGGAAAGTGCGTTCAGCAACCTCCTCAGTTCCCTGGGCGCATCCTCGACCACCACGTCGCTTTCCGGCTTCCTGCAAAACCTGCAGAGCAAGCTGGCGGCAGGCAAGACCACGGGCAACCTGATCGATACCACGGCGTGATCCGGCGGCGGCGTCACGAGCCGGCGGCGTGATAAGCTGCCGGCCATGATTTCTCCCGACCCCGCCAAACTGGCAAGCATCATGGGCCTGATGTGCGAGGCCATCGCCCTGCGTGGCGCCCAGCAAGCTGCTGCGGCCGTGGCCGTGCTGGAGCAGGCACTGGCGCTGGACCCCGGCTTCCTGCCATTGCACATGCAGCGTGCCGATCTGCTGGTGGAAATGGGTGAACTGGCCGGCGCGATCGCTGCCTACGAAGCCTGCCTGGATCTGGTGCCGGACTATCACGACGCGCGCGTCGCCCATCGCGCAGTGATGGTGCAATGGGCCGACACGCTGGCAGCCGCCCAAGGGCCGGAAGAGCCGCCGGACATCGAGCGCGCCGCTACGCTGGCGCGCCTCTACTACAAGCTGGCGCAGCCACACCAGGCATTGGCCGCCCTTGCTCCCGCTCTGCCGCTGGCCACCCTGGAACACCAGGCCTTGCACGCCGATATCCTGCTTCTGTTGAACCGCCACGAAGAGGCGCTGCATTGCTATTCGGAAGCCCCCGACAGCGACGACGGCACCCGCGCCCTGATTGCCTTCAATCGCGCCGACATCCTGCGCCGCATGGGCCGCATCGATGAAGCACAAGCCGCCTATGAAGAGGCCCTGCGCTGGCATGCCGATTTCCCGCAGGCCCAGGTCGGTCGCGCCCACATGCTGCTGACGCGGCATGACTATGCACGGGGATGGCCAGCCCATGAAGCCCGTTTCGCGATAGCCGAACTGGCCCGGCAGGGCATCAGCAGCCCGAGCCCGCGCTGGCAGCCAGGCCAGGATGTACAGGGAAAGCGAGTGCTCTTGTGGGCCGAACAGGGGCAGGGCGATTGCCTGCAATTTTCCCGCTACATCCCGCTGGTCGCGCAGCGTGCAGCGCAGGTGACGCTCTGCGCCCCCGCAGCGTTGTTGGCGGTGCTCGCCCCCTCCTTGCCCGGGGTGGACTGCGTGTCCCACGCCCATGAAGCGCCGCCCCATGATTGTCATGCCTCGCTGCTGAGCCTGCCGTTGTTGCTTGCGTTGCCTGATCCTTGCCAGGGGCCGCAGCCGCCATATCTTTTTGCCGATCCGGGGCGCGTAGCGCAGTGGCAGCAGCAACTGGCGTTGCTGGATGGCGCTGCGCCGCGCCGTCCGCGTATTGGCCTGGCCTGGGCCGGGCGGCAGTACGCCACCACCCATCCCAGTCGCGATGTGCCACTGGCCGCCTTGCTGCCGCTCTTGGACCTGCCGGCCGACTTCATCAGCCTGCAGGTGGAAATTCCCCTGGCCGACCAGTCGCTGCACCAGGAGCTGGCGGGCCGGCTGCATAGCTTGCCCTTGACGGACTGGGCCGATACCGCAGCGCTGGCCTGCGCGCTGGACCTCGTGATCAGTGTCGATACTGCCGTCATACACCTGGCCGGTGCCCTGGGCCTGCCATGTTTTTTGCCGCAGCGGCTGGAAGGCGAATGGCGCTGGGGCGTGGTGGGGGACTCCAGTCACTGGTATCCCTCGGTCCGACTGTTCCGCCAGCACGAGCGCGGGCAATGGGCGCCGGTAGTGTCCGAGATGGTGGCGGCTTGCCGCGAGAAGTTCGCCGGCTGGTCGTAACGGCGGACATGAAAACGGCTGCCCTGGGCAGCCGTGGTCGCAGTGGAAGAGGGTAGAGCGGGATCAGCGACGGTTCTGCTTCATGGCCGCCTGGATTTCACGCTGGCTGTCACGCTGCTTTTCGGTCTCGCGCTTGTCGTGTTGTTTCTTGCCCTTGGCCAGGCCGATGTCGCATTTGACCCGGCCCTTGCTGTAATGCAGGTTCAGTGGCACCAGCGTATAGCCGGAGCGCTCCACCTTGCCGATCAGTTTGCTGATCTCCGCCGCGTTGAGCAGCAGCTTGCGGGTACGGGTCGTTTCCGGATGCACGTGGGTGGAGGTGCTGGTCAGCGCACTGATGTGGCAGCCGAACAGATAGACCTCGCCATTGCGCACGATCACGTAGGCTTCCTTCAATTGCACGCGGCCGGCGCGGATCGATTTGACTTCCCAACCTTGCAAGACGAGACCTGCTTCGAATCGCTCTTCGATGAAGTAATCGAAAAAGGCCTTTTTGTTATCAATAATGCTCATCTAAATAAAAATTCGTCTCGTCGGTTAAAATTGTGCCTTTGCGATTTTATCAAACGGATCACCCTCGATGGCAGTCGTTCACAAAACCGTCCTGATCAACTATAGCGCGGAGCAGATGTTCAACCTGGTCGACAAGGTTGAGGATTACCCTGAATTCCTGCCCTGGTGTGGCGGTGTCGAGGTGTCTGAACGCAGTGACGATAGTCTCACGGCCAAGCTCAAGATCAACTACCACGGCCTGAAACAGTCCTTCAGCACCCACAATTCCAATGTGCGCCCCACCAGCATGACCATGCGCCTGGTGGAAGGCCCGTTCAAGCATTTCGAAGGTCGCTGGAGCTTCAAGCCGCTGCGCGAGGATGCCTGCAAGATCGAGTTCGACATGGAATATGAATTTTCCAGCCGCATCCTGGAGGGCGTGATCGGCCCGGTCTTCAGCATGATCGCCAACAGCTTCGTCGATTCCTTCTGCAAGCGGGCCGAACAGATATATGGCTGAAGCAGGCCCTTTGCAAGTCCAGCTCTGCTACGCCGCGCCCGGACTGCAGATTCTCAGGGATCTTGTAGTGGCCCCGGGCTGCACCATCCAGCAGGCCATCCTTGACAGCGGCCTGCTGCGCGAACAGCCGGCCATCGACCTGTCGACCTGCAAGGTCGGCATCTTCGGCAAGATCAAGCCGCTGGACACCCCCCTGCGCGAACGTGACCGCATCGAGATCTACCGCCCGCTGATCGCTGATCCCAAGCTATCCCGCCGGCGCCGCGCTGCTCACAAGGAACGGGCGGAAGGGTAATGAGCGGCGGCGCTTGCCGCTCTGGCAAGAATGTCGCGTCGATATGGCATTTTTGCGACCTCCGCAGTAGCAAACGCAAGCAGAGCAAGACGTGCCATCAAGTTTTCTGTATAATTCGCTTTTGCGCCTATAGGAAACACTATGCGTCTTCTCCAAAAAGCACTCACGTTCGATGATGTGCTGCTCGTTCCGGCCTTCTCGGACATCCTCCCCAAAGATACTTCCCTGACCACGCGCCTGACGCGCAACATCTCGCTGAACATCCCGCTGGTGTCGGCTGCGATGGATACCGTCACCGAAGCACGCCTGGCCATTGCCATGGCGCAAGAAGGCGGGATCGGCATCATCCACAAGAACCTGACGCCCAAGGAACAGGCGCGCGAGGTTTCCAAGGTCAAGCGTTTCGAGTCCGGCGTGGTCCGCGACCCGATCACCATCCCCCCCACCATGAAGATCCGCGACGTGATCGCGCTGTCCAAGCAGCACGGCATTTCCGGTTTCCCGGTGGTTGAAGGCAAGGCACTGGTGGGCATCATCACCAATCGCGACCTGCGTTTCGAGCGAGAGCTGGACGCCGAAGTCCGCGCCAAGATGACCCCGCGCGACAAGCTGGTCTACGTCAAGGAAAACGGTTCCAGCGCCGATCCCGAAGAAGCCAAGCGCCTGATGAACAAGCACCGCCTGGAGCGCGTGATGGTCGTCAACGATGCCTTCGAGCTGCGCGGCCTGATCACCGTCAAGGACATCGAAAAATCCACCGAACACCCCTTCGCCTGTAAGGACGAACACGGCAAGCTGCGCGTGGGTGCCGCTGTCGGCGTGGGTCCGGACAATGACGAGCGCATCGAGTTGCTGGTCGCTGCCGGCGTGGACGTGATCGTGGTCGACACCGCCCATGGCCACTCCGCTGGCGTGTTGAACCGCGTCAAGTGGGTCAAGACCCGCTACCCGCACGTGGAAGTCATCGGCGGCAACATCGCCACCGCCGCCGCTGCCAAGGCACTGGTCGAACATGGTGCCGACGCCGTCAAGGTCGGTATCGGCCCTGGCTCCATCTGCACCACCCGTATCGTCGCTGGCGTGGGCGTACCTCAGATCTCCGCCATCGCCAACGTCGCCGACGCCCTGAAGGGTACCGGCGTACCGGTGATCGCCGACGGCGGCATCCGCTTCTCCGGCGACGTCGCCAAGGCGCTGGCCGCCGGTGCGTCCGCCGTGATGATGGGCAGCATGTTCGCCGGCACCGAAGAAGCCCCGGGCGAAGTGATCCTGTACCAGGGCCGCAGCTACAAGTCCTACCGTGGCATGGGCTCGCTGGGCGCCATGGCCGACGGTTCGGCCGACCGTTACTTCCAGGACGGCGACAACACCGCCGACAAGTTCGTGCCGGAAGGCATCGAAGGCCGCGTCGCCTACAAGGGCTCGGTGGTCGCCATCCTGTATCAGCTGGTGGGCGGCGTGCGCTCCTCCATGGGTTACTGCGGTTGCGGCTCCATCGACGACTTCCGCGAACGCGCCGAATTCGTCGAGATCACCTCGGCCGGCATGCGCGAATCGCACGTCCACGACGTGCAGATCACCAAGGAAGCCCCGAACTACCGCGCCGAGTAATTTTCGATGCGGCCACAGCCCGACAGTCCACCGGCATTGCGCCAGGCTGTCGGGCTGTTGAATTTTTCAGCAGTCTATTTTCAACGTAGCTAAGGTAGCCAGACCTCATTGCCCATGTCCACGCATTCGCATTCGAAAATCCTGATCCTCGACTTCGGTTCCCAGGTGACCCAGCTCATCGCTCGCCGCGTGCGCGAAGCCGGTGTGTTTTCCGAGGTATTCCCGCATGATGTGACCGACGAATTCGTGCGCAACTACGGCGCGGCCGGCGTCATTCTCTCCGGTGGCCCCAACAGCGTCACCGAAGGCGACACCCCGCGCGTACCGCAATCGGTATTCGAACTGGGCGTGCCGGTCCTGGGCATCTGCTACGGCATGCAGGCCATGGCCGAGCAACTGGGCGGCAAGGTCGAGAACGGTCACCTGCGTGAATTCGGCTACGCAGAAGTGCGCGCCCACGGCCACACCAAGTTGCTGGACAACATCAGCGACTTCACCAATGCCCAGGGCCACGGCATGTTGAAGGTCTGGATGAGCCACGGCGACAAGGTCAACGACATGCCGGCCGGCTTCAAGCTCATGGCTTCCACCGGCAACTGCCCCATCGCCGGCATGGCCGACGAAGAACGCCGCTTCTACGGCGTGCAGTTCCACCCCGAAGTCACCCACACCGTGCAGGGCAAGGCCATGCTGGCGCGCTTCGTGCACGAGATCTGCGGCTGCCAGTCGGACTGGAACATGCCGGACTACATCTCCGAAGCCGTCGAGATGATCCGCCAGCAGGTTGGCAGCGATGAAGTCATCCTGGGCCTCTCCGGTGGCGTGGACAGCAGCGTGGCTGCGGCCCTGATCCACCGCGCCATCGGCGACCAGCTGACCTGTGTCTTCGTCGACCACGGCCTGCTGCGGCTGGACGAAGGCAAGATGGTCATGGAGATGTTCGGCAAGAACCTGGGCGTGAAGGTGATCCACGTGGACGCTACCGCCCAGTTCATGGGCCACTTGGCTGGCGTCACCGATCCCGAAGCCAAGCGCAAGATCATCGGCCGCGAGTTCGTCGAGGTGTTCCAGGCCGAATCGGCCAAGCTGACCAGCGCCAAGTGGCTGGCCCAGGGCACCATCTACCCGGACGTGATCGAAAGCGCCGGCAAGGGCAAGAAGACCGCCCACACCATCAAGAGCCACCACAACGTCGGCGGCCTGCCGGAAACCTTGAACCTGAAGCTGTTGGAACCCCTGCGCGAGTTGTTCAAGGACGAAGTCCGCGAACTGGGCGTGGCCCTGGGCCTGCCGCCGGAAATGGTCTACCGCCACCCGTTCCCCGGCCCGGGCTTGGGCGTGCGTATTCTGGGTGAAGTCAAGAAGGAATACGCCGACCTGCTGCGCCGTGCTGACGCAATCTTCATCGAGGAACTGCGCAATACGAAGGATGACGACGGCCAGAGCTGGTACGACAAGACCAGCCAGGCCTTCGCCGTGTTCCTGCCGGTGAAATCGGTGGGCGTGATGGGCGACGGCCGTACCTACGAATACGTCGTGGCCCTGCGCGCCGTGCAGACCCAGGACTTCATGACCGCCCACTGGGCGCACCTGCCGCATGAACTGCTGGGACGCGTGTCCAACCGCATCATCAATGAAGTGCGCGGCCTGAACCGGGTGGTGTATGACATTTCGGGGAAGCCGCCGGCGACCATCGAGTGGGAATGATTTGGGGTCTGGCAATGCCAGGCGCTTGAAAGCATCAAATCGCCAGGAAGCCCGCATTACTGCGGGCTTTTTGCGTTCCTGCATGCAGACAGATTTCAAAGGCCGGTAGCGGCTTTGCTGCCCTTCAGTACTGGGTAAAGTGGAGTTTCGCCGGCCTCAAGCGCCGCCACGCTCGACGATCACATAGTGCTTGCGCATCGGCTCCACCACCTCGAACACGCCCTTGAAACCCGCCGGGATCACCATGGCGTCCCCAGGGCCGGCCTCGGCAGCCTGTCCTTGCTCATCAATGACGCGGCAGCGACCTTCCAGCACGTAGAAATATTCATCTTTGGTCGGTGCAAAGGCAATGCGCCAGCTGCCTTTTTCGCAGGCCCAGATGCCGGCGTTCATTTCGCCGCTGGCGCTGGTGAAGTGGTTCCAGGTGGTGCGCAGGGGATTGCCTTCCAGGCGGCGCTCTTCGATGGGGTGGTCATGTTCGGGGGCGGGGAACCCGAGGCGGAATTGGGTGATGGCGGTCATGGAATGGGCCTGCAATAGAGGTAAAAGAAGGAAGGGGGAAAGGGTGAGCGGTCGATCAAAGGGCTGCAGTGTACCAACAGCGTGCTACTGCCGCGCTGGCCGGCACCAAGTCCGCCTGCCCCGGTCACACCATGCATGAACATGATCGAGGAGGCAGGCATGGGCAAGATCTGGATCGGTATCTCCGGCTGGCGTTACGCGCCCTGGCGCGGCAGTTTCTACCCCAAGGGACTGCGCCAGGATGACGAGCTCGGCTATGCCTCGCGCATGCTGCCCAGCATCGAGCTCAACGGTTCCTTCTATGCCCTGCAGCGGCCGGAAAGCTATCAGCGCTGGTATGAGTCCACGCCACCCGGCTTCGTCTTCAGCCACAAGGGCAATCGCTTCATCACCCATACCCGTCGGCTCAAGGATATCGATGGCGCCCTGGCCAATGTGTTCGCTTCCGGTGTATTCAACCTGAAGGAAAAATTGGGCCCCTTCCTGTGGCAGTTCCCGCCCAGTTTCAGTTATGAGCCCGAGGCCCTGGAGCACTTCCTGAGCCTGCTGCCGCACGATACTGAAGCCGCACAGAAGCTGGCCCGTGCACATGAGCCGCGCATGGAGGGCAGGGTACAGCTGGAGACCGACAGGAAGCGCAAGCTGCGCCATGCCATGGAGATCCGCCATGACAGTTTCGTCGATGAGACCTTCATCAAGCTGCTGCGCAAGTACAAGGTCGCACTGGTGGTGGCCGATGCGCCCAAGAAATGGCCCTATCAGGAAGACGTGACGGCTGATTTCATGTATCTGCGCCTGCACGGTGACAAGCGCCTCTACCAGAGCGGTTATAGCGACGAGGCCATCGACGCTTGGGCCGAACGCATCCGGGCCTGGGCCGGAGGCGGTCAGCCGGCGCAGGGGCCGCGCATTGCGTCCAGTGCGCCACGGCAGCGCGCCAGTCGTGATGTCTATTGCTATTTCGATAACGATATGAAGGTCAAGGCACCGTTCGACGCCCGGCGCCTGATTGAACGCCTGGGTCTGAAGCTGGACCTGCCCGAGCCCGGCGAACCCCTGGAATGGCGCAAGTGATCAGTTTCGTGGACTGAAAACTGACAAATCGCAGCTGCTTCCATATAATAATGATTCTCATTATTAAGAATTATGCTCATGGAAGCCCGGTTACTTGACAGGCAGGAAAGCGATGCATTGCAAAGGATGTACAGCGGCCATCACGGCTGGCTGCTGCAATGGCTGCAACGCAAGCTGGGTAATCGCGGTGACGCGGCCGATCTGGTGCAGGACACCTATATCCGGGTGGCCACGGGGCGCAGCATGCCGAACCCGGAGCAGGCGCGCCCCTATCTGGTCCAGATCGCCAAGCACCTGATGATCGACCTGCATCGCCGTCGCAAGCTGGAGGCGGCCTATCTGGAGGCCCTGGCAGCCTTGCCCGAAGCCCATGCGCCATCCCATGAAGACACCCTCATCGTGCTGCAGACCCTGGCTGCCATCGATGCCGCGCTGGCGGGGCTGCCGCTGAAGGTGCGGGAAACCTTCTTCATGTCGCAATTCGACGGCATGACGTATAGCGCTATCGCAGCGTCCTTGGGCATCGCCGTTGCCACTGTTCGCAAGCATATGCTTACGGCCACCCGGGCCTGCTTCCTCGCCATGCAGCAGTGCGGCGAACCGGTCTGCGCATGCTGAGCGTCGCGACTCCGCACCCGGACGCCGCGGATGGTGTCACCGGAGACGCTCTGGACCAGGCCTTGCAATGGTTCGTGATTCTGGCTTCCGGTGAAGTCACCCCCGCGCAACGACTGGCCTTCGCCGCCTGGCTGGGGGCCAACCCGGCCCATGCCCGGCAGTGGGAAGCGGTGAGCCGCTTCCAGGGCATGCTGCAGGGCATGCCGCCGCAGGCGGCCAGTCAGGCCTTGCGCAGCCGTGGCGCCGGAGGTTCCGTCCGGACGAGCCGGCGCCAGGTGCTGGCTTTGCTGCTGGTCGCCGGTGCCGGCGCACTGTGCTATGACCGTCGTCACGCCTATCTGGCGCTGACTGCCGATCAGCGCAGCGCCGTCGGCGAACGGCGCGAGTTGGCGCTGCCCGATGGCAGCAGACTGATGCTCGATAGCGATAGCGCGGTCGATATCCGCTTCGCCGATGGGCTGCGGCGGCTGGTGCTGCGACGCGGTGCCATCATGGTCGAGACCGCCCACCTGGCAGCCTGGGCGGAGCAGCCCTTTTATGTCGATACGGCCCAGGGGCGGGTGCAGGCTCTGGGGACGCGCTTCGTAGTGCGCCAGGAAGCGTCGCCCGGATGGCGCCAGGCCGGCCGCAGTCGGGTCGAGGTGATGGCGGGTGCAGTCCGCATCACCCCGGCGCGCAACGCCGTGGGGAGCGCGCTGGTCGGGCAGGGGCAACAGGCGGTTTTCGACGATGTCACCGTGGGCGCGGTTGCTGCGCTCGACCCGAATGCGCAGGCCTGGACCCAGGGCATGCTGATCGCCCGCGAGCGGCCCCTGGGCGATCTGCTGGCCGAGCTGGGGCGTTATCGGCCCGGCCTGTTGCAGGTCGATGATGCGGTGGCGCAGATTCCGGTCAATGGCGTCTTCCCGCTGGAAGATACTGATCGCGTGCTGGCAGCGCTGGAGCATGCCTTCCCGATCCGCATCCAGCGTCACACGCGCTACTGGACCCGGGTGGTCGCTGCCGCGCAGAAAAAATCCGGCCAGCCATAGCACTTTTGGATTCTCGTTCGTAAAGCAGATGAAGACCTTCACTTTTCATCGCTAACGAGGATAACAATAATGCGCCATCAGTCGCTTCGTTCTACCGCCACCACCCATCGCGCCCACGGTACCACCGCTGCAACCCGTCCGCTCAGGGCGCTGTCCACCAACGCCCATGTCCTGATGGCCGGCAGCCTGCTGCTGGCCGGTGCTGCGCTGGTCATGCCGGCCAGTGCGGCCACACCGGTGGCGGCCGAGCAGAGCCTCCCATTGTCCATTCCTGCCGGTCCGCTGGACCAGTCCCTCAACCGCCTGGCCGCCAGTGCGCGTCGCCTGCTGGTGGTCGATCCGGCATTGCTGCGCGGCAGGCAGGCACCCGCCGTGGAAGGCAATCTGCCGGTGAGTCGCGCGCTGGAACAGTTGCTGTCCGGAAGTGGCCTGGTGGCGGATCAACGCGAGGATGGCAGCATCCACGTACGCAAGTTGCCGGCGCAGTCCTCCAGCCTGCCGGCCCTGACCGTGGTGGCCACCAGCGCGGTCGATCCGGGGGCCGGCCTGCAGCGTCCGGCCAGCAGTGGCGCGCTGGGGTCGCGCTCGCTGCTGGAAACGCCGTTTTCCATCACCGTGGTGGACAAGGACGACATCCAGGAGCGCCAGGTCACGACCGTCGAGCAGGCCTTTCGCTACGATCCGTCGGTGACCTCGGCCAGCGGCGAATACGGGCGCGGGTCCTCGCTGCTGGTGCGCGGGCTGGGCATCGACGACACCAACGGTTTCAAGATGGATGGCCTGGCCCTGCCGGGCTGGGGCAACGACCTGTTGCCCATGGAAGTGTTCGAGCGGGTGGAGCTGCTCAAGGGGCTATCGGGCTTCATGTATGGCTTCGGCTCGCCGGGCGGGATCATGAACTACGTGCTCAAGCGACCCACCGACGAGAATCTGTTTGCCGTCGATGTCGGTTACAAGACCGGCTCGCTGTTCTCCAAGCACATCGACATTGGCGGTCGCGCCGGCGATGACCAGCGCCTGGGCTACCGGATCAACCTGGTGCAGGAGCAGGGCGGCACCTACTTCAAGGGCGGCTCGCTGGATCGTACCGTGGCCTCGCTGGCCACCGACCTCAGGCTGACCCAGGACCTCAAGCTCAGTTTCGATACCGTCTATGCCCGTCGCAAGTCCAACGGCAATGCCTTCTGGGGTATGGGCCTGGCCAGCGGCCTGGATATTCCGACCGCCATCGATCCGCGCACCCGCCAGCAACCTGAGGGCGCCTATTTTAGCAATGAAAACATCGTGGTGAGCACCGGCCTGGAATGGCAGCTCAACCCGGACTGGAAATCCAGCTTCAACTATCGCTACGCCCGTGAAGACGTGGATTACGTCTATGGCGACATCAGCATCAACGATGCGCTGGGTAATACCAGCACGCAGGTCTATGGGGGGCTCTACAGTTTCCAGTATCAGCAGCTGCAGGCCATGCTGGAGGGCAAGCTCAAGACCGGTGCGATCGGTCACCAACTGGTCTTCGGCGCAAGCCGCCAGCAATACGAGGTGCTGTCGGACCGAGCCTCCACCAGCACGGACGTGGGTAGCGGCAACATCTACCGTGATTCGCTGCTCAGCGTGGGCAGCATCAGCAACACCGGCCACTCCCAATACCGGGGTACGGAAATCGTGCAGAACGCCCTGTTCGCCAGCGATACCCTGAGCCTGGGCGAGCAGTGGTCGTTGATCGGCGGCCTGCGCTATACCCGCTTCGACCAACGCGGCTACAACCGGACCGGCGTACAGAATATCTCCTACCAACGCGCCCCGGTGACGCCCACGGTGGCGCTGATG
Organism: Herbaspirillum sp.; assembly: GCF_035644555.1. Lineage (GTDB taxonomy): Bacteria > Pseudomonadota > Gammaproteobacteria > Burkholderiales > Burkholderiaceae_D > Herbaspirillum. The sequence continues at coordinate 17,767 of NZ_DASQOH010000006.1, forward strand.
TTCAAGCCCATGGCTGGTCTCACCACCTATGTCAGCTATGTCGAAGCGCTGGAGCGCGGTGGCACGGCGGGCGAGACCACGGCCAATGCCGGCGAGGTCATGCCGCCCCTGAAGAGCAAGCAGATCGAGGCCGGCGTGAAGCTCGAGCAGGCCAACTGGAGCGCCACGGCGGCGGTGTTCCGCATGCAGCGGGCGGCGGAGTATGTCAACGCGGCCAATACGCTGGTGCAGGACGGCGAGACGCGCTACCAGGGTCTGGACCTGTCTGGTCGCTATGCGCTCACCCCGGCGCTGAACCTGGAGGGCGGCCTCATGTGGCTGGACGCCAAGTACCAGAGCGATTCCGCCGACCTGGCCGGTAAGCAGGTCGTAGGCGCGCCGCGCATGCAGGCTACCGCCGGTGTGCGGTACCGCGTCGCCGGCGTGGCTGGCCTCAGCGTGAACGGCGGCCTGCGCCATGTAGGCCGCTCCAAGCTTGATACGGGCGCCCCCCAGCGTGAGCTGAGCGCCTACACCGTCATGGACGTCGGTGCCGTCTATCGCACCCGCCTCAGCGGCAAGGACGTCACCTTCAATGCCCAGGTGCAGAACCTGGCCGACCGCCGCTACTGGGTCTACAACGGCGACAGCTACATCTTCGCCGGTGCACCGCGCACCCTGAGCCTGAACGCGCGCGTGGAGTTCTGAGAGCAAGGCTTGCCGGATCGCGCCATTGGCCGGTCCGGCTTTTTTGCGGCGAGCAAGGAGATCGGGTGAGCAGGGGCAAGTCAAGACGTGGATGGGGCGCGGGCATGACGCTGGCAGCACTGGCAGCGATGCTGGGCGTGTTGGTCTGGTCGTGGGGGCAGGCGGGGCCGGAATACGATACGGTCGCGGTCACGCGCGGCGATGTGGAAGCCAGCGTGGTGGCGGTCGGCAAGCTGCAGCCACGGCGTTTCGTCGATGTCGGCGCGCAGGTGTCCGGGCAGATCCAGCACCTGCATGTGCAGCCCGGCGATACGGTCAAGAAGGGCCAGTTGCTGGTCGAGATCGATCCCAGCGTGCAAAAGGCGACCGTCGACGCCGGGCGCGCCGCCCTCAGCGGGCTGCGTGCGCAACTGGCCGAACAGCAGGCCCAGCACGCCTTGACACTGCGCCAGGCACTGCGTCAGCGGGCGCTGGACGCCGGTGGCGCCACCCGTACCGAGGACGTCGATATCGCCGAAGCCGCGCTGGCCCAGGCCGCCGCCCGCGTGGCTCACATCCAGGCCCAGATCACGCAGAACGCCGCCACGGTGCAGGCCGACGAAGTGCGGCTGGGCTATACCCGCATCTACGCGCCCATGGATGGCACGGTGGTCAACGTCGAGGCCCGCGAAGGCCAGACCCTCAATGCCACCTACCAGACGCCCGCCATCCTGCGCATTGCGGACCTTTCCGTGATGACGGTATGGACCGAGGTGTCCGAAGCCGAAGTGCGCAAGGTGCGGGCCGGCATGCCGGTCTATTTCTCTACCCTCGGCGGCGACCAGCGACGCTGGCAGGCGCAGGTGCGCCAGGTGCTGCCGGCGCCCAGCGGCGAGGGCAAGAGCCTGGACAGCGCACTGGCACCTTCCAGCAACAAGGTGGTGGTCTACATGGCCCTGTTCGACGTCGACAACCGCGATGGCGCCCTGATGCCGCAGATGACGGCGCAGGTCCATTTCGTCGTGGCGGCGGCACGCGACGTGCTGGTGGTGCCGTTGGCCGCCGTGCGCAAGGACAAGGAACGCCTGCTGGCGCGGATACAGTTACCCGATGGGGGTATCGAGGAGCGCGAACTGCGCGCGGGCGTGCGCAACCGGATCAGCATGGAAGTGCAGCAGGGCGTGCAGGAAGGTGAACAGATCGTCATTGCAGAGAAACCGGGCCGACGCGGTCTGCCGAGGTTCCAGTTGTGATGGCGGCCGCGACCGCCGCTGCCCTGATTGAACTGCGCGGCCTGCGCAAGGACTTTGGCGGCCAGGACGGCAGCCCTGCGGTACAGGTGCTGCGCGGGGTGGACTTGCAGATACGGCAGGGTGAATTCGTCGCCATCGTGGGTGCTTCCGGCTCGGGAAAGTCCACCCTGATGAACATCCTCGGTTGCCTGGACCGTCCCAGCGCTGGCCAGTATCTGTTCAATGGCAGCGACGTCGCCGCCTTCGATGCCGACCGCCTGGCCTGGCTGCGGCGCGAGGCCTTCGGCTTCGTCTTCCAGGGCTATCACCTCATTCCCACCGAATCCGCCTGCGAAAACGTCGAACTACCGGCCATCTACGCCGGCCTGCCCGAACCGCAGCGACGGCAACGGGCGGCGGCGCTATTGGCGCGGCTGGGGCTGGCGCAGCGCCTGGACAACCGGCCGCACCAGCTCTCCGGCGGCCAGCAGCAGCGGGTGTCGATCGCCCGCGCCCTCATGAACGGCGGCCGCATCATCCTGGCCGATGAACCCACCGGGGCGCTGGACAGCCAGAGCGGCGCCGAGGTGATGCAGTTGTTCCATGAACTGGCCGATGCCGGCCACACCATCATCCTCATCACCCATGATCGTGAGGTGGCTGCCCAGGCCAGGCGTGTCATCGAGGTGCGCGACGGCACCATCATCGGTGACAGTGGCGTGGCCCCGGATGCACCTGCACAGGCCATGCCCGATCTCCGCGAGGCCGCCGCCAGCCAGCCATCGGCGCGCCGCTGGCGGGACGAATTGCGCGAGGCGGCGCGGGCTGCCTGGCGGGTGATGTGGGTCAACCGCTTTCGCACCGCGCTCACCTTGCTGGGTATCGTCATCGGCGTGGCCTCGGTGATCGTGATGATGGCCATCGGCCTGGGCACGCGCCAGCAGGTGGTGGCGCAACTGGGACGCTTCGGCTCCAACCTGATGTACATGGCCGCCATCGGCGAGAGTTCGCGCATCCCGGGGCGCAGCATCACCCTGCAAGACCTGGAGGCGGTGGCCGACCTGCCCAACATCACCCATGTCCTGCCCAATGTGACGGGCAACAAGGTGGTGCGCCATGGCAATCAGGATATCCAGACCTATGTCCGCGGCACCGGCGCCGGCCTGCCCGAGATCCAGACCTGGCCGCTGGCGCGGGGCGCCTTCTTCACCGCCGAGGACGAACGCGAACTGGCCTCGGTGGCGGTGCTGGGCCACCGGCTGGCGCGCGAGCTGATGCCGGAGGTACCGGACCCGGTGGGGCAGATGGTGTTGATCGGCAATTCGCCGTTCCAGGTGATCGGCGTGATGAGCGAGAAGGGCGCCCTCAGCGGGGACCGCGACGAAGACAACCTGTTGCTCATGCCCTTTTCCACGGCCGGGGCCAAGGTCTTCGGCCAGCGCGAGCCGACCTATACGGTCATGGCGGTGGCCGACGTCGGTCGCATCCAGGACACCCAGCAGCAACTGGAAGCCTTGCTGCTGGAGCGGCATGGCATCCGCGACTTCAGCATCGGCAATGCCGCCGCCTCCATCGCCGCCGAAGCCAGCACGCGCGACACCATGACGATGATGCTGTCGCTGGTGGCGGCGGTCTCGTTGCTGGTGGGCGGTATCGGTGTGATGAACGTGATGCTGATGACGGTGCGCGAGCGCACCCGTGAAATCGGCATCCGCCTGGCGACTGGTGCCCGGCAGCGTGACATCCTGCGCCAGTTCCTCACCGAGGCGGTACTGGTGACGCTGGTGGGCGGCGCTGCCGGCGTGGGCCTGGGCGTGTCGGTGGGGCTGGCGCTGATGTTGGCCGGGGTGCCGCTGATCTTTTCGCTGACGGCCATGCTGGCGGCCTTCGGCTGCGCCGTGCTGACCGGGCTGCTGTTCGGCTACATGCCGGCGCGGCGGGCGGCGAGGCTGGATCCGGTGGTGGCGCTGAGCACGGCCTGAGCCGCTTGCGGGGCGGCAAACGCGTCCGGGCCGGTGGGGAGCGGCTATAATGAGGGCCTCCGTTAAAAATGTCGCTCCAACCAGGCGTCAGCATGGCAGCCGGCCCCGGCCAGCCTGCCCAGTTTCTGCGGCCCGCCCGCTCCGATATCGTGACCTACAGCATCAAAGAAATCTTCTATACCTTGCAAGGCGAGGGCGCGCACGCCGGTCGTCCGGCCGTCTTTTGCCGTTTTTCCGGCTGCAACCTGTGGACCGGGCGCGAGGAAGACCGCAGCCGTGCCATCTGCCAGTTCTGCGACACCGACTTCGTCGGCACCGATGGCGAGAATGGCGGCAAGTTCAAGAGTCCTGGCGAACTGGCGGCGATGATCGACAGCCTCTGGCCGGCCAGCTATGCGCCCAGCAAGTACGTGGTCTTTACCGGTGGTGAACCGCTGCTGCAGCTGGATGCCGCCCTGATCGGGGCGATGCATGCGGTGGGCTTCGAAATCGCCATCGAGACCAACGGCACCATTGCCGTGCCGGACGGGGTGGACTGGATCTGCGTCAGCCCCAAGATGGGGGCCGAGCTGAAGGTGCTGCGCGGCAGCGAGCTGAAGGTGGTGGTGCCGCAGGCCGGCCAGCCGCTGGCGGAATATGAGAAGCTGGATTTCCAGCACTTCCTGCTGCAGCCCATGGATGGCCCGCAGGCGGCCGCCAATACCCGCATGGCCATCGACATGGTCAAGCACAATCCCAAGTGGAAGCTGAGCATCCAGACCCACAAGCTGCTCAATATTCCCTGAGCGATTTTTGCTTTTTTCTTCATGCGGCCCTGCGCCGCGTGATTACAATGACCTCATCCCGGCCCGCTGCGCGCAAGCTGCAGCAGGCTTCCTTGAAGAAACATTCATGCTGACCATTACCCGCAAACTCGAATTCGACGCCGGCCACCGTATTCCGGACCACAAGAGCCAGTGCCGCAACCTGCATGGCCACCGCTATACGCTGGAAATCACCCTGACCGGCGCGGTCATCGATATCGAGGGCAATTCCGACAACGGCATGATCATGGACTTCTCCGACATCAAGTCCCTGGCCAAGGAACACCTGGTGGACGTCTGGGACCACGCCTTCCTGGTCTATGACAAGGACGCGCCGGTGCGCGACTTCCTGGCCAGCCTGCCGGGCCACAAGACGGTGGTCATCGGCAGCATCCCCACCGTGGAAAACCTGGCCCGTGAAGCCTTCGCCATCCTCAAGGCGGCCTACAAGGACCGTTATGGCACCGGCCTGCATCTGCAAAAGCTGGTGCTGCACGAAACGCCCAATTGCTGGGCCGAGATCACGGCCGACTGATGGACGCTTCGCTTCCGCTCGAGGCGGCGACGCCATCGACAGCACCGACGCCATCGGCGGCAACCGAAGCCGACCTGCGCCACATGCGTGCCGCGCTCGACCAGGCCAACAACGCCTGGGCGCTGGGCGAGGTGCCGGTGGGCGCGGTGGTGGTCAAGGATGGGGTGGTCATCGCGACCGGCTTCAACCAGCCCATCGGCAAGCATGACCCGACCGCGCATGCCGAGATCATGGCCCTGCGCCGCGCCGCCGAAAAACTGGGCAACTACCGGCTGCCCGGCTGTGAGCTGTACGTGACGCTGGAGCCCTGTGTCATGTGCTCCGGCGCCATAATGCATGCGCGCCTGGCGCGGGTGGTGTATGGTGCGGCCGATCCCAAGACCGGGGCCTGCGGTTCGGTGGTGAACCTGTTCGAGCAGGAAAAACTGAACCATCACACCGAGCTGCTGGGTGGCGTGATGGCCGAGGAATGCGGGCAGTTATTGAAAGAATTCTTCGCCATGCGGCGTGAACAGGTGAAGCAACAACGCCTGCAGTCGACGTCCGCTGAAGGTGAACAACAAGGTGGAGCAGCATGACAGCAGGTCGCGAACTTCTCGACGGACTGGTGCCGGCTGGCACCGGCGTGGCCATCGTTGCCCCCTGCGGTCATGCCGGGCTGGACCCGGAGGGCGTGCAGCGTGGCGTGGCCCTGCTGGAGTCGCTGGGCTGCCGGGTGCGCAACTTCTATGACCATGCGCAGCGCTACCAGCGCTTTGGCGCCAGCGACGAACAGCGCGCCGCGCAGTTGATGGAGGCCGCCGCCGATCCGGAGATTGACGTGATCCTGGGGCTGCGCGGTTCCTACGGTATGAGCCGCATCCTGCCGGCGCTGGATATCCCGGCCCTGGCCGCCAGCGGCAAGCTGCTGGTGGGTTACAGCGATTTCACGGCGCTGCAGTGTGTCCTATTGGACCAGTGCGGTCACGCCGGCTTCCAGGGCCCGATGCTCAATGGCGACTTCGGCGCCCTGGCCCCCAACTGGCAGGCGCTGGCGACCTTCTGGCGCACCCTGACTTCGCCGCAGGTGGTGGTGCGCAACTACCAGGGTGAGAGCGATCCCGAGCGTCCCGCCATTGGCGACCGCCGTACCGATCCACTCAGCCCGGAAGTGCGCTGCGAGGGCCGTTTGTGGGGCGGTAATCTGGCGATGATGGCGCACATGGTAGGTCATCCGCGCTTCCCCAGGATGGACGGCGGCATTCTGTTTCTGGAAGACGTGAATGAACATCCCTTCCGCGTCGAGCGGATGATCCTGCAGCTGGAGCAGGCCGGCGTACTGGCGCGCCAGCAGGCCATCGTGCTGGGCGATTTTTCGGGTTACCGGCTGGCCGAGATCGACAACGGCTACGATTTCACGGCGATGCTGGCCTTCCTGCGCCAGCGCATCGCCACCCCGATCGTCACCGGGCTGCCCTTCGGTCATGTGCGCGACCTGGTCACGCTGCCGCTGGGTGCCCATGCGGTGCTGGACGCGCAGGGCGCGCAAGGCTTCACGCTGACCCTGTCGGACTACCCGTTCTTGCCTCTGCGCCGGGCCTGAGGCCGAGGGGGAGCAGGCGCGGGCAGGGTGCTTATTGCTCCTTGACCTCGACCTTCACCGCATCCTTTTCGACGGTGATCTTGCCGGGTTCGAAGCGTTTGCCATTCATCTGCAACTGTTCTGGCGTGAAGGTATAGAGCGCGTAATCGCGCAGGAACTGGTCGGCAGCGGCGTTACCCAGCGCGGTCAGCTGCTGCGCATACTGCGGCGGCAGGTCGGTGCTGTCGACCTTGTCCACCTTGGGCGCGTCCAGGCGCAGCGAGCGGGTGGCCGGGTCGTACTTGAAGGCGCTGCTCAGCGTCAGTACCGCATTGACCGGGCGCTGCAGCAGCAGCGGGTTGGCAATCTGCGCATCGACCACGGTGTTCATGCGGTTTTCGTCCGGCAACATGCCCAGCCGCGGATTGCTCAGGGTGACGTCGAAGATGTCCATGTAGCGCAGCTTGCGCGGGAATTGCGGCGCGATGGCACTTTGCAGTTGCTGACGGGACACGGTGTATTCGTTGGTCCAGATGTTGTAGCCGGTCTCGGCGGCCAGGGCATGGCCCATGGCCAGGGTGGAGAGCATCAGGGTGGCCGCAAGGGCCGGGGTGGCTTGCTTCATGCTTGCAGTTTCCAGAGTGACAAAGTGGGTAGAGCCTCATCCTGGGGCTAAAAATCCCGCGCAATTGTAAGTCCAGACAGTCAAAGCGGGTTTGGGAATGGCTGTTTGACAAGTTTCGCGCACTCGCCAGCGGCCGCAGGCAAGCCTTGGCGGGCGCGCAGTGGTAAAATCGCACGTTTCGCGTGCCACGGCTTTGGTCTGGACTGGCGCACGCAAGTTACATTTTTGAAAAGGTTTTCGCAGTGCTATCCACCGCAAACATCACCATGCAGTTCGGCGCCAAGCCGTTGTTCGAGAATATTTCCGTCAAGTTCGGCGATGGCAATCGCTATGGCCTGATCGGCGCCAATGGCTGCGGCAAGTCCACCTTCATGAAGATCCTGGGTGGCGATCTGGAACCCTCGGGCGGCAACGTCAGCCTGGACGTCAACGAACGCCTGGGCAAACTGCGCCAGGACCAGTTCGCCTACGAAGAGATGCGCGTGCTGGACGTGGTCATGATGGGCCACGTCGAGATGTGGGATGCCATGTCCGAGCGCGACGCCATCTATGCCAACCCGGATGCCACCGACGACGACTACATGAAGGCGGCCGACCTGGAAGCCCGCTTTGCCGAATTCGACGGCTATACCGCCGAAGCGCGTGCCGGCGAACTGCTGCTGGGCGTGGGCGTGCCCATCGAACAGCACAACGGTCCCATGAGCAACGTCGCCCCCGGCTGGAAGCTGCGCGTGCTGCTGGCGCAGGCCCTGTTCTCCAACCCCGACATCCTGCTGCTGGACGAACCGACCAACAACCTGGACATCAACACCATCCGCTGGCTGGAAGACGTGCTCAACGAGCGCAATTCCACCATGATCATCATTTCCCACGATCGCCACTTCCTGAACCAGGTCTGCACCCACATGGCCGACATGGACTATGGCACCCTGAAGATCTACCCGGGCAACTATGACGAGTACATGCTGGCATCCTCCCAGGCACGCGCCCAGCAACTGGCCGTCAATGCCAAGGCCAAGGAAAAGGTCGCAGAACTGCAGGACTTCGTGCGCCGCTTCTCGGCCAACAAGTCCAAGGCCCGCCAGGCGACTTCGCGTGCCAAGCAGATCGACAAGATCAAGGTCGAGGACATCAAGCCGTCTTCCCGCGTGAACCCCTTCGTGCGCTTCGAGGGCGAGAAGAAGCTGCACCGCCTGGCCGTGGAAACCCAGGGCATCACCAAGACCTACGACCGCGACATCTTCAAGAACTTCAGCATCATGGTCGAAGCCGGCGAAAAGATCGCCATCATCGGCGCCAACGGCGCCGGTAAGACTACGCTGTTGCGCAGCATCGGTGGCGACGTCACCGGCCTGCACCCGGATTCCGGCCAGGTGAAGTGGGCCGAGAATGCCAACGTGGGCTACATGCCGCAGGACCCGACCGAGGAATTCGCTGCCGGCGAGACCCTCACCGACTGGATGGGCAAGTGGACTCAGGAGGGCGACGACGACCAGGCCGTGCGCGGCATCCTGGGTCGTCTGCTGTTCTCCGGCGACGACGTCAAGAAGTCCGTGAAGGTGCTCTCCGGTGGTGAAAAGGGCCGCATGATGTATGGCAAGCTGATGCTGGGCCGCCATAACGTGTTGCTGATGGACGAACCGACCAACCACATGGACATGGAGTCCATCGAGTCGCTCAACATCGCGCTGGAGAAGTATGCGGGCACGCTGATCTTCGTCTCGCATGACCGTGAGTTCGTGTCGTCGCTGGCCACCCGCATCCTCGAAGTGAAGGACGGCCAGGTGATCGACTTCCGTGGCAACTACGAAGACTACCTGGCCAGCCAGGGCATCGAATAACCCTCAATCGCAGCATTGTTGACCGCCATGCAAGCAACAGCAACCAAGGTCGTCGAGTTCGAGCGACCGCAAATGGAGACCGGCGGCAGTTGTACCGCCAATGCGTGGGCCAAGGTACCGGCCACGCCCAGCCCCGAGGAACGCGCGCAGCTCAAGGCGCGCATCCGCCAACTGCTCAAGGAAAAGCAGGCGGTGCTGGTGGCGCACTACTACGTCGATGGAGACCTGCAGGACCTGGCCGAGGAAACCGGCGGCTGCGTCTCCGATTCGCTGGAAATGGCGCGTTTCGGCCGTGACCACGCGGCCCAGACCCTGGTGGTGGCCGGCGTGCGCTTCATGGGCGAGACCGCCAAGATCCTGAGCCCGGAAAAGCGCATCCTCATGCCCGACCTGGAGGCGACCTGTTCGCTGGACCTGGGTTGCCCGGCCGAGGAATTTGCCGCCTTCTGCGACCAGCACCCGGACCGTACCGTGGTGGTCTATGCCAATACCAGCGCGGCTGTGAAGGCCAGGGCCGACTGGATGGTGACCTCCGGCATCGGCCTGGAAATCGTCCAGCACCTGCATGCCCAGGGCAAGAAGATCCTGTGGGCGCCCGACAAGCACCTGGGCAGCTACATCCAGAAGCAGACCGGCGCCGACATGCTGCTGTGGCAGGGTTCCTGCCTGGTGCACGACGAATTCAAGGGCGTGGAACTTGAGCTGATGCGCGCCGAACATCCCGATGCGCTGGTGCTGGTGCACCCCGAGTCGCCCGAGGCCGTGGTGGCCCAGGCCGACGTGATCGGTTCGACCTCGCAACTGATCGCCGCCGTGCAAGCGTCTGACGCCCCGGCCTTCATCGTCGCCACCGACAACGGCATCCTGCACAAGATGCGCGCCGCCGCCCCCGGCAAGCGTTTCATCGATGCCCCCACGGCCGGCAACAGCGCTACCTGCAAGAGTTGCGCCCATTGCCCGTGGATGGCCATGAACGGTTTGCAGAATCTGCTGCACGTGCTGGAAACCGGCGCCAACGAAATCCATGTCGATCCCGCCGTAGGCCAGCAGGCCGTGGTCTGCATCGATCGCATGCTGGACTTCGCCGCCCAGCGCAAGGCCAAGGTCCGCCCGTCCGCGCGCCTTGAAGATGAACAGCAACTGTTTGCAGGAATCGGCCCCGCATGACTCTCCACGCCCTCAAATCCGCGTCCTCGGCCTCCACCGTCGCCGCCAGCAATCTGCGCAATCCCTTCGCACCCTTCGATCCGGCACTGCATGCGGCCTTCGATGCCAACGTCAACCAGGCTATTGCCGAAGACGTCGGTGACTGCGACTACACTGGCCTGCTGGTGCCGGAGAGCGAGTTCGTCAAGGCCCGCGTGATCGTGCGCGAAGCCGCCGTGCTGTGCGGTGCGCCCTGGTTCGAAGCCGTCATGACCCGCCTCGACCCGCGGCTGCAGGTCAGCTGGCGCTACGCCGAAGGGGAGATGATGACGGCCGACAGCGAGGTCTGCACCATCGAAGGCCCGGCCCGTGCCTTGCTGACCGCCGAGCGCGGTGCGCTGAACTTCCTGCAGCTGCTTTCGGGCGTTGCCAGCGCTACCCGGCGTTACGTAGAGGTGGTGCAGGGTACGCCTGCGTCCATCCTGGATACCCGCAAGACCCTGCCGGGCCTGCGCCTGGCGCAGAAGTACGCGGTGCGCGTCGGTGGCGGCGCCAACCAGCGCCTGGCTCTGTACGACGGCATCCTGATCAAGGAAAACCATATTGCTGCTGCCGGTGGCATCACGGCCGCTGTGGCGGCTGCCATCAAGCTCAATGCCGGTGTCACCATCCAGGTTGAGGTGGAGAACCTGCAGGAGCTGGAAGAAGCGCTGCAGGCCGGCGCGCAATCCATCCTGCTGGACAATTTTTCGCTTGAGCTGATGCGCGAGGCCGTGGTCATCAATGCCGGCCGCGCCTTGCTGGAGGCTTCCGGCGGCATCAACATGCAGACCGTGCGCGCCATTGCGGAGACCGGCGTGGACCGCATTTCCATTGGCAGCCTGACCAAGGATATCCAGGCCACCGACTTTTCCCTGCGCGTGGTCGGCTGACGCTGTCCGTACGCTGGAACGACAAGGCCCGCCGGAGAAATCCGGCGGGCCTTGTCGCTTGATCTCCCTACCTCTTTGTCACGTTGGCAAGCCGGTGCGGGGCAGGGAGCTGACGCATCATTGCCGCCCGGGCAGGATGGTCGGCGTGGCGCGGGGCAGCGTGCGCGGATAGTCCTGGCTGAAGTGCAGGCCCCGGCTTTCCTTGCGCATCAGTGCGCTGGAGACGATCAGCTGCGCCACGTCCACCAGGTTGCGCAGTTCCAGCAGATCGCGCGAGACGCGGAAGTTGGCGTAATACTCGTCGATCTCTTCCTTGAGCAGGCGGATGCGATGCTGGGCGCGCTCCAGGCGCTTGTCGGTACGTACGATGCTCACGTAGTTCCACATGAAGCGACGCAGTTCGTCCCAGTTGTGGGCGATCACCACCTCCTCGTCGGCATCGGTGACACGGCTTTCATCCCAGGCCGGCAGGTCGGCCACGCGCCAGGTGCCAGCAGCCAGTTCGCGCTCGATATCGGCAGCCGCGGCGCGTCCCAGCACCACGCACTCCAGCAGCGAATTGCTGGCCAGCCGGTTGGCGCCGTGCAGACCCGTATACGCGGTCTCGCCCACGGCGTACAGCCCGGGCAGGTCGGTGCGACCGGCCATGTCGGTCACCACGCCGCCGCAGGTGTAGTGGGCGGCTGGCACCACCGGGATAGGCTGGCGCGTGATGTCGATGCCGAACTCCAGGCAGCGCGCCTGGATGGTCGGGAAGTGCTCGGCGATGAAGGCCGGGCTCTGGTGGCTGATGTCCAGGTCCACATGGTCCAGGCCGCGTTTCTTCATCTCGAAGTCGATGGCGCGGGCCACGATGTCGCGCGGCGCCAGCTCGGCCCGGGCATCGTGCTCGGGCATGAAGCGCTGGCCGGCGGCCGTACCGGCCGAGGCCGGCAGCTTGAGCAGGGCGCCTTCGCCGCGCAGCGCCTCGCTGATGAGGAAGGACTTGGCATAGGGGTGATACAGGCAGGTCGGATGGAACTGGATGAATTCCATGTTGGCCACCCGGCAGCCGGCGCGCCAGGCCATGGCAATGCCGTCACCGGTGGCCGAATCCGGGTTGGAGGTGTACAGGTAGACCTTGCCCGCACCGCCGGTGGCCAGCACGGTGCGGCCGGCGGCGATGGCCAGCACCCGGCCGCTCTGGCTGTCTTGCACATGCACGCCCAGGCAGCGCGGCTCGGCCCCGCGATCGCGCCTGCCGGCGTGGATCAGGTCGATGGCGCAGTGGTGTTCCAGCAGGGTGATGTTGGGGTGGGCGCGCACGCGCTGTTCCAGCGTCACCTGCACCGCATGCCCGGTGGCATCGGCGGCGTGGATGATGCGGCGCTGGCTGTGGCCGCCTTCGCGGGTCAGGTGGTAGCCCAGCTCGGCGCTGTCGTCGCGGGTGAAGGGTACGCCCTGGGCGATCAGCCATTCGATGGCCTGGCGACCTTGTTCGACGATGGCGCGGGTGGCGCCTTCGTCACACAGGCCGGCACCGGCCACCAGCGTGTCCTCGATGTGCTGGGCGTGGCTGTCGCCCGAATCCAGCACGGCGGCGATGCCGCCTTGCGCCCAGTTGCTGGCGCCGTCCAGCAGTTCGCCCTTGGAGACGACCACGACCTGATACTTTTCGGCAAGATGGAGAGCTACGGAGAGACCGGCCAGACCGCTGCCGATGATGGCGACATCGCACTTCATGATCGTGAGCAAAGCTGCTGTTGTGGAGGGAGCCGACGATTATAACCAGAGCCGACGGGAATATTGTTTATATCGTTTCCCCACCGCGTTGCCGGCCCCAAAAGCAAAACGGGCTCCGATGCATCTCGGAGCCCGTCGGCCAGATCGTTTGCGACGCTTATTCCGGGATCACCGGCTTGACCTTGGCCGCGGCCTGCTTGGCGCGGATGCGGGCGGTTTCCACATTGTCGGCGGCGGCCAGGGCCACGCCCATGCGGCGACGGGCGAAGGACTCGGGCTTGCCGAACAGGCGGATATCGGCGCCGGGGATGCGCAATGCCTCGGCCACGCCGTCGAAGGCGATGCCACGGGCTTCATGTTGACCGTAGATCACGGCCGACGCACCCGGGGTACGCAGCGCGGTATTGACCGGCAGGCCGAGGATGGCCTTGGCATGCAGTTCGAACTCGCTCTGCACCTGGCTGACCATGGTGACCATGCCGGTGTCGTGCGGACGCGGGCTGACTTCGGAGAACCAGACCATGTCGCCCTTGACGAACAGTTCCACCCCGAACAGACCCAGGCCGCCGAGGTTCTCGGTGACCTTGCGGGCGATGTCGCGGGCCTTCTCCAGCGCGGCGCCGGGCATCGGGTGCGGCTGCCAGGATTCGACATAGTCGCCCTTGACCTGCACGTGACCGATGGGGTCGCAGAAGCTGGTGATGGTCTCGCCGTTTTCGTTGAGCGAGCGCACCGTCAGGAGGGTGATCTCGTAGTCGAAGTCGATGAAGCCTTCCACGATCACGCGACCGGAGTCCACGCGGCCGCCGGCGGCCGCGTAGTTCCAGGCGGCTTCGATCTCGTCGGCGCTGTCGATCTTGGACTGGCCCTTGCCGGAGGAGGACATGACCGGCTTGATCACGCACGGATAGCCGATCTGGTCGATGGCGGCCTTGAGCTCGTCGAGGCTGTCGGCGAAGCGATAGGGCGAGGTCGCCAGGCTCAGTGTTTCACCGGCCAGACGGCGGATGCCTTCACGGTTCATGGTCAGCCAGGCGGCGCGGGCGGTCGGGATGACGCGGGCGCGGCCGGCTTCTTCCAGCTTGACCAGGGTTTCGGTGGCGATGGCCTCGATCTCGGGCACGATCAGGTCCGGTTGCTCCTGCTCGATCAATGCGGCCAGGGCGGCGCCGTCGGTCATGTTGATCACGTGGGCGCGATGCGCGACCTGGTGACCGGGGGCGTTTTCATAACGGTCAACGGCGATCACTTCCACGCCCAGGCGTTGCAGGGCAATGATGACTTCCTTGCCCAGTTCGCCGGAGCCCAGCAGCATGACCTTGGTGGCGGAAGGAGAAAGCGGCGTGCCGAGTCGAGTTGGTTTTTTCATAATGGGGGGAGAGTATCAGCAGGGAGCTGATGCAGTGCGAGAATGAATCACGGGCGGACGATACCAAATCTTGCCGGCTTTGGACAGTCGCAATGTACGCTGTTTCGGGCGAAGTAATCGGTGAAAACTTGCCTATTTTTCCCTGGGGTAATTTATGACCGACAAAGGTTCTCCGCATCGCTCCAACGTCGCTCTAATGTCACCTAACTGCAGCCAAAACAGCGCTCTTTCTTTCTTCTCGTGTTACGAGAATTTTCAGATGATTCTCGATGCTACAGTTCCATCCCCAGCATCACCCCCGACAACGCCTTCCCATGCGCATCCAGCGCCAATGAGCGCGTCACGCCGCCGCCCAGTGCGCGCTGCATCACGAAGTTGAGCGTCCCCAGCTGCGGCAAGGCGTAGCGCACCACTTCTCCCTGCACGACCCCCGCAAAATGCGTTCGCACCCGCTCGGCGGTCAGTTCTCGTTCCAGCAGGGCGTAGTCTTCGATGCGGTAGGCAATCACCGAGATATTGGAAATGTCGCCCTTGTCCCCGGCGCGCGAATGGGCGATGTCTCTGAGTTGCATGTCAGACCTCCTCGATATGAACGGATGGGTGCACCAGGCTGCGCGGCAGCAGCAGCGATAGCACGGCAATGACCTCGCGGGCGGCCTTGGTCGCGCCACCGCCACCAGCCGGGCCATTGGTGTAGAGGGTCTCGACCTCGTTGCCGATGCGTACCGCTTCCTTCAGGCTGGCCGTGCGCCCGGCCACGCGCAGGCGCACTTCCTGTGGCTCTGGCGCATGGGCCGCCGACGCCATCTGCGCGCTGCTGATGGCATTCACGCCGATCAGGTCCAGGCGCAGCTCGTCGGTCTGCACGCCGGTCAGCGCCAGGCGCTCGCGCACGATATCGGCGGCCAGTTGGGCGCGGGCTTGCGCCCCTGGTCCGGCATAGGAAATCTGGCCCTCGCCGATGAAGCTGTCGCGGTAGCCCAGCGTGGTCTTCAGGGTTTCCGGGCGCGCACGGCCACGGCCACCGGTCACCGCGACGCGGTCAGGGCCGATTTCGGTGATCTGCACCTGCGAGAAATCGGCGATCACATCCGGCGTGTAGTAGGCGACGGGATCATGGATTTCATAGAGCAGTTGTTCCTTGCAGGTCTGCGCCGTCACCTGGCCGCCGGAGCCGGCGACCTTGGTGATGATGGCACTGCCGTCGGCGCTGATCTCGCCGATGGGGAAGCCCAATCGCGCCAGCCCGGCCACATCCTTCTTGCCAGGATCGGCAAAGTAGCCACCGGTGATCTGGCCCGCGCATTCCAGCAGATGGCCGACCACGGTGCCCTGGCCCAGCTTGTCCCAGTCGTCGGCGGCCCAGCCGAATTCGTGCACCAGTGGCGCCAGCACCAGCGCCGGATCGGCCACCCGGCCGGTGACGATCACGTCGGCACCGGCTTGCAGGGCTTCCAGGATAGGGGCTACGCCCAGATAGGCATTGGCCGAGATGAGGCGCTCCCCCAGGGATGCCACCGGCTGGCCATTGTCCTCGATGCGGAAGTCGCCGGCCTGCACTGCCTCCAGCACGTCGTCGCCGATGACGGCGGCGACCTTCAGCTGCGTCAGGCCCAGTTCGCGGGCGATCTCGCGGATGCGTCGGGCTGCGGCCTGCGGATTGGCCGCGCCCATGTTGGTGATGATGCGCACGCCCTGGTCGGCGCAGGTCTTGAGCACGGCGTACATGCGCTCGGCCAGCAGCGGATCGTAGCCCTTGGTCGGATCGGCCAGCCGCGCCTGCTGGCCGATGGCGATGGTGCGCTCGGCCAGGCATTCGAAGATCAGGTAGTCCAGCTGTCCCTGTTCGGCCAGCTCGGCCGCCGGTTCGATACGGTCGCCCGAGTAGCCGGCACCTGCGCCGATGCGCACGACGCGTTGCGGATCATGGGTCATGCAATTCTCCAAAAACGTTTCTTTCCCGGGGCCGGTCGCTGGCTCAGAACAGCGGGAACAGGCCCAACACCACGCAGGCGATGGTCATCACCACCGAGGCGCCGAACAGGAAGGGAATGGTGTACTTCTGGTGGTCCGCCAGTTCAATGCCGGCCAGGCCGCACACCAGGAAGGTGGCCGGGGTCAGGGGGCTGACCGGGAAACCGGTGGTCATCTGGCCCAGCAGCGCCGCCTGCGCCACCTGGATGGTCGGTACGCCCAGCATGTGGCTGACCTCGGCGATCACCGGCAGCACGCCGAAATAGAAGGAATCCGGGTCGAACAGCAGCGACAACGGCATCGACAGCAGGCCCAGCACCACCGGAATATGGCCGGCCATGTCGGGCGGCACCAGGCCGACGGCCGTCTTGGCCATGGCGGTCAACATGCCGGACTTGGTCATGATGCCGGTGAACACGCCAGCGGCGAAGAGGATGCTGGCCATCAGCAATGCGGCCTTGGCATGGGCGTCGATGCGCTCGCGCTGCATGGTCACGTCGCGGTAGTTGATCATCAGGGCCAGTACCACGCCGATCATGAACATCACCACCGGATCGACCTTGCCGCTGATCATCACGCCCAGCACGAACACGGTGAGCACGATGTTGGCCCAGAAATTCTGCGGTCGGCGGATCTTCATTTGCGCCTCGGTCAGCTCATGCTGCTGCACGAAGTCCACCGTGGAACCCTTGCCCAGGCCGAGGCGACGTTCTTCCTTCAGGCCCAGCAGGTAGGAAGCGATGAAGACAAAGGCCAGCCCCACCAGCTGCACCGGCACCAGCGGCGTGAAGATGTCCGACACCGGGATATGCAGCGCCGCCGAGGCACGGATCATCGGCCCGGTCCACGGCAGGAAGTTCACCCCGGCCGCCAGCGAGGCCACGCAGGCCAGGATGCGCTTGTCGATGCCCAGCCGGTTGTATAGCGGCAGCATGGCCGGGATGGTGATCAGGAAGGTCACCGCGCCCGAGCCGTCCAGGTGGATCAGCAGCGCCAGCAGGGCGGTGCCCGGCACGATGCGCGTGGGCCGGCTGCCCACCGTCTTGAGGATACGACTGATGATGGGGTCCAGCATGCCGGCATCGGTGACGATGCCGAAGAACAGGATCGCAAACACGAACATGCCCGCTACCGGCGCAATGGCGGTCACGCCCTGGACGATGAACTTCGAGGTCTGCAGGCCGAAGCCACCGACCAGCGCAGCGATGATGGGAATGGCGATCAGCGCCACCAGCGGCGACATCTTCTTGGTGAGGATGGCGGTGAACAAGGATACGATCGTGACAAAGCCTAGCAGGGCTAACATGCGTGTCTCCGGTGTTTGGTTTGATGTTCTTGTGTTGTCATCACTTCCAACGCGCCGGATCATTGTTGTGTACTGAGGCTGCTGGGAGGTGAGCAGGGCGAGTGTAGGTGGCGGTCGATTTTGTTGTAAAGTCGCTTTTTTCGATTGATTGACCGGTTTTTCAGGATAATGGCCGGCCCACCTTCGCCATGCAAACCAATATCTCCACCCGCCTGTTGCAGGCCTTCCTGGCCCTGGTCGACTGCCGCCATTTCGGTCACGCGGCCGAGCGCTGCCACGTTTCGCAATCCGCCTTCAGCGCCATGATCCAGAAGCTGGAGGCCGCCGCCGGGGCGCGGCTGTTCGAGCGCGATACCCGCAATGTGACTCTGACGCCGGAAGGTGAACTGTTCGTGCAGGTGGCACGCCAGCTGGTGCACGACATCGAGGCTGCCTTTGCCGACATGAGCGATTATGTGGCGCGCCGCAAGGGCAGGGTGGCCATCGCCGCCTTGCCGTCGCTGGCGGCGGGCTGGCTGCCGCCGGTGCTGGCGGAATATCGGCGTCGCTATCCGGGGGTGATGCTGGAGCTGTTCGACGCCATTTCAGACCATTGCCTGGACCTGCTGCGCCAGGGCAAGGCCGATATCGCACTGACCGCGCCGGGACCGAACCTGCTGGAGTTCGATACCCGTCCGTTGTACAGCGATCCGTTCTACTTGGTCTGTCGGCGCGACCACAAGCTGGCCGGCAAGCGTCGCATCAAGGTGGCGCAACTGGCCGGCTGCGAGATGATCCACCTGGCCCGTTCCACCAGCGTACGCCAGCACCTGGATGCAGCCCTGCGCCCGGGCGCGGTGATCCATACCGGACTGGAAGTGGAGCACCTGGCTACCGTGGCCGCCCTGATCGAGAGCGGCCTGGGCGTGAGCGTGGTACCGGAACTGACCTTGTTCCAGTTCCGCCTGCCGGAGCTGGTGGCCATCCCGCTGGATGCACCTGACCTGGTGCGGCCCTTGCTGATCGTCACGCCCAAGGGGCGCAGCCTGTCGATTGCGGCGCAAGGCCTGATGGAGCTGGTGGAAGAGAAGGCGGGGCGGACGAACGCGTCCGGCCTGGCGAGCACGCCAAGGCCGGCCTCCAGGGTGCGTAGGTCTCCGTTGTGAGCTGCGTCAGTGGCCCGTTTTATTTCATCAGGATTTGCAACTGCTCCAACGCCCCGTTGACATGTTCGATCTCATTGGTCTGATTGTGGGCGGAAACGCTGATCGTCTCGATGATTTCACTGATGTTGTTGATCGATTCGACGATGGTGCTCATGGTCTTTCCCGCGTTCGTGACCAGGTCCGATCCCTCCCGGGCCTCGTTGACCGATTCGCCGATCAGGGTCTTGATCTCGCTGGCCGAGGCCGCCGTGCGTTGTGCCAGACTGCGCACTTCGCCGGCCACCACGGCAAATCCTCGCCCGTGCTCGCCGGCTCGTGCGGCCTCGACTGCCGCATTCAGGGCAAGCAGATTTGTGCGGAAGGTGATCTCGTCGATCACCGCGATGATCTCGGTAATCTTTGCCGCGCTGGCATTGATTGCGTTCATCTTATGAACGACTTCGTTCATGACGTCCCCTCCTTGCACAACGACGGAGGAGGTCGCCTTGACCAGATTGTTCGCCTTCTGCGCACTGCTGGCGCCTTCGCTGAGCGCGCCGGTCAGCCCCGTCACCGCTGCCTGCAGAGTCTGGGTAGCCTGGGTCTGGATGGTCACGTTGGTCGCGTATTTGACGATCTTGAAGACGCGTCCATTCATGTCGAAGATGGGGTTGTAGTTCGCCTGCAGCCACAAGGGATCGCCATTTTTCTTGACGCGGCGATACAGCCCTGCGTCAGCTTGCCCCATGCCCAGGCGATGCCAGAAGTCCTTGTATTGAGGAGATGCGCGTTCGCTCGGCTCGACGAAGATGGCGTGATGCTTGCCCTGGATTTCAGCAAGGGAATAGCCCACCGCCTGCAGGAAGTTGTCGTTGGCATGGAGTATGTTCCCTGCGATATCAAACTGGATCACGGCGCGAACCTTGTTGATCGCCTTGATCTGGCCCGAGAAATCGGCCACCTGTAGCTGCTGTTGCGTGACGTCGCGCGCATATTTGACGATCTTGAAGGGCCGTCCCCAAGCATCCATGATGGGATTGTAGGTGGCCTGAATCCAGACCTCGGCACCCGATTTCGTGATGCGACGATAGAGACTCTGTTCAAATTCGCCCCGCGCGAGTTTTTCCCAGAATCTTGAGTACGCCGGCGCATTGCGTTCTTCCTCTGCCACGAAGATGCGATGGTGCTGGCCTTTGATCTCGACGAGCGAGTAACCCATCAGATCGAGGAAATTCTTGTTGGCCTTGATGATTTTTCCGTCGAGGCTGAACTCAATGACGGCCAGCGCCTTGTCGATGGCGGCGAGCTGACCCAGCGTATCTGCTTTCTTCTTGCTGAGACGAGATAGGAATCGGAATGAATCAAGGAATGTCATGGAAAATGGCTTATATGGTTGGTTTTGTCATGCGTACTGGCAAGGCTGGCGCCCCCTCCTGAGAGGGATTTTCCTGCGCGCGACGCAGCGTCTGCGTCATTGGCCCTAGTGTATGAATCTTCAGCGACGCGTCCATCGGAGATTTCCTGATGGGCTTGTGTGGAGGATCGGAATGTTTTTTGCGGCGGGGGTGGGGGCAGGACACAACTTGAGCTTATTCGCGAGAGCCCGCAGGCATATCGACTGCCACGGTCGCGGCGGCCCAAACGAAACGCCCCGCGGCAAGGCGCGGGGCGTTAGAGCAGCTATGTCTTACTGTCAGTCGTGGATGTTGTTGTGCACGGTTTCCTTGACGAACAGCAGGCCGATCACGAAGGTGATCATGGCAATCACGATCGGGTACCACAGGCCGTAGTAGATGTCGCCCTTGAAGGCCACCAGCGCGAAGGAGGTGGTCGGCAGCAGGCCGCCAAACCAGCCATTACCGATGTGGTAGGGCATGGACATGGAGGTGTAGCGGATGCGGGTCGGGAACATTTCCACCAGGGCAGCGGCGATCGGGCCGTAGACCATGGTCACGTACAGCACCAGAATGAACAGCAGCAGCAGGACCATGGGCTTGTTCATCTGCTCCGGATCAGCCTTGCTCGGGTAGCCGGCAGCCTTGATGTCGTCAGCCAGTTCCTTGGACAGTTGCTTGTCCTTGGCGGCAGCGTCTTCCTTGGACAGGCCGTTGGCGTCATAGGAGGTGATCACGCGATCGCCGATCTTGACGGTGGCCACCGAGCCCGGTGCGCCTGCCACGTTCTGGTAGTTCACCGAAGCGGCCGACAGCTTGGCCTTGACGATGTCGCAGGACGAGGTGAACTTCTTGGTGCCGGTCGGGTTGAACTGGAACTGGCAGCTGGCCGGGTCGGCGGTCACGATCACCGGCGACTTTTGCAGAGCCGATTCCAGCGCCGGGTTGGCGAAGTGGGTCAGGCCATTGAAGATCGGGAAGTAGGTGACGGCGGCGATCAGGCAACCACCCAGGATGATGGGCTTGCGGCCGATCTTGTCCGACAGCGAACCGAAGAACAGGAAGAAGGGCGTGGCCAGCAGCAGCGCCAGGGCGATCAGGATGTTGGCGGTGGCACCATCGACCTTGAGGGTCTGGGTCAGGAAGAACAGGGCATAGAACTGGCCGGTGTACCACACCACGGCTTGACCTGCGGTCAGGCCCACCAGCGCCAGGATGACCAGCTTCAGGTTCTTCCACTGGCCGAAGGCTTCGGTCAGGGGGGCCTTGGAGGTCTTGCCTTCAGCCTTCATCTTCAGGAAGGCCGGCGACTCGTTCATGGACATGCGGATCCACACCGAGATGGCCAGCAGCAGGATGGAGACCAGGAAGGGAATGCGCCAGCCCCAGTCGGCGAAGGCGGCTTCACCCACCGAGGTACGCACGCCCAGGATCACCAGCAGCGACAGGAACAGGCCCATCGTGGCGGTGGTCTGGATCCAGGCGGTGAAGGCGCCGCGACGGCCTTCCGGCGCGTGTTCGGCCACGTAGGTGGCTGCACCACCGTACTCGCCGCCCAGGGCCAGGCCCTGCAGGATGCGCAGGATGATCAGGATGATCGGGGCAGTGATGCCGATGGAATTGTAGTTGGGCAGCACACCGACGATGAAGGTCGATGCGCCCATGATCAGGATGGTCACCAGGAAGGTGTACTTGCGACCGACCAGGTCACCCAGACGGCCGAACACCAGCGCGCCGAAGGGGCGCACGATGAAGCCGGCGGCAAAGGCCAGCAGGGCGAAGATGAAGGCAGTGTTGGGATCGGTGCCGGCGAAGAACTGCTTGGCGATGATGGCCGCGAGCGAGCCGTAGAGGTAGAAGTCATACCATTCGAAAACGGTGCCTAGCGACGAGGCGAAGATGACTTTCTTTTCCTCCGGTGTGATCCCGCGCGCAGTCGTGTTGACTGATGCTGTGGTCATGTTTGTCTCCTTGGTTTTAATTGATATTGCTACTGCATGGATGCCTGCGGTACCCGGGGTACGGACCCTGCGATGCAACAGGTGCAACAGATGCAACAGATGGTCGAATGGGGCGTTATGCAAGAACGCACCGGAGACAGCATGAAGATTTCTTCCCCCGCCTTCCCCGTCAGACACAAACCGCGATATTGGCTTCGCATTGCTTGCGTAAGGACCCACTTGTCCATGCCGGGAGTGTGCGACGTCAAACTTACGCAAGACTTGCTCCAAACTTACACAAGCTTACAGCGCAGGACAGCGATTTCTGGTTGCGCTGCAGCAGGCAAAGTGGCTTCCGGCAAGGCTTTGCGGGGCGCTGGCGGTTATTGCGATGCAGCGACGACGTCAGAGAGGCTCGCCTCTGTGCAGGCAATGGCTGAAGTTTTTTCTGTCAGGAACAGGCAGAAAAAACCGAAGCGGACGTCAGGGCAGGCGTAGCGGGAAGGAAAAGCGGAAGAGAACGCGGGGAAGGAAAGCGGACCGATCGAAAACCGGTGGCGCGGCAGCGTGGCCGCCGCGCCGGAGAGGGATGCCGAGGGTAAAACGATCAGGCCAGCGCCGTCGCCGGTGCCGGCTGGGCAGTGGGCGTGGGCAGGCTGTCGCCTTCCAGCAAAGCCTTGACCACGCGCTCGCCCAGACCCAGGCCCACGCTCATGCCGATGCCGGTATGCATCAGCACCACCGAGGTGTGGGCATCGATGGGCAGGGCCGAGAACGGTCCCGGTCCCTTGCTGCCATAGACGCCTTGCCAGCGCTCGATCACCTTGACCCGGGTGGCCAGGGTGTGTTCCACCAGGCCCAGCATCAGTTCATCGACCTCTTCGCTGTTGAAGGGCGGCGAATCGCTGCCGTAGTGGTGCGAATCGCCCACGATCAATTCCTGGTATGGGGTGGGGCTGACCAGCAGATGGATGCCGTGCTTGTTGAGCAGGGGCGCATTGGCCTCGATCTCGGCATGCACGGCACGCGCGGTCGGCAGGTCCGAGAAGGCGCCATAGTGGGTGCAGGACAGCCCGGTCAGCACTGCATGGGTCAGTGGCAGCGGCTCTTCGGTCTTCAGGCGCAGCATCTGCAGGCGGCACTGTTTCAGGTTCATCGGCTGCAGGCGATCAGCGAACAGGGTCAGGTAATCGTGACCCGAACAGACCACCACGCGCTCGGCACGGAATTCGCCGGCCGTGGTAGACAGGCGTCCATCAGAGGTGCCATGCACCAGGGTATTGAAGCGGAAATGCACGCCCTGCGAGTGCAGGTAGGCCACCAGCGCCGGCATGGCCTCGCGGGAATACAGTTGCAGGTCTTCGGTGCCATGCAGGGCCGAACGGTGATGGCGGAAACGGCCGTTGTAGAGGGCGTTGAGCTTGTCGCCTTCCAGCAGCGAGGCGCGGTAGTCGTACTGGCGGGCGCGCACCATCATGAATTCCTGCAGCACATCGTGCTCGGCCTCGCTGCGGGCAAACAGCAGGGTGCCGGCTTCGCGGGCGCTGAAGTGCGCGCGCGCGGCCAGGTGCAGCCAGATGGCGCGGCTTTCACGTGCCAGGTCCAGCATGATGCCGGGCGGCTGGCCGGTCACCAGGCCCATGCCGAAGTTGCGTACGGAAGCGCCCAGCGGGGTGCCGGTACGTTCGAACACGGCGACCTTGAGGCCGCGCTTGACGGCCGCATAGGCATGCGCCAGGCCGAGGATGCCGGAACCGACCACGGCCAGGTCGAAGTGTTGCGGATCGTGCTCTGAGGGGGATTGCGTCATGGGGATGGCTCCATCGGATACGTTTGCGAGATGTGTGCTACCTGTTGTGGACGGACGCTCTGTCGGCATCCTGTGATCCTCTCTGCGCGCCGTCGCAGGCTGGGCTGCGACGGCGGGGTGCTGCTCAGGGCCCGAAAGCTTCAGGCCTTCCTGCGGCATGCTTATTGCAGCGTACTCATTGCTTCTTTTCCGACTTGCTTTCGTAGCGCTTGCTCCACTCGGTCAGGATGCGATCACGGTTGGTGCTGGCCCAGGTGAAGTCGTTCTTGATCAGGCGCTTTTCGTAGTCGGCCGGCAGCAGTTCGTCCGGCTTGGCCACGCCCGGGATGGCGACCACGGCGAAGTTCTTTTCATACAGGGCCATGGCTTCCTTGCTGGCGGAGAAATCGGCCAGCTTCTTGGCTGCTTCCAGGTGCTTGCTGCCCTTGACGATGGCGGTGGCTTCGATGTCCCAGCCCAGGCCTTCGGCCGGCAGGATCACGTCGATGGGCGCGCCTTCCTTCTTGGTCTTCACGGCGCGGTACTCAAAGGCGATACCGATCGGGAATTCACCGGTGGCCGCCTGCTTGCAGGGCTTGGAGCCGGAGTGGGTGTACTGGCCGATGTTCTTGTGCAGGGCGTCCATGTAGGCCCAGCCCTTGTCTTCGCCCATCATCTGCAGCCAGGCCGAGACGTCCAGGTAGCCGGTACCGGAAGAGGCCGGATTGGGCATGACGATCTTGCCGGCATAGACCGGCTTGGTCAGGTCGGCCCAGGAAGTCGGCTTGGGCAGGCCCTGCTTCTGGGCTTCCACGGTGTTGAAGCAGATGGCCGAGGCCCACACGTCCATGCCGACCCAGGCCGGCGGATTGGCGGCGCTGCGGTACTTGGCGTCGATGGCCGACAGGCCTTGCGGTGCGTACGGGGTCAGCATGCCTTCCTTGTCCAGCAGGGCCAGGCTGGTGGCGGCCAGGCCCCAGATCACGTCGGCCTGCGGGTTGGCCTTTTCAGCCAGCAGCTTGGCGGTGACGATGCCGGTGGAGTCGCGTACCCACTTGATTTCGATGTCCGGATTGGCCTTCTGGAAGGCGGCCTGGTAGGCCTTGATCTGGTCGGCTTCGAGGGCGGTGTAGACGGTCAGCGTGGTGGCCGCGTGCACGGCCGGTGCCGCCAGCAGCATGCCGGCGCCGATCACCGATGCGAGCAGGGAAAACAGCTTGGTTTTTTTCATGATGGCCTTCGTCTGTGAATGGCTGGGTTGAAAAAGCGTCGGAAAACGCGAGGGTAGAAACGGGCAATGAAAGCGGGCGGTCAGTGGGAGCGTCCACGACGCCAGGCCTGGGCACGCGCCAGCCAGCGGCTACCGGCCAGGTGCATCAGCAGCGCGGCGGCGGCCGAGGTCAGCAGGATCAGGGTGGACATGGCAGCGGCCGGGCCGACATCGCCGGCATCATCCATGTTCAGCACCGCCACCGAGGCCAGTACGGTGTCCGGGCGGTACAGGAAGATCACCGCCGAGACCGTGGTCATCGAGGAGACGAACAGGTAGCGGAAGATCTCCAGCATCTGCGGCAGGCATAGCGGCACGGTGACCCGGATAAAGGTCTTCAGCAGCGGCACCTTCAGCGACAGCGAGGCCGCCTCGAATTCCGGATCGAGCTGCTTGAGGGCGGTGACGGCCGTGAGGTGGGCCGTGGTGTAGAAGTGCACGATGCAGCAGAGCACCAGCAGGCTCATCGTCCCGTACAGGAAGTTGAAGGGATTGGCCGGATGGTTGAAGAACAGCAGGCTGCCCAGGCCCAGCACCAGCCCCGGCACCGCCATCGGCAGGAAGCACAGCATGCGCAGCAGTGCGGACAGCGGCGCCTGGCCACGGGTCTTTTCCATCAGCCATGCACCGCTGAAGATCACCATGGTGCCGACCACGCTGGTGCCGCAGGCCAGTTTCAGGCTGTTGAAATAGGCCAGCCAGCCACCGCCATCCATGTTGTCGAAGTCGTAGTGCTGCAGCGTCAGTTGCAGGTTGTAGGGCCACAGCTTGACCAGCGAGGCGCCCATGGCCACCACGATCATCATCAGGATGGCGGCGGCGATCAAGGCCACTGCCAGCAGGTTCAGGCCATCACGCCGCCAGTCGGGGCGGGGCACATAGACTTCCGAGCGGCTGCTCATGTTGGCGCGCTGGCGGCGCTGCAGCCAGCCGTCCAGGGCGAAGGTCAGCAGGGCCGGCACCAGCAGCAGCAAGCCGATCAGCGCACCGCGTCCGAACTGCTGCTGGCCGACCACCGCCTTGTAGGCTTCCACCGCCAGCACGCTGTAGGCGCCACCGGTGATCTTCGGCACGCCGAAGTCGGTGATGGTGAGCGTGAAGACCAGACACAGCGCGCCGAAGATGCCATAGCGCGTGGCCGGCAGGGTGACCGTGCGGAAGATGCGCCAGCGCGAGGCGCCCATGGCATGGGCGGCGTCGTAGAGGCGTCCGTCGGCCTGCGACAGGGCCGACAGGAGAATCATCATGGCATGCGGGAAGGTGTAGAACACTTCACCCAGCAGGATGCCCCAGAAGCCATAGATGCTGCCGTCCATCCATTCCTTGAACAGCCCCTGGTTGCCGAACAGGTAGATCAGCGCGATGCCCGGCAGCAGCGACGGTGCCAGCAGCGGCAACAGGCCGATCCCGCGCCACAGGCCCTTGAAGGGGATGCAGGTACGCTGCAGGGCGTAGGCGAAGACATAGGCCAGCGGCACCGTCACCACGGCGGTCACAGCCGAGACCCAGAGGCTGCGCCCCAGCATGGGCAGGAAATTGATGTTGGCGAAGAGTGCCATCAGCGGTGCCGCACCGGCCCAGCTGCCATCGGGCTGCAGCACCGCCTGCGCCAGGATGAACAGCAACGGCCCACCCAGGCCGACCAGCAGCACCACCAGCAACAGCCACTTGAAGCCGGCCAGCAGGCCCTGGCTGCGATCGACCGTGCTCATGGGCAGGGCCGGGGCAGGCTGCACGGATGGTTCGATCGCCATGGCGGACGAAGAAAGGGAGGAGGGCATGCTCATCGCAGATTCAGGCAAACACCTGCAGGGCCTGGCGCGGCAGGGCCACCCACAGGCCGTCGTTGGCGGGCAGGGCGGCCAGGCGTTCATGGGCCTGGTCGCTGACATCGGCCAGCAGGGTCTGGCCGGGCAGCGCGTCGGCGGCCAGTGCCAGGCGGTAGCGGTTACCCAGGTAGATGCGGTCGGTCACCCGCGCCTGGAAACGGTTGGCGGTGGCGTCGGTGGCGAACAGTTCGACCGATTCCGGACGGCAGAACAGGCGGCCGCTGGGCAGTTCGGCTTCCTCGGCCTGGATTTCCAGGCGCAGCGCTCCCACCGCGACCTGCGAGCCGGAGATGCGGGTAAAGGGCAGCCAGTTGGCATGGCCGATGAAGTCGGCCACGAAGGGCGTGGCCGGGCGCCGGTAGATCTCGGCCGGTGTGCCGAACTGTTCGATGCGACCGTGCTGCATCACGGCGATGCGGTCGGCCATGACCATGGCTTCTTCCTGATCGTGGGTGACCATCAGGGTGGTGATGCCGAACTGCTTTTGCAGGCGGCGGATTTCCAGTTGCAGGTGTTCGCGCACCTGGGCATCCAGGGCCGACAGCGGTTCGTCCAGCAGCAGCAGGGATGGCGACGGCGCCAGTGCGCGGGCCAGTGCCACGCGCTGTTGCTGCCCGCCGGAGAGCTGGCCGGGATACTTGGCCTGGCTGCCGCCCAGGCCGACCATGTCCAGCATGGCCGCGACCCGATCCCGGCGTGCATCACGCTTCATGCCGGTGAGGCCGTAGGCGACGTTATCGGCCACCGTCAGGTTGGGAAACAGGGCATAGGACTGGAACAGGATGCCGTAGTCGCGCGCCTGGGGTGGCAGGTAGGAGATATCGCGTCCGCCGGCGTGGAGCTGGCCGGCGTCCTGGCGTTCCAGCCCGGCGATGGTGCGCAGCAGGGTGGTCTTGCCGCATCCGGACGGCCCCAGCAGGCAGACCATCTCACCGCGACGCACTTCCAGCGACACCCGATCCAGCGCGGTGAAGGCGCCAAAGCGCTTTTCGATGCCCTGCACGGTCAGGAAGCCGGTCTCGCTGTGTTCCTGCGGGTCCTGGCCGGGCGGCAGCGCAAGCGCGGCGGAAGAAGGATTGTGCATCATCTCGGAAGTGGTCTCGCTAGCTCGCGTTGTTGCCCAAACGCAGCGCCCGTGCGGAGTTGCGGGGCGCAGCCGGGGGTGGAAAGCATGCGGATGGTACGGTGAAAATATGACTGCTGGATGACACCCCCTGCTGCAATAGCGGACCGGAATCCTTGCTATAGATTGAAGCTATGGATGCCCGCCCAGACTCCCGGCGGCAGGGAATCGGCACGGCGATTTGCAGTCAAATCCTTCATTGACGAGCGGCATTGAGTGAATCAAGATCGTTCATCTGAGAGGAGACCAGAATGAATACACGCACCAGGCCGGCGCGCCTGTCGAAGACGCCCCGGCAGTTGCTCAGGCGACTGGCCATCTCGGGCGTAGGCGTAGCGGCCATGCTGGCCGCCTGCTCGGCGCCGGAAAGTACCCAGGAATCCCGTGACGAGCTGGCGCGCACCCTCATCGAGCAAAAAAAGACCACCGAAGACGGTACCTCCACGGCGACCACCGTGGATGGCTACAAGGTCGACCTGGCCAAGCGCATTTCCCAGGTCAACTTCACCAGTGTCTATGTGGAAAGGCCGCAGGCCTTGCTGCGCTCGGTGATCGTGATCAAGTACATCGTCGATGGGGATGGCAATCTGGTCAAAAGTGAAATCCTGCGCAGCAATCGCGACAAGCACGCCGAAGCCAGCGCCCTGGGCAGTCTGAAGACGGCCGCACCCTTTCCCAAACCGCCACCGGCGCTGTTGAAGCAGGGCCGCATCGAACTCTCGGAGAGTTGGCTGTTCAATAATGACGGCCGTTTCCAGCTGCGCAGCGTGGCCCTGGCCCAGATGGACCGTTAAGGCGGGCAGGAGCGCGGCGGCGGCCCGTCAAAGATGCCGCAGGGCATTGGCATGTGTATAATGTCGCGCGAGCACGACGGTGTGCGTTGTGCGTCCCGGGCCCCAGGGCCTGCGCCGGATCAGGGCGAACGCGAGTTCGCCCTTTTTATTATCCGCGGACGCCCGGCGGCAGTCCTCGCTGACCTTCATTGACCAGATCGTTTATTGATTGGCTATTCATGTTTGATTTCATTCGTACTCACCAGCGCCTGATGCAGTTCCTGCTGCTGCTGTTCATCTTCCCGTCGTTCGCCTTCTTCGGCCTGGAAGGCTACAGCCGCCTGACCGACGACAGCGGCGTGGCCAAGGTGGCCGGCCAGACCATCACCAAGGAAGAATGGGACGCCGCGCACCGCCAGCAACTGGAGCGCATGCGCCAGGTGTACGGCAGCCAGTTCGACAGCAAGCTCTTCGATAGCCCGCAGGCACGTCGCGCCATCCTGGACAACCTGATCGCTCAGCGCGCTCTGGGCGCCGAAGTGGTGGCCAACAAGCTGGTGGTGCCGGACCAGGTGCTGCAGCAGAGCATCCTGCAGATTCCCGGTCTGACCAAGCCGGACGGCAGCTTCGACAACGAACAGTACCGCGTGCTGCTGGCGGCCCAGGGCATGACGCCCAAGTCCTATGAAGCCGGACTGCGCCGTGAGTTGGCCGTGCAGCAGTTGAATGCCGCGATCCAGAGCACCGCCTTCGCCCCCAAGACCGTGGCCGAGAACCTGTCCAACCTGAACGACCAGGAACGCACGGTGCAGATGCTCAACTTCAAGCCGGACAGCTACGCCGCCCAGGTCAAGGTGAGCGACGACATGCTCAAGGCCTACTATGACAAGAACGGCGCCCGCTTCGAGACCCCGGAGCAGGCCGACATAGAATACGTGGTGCTGGACGCCGCTGCCGTCGCTTCCCAGGCCGTCGTCACCGACGACGACATCAAGGCCTACTACGAGCAGAACCAGAAGCAATACGCTACCGAAGAACAGCGTCGTGCCAGCCACATCCTGATCACCGTCAAGAAGGACGCACCGGCAGCCGAGAAGGCCGCCGCCAAGGCCAAGGCCGAGGGCCTGGTGGCGCAATTGCGCAAGAACCCGGGCGATTTCGCCAAGCTGGCCAAGGCCAACTCGCAGGACCCCGGTTCGGCTGAAAACGGCGGTGATCTGGGCTACTTTGCCAAGGGCGCCATGGTGAAGCCCTTCGAAGATGCCGCCTTCAGCCTCAAGCAGGGCGAGATCAGCGATCCGGTGGAATCCGACTTCGGCTATCACGTGATCGAAGTGACCGGCATCAAGCCGGCTGCGGTCAAGCCGCTGGAAGCGGTCAAGGCCGAGATCGGCGCCGAGATCAAGAAGCAGATCGCCGCCAAGAAGTATTCGGAAATGGCCGATCAGTTCAACAACCTGGTCTATGAAAACGGCGACAGCCTCAAGGCCGTCTCCGACAAGCTCAAGCTGAAGATCCAGACCGCTACCGGCGTGACCCGCACTCCCAACCCGGCCGCTGGCCCGCTGCCGTACAACAATGCCAAGTTCCTGACCGCGCTGTTTACCGACGACGTGATCAAGGCCAAGCACAATACCGAAGCCGTGCAGACTGCTCCCAATACCCTGGTGGCCGGCCGCATGACCAGCTACAAGCCGGTGGCCAAGCGTCCGTTCGAGGAGGTCAAGGCCGATGTGCAAAAGGCCGTGCTGCAGCAGGAAGAGCAGGCACTGGCGGTCAAGGCCGGCCAGGAACGCCTGGCACAGCTGCAGGCCAAGGATGACGCCACCGGTTTCAGCGAGGCCAAGGTGGTCTCGCGCGTGAAGTCCGACGGCTGGACCCAGGAAGCCTTCAATGCCGTCATGAAGGCCGATACTGCCAAGCTGCCGGCCTACGTCGGTGCCGAGACGCAGGGCCTGGGTTACCAGATCTACCGCGTCACCAAGGTGGAACAGCCCAAGACCGTCGACACCGCCCGCCGCAAGGCCGAGCAGGAACAGATCGTGGCCGCCTTGTCGCAACAGGAAGCCCTGGCTTACCTGGACTACCTGCGTGAAAAGGCCAAGACCAAGCTGCTCAAGGGTGCCGCTGCAGTCAGCGCGGATGACGCCGCCAAGTAAGCTGGCGTGACCCGCGACGGGGCATGTGCGCACCGGGATCGTGAATCGGCGCGCAGCCCCGCCCAGTTCAGGGGAGTTGTCGGCATGTCTGCCACAATTTACTAAAATATTTACCGAGGCCGCTTTTCCAGCGGCCTTTTTTGTTTCATCATGGACACTGGCGCAGCCTGCAGGGGTATGTACGAGGGAGCCGGAGTCCGGGGATCGGTGGTTTTTCTTCCTTCGTCCGTTGGCGTTTCGTCAGCTTTCCACTAGGTGGGAAAATGCACAGTTTGTGCTGTTGAAGTGAAATTCCTGTCATCCGCATGCAATCTTGCGCCGTTTCTGGAATAAACGGCTGCCGTAAGAGTTGTCGCTGCCTCCAGTCGAAGTTCGAAGGCATCGCTCGGGGTACTTCCCACAAGGAATGCTTCCGATGCCATGTTTTGCCCTGAATACCGACCACGTTTTTATGCCTGCCCCAGTCCTGATCATCCAAACCGGCGATGCCAATCCTGCCCTCAAGACCAACTATGGTGGTTATGCCGACCAGATAGGTTGCGCCGCCGGTCTGTGCCACACCGAAATCGAAGTCGTGACCGTCTATGAAGGGGAACGCCCCTCCTGCCCGCGCAGCTACCGGGCCGTCTTCATCACCGGTTCGCCGGCCATGGTGACCGACAAGGAAGACTGGAGCGAGCGCACCGCCGAATGGATCCGTGATGCCGCCGAGCTGGATACGCCGATGTTCGGCATCTGCTACGGCCACCAGCTGCTGACCCACGCCTTCGGCGGTGAAGTCGGCTACAACCCGGCCGGCCGGGCTGCGGGCACCATGCACGTGGAAACGCTGGAATGCTGCCGCCAGGATGAACTGCTGGGCGTGCTGCCGGAGGCCTTCCCGGCGCACATGCTGCACATGCAGTCGGTGCTGCGTCCGCCCAAGGACGCCATCGTCATGGCCCGTTCGCCGATGGACCCGCACCACGTGATCAAGCACAAGCACAACGTCTACTCGACCCAGTTCCACCCGGAGTTTTCGCCCGAGTTCGTGCGCGCCCACCTGCGCTATTACACCGACATCTACCGCGGCTGCGGCATCGACGCCCAGGCCCTGTGCGAAAAGGTCAGCGAAACCCCGCAATCGACAGGTCTGCTGCGCCGTTTCCTGGACCTGTACGCGCGTCATTGAAGCATCCTCACGCTGGATGAACGAAGCCCCTGCGCCAGTAACGGTGGCAGGGGCTTCGGCTTTCAGGGCGGAGGATTTACTTCTTGCCCAGCAGTGGCTTCAGGTGTGGCCAGACATTGTCCAGCAGCCTGGGCTGGGCTTGTTCGTTGGGGTGGATGCGGTCGGCCTGGAACAGCGACAGGTCGGCGGCAATGCCCTCGAAGAAGAACGGCACCAGCGCCACCTTGTTGGCCTTGGCCAGGTCCTGGTACATCGCGGCGAAGCGGCGCGTGTAGTCGGGGCCGTAATTGGGCGGAATCTGCATGCCGATCAGCAGCACCTTGGCCTTTTGCTGGCGGGCCAGGTCGATCATGGCCTGCAGGTTGTCCTGGCTGGTCTTGAGCGGCAGGCCGCGCAGCGCGTCGTTGGCGCCCAGTTCGATCACCAGGATTTCCGGCTGGTGCTGCGTCATCAGCGCCGGCAGGCGATTGCGCCCGCCGATGGTGGTGTCGCCGCTGATGCTGGCGTTGACCACCCGCAGTTCCGATTTGTCCTGCTGCAGCCGTTGCTGCAGCAACCCGGTCCAGCCGGTGCCGCGTTGCAGGCCATATTCGGCCGACAGGCTGTCACCGAGCACGAGCAGGTTTTTTGGGGCAGAATAAGCGCTCGCCGTCGCCAGCACCAGGGCGACGCCCGCCAGTAGCCGCAGCAGCCAGCCCATTACGCTGGTGCGCGCCGCGCCCCTCCCGGACCCCCTTGCCTGATTGCCCTGCATGCCTGCTTCCCTTCCTGACACTGATACCGATACCGCACAATCCACCGTCGTTGCAGCCATTGAAGTCCTTCAGTTATCCAAACACGTTGCCGATGTCGCCGCGCCCGGTGGGCGTTTGACTATCTTGAGCGACATCGATTTTACCGTGGCCGCCGGTACCACGGTGGCCATCGTCGGCGCCTCCGGCTCCGGCAAATCCACCTTGCTGGGCCTGCTGGCTGGACTGGATACCCCCAGCGAAGGTTCCGTGCGGCTCGATGGCGAAGACATCTACGCCCTCGATGAAGATGGCCGGGCATTGCTGCGCAAGCGCAAGCTGGGCTTCGTGTTCCAGTCCTTCCAGTTGCTCGGGCACCTGAACGCCCTGGAAAACGTGATGCTGCCGCTGGAGCTGCGCGGCGATGGCCAGGCCCGCGCCAAGGCCGAGCAGATGCTGGGCCGGGTCGGCCTCGGCAGCCGCCTGAAGCACTATCCCAAGTACCTTTCCGGGGGCGAGCAGCAGCGCGTGGCCCTGGCCCGCGCCTTCGTCACCGAACCGCCGCTGCTGTTCGCCGACGAGCCCACCGGCAGCCTGGATGCGGCCACCGGCGAATCGGTCATCCAGTTGATGTTCGAACTGAACCGCGAACGCGGTTCCACTCTGGTGCTGGTCACCCACGACAACGGTATCGCCGCGCGCTGTGAGCGCACCCTGACCATCGCGGCCGGACGCTTGCTCTGAGCCTGCTCAGACCGCTTCCATCGGATCGGCCGGCGGCAGCGGATGGGCGCGTTTGTGCTCGATATAGGCGATGCCGATCCCGCTGGCGCAGATGATGGCGATGCCCAGCACCGTGATGCTATCGGGGAATTGCCCGAACACCAGCCAGCCCATGCCCGAGGCCGAGATGATCTGGGCATAGAAGAAGGGCGTCAGCACCGAGGCTTCGGCATGCCGGTAGGCGGTGTTCTGCAGGAAGTGGCCGATGGTGCTGGTAATGCCGGTGGACACCAGGATCGCCAGTTCGATGGCTGTCGGCGTATGGGCGCTCCAGAAGAAAGGCACCATCAGCGTCGACAGCACGCTGCCCACCAGCGCACCGTAGAACAGCGTCACCATGGGATTGTCGACCTGGCTGGCCTTGCGGTTGAGGATGGACATGAATGCCATCGTCAGTGCCGACACCAGCCCCAGCGCCACCCCGTGCGGCGGAATGTCGCCACTGGGGCGGATCACGATCAACATGCCCGTAAAACCCACCAGCACCGCGATCCAGCGCGAGAGATAGCTGCGTTCGCCCAGTAGCCAGGGGGAGATTGCCAGCACGATCAGGGGGGCACAGAAATTCATCGCCGTCCCTTCAGCCAGCGGCACGATCTTCAGGACCGAAAAGAAGATCAGCGTCGACGCCAGCAGCAGCGCACCGCGCCCCAGTTGCAGGCCGAGCCGGTTGGAGCGCAGGATGCTGCGCCCGTGCCGGCGCTGGTACAGCGGCGCCAGGGTCACGGCCATGAACAGCAGATTGATGGTGTAGCGCATCCAGGCAATCATCACCACATGGTAGCCGGCCAGGGCCAGCAGCTTGCCTGCGGTATCCAGCAGCGACAGCGTCCACAGCCCGGCGATGAGAAACAGGATGCCCAGCTTATGGCTGGGGGCGATGCGGGGATGCGGCAGGACGGCGCTGGACATGGTCTCGGATGATCTGGTTGAACACCGCCCGGATGGCGGGGATGAATTCGCTGGCGGTCAGCCCCACCGGGCCCAGCCCTGCACCCACCAGCTGGTCGGCGGCGGCGCCGTGGATCCAGGTGGCGGCCAGGGCAGCGGCGCGGGTCGGCCAGCCTTGCGCCAGCAGCGCACCACACAGGCCCGAGAGGACGTCGCCGGTACCGGCAGTGGAGAGCGCCGGGTTGCCGCTGGGGTTGATGAGGATTTCGCCATCGGGGAAGGCGATCACCGTCCCCGCGCCCTTGAGCACGGTGATGGCATTGAACTGGCGGGCCAGCAGGCGCGCTGCCTGCGGGCGGTCCTGCTGGATCTGCTGGGTGTTGCTGTCGAGCAGGCGGGCCGCCTCCAGCGGATGGGGCGTGATGATGCTTGTGATCTCGGCACCGGCCTGGTGGCGCCGGTGCAGCTTGTGCTGCAGGGACGGTTCGGCCGAGATCAGGTTCAGGGCATCGGCATCGATGACGATGTCGGCCTCGCTGTCCAGTGCGCGCGCCAGGATGTCATGCGCGTGGCGCGAGGTGCCCATGCCGGGGCCGATCACCAGCGCCGCGCTGGCGCCAAACTCGACCCGGTCGGCCAGGCGGAACATCAGTTCCGGGT
This sequence comes from Herbaspirillum sp., assembly GCF_035644555.1. Classification (GTDB taxonomy): domain Bacteria; phylum Pseudomonadota; class Gammaproteobacteria; order Burkholderiales; family Burkholderiaceae_D; genus Herbaspirillum. The sequence continues at coordinate 53,098 of NZ_DASQOH010000006.1, forward strand.
GCTTGTCGTCATAGGCCGGACCTTCGTCGACGAAGGCCACATAGACCCTCCCGGCACCGCTGAAGGCCGCCGTGCGCGCAGCCAGCACCGGCGCACCGGCCATGCCGCGTGCACCACCCACCACGATGACATCGCCATAGCTACCCTTGTGGCTGTTGTTGGCGCGCGGCTTGAGCGAGGTGGCGAAGCACTGCGGTCCGTTGAGGAAGGCGCGCGCCGGCGGGAAATGGGTGGGGTCGATCTCCAGCGGATCGACCACGATGTGGCCGCTATGGTCGCTGCCGTCGCAGGTATGCAGGCCCGGCTTGTCGGAGATGAAAGTAATGGTATGGGTGGCCTGCACGGCCAGCCCCTCACGTCCGCCGACGATGCTGCCGGTATCGGCATTCAGGCCGCTGGGGACATCGATGGACAGCACCGGACAGCGCAGGCTGTTGATGTAGTCGATGATGGGCCGCAGCCTGGGACCGGGCGGGCGCGCCAGGCCGATGCCGAACAGGCCGTCGATCACCAGCGCCCAGGACTGGGCGCGCAAGGCGGTGTCGCTCAGATCGTCGATGAACTGGATCTCGGCTTCGCGCACGCGGGCCAGTGCGCGCCGCGCATCTTCTGGCTGGCGGCTTTCGTCGGCATGCAACTGCACGCTGACTTCGATCCCCGCTTCTTCGAGCAGGCAGGCCGCCTCCAGCGCATCGCCGCCATTGTTGCCGGGACCGGCCAGCACCAGCACCGCCGGCGAGGAGGCCGTGGCCGAGCACAGCAGGTGCTGCGCCTGTTCGGCGACGGCGGCGCCGGCGCGCTGCATGAGGGTGTAAGGGGGCAGGGCGGACAGGGCCTGTTGTTCGACCTGGCGGATCTCGGCAACGGAGTGGAGCGCGCTCATGAGGGGGGTCGCCGCGGCGTTAACGTGAAGACTGGATGGATGAAGTGAAGCTCAGGTAGGGCGCGGCCATGCCACAGGGGCGGGCTGCGCAGGGTGTCACGCACAACGCTGTCGATTTTAAGTGAATTGCGGTGCCTGCGCAGATGCCGCATGCATGAAAAAAATCGACGCCGCGATGAGAGCCGATTTTTTCGCCATCCTTTGCGGGTTCAGGCCAGCAGATCGCGCGGCAGCAGGCCCTCGGTCGGGATTTCCGGCTCCTCACCGGCCACCAGGTCGCTCAGCAGGCGCGCCGAACCCACCGTGGCGGCCCAGCCCGTGGCGCCATGGCCGACGTTGACGAACACATTGCCGTTCCGGGTCGGTCCCAGCAGCGGCAGGCCGTGCGGCAGCATGGCCATGGTATTGCTCCAGAAATGGGCCTGGTTGTAGTTGGCGGCATTGGGATAGTAGTCGCCGGCGATCTTGAGCAGGTTGCGCAGGGCCTTGGGCGGCAGTGTCTGCGCCGGCGGCACGAAGCCCAGCAGGCCGGTGACGCGGATGCGCCCGCCCAGGCGCGTCATGGCGACCTTGTAGCTGTCGTCGTAGAGCGCCATGCTGGGCGCGTCGTCGGGGTTCTTGACCGGCACCAGGGCCGAATAGCTCTGCATTGCCCGCAGCGGCAGCGCCGTGCCCAGCGTCTGCAGCAGCTGGGCGCTGGACATGCCAGCGGCCACGACCACCGCATCGACCTGCATGTGCGAGGCCAGATGCGGCGACTCCAGCACCAGCGTGACGCGGCCGCCAAAATCGGCGCTGATGGACTTGACGGTGGAGTCGAAATGGAAACTGACCCCCAGCTCTTGGGCGGCATTGCGCATCTGCTTGGCAAACAGCACGCAATTGCCGGCCATGTCGTCAGGATAGAAGAGGGCACCGGCCAGCGCCGCTTCCGAGGAAAACGCCGGTTCCAGTGCACGGATGGCCGCCGTGTCCAGGGCCTGTTGCTTGAACTCGCATTGCCCGGCGGCCTCCTGCAACTGTGGCATGCGGGCCGCCTCGGCGGGCTGGCGGAACAGGTGCAGCACACCGCTGCCGTTTTCGTGTTCCATGTTGTAGTGCGCCTGCAGTTGCAGGGTCAGGCTCTGACCGTAGGCCGACAGGCGCGACAGGCGCAGCTTGTTGCCGGCGAAGGCGTGCTGCTGGGCCTGGCGCGTCTGGCGCATCCAGCGCCGACGGCCGAAGTCGGCGCCCGGTGCCAGCAGGACGCGCGGCTCGTCCCGGAAGCGACAGGCGAAGGTGGCCATGGCTCCCGGCAGGGTCAATGGCATCGCCGCACCCGGGGCCAGCAGGCCGGAATCGCCGAAGGTGGCTTCCTCGGCCACGTGGGCGCGGCGCTCGATGACGGCCACCTCATAGCCCTTGGCGGCCAAAAAATAGGCGCTGCAAATCCCTGAAAGTCCCCCGCCGATGACGGCGATCTGTCGATGTGTACTGTTCACTCTGTTCGTCTTGGAAGCGGCCTGGCCGCTGTGGTCATGGTCATCGGTTCTGCGTTCGGGTGCGCCGTGGGCTCTTGCCGTCCCGGCCGGTCTCATCCCGGGACAGGGCGGCGGCCATTTCCGATGCGGGCCGAATGATACCGCGAAAATTTCCTTGCCGTTCGGATATTGCCGCAGCGCTACATTTCTGCCAGGACCGGGCCGTAGTTCCAGTCCCTGCGATGGACAACGCGCGGCGCCCGCGTGGCGATGACAGCCGCATCGCCCAGGCGCCTGTGCTCGCTTTGCCTGGGACGGGGACCGGCGTCCACTGTATAATGCCGGCTCTGCCAGCAAACGCGCGCACGATCCATCAGTCCGCCGTACCCGAAACTGCACGTTTTTACCTAGTGCGGTGCAACATCCGAGGGTGCGGCCGGTGTCGGTGGACCGGTCCCTGCCGCGATGCTGCGACGGTTTTCCCGATTCAAGCTAACTGCCTCGACCTCGCCATGCTGATCCTGCCGGGCTCCAATGCCCTTTCCGCTTTCCGTACCCAACGCCTTTTGACCCAATTGCAAGCAGTGGACGCCGCCATTACCGGCGTATCCGGCCGCTACCTGCACTTCGTCGATGCTCAGCAGGCATTGACCCAGGAGGATGAGGCACGCCTGAACGGCCTGCTGACCTACGGCGACCCCTTCAACGGCAGCGACGAGGGCGATGCCTTCGTGGTGATCCCGCGTTTCGGCACCATTTCGCCGTGGGCCAGCAAGGCCACCGACATCGTGCGCAACTGCGGCATGAGCCACATCCACCGGGTCGAGCGCGGCATCATCTTCCGCGTGCAGGTCAAGACCGGTCTGCTGGGCGGCGCCAAAAAGCTCAATGAAGCCAGCCTGCCGGCCGTGGCCGCGCTGCTGCACGACCGCATGACCGAGACCGTGCTGCGCGATCCGCAAGAGGCGGCCGGCCTGTTCTCCGAACTGCAGGCCCGTCCGCTGGAGAGCGTGGATGTCATCGGCGGCGGCCGTGCCGCCCTGGAAGCAGCCAATACCGAGCTGGGCCTGGCCCTGTCGGATGACGAGATCGATTACCTGGTGGCAGCCTTCACCAAGGCGCAGCGCAATCCGACCGATGTCGAACTGATGATGTTCGCCCAGGCCAACAGCGAGCACTGCCGCCACAAGATCTTCAACGCCGACTGGACCATCGACGGCCAGGTGCAGGACAAGTCCCTGTTCGGCATGATCCGCAACACCCACCAGCTGGCGCCCAAGGGCACCGTGGTGGCGTATTCGGACAATTCTTCCGTCATCGAGGGCGCCAGCATCTCGCGCTTCTACCAGCGCGGCGCTACCAAGGGCAACGTCTACGAAGCTTCGGAAGAGCTGACCCACATCCTGATGAAGGTGGAAACCCACAACCACCCGACCGCGATCTCGCCGTTCCCCGGTGCCTCCACCGGCGCTGGCGGAGAAATCCGCGACGAAGGCGCGACCGGCCGTGGTGCCAAGCCCAAGGCCGGCCTGACCGGTTTCACCGTCTCCAACCTGATGGTGACCCACGCCGTGCAGCCCTGGGAAAACGCCCGTGACGTGGCCCAGCCGGCTGCCGAGCGCGACGCCCACGCCCAGGGCGGCATTTACGGCAAGCCCGAGCGCATCGCCTCGCCGCTGCAGATCATGATCGACGGCCCGCTGGGTGGCGCGGCCTTCAACAACGAATTCGGCCGTCCCAACCTGGGCGGCTACTTCCGTACCTACGAACAGAACGTGGGCGGCCAGGTGATGGGTTACCACAAGCCCATCATGATCGCCGGCGGCATGGGCAACATCTCGGCCAAGCACACCAGGAAGAACGACCTGCCGGTGGGCAGCCTGCTGATCCAGCTGGGTGGCCCCGGCATGCGCATCGGCATGGGCGGCGGCGCCGCTTCCTCGATGGCCACCGGCGTGAACACCGCTGACCTGGACTTCGACTCGGTCCAGCGCGGCAACCCGGAAATGGAGCGTCGCGCCCAGGAAGTCATCAACGCCTGCTGGGCACTGGGTGACGACAACCCGATCCAGTCCATCCACGACGTGGGTGCGGGAGGTCTGTCCAACGCCTTCCCGGAAATCACCAACGACGCCAAGCGCGGCGCCCTGTTCGACCTGCGCAAGGTACCGCTGGAAGAAAGCGGCCTGGCTCCGCGCGAGATCTGGAGCAACGAGTCCCAGGAACGCTACGTGCTGGCCATCCTGCCGGAACACCTGGACCTCTTCAAATACCTGTGCGAGCGCGAGCGCGCGCCCTTCGCTGTGGTCGGTACCGCCACCGAAGAGCGCCAGCTGAAGGTGATCGACCCCGAACACAACAACAGCCCCGTGGACATGCCCATGGACGTGCTGCTGGGCAAGCCGCCCAAGATGCACCGGGATGTGACGCACGTCGAGAAGCGACTGCCGCCGGTGGACCTGACCGGCATGGACCTGGTGGAGGTGGCCCAGCGCGTGCTGCGCCTGCCGGCCGTAGCCGACAAGTCCTTCCTGATCACCATTGGTGACCGCAGCGTGGGCGCCATGACCGTGCGCGACCAGATGGTCGGTCCCTGGCAGGTGCCGGTGGCTGACGTGGCCGTGACCGCCATGGGCCTGGAAGGCTATCGCGGCGAAGCCATGGCCATGGGCGAGCGTACCCCGCTGGCCGTGATCGACGCCCCGGCCTCGGGCCGCATGGCTGTGGGCGAAGCCATCACCAACATCGCCGCCGCCCCGATCGCCGAAATCGGCGACATCAAGCTGTCGGCCAACTGGATGGCAGCCTGCGGCCAGCCCGGCCAGGATGCCGCCCTGTTCGACACCGTCAAGGCAGTCGGCATGGAGCTGTGCCCGGCGCTGGGCGTGTCCATCCCCGTGGGCAAGGACTCGCTGTCCATGCGCAGCACCTGGAGCGACGAAGAGGGCGCCAAGTCGGTGACCTCGCCGGTGTCGCTGATCGTCTCCTCGTTCGCCCCGGTGACCGACGTGCGCCGCGTGCTCACGCCGCAACTGCGCAAGGACAAGGGCGAGACGGTCCTGATCCTGATCGACCTGGGCCGTGGCAAGAACCGCATGGGCGCCTCGGCCCTGACGCAAGTCATGCAGCAGATCGGCAACGAGACCCCGGACGTGGATAGCGCCGAGGACCTGAAGGCCTTCTTCAACGCCATCCAGCAACTGAACTCCGAAGAGCGTCTGCTGGCCTACCATGACCGTTCCGACGGCGGCCTGTACGGCACCCTGGTGGAAATGGCCTTTGCCGGTCACACCGGCATCTCGGTCAACCTCGACATCCTGACCATGGAAGGCGAGCATGCCGCTGACTGGGGCGATTCCAAGAACTGGACCACGCAAGTGGCCGAGCGCCGCAACGAACTGACCCTGCGCGCGCTGTTCAGCGAAGAACTGGGTGCCGTGATCCAGGTCCCGGCGGAACAGAAGTCGGATGTCATGAACGTGCTGCGCAGCTACAACCTGGGCGCCTGCAGCCACATCATCGGCAAGCCCAATGACCGCGACGTGGTCGAGTTCATGCGCGACGCCAAGAACATCTACAGCCAGCCGCGTGCCGAGCTGCACCGCACCTGGAGCGAGACCAGCTGGCGCATCGCCCGTCTGCGCGACAACCCGGCCTGTGCCGATGCCGAGTATGAACGCCTGCTGGACGCCGCCGACCCCGGCATGACGCCCAAGCTGACGTTCGACCCGCAGGAAGACATCGCCGCGCCCTACCTGTCGCTGGGGGCTGCTGCCCGTCCCAAGGTGGCCATCCTGCGCGAGCAGGGCGTGAACTCGCACATCGAGACCGCCTATGCCATGCACAAGGCCGGCTTCACCGCCGTGGACGTGCACATGAGTGACCTGATCGCCAACCGCGCCAAGCTGGATGACTTCAAGGGCTTCATCGCCGTGGGCGGCTTCTCCTATGGTGACGTGCTGGGTGCCGGCGAAGGCTGGGCCAAGACCATCCTGTTCAATGCCCAGCTGGCCGAGCAGTTCTCGCGCTTCTTCCAGCGCCAGGACACCTTCTCGCTGGGGATCTGCAACGGTTGCCAGATGATGAGCAACCTGAAGTCCATGATCCCGGGCGCCGAAGCCTGGCCCAAGTTCACCCGCAACAAGTCCGAGCAGTTCGAGGCGCGTTTCGTGATGGTGGAAGTCGCCGATTCGCCCTCCATCTTCATGCAGGGCATGGCCGGCACCCAGGCGCCGATCGCCACCGCCCACGGCGAAGGTTTTGCCGACTTCTCGCAGACCGGCGACATCGACAAGGCCATCATCGCCATGCGCTACGTCGACCATCGCGGTGCGGCCACCGAAGCCTATCCGTTCAACCCGAACGGCTCACCCCAGGGCATCACCTCGGTGACCACCCCGGACGGCCGCTTCACGGTCCTGATGCCGCACGCCGAGCGCGTGTTCCGCACCGTGACCCAGTCCTGGCACCCGGATACCTGGGGCGAGGATTCGCCGTGGATGCGCATGTTCCGTAATGCGCGCAAGTGGGTGGGCTGATCGTCGATCTGACGACATGATGCCGGATGCGTGACGGAGTCCGGGTTGCCCTGCTGGTGGGGAATCCGGGACTGGTCAGGCAGTACAGGCGAAAAAAAGCGCAGTTCCAAAAGGAACTGCGCTTTTTCTTTCTGCTTTCTGAATGGTTCCCGTTGTTAGCACGCTCTCCCGAGGGAGAGCGCCTTCACGCCCGGATCAGAAGATGTGACGAATGCCAACACCCAGGGTGGTGACGTTGTCCTTGCCGGCGGCCTGGCCGGTCAGCTCGTAGCGGGCTGCGTCCTTGGCCTTGTTGTAGTCCACGATGGTGTACAGCTGGGTGCGCTTGGACAGCGCATAGTCCGCCCAGGCCACCACGGCGTAACGCTTGCCGTCGCCGACATTGCCCACACCTGCGACCGAGGCGTTCTGGCTCTTGTCGTAGTAGAAGGCGCCAGTCAGGGACAGGGCGGCGGTTGCCTGGTAGGAAGTACCCAGGAAGTAACCCTTGTCCTTGCGTTGCACGCCAGCGATGCCGCCAGCCGAGGCGGTGCTGTTGCTCATGGCCATGTAGGCAGCGGTGGTGCCGGTGCTGTCCTTGATGTTGTAGTAGCCGCCGAACAGCTTGGCTGCGCCGATCTTGTAGGACGCCGACAGGTTGTAGGTGGTGTCCTTGTTGTCGCTGTTGGTCGCGCTCACAGTTTGCTGCCAGCCGCCGCCGACCGAGAACGGGCCGGTGGTGTATTGCAGCGAGCTGCTGATCTGGCTGCCACGGCGGGCCGAACCGGCTTGTTCGCCAGCGGCGTAGGACAGGCCGACGTTGAAGCCGCTGAAGCTGCCGTAGTACTTGATCATGTTGCTGTTGCGCACCAGGGTGCCAGCAGCCGGCAGCCAGGAGTTGCTGTCGTAGTTACCGACGGTCAGCGGATCGAAGTGGTCAGCCATCAGGTCGAACAGGGGCGTGTTCTGACGGCCGATGGACACCTTGCCGAAGCTGCCACCCAGGCCAACCCAGGATTGACGGTTAAAGATGGTATTGGCCTGGCTCATGCTGCCGTTATCACCGTTGAAGCCGTTTTCCAGCTGGAACATGGCCTTCAGGCCGCCACCGAGGTCTTCGGTACCCTTGAAGCCCAGACGGCTGTTGGCGATGGCGCCGTTATCCATGCGCACGTTGCTGTTGCCCTGCGCATTGTCGCTGCTCAGATAGCGGATGCTGGTATCGACGATGCCATAGATGGTCACGGTGGATTGGGCAAACGCTGCGCCGCCGGTGGTCAGGCCGGCTGCCAGCAGCAGCATGGAACTCTTCTTCATAGGTATTTCTCCTGAAAGCACGAATGTTGTGTTGTTGATGGCGTCGTGGATCAGCCTTGTGTGCTTCTCCCCGAAACACCTTTTTCTTGGCTGCGAACCAGGACTCCCTTGTTTCCTGCTCCCGTGGCGATTCGCAGCCTGTCCCTATTTGGAACAGGATCGAAGAATATCAGAACGATGGTTCGTAAATTGCGCAAAATGCTGCGGGTTTATTCTTCTTTTTTAATTATTTAGTGAATTTATATGTTTATGAAAAATTTATTGGATAAATCTTTTATAAGAATAAATCTTCACTATGACGCGCAAGATAGGATTCCCGCGTGGCGGGAAGGCATCAAAAAGACGCTTTTGGGAGGAATTGCGGAGGATTTGAACGGGTTTTTGACGGCAGCTGCATGAGTTGTGCGTCAATTCGTAGCTAAAATGCAACATGCCCGGCAAGGAAACCTTGTCCGGGCATGTCGGTGGAGGGCGGTGGAAGACCTGGGGGTCTTCCTTCAGCCACTCGGGCTGCGCAGGCGGGAGGGGCTTATTGCACCTTGGCCTTGGCGCGCAGTTGTTCCTGATAGGCCTGCAGCTTCTTCTGTTGCAGGGCTTCGGCGATCTGCGGCTTGACTTCTTCCAGGGTCGGGACCTTGGCAGCGCGCACGTCTTCCAGCTTGATCACGTGCCAGCCGAACTGGGTCTGCACCGGAGTCTGGGTGATTTCACCCTTCTTCAGGGCCACCATGGCGTCGGAGAACGGCTTGACGAAGGAGGCCGGGCTGGCCCAGTCCAGATCGCCACCGTTGGCGGCCGAACCGGTGTCCTTGGATTGCTTGGCCAGGTCTTCGAACTTGGTGCCGGCCTTCAGCTTGGCGATGATGGCTTCGGCGTCTTCCTTCTTGTCCACCAGGATGTGGCGGGCGTGGTATTCCTTGTCGCCGGCCTGGGCCTTGAACTTGTCGTATTCGGCCTTGATGTCGGCGTCCGACACCGGGTTCTTCTTCAGGTAGTCGGCGATCAGGGCGCGGATCACGATGGACTGGCGGGCCAGTTCCAGCTGGTTCTTGACGTCGGTGCTGTTGGCCAGGCCTTGCTTGTCGGCTTCCTGCATCAGGATTTCGCGGTTGATCAGCTCTTCCTTGATGGCGCCGCGCAGCTGCGGGCTGTCGGGCTGGCCTTGCGCAGTCATCTGCTTGACCATCAAATCGGCGCGGGAGGAGGGGATCGCCTTGCCGTTCACGACGGCCAGGTTTTGTGCGAAGGCCGGGATGGAAGCGATTGCGAACAGCAGCACCAGCAGACGAGCAGGTTTGAATGTCATTGTTGAATCCTAGAAAAGAAAGGAATGAATCAAAACGGAGAAAAAAACAGGAGGGGGCTTGATAAGCAGGCGTCGGTCTTTGTTCTTGGTCTCAGTTCTTTGCCTCTGACGGGGAGAGCGCCACTATGGCCAGCGCATGGATCTCCTGCTGCATCAGGTCGGACAGGCAATCATACACCAGCCGATGGCGGTTCAACCGATTTTTGCCCTCGAACAAGTCGGAAACCAGGCGGATCCTGTAATGTCCTCCGCCCGAGGCTGCACCGGCATGTCCGGCATGCTGGGCAGACTCATCCTCGACCAGACATGCGGCCGGCGAGAAAGTTGCAGTCAGGCGCGCGCGGATGCGTTCCACACGGGTATCGGCGGGATGGGCGGGAGCGGCGCCACTCATTCGGCATCCTTCATATACTTCGACAGGAACAGGCTCTGGCCGATGATGAAGGCAAACATCAGGCCCATGCTGCCGAACATCTTGAAGTTGACCCAGGTGTCGAGCGGATAGTTGAAGGCGATGTACAGATTGAGTACGCCCATGACGGCGAAGAACACGATCCAGGCCAGGTTCAGGCGCGGCCAGATGGCTTCGGGCAGGGTGACCTGCTTTTCCATCATGACGCGGATCAGGTTCTTCTTCATGAACAGTTGCGACACCAGCAGGGCCAGGCCGAAGGCCCAGTACAGGATGGTCGGCTTCCACTTGATGAAGGTATCGTCACGGAAATAGATGGTCGCGCCACCGAAGACCACGATGATGGCCAGCGACACCCACAACATGCCATCCACCTTGCGACGGCGCAGCAGCAGCCAGGCGATCTGGCCCAGCGAGGCGATGATGGCCACAGCGGTAGACAGCAGGATAGGGGCCTGGGTAGCGGTGACGGCACCGGCCGACATGGCGCCGCCCAGGTATTGCATCACCAGGTCCTGGGCGGCCGAGGGATGGCCTTCGGCCCATTTGAAGACGCCGAAAAACAGGATGACGGGGAACAGGTCGAACAGGAACTTCATCGGTTGGCTTCTTCAGGAAAAGTCAGTAAAACGGTTGATCGGCGATCATCCGGCCCGTGCTGCATGTGTTGCCTGTACCGCATTGGTTGCAAGCGGTGCAGCGCGGGCCGCCCGGCTTACGCCGGGTCGAAACGCAGCGAAGCCGAGTTGATGCAATAGCGCAGTCCGGTCGGCGGTGGGCCGTCCGGGAAGACGTGGCCCAGGTGGGCGTCGCAGACGTTGCAGATGATCTCGGTGCGAATCATGCCATAACTGCGGTCCACTTTCTCGCGTACGTTGGCCGGATCGATGGGCTCGAAGTAGCTCGGCCAGCCGCAGCCGGAGTCGAACTTGGCGTCCGAGGTGAACAGCGGCGTGTCGCAGCACACGCAGGTGTAGGTCCCGGCTTCGTGGTGATCCCAGTAGCGGCCGGTGAAGGCGCGCTCGGTGGCGGCTTCGCGGGTGACCTGGTATTCCACGGGGTCAAGTTGCTCGCGCCATTGGGCTTCGGTCTTTTCTACTCGTTTGGTCATGCTTGGCTCCTTGGTGATGACGGGCGATGACGGCATTACTGTATGAATGGCCGCTCAGGAAGAACAGCTCACTTCCAGATGGCTGGCCCAGTCGGGGGGCAGGTCGGCATAGCGGTCGAATTCAGGCTGCTCGTCGAAGGGGTGGCGCAGGATGGTCTGCAGGCGTGCCACTTCGGTGAAATCCTTCTGTTGCGCCTTGTCGATGGCGACCTGGGCGAGGTAATTGCGTAGCACGTATTTGGGGTTGACCGCATGCATTGCAAGGCGGCGGCCGGCATCGTCGCTGTCCTCGGCGCGCAGGCGGGCGCGGTATTGCGTGGCCCAGGCATCGAAGGCGGGGCGATCGATGAAAAGGTCGCGCAGCGGCTCGTCGTTGGCTGCATTGCCGATCTGCAAGTCGCCCAGGCGGCGGAAGAACAGCGTGAAATCGACATGGCCGGCCTGCAGCAGGGCGAACATGGCCTCGATCAACTGGCTGTCGTCGGCGCGCTGGGTGCGCAGTCCCAGCTTGGCATGCAGCAGTGCATCATGCTGCGCCTGGAACACGGCCTCGTAATCGGCCAGCGCGGCCTCGGTGGCCTCTACCGATCCGATCAGGGGCAGCATCGCCTGGCCCAGCGCAAAGCAGTTCCACTGCCCGATGCGCGGCTGCATCTGGTAGCTGTAGCGGCCCTGGCTGTCGGTATGGTTGCAGATGTGGCGGGCGTCGAAGGCTTCCATGAAGCCGAAGGGGCCGTAATCCAGCGTCAGGCCCAGGATGGACATGTTGTCGGTATTCATCACCCCGTGCATGAAGCCCACCGCCTGCCATTGCGCCATCAACGTCGCGGTGCGGCGGGTGACTTCCTTCAGCAGGGCCTGGTAGGGGTTTTCTTCCCGCAATAGTTCCGGATAGAACTGCTCCAGTACGGCATCGCCCAATACCTTGAGATCGTCGAAACGCTGGTTGTAGTACCAGTGCTCGAACGAGCCGAAGCGGATGAAGCTGGGAGCCATGCGGGTCACCACCGCTGCGGTCTCGGCAGTTTCGCGCTGCACGCGCTGGTCCGAACCGATCACGGTCAGGGCGCGGGTGGTGGGGATGCCCAGCGCCGCCATGGCTTCCGAACAGAGGAATTCGCGGATCGAGGAGCGCAGCACGGCACGGCCGTCGCCCATGCGGGAGTAGGGCGTCTTGCCGGCGCCCTTGAGCTGCAGTTCGATGCGCCCCTGACCGGTGGCTGCCGGCAGGTCGCCCAGGGTGATGGCGCGTCCATCGCCCAGTTGACCGGCCCAGACGCCGAACTGGTGGCCGGAATACACCGCCGACAGCGGCTGCGAGCCCGGTGCCAGCTGGTTGCCGGCGAAGATGTCGAGAAAGCCGCGGTCCTCCGGTGCCGGACGCGCCAGTCCGATGGTTTCAGCGGCCTCGTCGCTGAAACCGACCAGGTAGGGATCGGGCAGGGGCGTGGGCTGCAGTCGGGTGTAGAAGGCAGGGGGCAGGGCGGCGAAGCCGTTGCCCAGCGGAGGAAGCGGATAAGAATCGGTCATAGGCAGCCTGTGAGGCCCAAAGCGGGCCGCAATTCGCTATTTTGACAGAGAAGCGCGAATCCCATAGGATCGCTCCACTTTTGCGTCCGGCCGCGCTCGGCCCGGCGCCTCGACGCTGTCTGACCCCGTCTGACTCCTATTGAACCCATCGCATCCCTGGCAAGGCTGGCAACTTGGAATTCGCGCTGATCACCTTCCTCAACGGCCTGGGCTACGGCTTCCTGCTGTTCCTGCTGTCCTCTGGTCTGACGCTGATCTACAGCATGATGGGCGTGCCCAACTTCGCCCATGCCAGCTTCTACATGCTGGGGGCGTACGTCGCCTATGCGATTGCCGGCGTGCTGGGCTTCTGGCCGGCGCTATTGCTGGCGCCGCTGCTGGTGGGCGTGGCCGGTGCGCTGGTGGAGCATTACGGCCTGCGCATCGTGCACCGCTACGGGCACGTGCCTGAACTGCTGTTTACCTTCGGCCTGTCCTATCTGGTGGTGGAGCTGGTGCAACTGGTGTGGGGCCGTTCGCCGGTGCCTTACCGCATCCCGCCGGAACTCGATGGCACGCTCTTTACCCTCTATTCGACCAGTTTCCCCATCTACCGCGGCTTCATGCTGCTGGTGGCGGCGCTGATGCTGCTGGCCTTGTGGCTGCTGCTGCGTCATACACGCATCGGCCTGCTGATCCAGGCTGCGCTGACGCACCCGCAGATGGCAGAGGCCCTGGGGCATAACGTGCCCCGCGTGTTCATGCTGGTGTTCGGCGGCGGTTGCGCGCTGGCCGCGCTGGCCGGGGTGATCGGCGGCAATGCCTTCGTCACCGAGCCAGGCATGGCAGCGGCCGTGGGCAGCATCATCTTCGTGGTGGTGGTGGTGGGTGGGCTGGGTTCGCTGGCCGGTGCCTTCATCACCTCGCTGCTGATCGGTCTGATGCAGACCTTCGCGGTGGCGCTGGATGTGTCCCTGGCCAGTCTGGGCGTGCAGGTCCCCAGCGGCAGCGCGCTGGCGCCGCTGGTGCGCCTGACGCTGGCCCAGGTGGCGCCGGTGCTGCCCTATCTGCTGCTGGTGGTGATGCTGGTGGTGCGCCCCAAGGGGCTCATGGGCAAGCGGGAGGGCTGAGCATGAAGCGTATCGTCCTGCCCTGGATGGGCCTGGCCCTGCTGCTGCTGGCGGCACCGCTGGTGTTTCCGCAAAGCGCGGCATTGTCGCTGCTTTCGCAGATGGGGACGATGGTCTTGCTCTGCCTGTCCTACAACATGCTGCTGGGCGAGGGCGGCATGCTCTCCTTCGGCCACGCGGTGTATTCGGGTCTGGGTGCCTTCGGTGCGATCCATCTGATGAACCGCATGAGCGAGGGTGCGCTGGCCTTCCCGCTGACGCTGGTCCCGCTGGCGGGCGGCCTCACCGGCGCGCTGTGCGGCGTCGTACTGGGCTATCCCACCACGCGCCGCGCCGGCACCACCTTTGCCATGATCACGCTGGGGCTGGTGGAGCTGGTCTCGGCCTGCGTGCTGATGCTGCCCGAGGTCTTCGGCGGCGAGGGTGGCATCTCCGGGAACCGGGTCATCGGCGCGCCGGTGCTGGGCATCAGCTACGGGCCGCAGATCCAGGTCTACTACCTCATCGCCGGCTGGTTGCTGGTCTGCGCCATGGCCATCTGCGCGCTGCGCCACACGCCGCTGGGCCGCATCCTCAATGCCGTGCGCGACAACCCGGAACGCGCCGCCTTCATCGGCTACGATCCGCAGCGGGTGCGCTACCTGGCGCTGATCCTGTCGGCCTTCTTTGCTGGCGTCTCGGGCGGGCTGTCGGCCATCAATTTCGAGATCGTCAGCGCCGAATACGTGGGCGCGCTGCGCTCCGGCGCCATCCTGCTGTTCACCTTCATCGGCGGCACCGCCTATTTCTATGGCCCCATCGTCGGCGGCGTGGTCGGCGTGCTGTTCTCGTCCTGGCTCTCGGCCTATACCCAGGCCTGGCAGTTCTATCTGGGTGCCTTCTTCATCCTGATCGTCATGACCACCCCGGGCGGCCTTGCCAGCCTGATCGACCGCGGCTGGCGCACCTGGCGCGACGGCGCCTTCGACCGCCACCTGGTGTGGCGTCTGGCAAGCTGGCTGCTGGCCGCACTGGTCACGCTGGCTGGCGTGGTGCTGGCCACCGAGATGGCCTATCAGGCCAGCCTGGGCAGCCTGGCCGAAGGTAGCGATGGCGCGGCGCCCCTGCAGTGGTGGGGCGGTTCCATCGATGTGCATGCGCCGCTGCCGTGGCTCACCGCCGCCTTGCTCATCGTGGCCGGTGTGACGGCGCTGACCATCTGGCGCCGCCAGGGGGCGGGCCGATGACTGCACCGATGACTGCACCGTTTTCCCTGGACATGCAGGGCCTGACCAAGGCCTTCGATGGCAGCCAGATCCTGCGCGGCGTGGACCTGCAATTGCATCCCGGTGAGCGCTGCGCATTGATTGGGCCCAACGGGGCCGGCAAGTCCAGCCTTTTCAATCTGGTTTCGGGCCGTTATCGGGCTGACGCGGGGCGCGTGCTGCTGCACGGGCAGGACATCACCCGGCGTTCACCGCAGCAGATCAATCGCCTGGGACTGGCGCGCAGCTTCCAGATCACGAGTCTCTTCCCGCGCCTGACCGCTTTCGAGAACGTGCGCTGTGCGCTGCTGTGGGCGCTCGGCTATCGCTATGCCTTCTGGCGCCGCCTCGGTCAATTGCACGACGCCAGTGCCCGTGCCCAGGCGGTGCTGGAGCGCGTCGGGCTGGGCGCGCGCGCGCAGGTGCCGGCAGGCGAACTGAGCTACGCCGAGCAGCGCGCCCTGGAACTGGCCGTCACCATTGCCGCCGATGCCGCCGTGATCCTGCTGGACGAACCCACGGCCGGCATGAGCCGGGCCGAGAGCGCGGCGATGGTGGCCCTGATCCGCGAAGTCACGGTGGGCAAGACCCTGCTGATGGTGGAGCACGACATGCAGGTGGTCTTCGACCTGGCCGACCGCATCGCGGTGATGGATAACGGCCGCGTCATCGCCTGCGACAGCGCCGAGCGCATCCGCGCCAATCAGGAAGTGCAGGCGCTCTATCTGAACCGGAGGCGACATGGCTGACACTCTGCTCAGCGTCCACGACCTGCAGGCCTGGTACGGCCAGAGTCACGTGCTGCAGGGTGTCTCGCTGGAAGTGCAGCGGGGAGAGATCGTCAGCATCCTCGGGCGCAATGGCGCCGGCCGCTCCACCTTGCTCAAGGCCCTGATGGGCCTGGTGCGCAGCAGCGGCGACATCCGCTTTGCCGGCGCCAGCATCGCCGGTCTGCCGACCCATGTGATTGCCCGGCGCGGGATCGCTTATGTGCCAGAGAGCCGCGACGTCTTTCCCACCCTGAGCGTGGCGCAGAACCTGCTGTTGGGCCGCCAGGGCGGGCGACAGCCGGCCAACGCCTGGCGCGAGGAGGAGGTCTATGCGCTGTTCCCGGCGCTGGCCAGGCGCCGTCAGGTGGCGGCCGGATCGCTGTCCGGCGGGGAGCAGCAGATGCTGGCGCTGGGCCGCGCACTGCTGGGCAATCCCGCGCTGGTGCTCATCGACGAGCCCACCGAAGGCCTCTCGCCACAGATGGTGGAGCAGGTCGCGCATTACCTGACGCTGCTGCGTCACCGGCAGGTGGCGGTGCTGCTGATCGAGCAAAAGCAGGCAATCGCCCTGGACCTGTCGCAGCGGGTCTATGTCATGGGGCGCGGCGAGATGGTCTTCCACGGCACGCCCGCCGCGCTGGAGGCCGATGAGGGCGTGCAGGCGGAGTGGCTGGCGCTGTAGCGGGCATGACGCCGGTATTGCCCCCTGGGTCGATGGTGGTCGCGCCGGCCCGCAGGCAGAATCGCCGCTTTACCTGACCGCGAGACTTCCATGCTGCTCTGGCTATTGCTGATGTCCTGCGCCGTGCTGGCGCTGTTTGCCGCCGACCGCGCCTGGCTGCGCCATGTCGCGCGCGACGACCTGCCGCTGCATGATCCGGATGGCTATCTGGAGATGACTGCCCGCGTGACCGAGCTATGCCACGGCGACCGCGGCAGGGTGGAGGCCCTGCTGGCGCTGCAGCGCCAGCGTCATACCCAGGCGACTCAGGCCGAGGTGGTCCGGCTGGCCATGCGCGAGTTGCTGGAACCGCAATCCTCCTCCCGCTCCTGAAACGACAAACGGCGGCTCCGCAGAGCCGCCGTTGTGCTGACATCGATGCAGATTACTTGTTGACCAGCTTGGCCGGCAGGGTCAGCGTGAGCAGGCCGCCAAGCACCAGTGAGGCCGCCAGCACGTACATGCCGGCATTGGTGCTCTGGGTGGTGTCCTTCAACCAGCCCACCAGGAAGGGACTGACGAAACCGGCCAGGTTGCCCAGCGAATTGATCAGCGCAATCCCCGCAGCCGCTGCGGTCCCGGACAGGAAGGCCGTCGGCAGGCTCCAGAACAGCGGCAGCGTGGTCAGGATGCCGACGCTGGCCAGCGTCAGCGAGGCCATCGCCAGGGTGGTGTTGTGGTCATAGACGGTGGACAGCAGCAGGCCGATGCATCCCAGGAAGGCCGGAATGGCGACGTGCCAGCGACGCTCGCGACGGGCGTCGGCGCTACGGGCGATCAACACCATCGCGGCGGCGGAGAAGGCATAGGGAATGGCAGTGAGCAGGCCCACGTTGAGCGGATCGGTCACCCCGGTGGTCTTGATGATGGTGGGCAGCCAGAAGCTCACGCCGTACAGCCCCATGACGAAGCAGAAGTAGATCAGCGCACCCAGCCAGACCCGGCCATTGGAGAACATGGCGCTCAGCGACAGGTGTTCCTTCTGGCTTTCCTCGTGGCTGATATTGGCTTCCAGCAGGCGCTTTTCTTCCTCGTTGAGCCAGTCGGCATCGCGGATGCGATCCTTCATGTACAGGATCACCAGCACGCCCAGGATCAGCGAAGGTACCGCCTCCAGCAGGAACATCCACTGCCAGCCGGAATGGCCCCACACGCCCGGCATGGCATGCATGATCCAGCCCGAGAGCGGGCCGCCGATCACGCCCGAGAGCGCGATGCCGGTCATGAACAGCGCGGTGATCTTGCCGCGCCGCGCCGCCGGGTACCAGTAGGTCAGGTACAGGATCACGCCCGGGAAGAAGCCGGCCTCGGCCACTCCCAGCAGGAAACGCATGATGTAGAACATTTCCGGCGTGGTCACGTAGGCCATGGCGCCGGAGATGATGCCCCAGGTGATCATGATGCGGGCGATCCACAGGCGCGCTCCGACCTTGTGCAGGATCATGTTGCTGGGGACTTCGAAGACGAAGTAGCCGAGGAAGAAGATGCCCGCGCCCAGGCCGTAGACGGTATCGCTGAACTTCAGGTCCTGCAGCATCTGCAGCTTGGCGAAGCCGACGTTGACCCGGTCCAGGTAGGAGGCCACGTAGCACAGGAACAGCAGGGGCAACAGGCGCCAGGTGACCTTGGCGTAGGTAGCGTCTTCAAAGGATGCGCGTGCGCCGTCGGCAGCCGCGCCTGCTTGATAAGTCATGTCTCGCTCCGGTAGATTTTTTGACGTTATGTTGTTTTACGTCGCCGACCCTTCTGTGTGGCCGGCTGACGGTGCCCAGCATTGTAGTGGCGGGGGCAGGATTGTCAAAGCAATATCGCCCCGCGCACATGAAGGTTTTTACACGCAGCGCCCGCCATCGACCTCGATGCATACGCCGGTGACGAACTGGGCTTCGTCCGAACCCAGGTAGAGGCAGGCGTTGGCGATGTCCTCGGGGGTCGAGAAGCGACCCATGGGGATGGTGGCGACGAACTTCTTGCGGTTTTCCGGGGTGTCGGGCACGCCCATGAACTCGGCCAGCAGGCCGGTGGCCGAGATCACCGGATTCACGCAGTTCACGCGGATCTTGTCGGGACCCAGTTCGGCCGCCATCGACTTGCTGGTGGTGATGACCGCGCCCTTGCTCCCGTTGTACCAGGTCAGGCCCGGACGCGGACGCACGCCGGCGGTGGAGGCGATGTTGACGAAGGCGCCGCCGCCGACCTTGCGGAAGTAGGGCACGAAGGTCTTGGCCGAGAGGAAGATACTCTTCACATTGACGGCATAGACCCGGTCGAATTCTTCCTCTTCCACTTCCAGCATGGGACGGTTGCGGTGGGTGGTGCCGGCATTGTTGACGACGATGTCGAGCTTGCCGAACTGCTCCAGGGCCGTGGCCAGCAACTGGTCCATATCGGCCCGCTTGGACACGTCGGCGCGGGCGAACACCGCCTTGCCGCCGGCGCGCTTGATCTCCTCGACCACCCGCAGGCCGCCAGCCTCGCCGATGTCGGCCACGACGATGGCCGCGCCTTCACGGGCATAAGCCTTGGCGATCCCCTCGCCGAAACCCGAACCGCCACCGGTGACGATGGCTACCTTGTCTTGCAAACGCATGATGTGTCTCCTGGCAATGAATGATTAGAAATGATTAGAAATGCTTAGGCATTTTCATGATTGGGTAGAACCCTGATTGCGATGCGCTCACCGTTCGTCCTGAGTAGCGGCGTAGCCGCGTATCGAAGGCGTAATGACGGTGCGCCTTCGATACGGCCCTGAAAGGGCCTACTCAGGACGAACGGTAGTCGCGTCATACAAATGGGCTCCAGGTTGCATCGATCCGATATCAGCCGTGACGGATGGCGATGGTCTTCAAGACCGTGAAGCCATAGAGCGCCTCGAAACCTTTTTCACGCCCGTGGCCGCTGGCCTTGACGCCGCCGAAAGGCAGTTCCACGCCGCCACCGGCGCCATAGTTGTTGATGAACACCTGGCCGCTGCGAATGGCCCGCGCCAGGCGCATCTGGCGTCCGCCATCGCGGGTCCAGACGCTGGCCACCAGCCCGTAATCGGTGCCGTTGGCCAGGGCGATGGCCTCGGCTTCATCCTCGAAGGGCATGGCCGCCAGTACCGGGCCGAACACCTCTTCCTGTGCCAGCCGGTGACGCGCGGGCACATCGCGCAGCAGCGCCGGGGCCTGGTAGAAACCACTGGCCGGCGCACCCGGGGCGACCTCGCCCTGCGCCACCAGCGGGATGCCGTCGCGCCGCGCATCGGCGAGGAAGCCGGCCACGCGCTCCTGCTGGGTCTTGCGGATCAGCGGGCCGCAATCCAGATCCATCTGGGAAGAACCGACCCGCAGTTGCGAGAACAGGCCCGAGAGCCGTTCCAGCACCTGCTCATAGGCGCCGCGCTGCACCAGCAGGCGGCTGCCGGCGGAGCAGGTCTGGCCGGCGTTCTGCACGATGGCATTGACCACCACCGGCAGCATGGCCTCCATGTCGGCATCGTCGAAGACCACCTGCGGCGACTTGCCGCCCAGTTCCAGGGTGACAGGCGTATGGTGCTCGGCCGCGCCGCGCACCACCAGCTTGCCCACGTTGGGCGAACCGGTGAAGGACACGTGGTCCACGTCCGGATGCTTGACCAGCAGGTCGCCGGCCTCATGGCCATACCCGGTCACGATATTGAGCGCGCCCTCCGGGAAGCCCACCTCGGCGGCCAGCTCGGCCACCCGCAGGATGGACAGGCAGGCATCCTCGGCCGGCTTGACCACGCAGGTATTGCCGGCCGCCAGGGCGCCGCCCACGCAGCGCCCGAAGATCTGCATCGGGTAGTTCCACGGCACGATATGGCCGGTCACCCCGTGCGGCTCGCGCAGGGTCAGCACCGTATAGCCGGCCTGGTAGGGAATGGTCTCGCCATGCAACTTGTCGGCGGCACCGGCATAGAACTCGAAATAGCGCACGATGGCGGCCGCATCGGCGCGCGCCTGCTTCATCGGTTTGCCGCAATCGCGGCCTTCCAGTTGCGCCAGTTCTTCCTGGTGATCCTGCAGCTTGTAGGCCAGTTTCATCATCAGACGGCTGCGCTCGGCCGCCGACAACTTGCCCCAGGCGCCCTCATAGGCGCGGCGGGCGGCGCCGACGGCGCGGTCGATGTCGGCGGCATTGCCGCGGGCGATGGCCTCGAAGGGTTGTCCGTCGGAAGGATCGATGACGGGGATGCTCTCGCCGGAGGCGGGGGCGACCCAGCGGTTGTCGATGAAGTGCTGTTTCATGGCGGTGCTGTCCTTGGGTGGTAAGCGCAAAGCGCAACTGGAGTGACGCAGGTGGAGCAAGGTGAAGTAAAACGCAGCAGGCGGCATGGACGAGGTCAGTCCCGGACGCACGGTCCGCGGGCTGGCCTGGAAGGGGCTGGTCTCCTGAGTCGTTTTGCTTTTTGTGGTGAGCCAATCTAAGCCAGGGCGAACAAGCTGTCAATTGAATTTACTACTTTGCTGACTGCCTGCATCGCCAGGGTGGCGGGAAGGACGGCAAATCCGCTACCATGCGCAAGTCCATTCCAGTCTCCCGGAGCATCGATGCCCAACCCCAGCAAACCGGCGCGCCCCGCCGCGTCCAGCGAACTCCTGAGCCTGGCTGCCGCCGGCCTGGGTCCGGTGCGGCCGGAACGTTTTGCCGAGCGGGTCTATGAGACCTTGTTCCATGCCATCGTGGAAGGGCGCATCGCAGTGGGCAGCAAGTTGCCTTCCGAGAATGACCTGGCCACGCTGTTCGAAGTCTCGCGCCCGGTGGTGCGGCAGGCGCTGGACCGGCTGCGTGAGGACCAGCTGGTGGAGTCCCTGCGGGGTTCCGGGACCTATGTGAAGGAAAAGGCCGGTCTGGCTCCGGCGCGGCCGGACGGTGAACCGGAAACCCGCATCGGCCACATCATGAACGGCCTGGAACTGCGCCTGGTGCTGGAACCCGAATCGGCCTACATGGCGGCCCTGCGTCGCAACAAGCAGGATCTGGACCAGATGGAGCGCCTGCTGGAAGGCTTCGAAGAGGCCAACCGGGTCGGCGGCATCGCCCACCATTACGACTTCGGTTTCCATGAGGCGATTGCCATGGCCACCGGCAACCTGCGCTTCGTGCAGGTGATGAAGACGCTGGAATACGATGTCAGCCACGCCGTGAACATGCTGCGCCACCTGATGCACATCCCGCCCTGGAAGCGCTCGCAGGACGCCATGGATGAACACCGCCAGATCTTCGAACTGATCCGGCTGCAGGATGCCGAAGGCGCCCGGCGTGCCATGCGGGGCCACATCGAGAATGCACGCACCCGCATGTTCAATAGTCGTCCGGGCCTGTAAAACAATTTGACAACTCGCTGGACAGCAGGGAAAACCTTCGCATGGAATTACGCCAACTGCGCTACTTCGTGGCCATCGTCGATCACGGCTCGCTCTCGCGGGCGGCACGGGTGCTGCACATTGCCCAGCCGGCGCTGACCCAGCAGATCCGCCAGCTGGAAGACGAGATGGAGGCGCAACTGCTGCACCGCTCGGCCCAGGGCGTGATCGCCACCGATGCCGGCAAGGTCTTCTACGAACATGCGCTGGCGATCCTCAAGCAGGTGCAGGATGCCAAGCAGGCCGTGGCGCAATCCACCGACAAACCCTCGGGCACCGTGGCGCTGGGCATTCCGCAGAGCGTGTCCAATGCGCTGGCTTTGCCGCTGTTGAACGCGGTGCGCTCCACCTATCCGGAAATCACGCTGCAACTGACGGAGGAGCTGACCGGCAACCTCATCACCCAGCTCAAGTCCGGCCGCATCAACCTGGCGGTGCTGTTCGATGATGGCCAGCTGTCTTCCTTCGCGGCGACGCCCATGATCGAGGAAGAGATGCTGTACATCACCAGGGCCAAGTCGCAATACGGCGTGGCCGGGCGCAAGGGCGTGCCGCTGGCGCGCGCCATCCAGGCACCGCTGATCCTGCCGGGGCTGGCCCATGGCGTGCGCCCGCGCATCGAAAACCTGGTACGCGCCCAGGGCATGAGCCTGGACAATGTCATCGAGATCAATTCGGTGGCCATCCTGAAATCGGCCATCCTGGCCGATATCGGTGCCACCATCCTGCCGGTGGCGCCGCTGCTGGCCGACATCGAGCGCGGGGACATGGTGGCCCATGCCATCGCCGGCGAGCAGATTTCCCGCACCCTGGTCTTGTGCGCCTCGCGCAATATCCCCCTGACCACGGCGGCGGCGGCGGTCGAGCGGCTGGTGCTGGATGTCACCGATCAGCTCTGCCGTTCCGGGCAGTGGGGCCATACCCGCGTGCTGGAACGGGAGTGAACGCGGCGCAGCACGGCAGGAAAATTCAGTTTTTTTGATACATTGCTGAAAATCACTATCCTGTCGGCCGCATCGGTTACACTAACCGCGTCCTGCCTGTGCTGCCTGCGCGCGCCGCTGGAAGGGGCCGCTGGACGCTGCAGGGGGCGCTTCCGGCATGGCCTCCCAGGCTCGGCCGGACACCAGTTCTGCACTCTTCACCGTCCGCAAGGACGAGCTTATCCGGATGAATCCATTCACCGCCAGCCTGGCGCTGGCCATCGTTCAGTTTTGCAGTGGCGTGATCATGACGGGCCTGTTCATCAGCACGCCCTCGGAACGCTTCACCCGCTTGTGGGCGCTGTCCGGGGTGCTGGCGGCGCTGGGCATCTGCACTACGGTGACGGCCTATGCCGGTCTGAGCGGCACGCCGCGTGCGCTGGGCCTGCTGCTGGGCAATACCATGGTGTTTTCTTCCGGCATCGTGGCCTGGTGCGGCTTGCGCAACTTCTACCAGCGCCGCCTGGCCTGGTGGCCGGTGCTGCTGGTGATTGCCTACGTCTTGGCCTTTGCCTCGCTGCAGGCGGCCGGCGCCAACTTCACCCAGCGCGCCTTCCTCGCCGTGGGCGCGCTGCAGGTGGTGTTCTGCCTGGTGCTGTGGGAATTCCTGCAAGGACTTTCCGCCCCCCTGGCCGGACGCTATCCGCGCTGGACCTTTGGCCGCTGCATCGGTATCGGTGCCATGGGCATCCTCAGTGCCAGCTACATCAGCCGCTTTCTCATTTCGCTGCGCCATCCGGAAGTGTTCGAACCGCCTGAGATGAGCAATCTCGGGGTCGGCCTGATCTACCTGATTCCCATCAGCGGTACGCTGTTGCTGTCGGTGGCGTTGATGATGATCTATTTCGAACGCCTGCTGGCCGACAAGCAGCGCCTGGCCACCGAGGACGAACTGACTGGCACCCTCAACCGGCGCGAGCTGGTGCGCTGCGGCGAGCTGGCGCTGGAGCAGGCGGTGCGGTCGGGGCAGGTGCTGACCCTGGCCTTCATCGACGTCGATCATTTCAAGCAGATCAACGATACCCAGGGCCACCAGGTGGGCGACCGCGTACTGGCCGAGATCGGCACCCTGCTGCGGCAATGCTGCGGCCAGGCCGGCTTGCTGGGGCGTTATGGCGGCGAGGAATTTTGTGCCGTCTTCCCGGGGCTGGATGAAGTATCGGCGCGGCAGATCGCCCAGCACCTGCTGGAGAGCGTGCGCCAGCATGATTTCGGCCATGGACGGCCGGTCACCATCAGCGTCGGCCTGGCCGTGCTCACACCGGGCCAGATGCTGGGCTGGGATGCCCTGGTGCACCAGGCCGACCTGGCCCTGTACCGGGCCAAGAGCGAAGGGCGCAACGCCTTCCGCATGGCGCTGGCGGCCTGATTCTCCAGTCATCAGAAGAAGTCACGGCTGCGCGGCTGCAGTTCCCCGAGCAGGTGGGTCCAGTCTTCCAGCCGCCCGGCCACCAGATGGCGCACTTCTCCCTGGCATTGCCAGCTTCCATACACTCCCAGCAGGCGCGCATTGAGCACTTCGCTGCGCTGTCGTTCCAGCACCGCCGGCCAGATGATGACGTTGGCCGAACCGGTCTCGTCTTCGATCGTCATGAAGATCACCCCCTTGGCCGTGCCCGGCCGCTGGCGCACCGTGACGATGCCGCAGCAGCAGGCAAACTGGCGGTTCTGCAGCGTGTTCAGATCGGCCACGCTCATGAAGCGGCGGCGCTGCAGGGTCGGTCGCAGCAGGGCCAGCGGGTGGCGGCGCAGGGTCAGGTTCATGGCGCGGTAGTCGTCGATGATCTGCTCGCCTTCGCCGGGTGTCTCCAGTTGCACCGCATCGTCACCGCGTGGCGCGCTGCGCAGCAGGTCACGGTCGGGTACCGCACCCACCGCATGCCACAGCGCCTGGCGCCGATGGCCTGCCAGTTCGCGCAGGGCATCGCCGGCCGCCAGTGCCTGCAGGGCATGGCGATCCAGGGCGGCGCGCCGGGCCAGGTCGTCGACATCGGCAAAGGGACGCTCGGCGCGCGCCTGCTCGATGCGCTGCGCCGCCTCGGCCGGCATGCCGCGCAGCAGGCTCATGCCCAACCGCACGGCCGGACGCGCTGGTCCGGAGGCGGACTCCAGGGGCAGCTCCAGCGTGGACTCCCAGCCGCTGCGCACGACATTGGCCGGCAACACCCGCACTCCGTGCCGACGTGCATCCTGGATCAGTTGCGAGGGCGAATAGAAGCCCATGGGCTGGCTGTTGAGCAGGCCGCACAGGAAAGCCTCCGGCTCATGGCACTTGAGCCAGCTGCTGAAGTAGGTCAGCAGGGCAAAGCTGGCGGCGTGGCTTTCCGGGAAGCCGTATTCGCCGAAGCCCTCGATCTGGTTGAAGATGCTTTCGGCGAATTCGCGTGAATAACCGTTGTCGGTCATGCCCAGCACCAGCCGCTCATGGTGTGGCCCCATGCCACCCTTGCGCTTCCAGGCCGCCATGGAGCGGCGCAGGTCGTCAGCCTCGCTGGGCGAATAGCCGGCGGCCTCGATGGCCACGTCCATCACCTGTTCCTGGAAGATGGGGATGCCCAGGGTGCGCTCCAGCACCTTCCTGATCTTGCCGCTCTTGCTGGTGTTGTCGGGATACTCGAAGCTGCCGCCATTGCGCACCAGCTCACGCCGGCGCAGGTAGGGATGGACCATGCCGCCCTGGATCGGACCGGGACGCACGATGGCCACCTGTACCACCAGGTCGTACTGGGTGCGCGGCTGCATGCGCGGCAGCATGCTCATCTGGGCCCGGCTCTCGATCTGGAACACACCGATGGTATCGGCCTTGCAGATCATCTCGAAGGTAGCCGGATCTTCACGCGGGATATCGTACATCTGCATCACCTGCGGCAAGCCGCGCCGCAGGCTCACCAGCTCCAGCGACCGACGCAGGGCGGTGAGCATGCCCAGCGCCAGCACATCGACCTTGAGCAGCCGGAGCGACTCCAGGTCGTCCTTGTCCCATTCGATGACGGAGCGGTCTGGCATGGCGGCGTTCTGGATCGGCACCAGCCGCGACAATTGCCCGCGTGCGATCACGAAGCCCCCGGTGTGTTGCGACAGGTGGCGGGGAAAGCGCAGCAGCTTGCCGGTGATGCTGGCCCACAGCCCGATCTGCGGCAGTTCCGGGTCCAGCCCGGCTTCGGCAAAGCGCGCCAGCAGCTCTTCGCGGCTGTCGAACCAGTGCTGCGACTTGGCCACCGTATCGACGATGGCCGGGTCCACCCCCAGCGCCTTGCCCACCTCACGCAGCGCGCCACGCGGGCGATAGCTGTGGACGGCGGCGGCCAGGGCGGCGCGACGGCGGCCATACTTGCGGTAGATGTGCTGGATCACTTCTTCGCGGCGCTGGTGTTCGAAGTCGACGTCGATATCGGGCGGCTCGTCGCGCTTTTCGCTGATGAAGCGGGCAAACAGCAGTCGCGTGGAGGTGGGGTCGACCTCGGTCACCCCCAGGCAGTAGCAGACCGCCGAATTGGCCGCCGAACCCCGGCCCTGGCACAGGATGCCGCGTGAACGGGCGAACTGCACCAGGTCGTAGACGGTCAGGAAATAGGCTTCGTAGTCCTTGCTGGCAATGAGCGCCAGTTCCACCTCGATCTGTTGCCGCACCTCGCCGGGCAGCCCCTGCGGATAGCGTCTGGCGGCACCGGCCAGGGTTTCCTGGCGCAGGTAGTCGGCCGGGCTCATGCCCAGCGGCACCAGCTCGTCCGGGTATTCATAGCGCAGCTCGGCCAGGCTGAAGCGGCATTCGGCGGCGATGGCCAGGGTCTGCTCCAGGGTCTGCCGCGTGTGCACCAGCGACAGCCGCATTCTAGGCCGCAGATGTTGCTCGGCGTTGGGCGCCAGCGCATGGCCGCATTCCTGCACCGGCTGGCCCAGGCGAATGGCGGTCACCACATCCTGCAGGTACTTGCGTGAGCGCTGGTGCATCTGCACGTCGCCCACCGCCACCAGTGGCAAGCCATGGCGCCGCGCAGCCTGCTCCAGCGCTGCGCGGTGCAGTTCGTCCAGGGGGCGATACAGGCGTGTGAGACCGACCCAGGAGCGTCCGGGCGCGAGGCCGGCGAACCAGCGCAACTGGGCGTCCAGGGTGTCTTCACCGACCGCGTAATCCGGCACCAGGATCAACTGGCAATCGGGCAGGGCGCGCAGGTGCGACAAGGCCGGCGGCGGCTGGCTCAGGTCTTCCGGGGCCAGCAGGTACTGGCCCTTTTCGGCACGGGTGCGGGCCAGGGTGACCAGTTCGGAGAGATTGCCGTAACCCTCCCGGTTCCTGGCCAGCGCAACCAGGGTCAGATGGGCCAGCGGATGATCCGGGCCATCCCGGAGCTGGGCAAGCTGCGTAAGCTGAGTGAAGCGGAAGCAGCTGCCGATGATCAGCTTGAAATCCAGGCTCTGGTTCTTGCTGACCTGCTCCTGCCAGGCCGCATGGGCGCGCACCACCCCGGCCAGGGTGCATTCGTCGGTGATGGCCAGGGCGCGATAACCCAGGGCGATGGCCCGCTCCACCAGTTCCTGGGCATGCGAGGCGCCTTGCAGGAAACTGAAGTTGGTGCGGCAATACAGTTCGGCATAGTCGGGCAGGCCGCTGTCATTGCCAGGACCAGTACCGAGGCCAGGGAGAGGGGCTTGCATGCGATGCTCCTAGCCGAACAGCCCGTGCAGGAACCACTGTGGTTCTTCGTCGCTGGCCTCGCCGCCACGCCACTGGCGGAAGATCCAGTAATAGGCATGGCGCGCATCCCGTGCGGTGAAGTAGTCGCGGGTCAGCGGGCGGCCTTCCCACCAGCCGGCTTCGATGCGTTCCGGCGGCGAGGTGAATTCCAGTGGTGTGCGGTAGAACGGCTTGTGCTGCTGCATGCGCAAGGGCAAGGGCTCTTCCAGCAGCCATAGCGGGCGCGGTGGCAGGCGCGCCGGATCGGTCGCCAGCGGTGCCGGCAATGTGGTCGCAGGCTGCATGACGCTGCACCAGCGATTGGCGATCTCGGGCCGATGATCGGCCCGGGGCGCGGCCTGGCGCACCTTGTCCGCGCCCAGCCGGGCTACCAGCAGTTCCAGCAGGCGTTGGTGATCTTCGGGGCTGCCGCCGGGTTCGGGGAAGAGCAGTTCGCTGGCGGCCTGCATGGCTTGCAGTTCCTCGGCCGCCAGTCCCAGGGCGATGGCCGGCGCCGGCAGGCTGGAGCGGGCCAGCTTTTCCTTGACCAGGGTATGCAGGTGGTCTTCCTGCCAGGCCGGCACCGACAGGGCGATCCGCAATTCGGTCGGCGCCACGGCCTGGCGACCGCGTTCGTGCTCCAGCCACAGGTGTAACTGCTTGATGCTCAACTGGCGCGCCGCCAGCCAGCCGGCCAGTTGTACCAGCAGCCCCTGGGCATAGGCGGCCAGGATGTCGGTGTGCTCGATGCGGTCGGGCAGCTCCACGCGGGCCTTGAAGACCGGCGGTGCCACCACCCATTCATGCAGTTCCGGCAGGTCGCCATAGGCACGGTCCAGCATGTCCAGCAGGGGCCGGCCGCAACGCCGCTGCAGCCCGGCGCGCGGCAAGCGCCGCACCTGCCCCAACTGGCGGCAGCCCAGGCCGTGCAGCCATTCCAGATGCGGGTGTGCCGCGCTGAGCAATACCACCGGCAAGCGATCCAGGCGACGCTGCAGGGAGCTTTCGCGCAGGGTCCGCACATAGCCGGAGCGCGCCAGCATCCAGGCGCCGGTGGCCGTGACGGCGCACGACAGGGTGGCCGACAATCCGAGCCGGGCGATGGTCACGCGGATCCTGCGGCACAGGGTACGGATGCCGCCGAACAGACGCAGACTGGCACGCACTTCCAGCAGGATGCAGGCTTCCTCGGCCAGGCTGACCTGCGGCGTGTACTGCAAAAGGGCCAGCGCGGCCTGATCGCGCAGGGTGTGTTCGCGTCCGGGGTCGCGTTCCTGCAGCAGCGCCTGCGGCGCCAGCAACTGCACACCGCCGCGCCGCATGCCTTCCTGCACACCCAGCGCCCGGGCCGGGGCCGACAGGGCGGCTACGCGCTCGCGCTCGAAGACCACCACCGGGGCCTCATCCAGCCAGTTCGGACGAAAGGCTTCCAGCGGCAGCAGTGGCAGGTGTACGGCGATCCACAGGGGAGACATGGCGTTGCAGGTTCGGTGAAGGCGTCAAGGGAAGAAACAGGCTCTGCGCGCGCAGCGGCCCGCGCCGCTTCAGGAAACCGATTTCCAGTCCATCCCGGGCCGGCTGCAGCATCAACCGCAAGGGGGCCGGAGACGGCTGGCGCGCGCAGGACCAGGGACGCAGCATGAAAAAAAGTGTCTGGCCGGCCTGCGCGGCCACATGCAGCCGGCGCAGCAGATCATGCTCGCCCGCGCGCAGGCTGGACTGCCACATCAGCAGGGCCTGGCAGCTGTCGGCGCGTAGCACCTGTTCGGCGGCCCAGCAGGCATCGGCCACATGGTCGGCCTGTAGATGCAGCAGACGGCTGGCCTGCACCCCCAGATGCAGCCAGCCGGGCGCGTTGACCTGGTGCGGGGCTTGCAACAGGGCGATGCGTTCGGCCCAGCCGATGCGCCTCGACTTGGCGGGCGGGCGCGCCAGGAGCGGACGCAGCAGGCGCAATTCGCCGATGCCATCCTGGGGCAGCAGCAGTTCGATCAGCACACCGGCCGGCCAGCCGCGCCCCGGCAACTCGGCGTCGAGGGCCTCGAAACCGGTCGGAATGCCATGCCCGTCCCCGCGCGCCAGCTGGGAGGCCAGCCAGAGCGAAGGATGGATGTTTTCCGGACGGGGAACCGGGGTGGGGTGAGGCAGCATGGCAGTGCGGACGCGCAGGCGAAGAAGGTGATAACTGTATAAATATACAGTAATTATCTTGGGATGTGACAAAAACTGCCTGGGTGCAAGCAAAAGCATGACATTTCCTTCATGCAATGCGATTTTTGGATGGAAACAAGCTCTGCCATATCGAAAACGCAAGCTCATCTTCATCTCTTCCTACATCTCCTACAGTCTGCACTGACAAGGGCTGGGGAGCTCTTCCGATAGTGAGGTTCGGTGAGGCTTCCTAAACTGCAGACGTGGACAGATGCAGTACGCCGCCAGTGCGCCCGCGCAGAGCAGTAGGGCGGGCCGGCGACGGGTTCGTCCGCTCAACCTCGACTATCCAAGTATCCAAGACAAGGAGTCACACATGGCAAATTCACAAAATCCGGGGAACAGCAATCGCGGTTTTGCCGCAATGGACAGGGAAAAGCAGCGCCAGATCGCCAGCATGGGTGGCAAGGCGGCCCATGCCAAGGGCGCAGCCCATGAATTCAGCTCCGCGGAAGCGCGCGAAGCCGGACGCAAGGGTGGTCTGAACAGCCACGGCCGCAAGAATGCTGCCGCCGCCGCTGCTGCTGCCGCTGCGCAGAATGGCAATAACGCCAGCACCTCGGCCCAGCCGCAGATGAGCCAGAGCACCCCGCAGGAATCCGCCCAGGGCGGCCAGCAACCCCAGCAGTCGGACAGCACCCCGCAGCAACAAGGTTGATGCGGGCGATACACCTCAGGCGGTACCTGTCATCGCCGTCTCATTTCACCCAGGTCGCTGGAAACGACAGGGGCAGGCGGTCAGGCAGATCGATAACAAGAAAACGAAAGGCGCGGACAGCGCCTTTTTTGCATTCCGGGGCTGGGCATTTTCCATGGCCGCGCCGCATGCCGGCGTTCACAGCCTTCAGGAGCGCGCCAGGTCATCCATCATCGGCACGAGCGCCAGCAGGAACAATCCCGCCGCCAGCGGCATGGTCGCCACGAAACCCACTGCCTTGAAGCCCAGGGCACCCGCCACTCCGCCGATGAAGAACATCAGCAGCAGGGAAGACAGCAGCATGAACTTGCGGCGCGCTCCCGGTACCGGATCTTCTGTCGCGGCTTCGCCGGGCTGGTGCGGGGCCAGGGTCCAGTAGCACATCTTGCCGATCTCGATCCCGATGTCGGTGACCAACCCGGTCACATGGGTGGTGCGGATCTCGGAACGGGAAATCTTGCTGATCATGGCATTCTGCAGGCCCATCACGAAGCACAGCAGCGCCACCGTCACCGGCACGAACAGCAGCCGGTGATTTTCCAGGTTGCTGCCGAGGATGCCGAAGCACAGCAGCAGCATGGCTTCCAGCATCAGTGGCATGGCGTATTCGCTGTGCAGGCCCCGCCGTCGCCCCCAGTTGATCATCACCGCCGAACAGGCCGCCCCCAGCACAAAGGACAGCAGGGCGCTGGCCCCGGAGACCAGCAGCAGGGTTTCGCCCAGGACCAGGTTGTCGGCCAGGGAAGAGACGATGCCCGACATGTGCGAGGTGTACTGGCCGACCGCCAGGAAGCCACCGGCATTGACGGCGCCGGCAATGAAGGCCAGGGAACGGCCCAGGTGGCGGTTGGACAGATCGGTACGCGCCGGACTGGTAAGGCGGCGCAGGTAGTTGATGGGCATGACGGTTCCAGGGTGGCAAGGCAGACGCCAGGAAATCGACCGCAGGCCCGCTGCCGATCCGCCTGGGCCCCATCCCGTCAGGGGGACTCATCTTCGTCCCTTCCTACGCAGATCCCCGGCGGCTTCTTGCTGTCTTTTCCTTCAGCGTTTTTTATCCTGACAAGAATACTTCTTCTGAGCCCGTTGTGCTGGTCAATACGCCGATGGCTGACCTGCGTCAGCCTCCTGCCGCAATGGTGTGACCAGGCATGGGGCCTTTCCCTTGTGCGAGGAGCCCGACATGAGCATTCCCATCGATATCCCCGGCGGCGAGAAGCTGGGCGAACTGACCACCCCTGTGCTGCAACCCGGCGTGCAACAAGCTGAAGCGGGCGGCTTCCATGGCATCGTCCTGATCGGCAGCCATGGTCAGGACCCGTTAGCGACCCATGTCTGCACCCCGCTGCGCAGCACCAGCGACCTGGCCTACGCCGATGCGCTGGAATACATCGCACGCCAGGCCCGATGAGAAC
Source organism: Herbaspirillum sp. (assembly GCF_035644555.1). Lineage (GTDB taxonomy): Bacteria > Pseudomonadota > Gammaproteobacteria > Burkholderiales > Burkholderiaceae_D > Herbaspirillum. The sequence continues at coordinate 84,831 of NZ_DASQOH010000006.1, forward strand.
CAGGTGGAAGTCTGGGAGGAAAGCAGGCAAAAAAATGGCCGCCTGGGGGAGGCGGCCTGAGGGGGAGGGATATAAGACGCCGAGGATCGGGGGAATCTTCGGAGAATTTCTGCTTATGAAAACGACTCGTGGGGATAAACCGATGGGGGATGGACTGTATTCATGACAAGACGGAGGGGGACGTTCTTGCCGGAATATGGGGTCCTCGGTTTCGAGTGCGTTGGAATGCATAGTAGCGATGCACTGCAAAAAAGAAGATCGGACAGTGCCCAATTGATGCGTAGGAAAAAACCTACACGGCGGACTGTCGCTCCACCCCGACAGCCGCGCCCCGCCTAGCTTCGGCCGAGATTGACCTCGACCAGATCGCCATTCTCGACTTCCGGCAGGGCATAGTCGCCCTGCGGCGACATTTCCACGCTGCCACGACTGGGGGCCGCGGGCAGGGAAATCTCGGCCAAGGCCTCGCCCACACCGCGATTCTGCGTCTTGGCGGCGACGTCGCCCAGGCTGACCATGCCCACCAGATTCTTGTCCCGATCCATCACCGGCAGGCGCCGGATCTGGCGCTGCACCATATCGTCCAGCACATCGTCCACCGGTTCGTCCTCATAACACCACAGGACATCGTGACTCATCACCTCGGTCAGCGGCATGGCCTCGGTCAGGCGATTGGAGGCTACGGCACGCAATACGATGTCACGGTCGGTCACCAGGCCCACCAGCTGCCGCTGCGCATCACACACCGGCAGGGCGCCCACGTCCAGGGCTTCCATGGCCTGGGCGGCGTGGATCACTGAATCATCCGGGCTGAGGGTATGGGCACCGCGTGTCATGACGTCGGCAATGGTACGGGTAGCGTGCATGTTGACCTCCTGGTTGAGTGAAACAAATGAAAGCAAATCGATGCTTTCCCAGCCTAGACAAGGCGGTCGCCTGCCGCAATGCCACAGCGTCCTGATGTGGGGTCGGCCGATTCGCGCAGGACTGCGCGAATGCGCCGACGCCACCCCGCAGGCGCGCACAGTTCCTACAACGGCTTGCGATACCGGCCGACTGTCTTTGCCCGGCACCTGCCTCACCATCGCATCATCCACAGCTACCGGGGCCGCACCGGTCCCGCACGAACATCATGTCCGATCACATCACCGACCTCATCGGCTGGGGCGCCACCCTGATCCTGTTGCTGACCATCTCTTCCCAGGTCTATGAGCAATGGCGCAGCCGCTCCACCCAGGGCGTATCGCACTGGCTGTTCGCCGGGCAACTGGCGGCTTCGGCCGGCTTCGTCACCTACAGCCTGCTGCAGGGGGACTGGGTGTTCGTGGTGTCCAACGTGTTCCTGCTGGGTACGGCGTTGCTGGGGCAGATCCTCTATCTGCGCAACCGCCGGCGCCAGAAGAGCGGCGAACAGCGCTGAGCTTGTGCGTGGCCGCGCTCATCGATTCTTACAGATGTCATTGGCGCTGTCTGATGCCAGCCCTCAAGCATCCTCACTACAGTGGCGGTATCAGCGGCCAGGCACGGCCGGTCGCCGCGAGCTGATCCATTTTCTCAACAAACATAAGGAGCAACGCCATGAATTCCACCCGACCCGCCACCTCTGCGATGCTGTTCCGTTCTTCGCGCCGTCTGCTGGGTGCAGGCGCGCTGATGCTGGCCGGCGCCACCCTGGCCGTGGGCGCCTCGGCCGCCCCGGTCACCAGCAAGGACAAGAGCTTCATGACCAAGGCCGCCGAGGCCGGTCATGCGGAAATCGCCGCCAGCAAGGTGGCCCTCGAAAAGAGCAGCAATCCCGCCGTCAAGGATTTCGCCCAGAAGATGATCGACCAGCACACCACGGTCAACGATGAACTGAAGCAACTGGCAAGCAGCAAGGATGTGACCCTGCCCACCGAGCCCAGCATGGCCCAGCGCGCCAAGATCACCGTGCTGGAAAAGCTCAAGGGAAATACCTTCGACAAGCGCTATGCCAGCATGATCGGTGTGTCCGCGCACGAGGATGCGGTCAAGCTCTTCCAGAAATCGTCCAGCTCGGCTGATGATGCCGATGTGAAGAGTTTCGCCGCCAAGACCTTGCCTGGGCTGAAGGAACACCTGCAGATGGGGCGTGATCTGAAGCAGAAGGTGGATGCCGCCAAGAAATAAGACCGGCTCCCACCGCCCTGATGTCACGGCGGCAGCGCGAAAAAGACCTTCCCCTGCCGCCCTGATCGACTATGCTGCAAGAGCAGCCTTGCCCCGCCTGTCATGACGTCCCATCCCCGCATTTGTGTCGAGGAGAGTTGCCATGAAACACTTCGCCCATTCCGTTGAACAGCAGCAAGCCGGCCATTTCATGCCCCGCGTGACCAAGCTGGACAAGCACAAGTACGTCGCTTACCTCGACACCCGTATCGATCACCTCTGGCAGATGGACCTGCATGACCTCAAGGGCCAGCCGGTGCGTATCTGCAAGAAACGCAAGGCCGCCGAGAAGGCCGCCCTGGCCCTGCTGGCCGAGGCCATGCGCCAGCAGGCGTAAGAGCCGGGTCGGGCCGACGTCAGCAGCCCACACCGCGCCGCAAGGAAGAATGCCGTCCGCAACCCTGGTTGCGGACGGCATTTGCTTGACTTCCCGATTCTGTCAGGGACCCTGCGGGCGGGGAGGTCACTGACTTGCCGGTGCGTAGGCCGGCACAGCAGAGTCAGACTCTCTCCCCGAACGTCCGCGCGCGGATAAACGCGGATAAAGCCATCCGCACCGTCTGCTGGCTCCTCAGCCGTCGCTTTGCGGCGATTCCCCGTGCGCCACGGCAAAGGCTTCGTTTTCATGGGCCGGAGGAGCGGGCGGGGCGCTGCCCTTCTCCGACAGGCGCGGCTGGCTGCTGCCGGCTACGCCGCCGGCCTCGGTGACGGATTCTTCCCCGCCGGCGGCCGATGGCTGCTGACGCTGTTCGCGCCTTTGCTGTTCATCCAGCAGCTTCATGAATTCATTGTTGAAAGCAGGAATATCGGTGGGTTTGCGCGAGGAGACGAAATTCTCGTCGCGCACCACTTCCTGATCCACCCACTGGCTGCCGGCATTGCGGAAGTCATCCTGCAGGCTGGGCCAGCTGGTCACGGTGCGGCCCTTGGCGATACCTGCCGAAATCAGTAGCCAGCCCCCGTGGCAAATGGACGCGATGGGCTTTTCCGCGTCGTTGGCGGCCCGCACGAAATTGCGCGCCTGCGGCAGCAGCCGCATGGCATCGCCATTGACCACGCCGCCGGGCAGCAGCACGGCAGAATATTCTTCGGGACGGGCGGTATCGAGGCTACCGTCTACCGCCACCGATTCTCCCTTGTCGACGTGCTTGAAGCCTTGCACGCTGTCGCTCTTGTCGGAGAGGATATGCACGGTAGCGCCGGCAGCTTCCAATGCCTTCTTCGGCTCCAGCAGTTCGGCCTGTTCGAAGCCGTCGGTCACCAGGACGGCGACCTTGAGTTGATGATAGCGATTGCTCATGATGGATCTCCCTTGCAAAAAGAAAAGGGCGACCGGCATGCACCGGCCGCCCCTGATGGAGGCGGATCGACGATCAATCCGGAGTATTCTGGCGAACCTTGTTGCGGTTCTGGTGGTCGTTGCTGGCCTTGTCCATCTCCGGCGCCTTCTCGATACGCGTGATGTTGGACGTGGCCACCGGGTCGCTGCCGGGGAAGCTCATTTCATTGGCTTCGTCCAGCGCCACTTCCGAGGGGGTGTCGTACTTGTTCGGACGATGATTTTTTTCCTGTTTGTCTGTACTCATGGTGACCTCCTTTGGATGTTCATCTGGATCGGCCCGGCGCGTCGGCACCGGACGGCGCGCGAGGACCGGTGATGTCCAGATTAACGCGCCACACCGGGCGCGGGTATAAGCGGGCAGCGCAACCCTGCGTAAGAATGCGGGAGGAGCGGCGGCTACGGCCACGGAGCCGGCGTGACGTCCTCGAACTGCGCCTGCTGTGCGTCATCGGCAGGGATGGCACCGCTCTGCCGGCCCGGATGCAAGCGGCTGCCGGTCAGCAGTTCCAGCTCCCGCTCGGAGGCCACGAAGGCACTGTCCTCCAGCGGCTGTTCGGCCACCGGCCAATGCGCGATGGCCCATTGCTTGTAAGCGGCGAAACGCTGCCGCAGTTCGCGGGCATAGGCCTCGCGTTGCTGTTCGACAGGGTCCATGTTCAACCTCCTTTCATGGCAATCAGACTTTCCCGCACCTTGGCCAGGCCGAAGCGCCAGATCTGCTCCATCTTGATGTGCGGCATCACCGGCAGTTCGGCCGGATCGATGAACACGTCCAGCACTGCCGGGCCGGGCGCGGCCAGCAGCTGTTGCAGGCCTTCCTGCAACGCATCGGGCGAACGGGCGCTGAAGCCCTGGGCGCCACACGCGCGCGCAAAGGCGGCGAAATCGGCGTTGGGGAATTCCGAACCGTCGAAGGCGGGCATGCCGGCTTCTTCCATCTCCAGGTGCACCAGGCCCCATTCGCGGTTATTGAAGACCACCACCTTCACCGGCAGCTTGTGCTCCACGCTGGTCATGAATTCGCCCAGCAGCATGGTGAAACCTCCATCGCCTACCGCCACCAGGACCTGGCGCTGGCGATCCAGGGCCTGGATGCCGTTAGCCTGACCCAGCGACGTACCGACGGCGGCATTGTTGAACGAGGCCAGGATGCGTTGCTGGCCGCGCTGGCGGATCCAATTGCCGCACCACAGCGTCACCACCCCGGTATCCACCACGAAACACGCATCGTCGTCGGCCAGATCGCTGAGGGCGCGCGCCACGCTCTGGGGCTTGATCTTCTTGTGATGCCGCTTGATCTCGGCGGCGCTGTCCAGCTTGGCATTCCAGCGCTCGCGCTCGCCGTTCACCTTGTGCAGGAAGCTGCCGTCGGTCTTGCCTTCCACCCGCTCCAGCAAGGCCCGCACGCTGGGGCCGACCGAGCCGGTGATGCCCAGCGTGACCGGCGCCCGGCGTCCCAGCACGAAGCCGCGTTCATCGATCTGAATCACCTTGGACTTGGTCGGCAGGAATTCCGAATAGGGATAGTCCGAGCCCAGCATCAGCATCAGCTCGGCTGCCTGCAGGGCATCGGTGCCGGGGGCGCCGCCGATCAGGCCGACCCCGCCTATCCAGTGCGGATGGTCGTAGGATGCCAGGTCCTTGCCGCGGAAGGTGTGCATCACCGGTGCCTGCAGCTTGCTGGCCAGGGCCAGCACCTCATCGAGCGCACCCCGACAACCATTGCCGGCGAATATGGCGACCGAGCCGGCGGCATTGATCAGTTCGGCGGCGGCCTCGATGTCGGCCACCGGCGGGGCCAGTTCGGTACGCTGGCGCAGGGTATGCAGGCTGGGCACGGTACCGGAGGTGCGGGCGCCGATGATGTCGGCGGGCAGGTTCAGATGCGCTACGCCCCGCTGGGCGTAGGCCTGGGCGATGGCCTGATGGAACACGGCCGGCGCCTGGTCGGGGCTGGTGACGATCTGGCTGTAGGCCGCCACGTCACGAAACAGCAGGTCGGGGGAATTCTCCTGCAGATAATCGGTACCCCGGCGCGCCGCCGGTACGCCGCCCGAGATGGCCAGGACCGGGGCGTGGTCCTTGCGCGCTTCGTAGAGGCCGGCCACCAGGTGGTTGGCTCCCGGCCCGGTGGTGCCACAGCATACGGCCAGGCGGCCGGTCAACTTGGCCTGACCAGCCGCGGCCAGGGCCGCGCCTTCTTCATGGCGTACGCCTATCCATTCGATGCGCTTGTCGCGCCGGATGGCATCGGTAAGGGGATTGAGGGCATCACCGACCACTCCGAAGATCTGTCGGACTCCGATCTCGTAGAGGGTATCGATGAGGATTTCTGCAACGGTGGCGGACATGGCTGCTCCATGGACGAGGAAAGATCGCTCAAGAGTAAGTCTGGCGGCCGCGCCTCTCTATCGGTGGGTGCGGTAAATCCTTGTAGGAAAAGCGCGCGCCTGCGGCACAGTCCTACGCCGGCTTCATCAACAGGCCGACTGCGGCGGCGGCGCGCCGCTCCGATAATCGGCGCATCAGCAAGATTGCGGAGGAAACGATGCGACGCGCACTGTGGAAAGGGGCGATCAGCTTCGGACTGATCAATATCCCGGTCGAACTCTATACCGCCGAAAAGCATGACGAGCTGGACTTCACGCTGCTGGACAAGCGCGACCTGTCACCGGTGGGCTACAAGCGCTACAACAAGAAGTCCGGGCGCGAGGTGCCGTGGGAAAACATCATCAAGGGCTACGAATACGAGGATGGCAGGTTCGTGTTGATGTCCGATGAAGACCTGCGCCGGGCCAACGTCGAGGCGACCCAGAGTATCGATATCCAGAGCTTCGTGGAGCGCGAGCAGGTTCCCATCCTGTATTACGAGCAGCCTTATTTCCTGGCGCCGTCCAAGGGCGGAGACAAGGCCTATGCCCTGTTGCGCGAGACCTTGCTGGCCAGCGACAAGATGGCCATCGCCCAGATCGTGATCCGCACCCGTCAGCACCTGGCGGCCTTGATTCCCCAGGGCGACATGCTGCAACTGATCACCTTGCGCTATCCCAGCGAACTGCGGGCGCCGGATGACCTGCCGCTGCCCTCGCGCAAGTCGAAGAAGGCGGGCGTCACCCGGCAGGAGGTGGACATGGCGCGCGCCCTGGTGGAGCACATGTCCTCGGACTGGGAGCCGGAACAGTTCCACGATACCTATCGCGATGACGTCCTGGCGCTGATCAAGAAAAAGATCAAGAGCCGTCAGACCCACGAGGTGGCAGAACCTGACGAAGCCGCCGCGCCCGCCAGCAGCGGGGCCAAGGTGGTGGACCTGATGGCCCTGCTCAAGAGCAGCCTGGAAGGCCGCGGCAAATCCGCCAGCCGGACCACCAAGCAAGAGGATGCGGCGGACGACGGCGAAAAACCGAAGTCCAGAAGCGGCGCCAAGGTCCACAAGCTGGCCGACCGCAAGCCGGCGGCCAAGCGCAGCACCAGCGCCAAATCTTCCACCGCGTCGCGCCCCAAGGCCGGCGCCAAGGGCAGCAGTGCGCGCCGCGCCAGTGGTGAGCGCAGCACGGCCCGGAGGGCGCAGGCATGAGCACTTCTTCTCTTGACCGCTATCACGCCAAGCGTGATTTCAAACTCACGCCGGAACCTTCCGGCAAGGGGCGGCGCGCCGCCCGCACGGCCAGCGACAGCCTGCAATTCTTCATCCAGCGCCACCATGCGCGGCGCCTGCATTACGATTTCCGACTGGAACTCGACGGCGTCCTCAAGAGCTGGGCGGTTCCCAAGGGGCCCAGTCTGGATCCGCACGACAAGCGTCTCGCCGTGCGGGTGGAAGACCATCCGCTGGACTACGGCACCTTCGAAGGCGATATCCCGGCGCATCAATATGGCGCCGGCCATGTGGTGCTGTGGGACCGCGGCCACTGGCTGCCGCATGGGGATCCGCACGCCGGCCTGGAGAAAGGCCACCTCAGCTTCGCTCTGCAGGGCGACAAGCTGGAAGGGCGCTGGGCACTGGTCCGCATGGGCAAGCCTGCCGCCGATGGCAAGGAAAACTGGTTATTGATCAAGGACGACGATGAGGCCGCGCAGAGCGGCGAAGCCGCCGCCATCACGCGGCTGCGGCCGGAGAGCGTCAAGGACAAGGGCGATGGCGTCGATGCCCAGCCGGCCCGCGCCAAGTCCAGGAAAGCCATCCATCGAGCGCAGCCCCAGGCTGCATCCCGCTCCGAGAGCGGTCAAGCGCGCGCTGCACAGCTGCCCGAACGGGTGGATGTGCAGCTGGCGACGCTGGTCGAGCAGGCGCCCCAGGGCGAACAATGGCTCAGCGAACTGAAGTTCGACGGCTATCGCGGCCTGTGCCGCATCCAGGCCGGCCAGGCCGCCATCCACACCCGCGAAGGCCTGGACTGGAGCCATCGCTGGCCGATCCTGGTGCAGGCTCTGGCGCGCCTGCCGGTGGACGACGCCTGGATCGATGGCGAGGTGGTGGCACTGGATGCCCAGGGACAGATCAGCTTCGAAGCCCTGCAGACCCTGGTGCGCGGCGACCGTCAGCAGGCCAATGGCATCCGCCTGGCCCTGTATGCCTTCGATCTGCTGTTCCTCAATGGCCACGATCTGCGCGAAGTGCCGCTGCTGCAACGCAAGGAACTGTTGCGCACCCTGATTCCCGGCTCGGACGAGGCAGGGCTGCTGCTCTACAGCGAACACATCCTGGGCCATACCGATGAGGTATTCCGCCATGCCTGCCAGCATGGCATGGAAGGCATCGTGGTCAAGCGCGCCGACGCCCCCTATACCGGGCGGCGCGACCGCAACTGGCTCAAGCTCAAGTGCGAGCATCGCCAGGAATTCGTGATCGCCGGCTATACCGAACCCGCCGGTCAACGCAGCGGTTTCGGTGCCATCCTGGTGGGGGTGCATGACGACCAGGGCCAACTGCGCTATGCCGGGCGCGTGGGTACCGGCTTCGACGAGCGCCTGCTGGCGGGCCTGCTGCGGCAGTTCCGCAAGCTGGAGCAGGACCAGCCGGCCTTCGTCGACCCGCCCACCGGCCAGCAACGGCGCGGTGTGCATTGGCTGGCCCCGGCACTGGTGGCCGAGGTGCGCTTCGCCCAGTGGACCAAGTCGGGTATCCTGCGACACGGCAGCTTCCTGGCCTTGCGCGAAGACAAGCGGGCGCGCGACATCGTGCGCGAAACCGGGCAAGCGCCTGCCGTGCCGCATGGGGAGGATGCTGCCGAGCAAGCCAAGCCGGTGCGCCGCCGAAGGACGGCCGGTGCGACCGACCTTTCGCGGCCAGTCACCGTGGCCGGCGTCAAGCTCACCCATCCGGGCAAGATCCTGTATCCCGACACCGGCCTGACCAAGCTGGAACTGGCCCGCTATTACCAGAGCGTGGCTGACCTCATCCTGCCGGAACTCAAGCAGCGGCCGCTGTCGCTGGTGCGCTGTCCGGACGGGCAGGGCGGTAAGTGCTTCTTCCAGAAGCACATCGGCCAGGGCATGCCGGAGGCCATCGATGCCATCGACGTCCCCGAAGGCGAGGGGAAGGCCCGCTACATGATGGTCAACGACCTCGCCGGCCTGATCGCGACGGTACAGATGGGTGTGCTGGAACTGCATGCCTGGGGCGCCACCGGGCGCGCGCTGGAACAACCCGACCGGGTGGTGTTCGATCTCGATCCGGCACCCGACGTCCCCTGGGCTACCGTCGTGGAGGGCGCGCAACTGCTGCGCGGCCTGCTGGGCGAAATCGGGCTGGAGTGCTACCTGAAGACGTCCGGGGGCAAGGGCCTCCATCTGATGGTCCCGATCCGCCCCGAGCATCACTGGGAAGCGATCAAGGACTGGGCACACCGGGTGGCGGCGCATCTGGCGCGGGTATTGCCCGATCGTTTCATCGCCCGCATGAGCAAGGCCGCGCGTCAGGGCAGGATCTTCGTGGATTATTTGCGGAACGCCCCGGGTGCCACCACCGTGGTGGCCTATTCGGTACGTGCCCGTGCCGGGGCACCGGTCTCGGTGCCGATCACCTGGGATGAACTGGAGCAGGGTATCCAGGCCGACCATTTCAAGGTCGCGACCATGCCGGAACGGTTGCAGGCGGTGCAGGACAGCGATCCCTGGGCCACTTTCGGCCAGTCCCGCCAGCGCCTCACCAAGGCCATGCTGGCGGCCTTCGCGCCGGTCTGAGCGCGCCGGGCGCCGGGCCGCCAAGCTCGACCACGCGGCAATGTCCTACACGATCTTCATCTTCCTGCCGACTGTGGGCGCGGGGGGCCAACTTCATAATCCACTTTAACTTGATGGCCCGGCGCGTCCGGGTCAGTTGCCACACTGTCGAGCACGTCCAGACGTGACATGAATACCAAGAAGGAATTGGCCAGCGCCATGAATACCCTCAGCCACCGCACTTCGCTGACTCAGCTTTTGACCCGTCCCCTCCAGGCCGCCATGCCTTCCCTGATGCCGCAGGCCGCAGCCGCGCCGCGCAAGCTGCCGGCCGCGCTGGTGGAACGCCTGTTGCAGCAGGAAGCTCAGCGCGGCATGCGCGCTCCCGGCCTGCCGCTGGCGACCTTCAACGCCCCCCAGCCGGCGGCCCACCGGGCTGCCACCTTCAGTTACCCCTTGCACATCGAGCGCGCCAGCATCGAGGCGCTGCCCAATGCCTGCGGCGTCTATATCTTTCGGGGCGTGGACGACGTACCGCTGTACGTGGGCCGCAGCGTCAACCTGCGCAGCCGGGTGCTGGCGCATCTGCATCACCACGAAGAACAGTTCCTGATCGGCCAGACGCGCCGCATCGAATGCCGCCGCACCGCTGGCGAACTGGGTGCGGCGCTGCTGGAAAACAGCCTGCTGCGCGATCTGCGCCCGGCACACAACAAGAAGCAGCGCAGCAAGCGTGGCCTGTTCACGCTGCGCCTGAATGCCGACGGCCAGCCGCAGGTGATGCAAGTGGCAGAGCGTGAATTCAGCCGGGCCGAAAACCTGTTCGGCATCTATACCAGCGAACGCGCCGCCCTCGACGCCCTGCACAAGCTGGTTCAGGGCCACGGCCTGTGCTCCATCGTGACCGGCCTGGAGCAGCCGGACGGCTTCGGCATGGCCTGCTTCGGCCGGCAGATCCGTCGCTGCCGGGGCGCCTGCACCGGAGAAGAATCCCATGAGCAGCACCAGCAACGGCTGATGCAGGCGCTGGAAGACCTGCGCATCCTGCCCTGGCCCTATGCCGGACCCATGGGCATCGTCGAACACGGCGAGGGCTGGCAGCAGGTGCACGTGATCGACCACTGGCGCTATCTGGGGTCGCTGGATCGCGAGCACCGTCAGTTGCGGCTGCGCCCGGCTGCCAGCCTCAAGGGGTTCGATCTGGATTGCTACAAGATGGTGATCCAGCCTTACCTGCTGGGCCAGCTGGACCTGCGCCCGCTGCCGGGCCTGCCGCTGGCGGCCTGAACCCGTTTTCCGCCGGGGGGGCCACCCCCTGTCCGTCCTGTCCGTGCGTCTGCCCGGCGCACGCTTTTCCCCGACCTGCATGCAACGACGACTGCCTCGACTCCCCCGACTTTCCCGCTACGCGACCACCCTGGTTCTGGCCGCGCCGGCAACACTGGCCCATGCCGCCGTGATCAACGGCCTGTGCCGCAGCGATCTCACGCTGGACAAGGATCAGCTGGCCAGCGCCCTGATCCGCACGTATCCGGTCAGCACGGCCTACCTGTCGGTGGGCCGAGACCCTGCGCCGCTGTCCTCGCCGCGGGCGCTGGTGGCCTGGCTGCTGCAGAAGCGCGCCGCCGAGAAGGCCGCCGGCCAGGCGTGCCAGGGTGACAGCTGCAATGTCGAACACATGGCCGAGGAAGTGCAGCGCCTGCTCGACGGCAGGGACGCCCAGATCCGGCCCAGCGGCCGCAGTGAAGCGGGCGCCTTCTTTCGTGACGACAGCCGGGTGGCGCTGAGCTGCGTCAAGTCCGATGCGGCGCCGACCCTGGCCTATGCCGGCAGCGCCTTGGGCATGGGCGTAGCGGCCACCGCCGGCACCGCCACTCCCGTGGCCGGCCCTGCTACACCGGCAACCGCGCCCGCTGCGGCCACGGCCCAGGAAGCGGGCTGGATGGATCACGTCCGCGTACGCGGCAATCCTGATCAGCTCTCCATCGATCACCGCGACAAGGCCGGCTTCGCCTCGGTCGAACGCGCGCGGGTGGCCTTGGCCAATGACGATGTGGCGCAATCGCGGACCAATGATGTGGTGGTCTATGCCGGCTATTCGCTGGACAAGCGCGCCATGGCCGAACCGGGCAGCACCTATGAGGCGGTACCGTATGTCGGCTTCAAGCAGAACCGTGTCACCACCTATGATGCCGGCAATCCCGAGATCACCACCACCCGCACCAGCCAGATCGGCATGCTGTCGGCCTTCCACTTCACCCATCCCGACACCGCCAACACCGAAGACCTGACGGCCCGTCCCGACTACCTGGTCAACAACACCGATGGCAGCCGCCTGCTGACCGTAAACTTTACGCTCACCCCGGTACGGCCGGGGCGACTCAACGATTTCCTGCGCTGGGGCAATGGCCTGGCGTTCAAGCCCATCCTGATCGGCCAGAGCCGCAACGGTATCTACATCAATCGTGGCGATCCGGATGTCTACGACCAGCACCGCGATTTCATCCGCCTGGGTGCGCAGGCCGGGTTCACGCTCTCGTCCACCAATCCGGCGCTGCCCTTCGATTTCACCACCACCTATACCGGCCTGAAGGCCTTGCAGGGCAATCGCAGCATCCACTACTGGAAGTCGGTGCTGACCTACAACTTCAACCAGAACGTCGGCCTGAGCCTGGATTACTCGAATGGACTGCTGCCCGACAGCGGCGACCCGGAGCGCAAGTGGGGACTGGCGGTATCCTCGAAGTTCTGACGGGCGGGCCTGGCCAGGCCGATCCGGAAGGCATGCGGAGCAGCGGGCCTGGGCTCGTTCGAAGTCGACTTCCCCGTCACCGGATTATTGGAAGGTCGCCGCCATCTTGGCCGGAAGTGGCACGTTGAGCCACTTCTGCACGATGCCGTTGAGTTCGCCGCTCTTCTTGGCCGCTGTCAGGACGTCGTTGACCTTGGCCAGCAGGGCGGGTTCGCCTTTGTTCAGGCCGACGTTGCAGGCCGACTCCTGGATGATGTACTTGAGCACGGGCTTGTTGTTGGGCGCCTTCTCGGCCAGCGCATAGGCGACGAAGTCGCCCGTGCCCACCAGCTGCACCTGTCCTGAGACATAGGCCGAGATCATGGCGTTGTTGTCTTCATAGCGCTTGATGGTGGCGCTCTTGGGGGCGGTGTCGGTCAGCTGCAGGTCCTGGAAGGTGCCGCGGGCCACGCCCACCGTCTTGCCGGCCAGGTCGGCCGGGCCGCTGACCTTGATGTCCTGCACGCCGAAGACACTGTTGTTGTAGGGCGCATAGGGCTGCGAGAAATCGATCACCTTCTCGCGCTCGGCATTCTTGCCCAGGGTCGAGATCACCAGGTCGGTCTTGTGGGTCTGCAGGTAGGCGATGCGGTTGGCGCTGGCTACCGGCACCAGTTGCACCTTCACCCCCATCTTTTGCGCGATGAGCCTGGCCACGTCGATGTCCAGGCCCTGTAGTTGCAGATCGGTGTTGACCGAGCCGAAGGGGGCGAAGTCCTGGGGCACGCCGATGCGTACCACGCCGGCTTTCTGGATGTCGGACAGTGCGTCCGCGCGGGCCGCGGTGGCGGTGAGGGCGGCCAGGCCCAGCGTCAGCGCCAGCAGGCTAGTCTTGAGTTTCATCTCCGGGTTCTCCTTGTGATTGTGGTGTCATTGCGCGGCCGATGATACGCCACATTGCCGCATCCTTCAGCCCGGTAGCGGCAACACGCAGTCGTCGGCGGCCAGGAAGATGCGCTGGCCGGGTTCTGCCTGGACACGGTAACCGCCGGTGAAGGCACCGAAGGCCGGCAGCATGGCCCAGCTGCCATCGACCACGAAGCAGGGTAGTCGCAGGGTGTCGCCCGCCGCAGCCAGGCGGTACACCGGGTGCAGGTGACCGACGATGGCGAAGGCGCCGGCCACCGTCTGCGGGTGATGGCAGAAGGCTAGCGGGCCGACCCGCCAGGGTTCATCCACCAGGTGCATGGCCAGCTCGGCCGGGGGATCGCCGGCATGGCGGTCGTGATTGCCGCGCACCAGTGTCAACGAGAGGCCGGCGTTGCGGCTGCGCCATTGCGCCAGCGCCTGCAGGGTGGCGGCGGCCCGTCCGGCGCGCGCATGCAGGAAGTCGCCCAGGAATACGACGTGGCGCGCCGCATGGCGCTGTACCAGGGCATCGATCAGTTCCAGGTTGTCACGGGTGGTGCCATGCGGGACCGGGATGCCGCCGGCGCGGAAGGCGGCGGCCTTGCCAAAGTGCACATCGGCCAATACCAGCATGGCGCGCTCGCGCCATAGCAGGGCGCGTTCGGGCAGCATGGTCAGGGTGGCGCCGGCGGCGTCGAAACTGGGGTAGTCGTTCATGTCCGGGGAGCAGGCTTGGCAGATGGCCGGGCCGCACGGCTAGCGGCGGGCGGGGCGCCGGCAGCGGTCTTGTCGGCGGCGCTTTCCAGCTCGCGCAGCATGCGGGCCACGCGGTCGGCCAGCTTTTCGGTCGACAGTTTTTCGCGGAAGCGTTCCACCATCAGTGGCAGGGCAAAGGGAGTAGGGCGTTCCAGCGGTACCAGCGTCAGGCTGCGCGCACGCAGTTCGGCCAGGGTGCTGCGCAGCCGTTCCAGTTCCAGCTCCTGTTCCAGCACTTCGCGCTGGGCCTGGCTCAGCAGCAGATTGCCGGCATCGTGCTTGCGGAAGACTTCGAAGAACAGTGCCGAGGACGCCTGCAACTGGCGCGCGCTCTTGTGCTGGCCGGGATAGCCCTGCGATACCAGGCCAGCGATACGGGCGATTTCACGGAAGCGCCGTTGCGACAGTTCGGTGGCATTCAGGCTGGCCAGTACGTCCTCCAGCAACTGCTCTTCGCTGAACAGGACCTGGGCCGCCTCGGGCGCCAGGCGGCGCACATCGACCTGTTCCGCGCCCAGCAGTTCGAAGCCGTAATCATTGACGGCAATGGAAAAGGTGGCCGCGCGCGTCCGGCTCAGGCGCCAGGCCAGCAGCGAGGCCAGTCCCATGTGCACCAGCCGCCCGGCGAAGGGGTAGAAGAACAGGTGATGTCCCTCGCGGCTCTTGAGCGTTTCCACCACCAGTCGCTGCGCCGTGGGCAGTGCCGACCAGGTTTGCTGCAGATCCAGCAGGGCTTGTACCGCGTGCATCTCGGGGCCGTCGAAGCGGCCCTGGGCCGCCTGTTCCAGCCGATCCAGAACGGCATGCGCCAGGGTCGAGGAGAGCGGCATGCGGCCCCCCTGCCAGCGCGGTACGGCACCACTGCCGGCGCTGCTGCGGCGGACCCAGGCGGTCATCTCGTGCACCCGTACGAATTCCAGCACCCGGCCGCCGAACAGGAAGCGATCGCCCGGGCGCAGGCGGGCGATGAAGCCTTCTTCGATGGTGCCGATGCGGCCGCCCTTCATGTATTGCACGTGCAGGCTGGCATCGGCCACGATGGTGCCGATATTCATGCGGTGGCGGCGGGCGATAGCGGGCAGTTCTACCCGGTAGAGACCCTCCTCGCTGGCACGCACGCGGTGATATTCCGGATAGGCGCCCAGGCTCTGGCCGCCGCGCACCACGAAGTCCAGCGCCCACTGCCACTGGTCGTCGCGCAGATGGCGATAGGACCAGGCCTGGCGCACTTCGTCCAGCAGCTCGTCGGCAAGAAATCCGCCGCCCAGGGCTATCGTCACCAGGTGTTGCACCAGCACGTCCAGGGGCGACTCCGGTACCGGGCGCTGTTCGACCCGGCCGGCGGCCACGGCGTCCTGGGCGGCGGCGGCTTCCACCAGTTCCAGGCTGTTGGTGGGCACCAGCGTGGCGCGGGAATCGCGCCCGGGCGAATGGCCGGAGCGGCCGGCCCGTTGCAGCAGGCGCGCCACGCCACGCGGGCTGCCGATCTGCAGCACCCGTTCCACCGGCGTGAAATCCACCCCCAGGTCCAGGCTGGAAGTGCAGACCACGGCCTTGAGCCGGCCATCGCGCAGACCTTGTTCCACCCATTCCCGCACTTCACGGTCGAGCGAGCCGTGATGCAGGGCAATGATGCCGGCCCAGTCGGGGCGGGCCTCCAGCAGGTTCTGGTACCACAGTTCGGCCTGCGAACGGGTATTGGTGAAGACCAGGGTGCTGCCGCTGGCCTCGATTTCCTGCACCACCGCCGGCAGCATCTGCAGTCCCAGGTGGCCGGCCCAGGCAAAGCGCGCCGGCTGCGGCGGCAGCAGGGTGTCGATCAGGATGCGCTTGCGCTGTTCGCCGCGCACCAGCACGCCATCCTCGGCACGTGCAGGGCCGAGCAGGGCCTGCAGCGATTGCTCCAGATTGCCCAGGGTGGCCGACAGCCCCCATACCACCATTGCCGGGCGCCAGCGGCGCAGGCGGGCCAGCGCCAGCTGGACCTGTACGCCACGCTTGTTGCCCATCAGTTCGTGCCATTCATCGACGATGACCGCATCAAGCCGCCCGAAGCGCTGCCGGGCATCGGCCTGGGACAGCAGCAGGGACAGGCTTTCCGGCGTGGTCACCAGGGCTTGCGGCAGCGACTTCATCTGGCGCGCGCGTTCGGTCGAGCCGGTATCGCCGGTACGCATGCCGGCCTGCCAGTGCGGCAGCAGATCAGCCAGCGGCGCCTGCAGCGCGCGCAGGGTGTCGGCGGCCAGCGCCCGCATCGGGGTGATCCAGAGGATACGCAAGCCCTGCGCAGTGCGGGCCTGCTCAGCCCGGCCCAGGTCGGGCTCGGCATGCAACAGGGCGCCGAACCAGACCGCGTAGGTCTTGCCGGCACCGGTGCCTGCGTGCAGCAGGCCGCTGCGACCTTGTTGCGCGGCTTGCCAGACCTGGCGCTGGAAATCGAATATCTGCCAGTGGCGCCGGGCAAACCACTCCTCGGCAGCAGCCGGGATGGGCGCCGCCTTCGGGAGGCCGGTGCGATGGCCCCTGACCGGGCGCCGGTTAGTGGTCTTGCTGGGCGGGCTGGGCATCTTCCTCGCTCTCATGGACAGGTGTCGACGGCAGCAGGGCGCGCAGGTTGTCCAGAGTGTCGGCCTGCTCTACCGTCTTGTCCATGCGCTGGCGCAGGATGCGCGGAAAGCGTACGGCGATACCGGCCTTGTGGCGCGACGACAGGGCAATGCCCTCAAAGCCGATCTCGAATACCATGGACGGCCGCACACTGCGCACCGGGCCGAATTTCTCTATGGTGGTCTTGCGGATGGTCTGATCGACGATGGCAATCTCGGCATCGGTCAATCCCGAATAGGCCTTGGCGAAGGGCACCAGTCTGCGCTCACCATCAGCCTCTGCGGGGGTATCCCAGACCGCAAAGGTGTAGTCGGTATAGAGCGAGGCACGTCGGCCGTGGCCGGCCTGGGCATAGATCAGGACGGCATCGATGGAGTAGGGATCGACCTTCCACTTCCACCAGGTGCCGGCGTTGCGGGTGCGACCGATGCCGTAATGGGCGTCGACCTGCTTGAGCATCATGCCTTCCACGCCGCGCTGGCGCGAACCAAGGCGCAACTGCGCCAGCGCGTCCCAGTCGGACGCCACGATCTGCGGGGCCAGCATCAGGGCCGGCGCCGGATGTCGGTGTACCAGCTGCTCCAGGCGCGCGCGACGCTGCTGCTGGGGTAGCCCGCGCAGGTCATGGCCATCCTGCTCCAGCAGGTCATAGGCGATCAGTCCGGCGGGCAGCTCGGCCAGCATTTTTGCAGTCAGGTTCTTGCGTCCGATGCGTTTCTGCAGGTCGGCGAAGGGTGCCACGCGATCGGCCTGTCGGCCGGAATCGCGTAGGCGGATCACGATCTCGCCATCGATCACGGTACCGTCCGGCAGGTCCAGCGCCGCCAGTTCGGGAAAGCGTTCGGTGATCAGTTCCTCACCGCGCGACCACAGCCAGTTGCTGCCATGCCGCCGGACCAGCTGGGCGCGGATGCCGTCGTACTTCCACTCCACCTGCCAGCGGTCAAGCGGGCCCAGCTGGCGCGGATGCTCCAGCAGCGGATGGGCCAGGAAGAAGGGATAGGGCTGGCCGCCTTGCAGGTGATGGTCTTCACCGTCATCGGGGGCGATGAGGCGGGTAAAACGTTCGGCGTCCGGGCGGGCGCGGCCGTCGGTCCAGCCGACCATGCGCTGGGCCAGCAGCTTGGGGTCCAGTTGCGCTACCGTGGCCAGCGCCCGCGTCACCAGCAGGCGCGACACGCCGACCCGGAACCCGCCACCGATCAGCTTGGAAAGCAGAAAACGTCCCTGCCAGTCCAGTTCGTCCCAGGCCTGGAAGAGCGTCTGGCGGATCACCTCCGGTTCGGCGCCGCGCAAGGGGGTGATGCGCTCCTGCATCCAGCGTGCCAGGCCGAGGTCGCTGGTATGGCTGGCCGGCGGCAGGATGTGGGCGATGGTCTCGGCCAGGTCGCCCACGCTGTGATAACACTCTTCGAACAGCCAGTCATCGATCTGCGCATACGCCATCGCGCATTGCTTGAGCAGGCCGGTCGGCACCGCCTGGCGCGGCTTGCCGCCCGCCAGGAAATATACCGCCCAGGCGGCGTCGGCGGCATCGGCGCGCCGGAAATAATCCTGCAGTGCCGTCAGCTTGCGGGTGGTGGAGGTGGTGGCATCCAGTTCGGCATAGAGCCGCGAGAATTCACGCATGGCCGGGCCCCTCCTGGCCGGGCCTTTCCTGGCCGGGCACGGAGACGGGCGGCACGGCATTGCTATCCTGCGTGACTTCGGCAGCGGTATCGTCTTCGTCGCCATACTCGGTATTGAAGGCAGCGGCATCCAGACCATTCTGGCACAGCCAGCGCACCATGGTCGCGACCTGGCCGTGGGTGACGATGACCCGCGCGGCACCACTGGCGGCGATGGCTTCCTGCAGGGCCGGCCAGTCGGCGTGATCGGACAGCACGAAGCCGCGATCCACGCCCCGTCGGCGCCGTGTGCCGCGCAGGCGCATCCAGCCGCTGGCGAAGGCATCGCTATAGTCACCGAAGCGCCGCATCCAGGGCGACCCGGCCGCCGAAGGCGGTGCCACCACCAGGCTGCCGGCATAGGCATTGGCCTTGCCGCGCTTGCCGGCCTCTGCTTCGCCCACGGTCGAGGTCGCCGGCAACGCCACCCCGGCCTCGCGATAGAGCCGGTTCAGCGGTTCCACCGCGCCATGGCAGACGATGGGGCCGATGCTGGCGTCGATCCCGTGCAGAATGCGTTGTGCCTTGCCGAAGGCATAGCAGAACAGCACGCTGGCGCGGCCTTCGGCGGCATTGGCGCGCCACCAGCGGTTGATGTCGTCGAAAATCTCGGCCTGCGCCTGCCAGCGGTAGATCGGCATGCCGAAGGTGGACTCGGTGATGAAGGTGTGGCAGCGCACCGGTTCGAAGGCAGCACAGGTGCCGTCGGCCTCCAGCTTGTAGTCGCCGGATGCGACCCAGACCTGTCCCTGCCACTCCATGCGCAGTTGCGCTGAACCCAGTACATGGCCGGCCGGGTGCAGCGAGAGCCGCACCCCGTTGTGGTTGACGCTCTCGCCATAGGGCAGGGCCTGCAAGGTGATATCGGCGCCCAGGCGGGCGCGCAGGATGCCTGCGCCGGCTGCCGCCGCCAGGTAATGGGTGTGGCCGATGCGGGCATGATCGGCGTGGGCGTGGGTGATCACGGCGCGCGTCACCGGTCGCCACGGGTCTATGTAGAAATCGCCGGGCACGCAATACAGTCCTTCCTTGCGTACCACCACCAGGTCTTCCATCGTTGCTCTGTCCTCGCTGTGCTTCGTGCCTGTCGCTGGATGCTTGTACCGGCTTCGGGGCGGTTTGTGTGCGCCTGTCTCCGCTTTGCCGCAGGATTTGATGCTGGCGCGCGGCCGGTCCTCCAGGCTGTTTCAGCTTAACCGCTAGCGCGTGCGCCGGCTGTCGGTGAGCGTCTTGCGGCGCTGTCAGCGGGCAGCGCAAAAAGCAGGACGGGCGGGCTGCGGATTTTGCAATGTCGCAACGCACAATGGCGATTAATTCGGTATCCTTGTCGCCATTGCTTGCGGCTGGCGCCGGCCTCTTATCCGAGAACCACACGAATCCTCATGTCCAACTACGTCGATCCCTTGATTTTCCGTGAATTACAGGACTCCGAAGTCTTGCCGGCTCCTTCCGGGGTGCGCCTGAGGATCATGCAGATGTGCCAGCAGGAAGACATCGCCCTGCCGGACCTGGTGGCACAGGTCCAGGGCGACCCGGTGCTGGCCGGACGGCTGATCCAGATCGCCAATATCCCCAACATCAACAAGGGCCGCATGGTGGCTTCGGTCAATGTCGAATTGCTGCTGATGGTGGGCCTGCAGGCGGTGCGCCAGATGGCACTGGCGATTTCGCTGACCGAATCGGCCCGCCGCGGCGACTGTACCGAGTTCGACTACGATGCCTTCTGGAGCCGTGCCACCGCCATGGCCTGCGCCGGCCAGGCGCTGGGTGACCTGATGCAGGTGGCACCGCCGGCGGAGATGTTCACCATCGGCCTGCTGGCCGATATCGGCCGGCTGGCGTTGGCCTCGGCCCGTCCCAAGCGCTATGGCGAGATTCTGCGCAGCGGCGTCACCGGCCTCGCCCTGCGCCAGGCGGAACAGCAGGCCTTCGGTTTCGATCACCTGGCCCTGGCGGCGGCGATGATGCAGGATTGGCTGTTCCCCGGATTGTTCTGCGAGGCGGTGCTGCATCATGAAGCCGCCGACCACAGCGGCCTGGATGAGGAGGACCGCCAGCAACGTCTGGTCCGCCTGCTGGAACTGGCGGGCTGCGTGGCCGATATCTGCGTGGCCGATGATGCCGCCCGCTCCACCTTGCTGCCGCATCTGCTGACGCTGGGCGAGCGTTTCGAACTGCCCAGTTCCAGCCTGGAATACCTGTGCGGCCGCGTCTCCTGGGACTGGAGCGAATGGGGCGCGATGCTCAAGGTACCTACCCGTGTGCTGCGTGAGATCGGGCCGGAACTGGCCGCTGCGGCCATGCAACCCGGCTGAATCAGGCTGCGCAACAGAACAGATTCGGTCAGCAAATATCGAAGCTTTTTGTTGCTGATTTGTCAGGCGGCGGTGTTACTATCCCCCTCGCTCTGGAAGCAAGGCTTCACCCGGTGAAGCTCTTCCCGACGCCCGCAAGGCCAGCTGAAGCCAGCCCGATGATGTTCCTTCCGTAAAAGCCACGGCATTTACCGCAGCCATCCATCAGGACATATTCATCAAATAGGCCTTGCCAGCGCTCTTTCTGTTCGGAATGCACGGTACGCGCTTTTGATATCGTGTTCTGAACATGCAACGGCGCGCTTTCCCTTCGGTTCGCTCCGACCACTTCTCTGTACTCCCCGCCTGCGGTGTGCGCTGTCACGTCCGTATGGGCGCGGCTGTGTCATCGTGGCGGCCGGACATGAATGCCGTACTGATCGCAGCACACAATGGGGTCTACCATGAAAAAGAAAATCCTAAGTCTTTCCTGGCTGTTGCTGGCGGCCAGCCAGTCGGCCTTCGCCGCCCACCCGCTGGTCACCGATGATGCCGGGGTCCAGGGCGCAGGCGGTATCCAGCTGGAAATGAACACCGACTGGAGCAAACAGAGCGCCGATGCCGGTCATGTCGGCGCCTTCACCCTCACGTATGGGTTGACCGACAAGCTGGACCTGTTTTTCAATCTGCCGCAGACCTTCCAGGCGCCTACCGGCACCGGAGTAGGGGATGTCTCGCTGGGCGCCAAGTGGCGCTATTACGAAGCTGAGGGCCTGGCACTGGCCTTGAAGCCCGAATTCTTCATGCCCAGCGGCGACGAAGAGAAGGGGCTGGGCAATGGCAAGAGCAGCGCTGCCCTGACCGGCATCGCTTCCTACGAAACCGGCCCCTGGGCCGTGCATGGCAACCTCGGCGTAAAGCTCAACCGTTTCAAGCTCGACAGCGACCAGCAATCGCAGCGCAAGACCCTGTGGCGCGCCTCGGCGGCGGTCTCGTATGGTCTGGATGAACATTGGCGCCTGCTGGCCGATACCGGCGTGGCACAGAATCCGGATGCGTCCAGTCGCAAGCTGCCGTCGTATGCGCTGGTGGGGGTGATCTGGTCGCCCAGCAAGACCATCGATCTGGATGCCGGCGCCAAGTTCGGCCTCAACAAGGCCGAGGTGACGCGGCAGTTCGGCGTCGGCGTGACCTTGCACTATTGAGTGCCGGCGGCGGTTGCACGGCACTTATCGCTGTGCAGTGCACCATGCAAGGCGCTGGAAAGCCTGGTCAAATCTGCTATCTTTGACCCTGGCGCAAGGCCACGACTAAGGAGACGACATATGGATCTGGTGGAAAAATTCGATGCCAAGGGCAAGACCGGCGCGGCGTACCACGTAGAGGTGTACCAGACGCAGCAGGATGAAGCCGATGCCGCTGCACTGGCGTTCAGCCGCAGCTACAAGCTGGCCGATGGGCGCGCCCTGGACCCCTTGTCCAATGAAAAATTCAGGATCGTGCAGACCGGCGAGAAGATCTACCGGGTCTGAGCATGAGCCGATCGGCCCGAAGGCCGCCAGGCCGTTCAGGCTGAACCAGCTGCTACGCCGGCACCGCAAGGTTGCCGGCTTTTTTGCGCCCGCGCCATCCTGGCCGGGCAGGGATCACAGGCAGGTGTAGCCACCGTCGGCATTGATGACGGTGCCGGTGATCAGGCTGGCCGCATCCGAGGCGAGAAAGGCCACCACCGACGCCACTTCTTCGGGGCGCCCCATACGCTGCTGCGGGGTCAGCTCCAGCCAGCGGGCAATCAGGGCCTGTTCCTTTTCCAGCTCCTGCAGCAGCGGGGTGGAGATATAGGTCGGCGCCACCGCATTAACCCGGATCCCGCGTGAGGCCCATTCCACCGCCAGCGAACGCGTGAGGTGATGCACCGCCGCCTTGGAGGCGTTGTAGTGGCATTGCGGCTGCGGCACGTTGACGATCATCCCCGACATCGAGCCGATATTGACGATGCTGCCCCGGCCGCGCTCCAGCATGCGCCCTCCGAAGGCCCGGCAGGTCTTGAAGACGCCGCCCAGGTTGATCGCCATGACCCTTTCCCATTCTTCATCGCTCATGGTTTCCGCCGGAGTATTGCTGACGATACCGGCGTTGCAGACCAGGATATCCAAGGGAGGAAGTCTCGCCGCCAGGGCATTGAGTGCTGCGCTGTCGGTCACGTCGAGCGCACAGGCTTGGCCCGCACGTTCCAGCCGCGCCGCAGTGACGGCCGCGCGCTCGGCTGAGAGGTCGCTGCAGATGACGGTCGCGCCCTGTTCGGCCAATACCATCGCACAGGCCGCGCCAATTCCCTGGCCGGCACCGGTGACCAGGGCGAGCCGGCCGTCCAGATCGAAACGCGAGTGCTTGGTCATGTTCTTCCTCCTTGAAAAGAATGATAAATATAGTAATGCTACATAAACGAGAAAATTGATGTCCCCCGGTTCAGACGAAGCGTGGTCGAAATGCAATATTTCTCGAGAAATTTCGATCTATTGCGCTTGTACGACTTCTCTGCATCTAGTTATACTATATTTTCCTTAGCTCAAGGAGGTGTGCGATGCAGGAAGTATTGACCCGCTTGTCGGGCAAGCTGTTTGTGGATGGTTGCTTCGTCGAGGGACAGGGTGAACGGCTGCAGGTGCGCAATCCCGCACGCGCCACCGTAATTGGCGAGATCGCAGTGGCCGGCACGGAGGAAATCGCCTCCGCCGTCGCCTGTGCCCAGCGCGCCTGGCGCACCTGGGCCAAGGAGCCGGCTCGGGTACGCGCCGAGGCCCTGCATGCGCTGGGGCAGCTGATCCGGGAAGATGCCTCCTCCATGGCCCAGGTGATGACGCTGGAACAAGGCAAGCCCTTCAACGAAGCGCGCGGTGAAATTCTCAAGCTGGCCGAGGCCTGTCATTTCTATGCCGAGGAAGGGCTGCGTGTACATGGTGAAGTCATCCCCAACGACCAGCCCGGCTATCAGAGCGTGGTGATGCGCGAGGCCATCGGTGTGGTGGCCGCCATTACGCCCTGGAACTACCCCGCCGAACTGGTGGGCTGGAAATTGTGTGCAGGGGTCGCCGCCGGCTGCGCGGTGATCATCAAGCCTTCCGAATTCACTCCGTTCACTGCGCTGTACATTGCCGAGAAGACGCTTCAGGCCGGTATCCCCGCCGGTGTGGTCACGGTGCTGACCGGTGATGGCCCCAGCGTCGGCCGGGCGCTGGTGGAACACCCGGCCGTTGCCAAGATCGCCTTTACCGGATCAAGCCAGACCGGTCTGCGCATCCAGCAGAGCTGTCCATCGGTCAAGCGCCTCTCATTGGAGCTGGGTGGCAACTGCCCGATGCTGGTGACGCGTCACGCCGATCTGGCGCAAGCGGTGCAGGGTGCCGTGCGGCGTTCGTTTCGCAACATGGGACAGATCTGCATTGCCATCAACCGCATCTATGTCGAGCGTCCGATCTATGCCGATTTCCTGACGCGCTTTGCCAGCGCCGCGCGGGCGCTGGTGATCGGCGATGGGCTGTTGCATCCCGCTGCCGACGTCGGTGCGATGGCGCAACCGGCGCCATTGCAGAAGACGCGTGCCCACCTGGAAGATGCATTGGCCCAGGGCGCCAGGCTGGTCGCCGGCGGCGCCGCCCCGGCCGGAAAAGAGTACGCGCAAGGTCTATTTTTCCAGCCCACCATCGTCGCCGATTGCACCCCGGCCATGCTGGTCATGCGCGAAGAGACCTTCGGTCCGCTAGTCGGCGTGGCCGCTTTCGATACGCTGGACGAAGCCATCGCACTGGCCAATGACACACCCTACGGATTGGCGGCCTACGCCTACACCCAGAACCTGCAGGAAATCCATCGCTGTGCCGCTGAACTCGACGTCGGCAACGTCGCGCTCAATCATGTCGATGCCGGCATCATGAACGCCCCCTATGGCGGCCGCAAGCAGAGCGGGGTAGGGGTGGAGCACGGGCGCGAAGGCTTGCTGGAGTATTTCCAGTTCAAGCACGTGCGCCTGCACCACGGCGTGGGAGCCTGATCATGCGGTCCTGTCTGATGGGCATCGATCTGGGCACCTCGGCCTGCAAGGTCTTGCTGCTATCGACCGAAGGCCGCATCGTCGCCAGCGCCAGCGTCGCCTATCCAGTCTCGCAGCCGCGCGAGCGTTGGGTGGAACAAGATCCTGAAGACTGGGTCGAGGGCGCGCGCCTGGCCGTGGCCCAGGCGCTGCAGCAGGCCGGGCAGGTAGAACTGCTGTGCATCGGCCTGTCCGGGCAGATGCACGGCCTGACGGCACTGGATGCGCACTACCGCCCCTTGCGTCCGGCTATCCTGTGGAACGACCAGCGCAACGAGGCCGAGGCCGACGCGATCACCCACGCCGCCGGCGGCCTGGAGGCCTTGCTGACGCAAACCGGCAACCGCATGCTGGTCGGTTATACCGGCGGCAAGCTGCTGTGGTTGCAGAAGAACGAGCCACACCTGTACGAACGTCTGCACCTTGCCCTCAATCCCAAGGACTACCTGCGTTACCTGCTCACCGGGGAAATCGCCACCGAGGTCTCGGATGCCTCCGGTACCGGCCTGTTCGACGTACGCGGTCGACGCTGGGCGCGCGGGCTGATGACGGCAGCCGGCCTGGAGCCGGCGCATTTCCCGAGCTGCCACGAATCGCAGGTGGTCAGCGCCCGGGTGCACCACCAGGCGGCGGCCAGGTTCGGGATCGCGCCGGGCATCCCGGTCATCGGGGGCGGCGGCGACAGCGTCATCCAGTCGCTGGGCGCGGGCGTGGTGGCGCCCGGTGTGCTGCAGACCACACTGGGCACCGCCGGCATCCTTGCGGCCGCACTGGATCAGCCCCTGTCCTCGCCGGATGGACGCATCCAGGTGTTCTGCAATGTCGCACCCGGACGTTGGCATGCCATGGGGGTGTCCCTCAATGCCGGCGGTGCGCTGGCCTGGTTCCGTCAGGTGCTGGCGGCCGGCGCCGAGCGGGCACCCGATTTCGAGGACATCATCGCCGCTGCCGGTCGCAGTGTTGCCGGTGCGCGCGGCCTGCTGTTCCTGCCTTACCTGAACGGCGAACGCTGCCCGCATCCCGATCCTGCCGCACGTGCCGCCTTCATTGGACTCACTGCGCGGCATGACACTGCCGATCTGGCTCGCAGCGTGCTGGAAGGTGTGGTGCATTCGCTATGCGACATGCATGCCCTGATGCGTGCCATGGGTGTGCCGTCGGGCCCGGTCAGCACCTCCGGCGGTGGTACGCGCTCGGCCTTGTGGCGCCAGATCCAGGCCGACATGATGGGCTGCGACGTCGTTACGCGCCAGGGCGCGGCCGAAGGCGCGGCCCTGGGAGCAGCCCTGCTGGCCGGGGTCAGTATGCAGGTGTGGCCCGACATCGATCACGCCGCCGGGTTGTTGCCGGAGCTGACGCGGGAGCACCCGAATCGTGTTCATCAAGCGCTCTACCAGGAAGCACGGGAAATCTACCGCCAACTCTATCCTGCGCTCTGCGCCAGCTTCGTGCGCCTGGGCAGCCTGGCCGACACGGGGGAGGCAGGATGAGGCAGCCATCCAATTATCGCTATGAGGCCATCATTTTCGATCTGGACGGCACGCTGATCGACAGTGCGCCAGACATTGCGGCCGCCGTCAATGCCTACTTGGCCGAGCACGGCCATGCGCCACTGTCGGTGGCCAGCGTGGAACGCTTTATCGGCAACGGCCCGCGGCGCCTGATCGATGACATTCTCACCGAACAGGGCGTGCACCTCGATGTCGCTGAGCTGGACGAGGCGGTGGAGCAATACATCACCCATTACCGTCGCCATCCGGCCAGCCACACGCGCTTCTTCCCGCATGTCCGCGAAGACCTCGCCAGCCTGCATGCGTCCGGCGTCCGGCTGGGCATCTGTACCAACAAGCCCCATGCCCTGACGCACCAGATCCTCGACCTGCTGCAACTCTCGCCGCTGGTGGAGGTGGCACTGGGCGCCGATGCCGTGCCGGCCTGCAAGCCGGATCCGGGGCACCTGCGGGCGGTGGCCGCGCAGATGTCGCTGGCCGATGGCACCTGGGCCTATGTCGGCGATACGCCGGTGGACCAGGCGACGGCCGCTGCTGCCGGGGCGCCGTTCTTCGTGGTGCCGTGGGGCGGGGGCAGTGCGGTGAGGGTGCAACCGGCGCAGCGGTTGCAGCGTCTTGCTGACCTGCTGTCCTATAGAATCGCGCCTTTGGCTGCGGCCTTCGATAGAACGCAATAAGGACAAGTGATGAAAGGACAGTCATGAGCAACAGCCTGCTGCAGCAGATCCTGCGTGAACAGGACGAAATGAAGCCGGCCGAATTGCGCATCGCGCAGTTCGTCAGCCAGGCGCCGGGCGAGGTGATCCACATGAGCATGGCGTCTCTGGCCGAGCGCTGCGCCGTGAGCGATCCTACCATCGTGCGCTTCTGCCGCCGCTTCGGTTTCAATGGCTACCAGGATTTCAAGCTGAGCCTGGCACAGAGCCTGGTACCGACTGCCCCCTTCGTCTATGAGCAGATCACCAAGGACGACGATATCGACAACATCGTGCGCAAGACTTGCCGCAACTCGCTGTCGGCCATTCAGCGCGCCTTGGAAGATCTGGTGCCGCGACAGATCGAGCAAGCGGCGGCCTTGCTGCAATCGGCCACCTGGATCGGCATCTACGCCAGCGGCATCTCGGAAATCACCGCGCTGGATGCCGAACACAAGTTCCAGCGCCTGGGCTTGCGCTGTTCGGCTGTCATGGAAGAGAAAAAGCAGTGGATGCACGCCGAGAAATCGCGGCCTAACGAGGTGGCACTGATCTTCTCGCAATCGGGCCATACCAAGCGCATGGTGGAACTGGCCATGGCGGCACGCGCCGGCGGCGCGCGCGTGGTCTCGGTGACCGCTGCCGCCAGCCCCCTGGCCGGTGTCACGGATGCGTTGATCGCGGTACTGCCCTACGACCAGACCGAATTCATGACGCCGCTGGCTTCGCGTCTGAATCACCACCTGGTGGTCAACATGCTGGTGACCGCCATTGCCGTGGCCAGCAACAGCGAATTTCCCGACCAGTTGCCGGCGCTCGATTCCTGGATGACGGACAAGATCTAGCGCTTTGCCCACCCGCCTCCGGGCCAGTGTTTTTCAAGAGGAGAGATCCATGCAGTTGAACCAGAACGAAGCAAAGAAACTGGCCGGCCGCCGTGCCATCGAGGAATTCGTGCGCAATGGCATGCGGCTGGGACTGGGCTCGGGCACGACCTCACACTTCTTCGTGCGAGAACTCGCCAAGCACATCGCCGATGGCCTCGAGGTCAGCTGCACCGCCACTTCGCGCTCCACCATCGACGTCGCCCGCGAGGTCGGCATTCCCATCATGGACCCCAACGAGATCGGCCAGCTGGATCTGACCATCGATGGTCCGGACGAAATCGACCGAAGCTTCCAGATGATCAAGGGCGGCGGCGCCTGCCTGCTGTGGGAAAAGATCATTGCCCATGCCTCCACCCGGATGATCACCATCTGCGACGAGAGCAAGATCGTCGACCGGCTGGGCGCCTTCCCGTTGCCGGTGGAGGTGGTGCAGTTCGCCTGGAAGCAGACCGAACGCATGATTGCCAACCTCTTGCACGCGCAGGGCATCGAGGCGCGCATCGTCCGTCGTACCCGGGACGAGCGGCCGGTGGTGACCGATAGCGGCAATTTCATCCTGGATTGTCATTGCCAGGCCATCGCGGATGCCCCGTGGCTGGAGACGCAGCTGAACCGCATCCCAGGCGTGGTCGAGAACGGACTGTTTACGCGGGAGGCAGCGGCAATGGTGGTGGGCTGCTTCGATGGCAGTTCCTATGTTTCCTTGCGTGCCGCGAGCTAGTAAAACTCCGCGCGTCTGGTGCAGGTTTTTTTTGACTTGTATCCCATTTTTTCTTGTTGTGTTTTTCCCCGAGGATGGCCCCTGATGTAAGCAGTCGCATATTCACCGATAGTCGGCATGGCCTCGCTTGCATCGTTTTTATAGCAAAACTATATAAATCATTTGGAGGTAGACATGAAGCACGATCACCAATTCACCCGCCGCCAGATCGTCCTGGGCAGCCTGGCACTGGGGGCCATGGCCACCACGCGCTGGGCCTCGGCGCAGCAGAAACTGCTGATTCCGTTCAGTAACAAGAGCCTGGACTATTACTTCTTCGTGATCGAGGAGGCGGCCGTGAAGCGCGCCGTCGAAGCCAACCAGGGCAGCTTCCAGGCCACCAACGCCAGCTTCGACAACACCCGCCAGCTGGAGCAATGGCAATCGCTGATGCTCTCGCGGCCGGCGGCGCTGGTGTCGGACCCGATCGACAGCCAGGCCATCGTCAGCGCGCTGCGCCGCTACAACCAGCAGAAGATCCCGGTGGCCATCATCGATACCCCGGCCGAAAGCGGCAACGTCGCCATCACCGTCAGCTTCGACAACCGCCTGGGCGGCGTCATGGCTGCCAGGGAAATCATCAACCGTCTGATCAAGAAGCACGGCAGCCCCAAGGGCAAGGTGCTCAACTGCTACGGCGCGCTGGCCAGCGTGGCCTGGCGCCAGCGCAAGGAGGGCATGGATGCCGAGTTCGCCAAGTATCCCGGCATTACCTACATCGCCCGTCCCACCGAAGGCAAGCTGGACCAGATGCTCTCCGTCACCCTGGCCACGCTGTCCGAACATCCCGATCTGGACGCCGTGCACGCGCCCAGCGATTCACCGGCACGCGGCATCGCCACCGCCCTGCAGCAGAAGAACCGCTGGAAGAAGGTCGATGAAAAGGACCATGTCATCTTCGTCACCATCGATGGCGAGCCGGTGGCGCTGCGCTGGATCCAGGATGGCTACATGGACGCCTGCGTTTCGCAGGACCCGATCGCCTATGGCGAGGTGGCGGTGGAAATGCTGGTCAAGTATTCCATCCCCGGCAAGGAAGTCCCCATCGGGCCGTACGAGAACAAGAAATACTTCTGGGAGAAGGGCCAGATCGTCAAGGGCCAGACTGGTCCCACGCTGATCATTCCGCCCTTCGTGATCGACCGCAGTAATGCCGCCGACCAGCGGCACTGGGGTTACGTGGCCGAGAAGGTCTGGGGCATCGCCTATACCTGATGGCCTGATGGCCTGCCGGCCGATGAGCCAACAGCGGCCAATAGCGGATCACCACTCGCCAAGGAGGCGCCATGACGACCCAAGCAGCCCCCCGTGCATCGGTACAAGCCCAACCGGACCTGGCCCTGCGCGTGGAAAACATCAGCAAGCGCTATGGCGCCTTCCATGCACTGCGTTCCATCAACCTGGGCATCCGCCGCGGCAGCATCCACGGCCTGCTCGGCGAAAACGGCGCCGGCAAGAGCACGCTGGTGGGCATCATCTCCGGCCAGCGCGCTCCCAGCGAAGGCCGCATTTTCCTGAACGACCAGGAAATCCAGGGCGCCGACGTCAAGCGCATGGAAGCCGCCGGCGTCTTCCTGGTACCGCAGGAACCGATGATCATCGAACACATGTCGGTGATGGAAAACCTGATGCTGGGCATCTGGCCGGCCTCACGCGGCTTCATCGCCTGGCGCCGCATGCGCGAGAACGCCACGCGCATGCTGGCCGGCACCGGTATCGAGGCCGACCGCCTGGCCGGTAGCCTGGATGCCGTCGCCCGTCGCAAGCTCAATATCCTGCGGGCCATGTTCTCCGGCGGCAGCGTCATCATCCTGGATGAGCCGACGGCTTCACTCACGGTGCCGGACCGCCTGCAGCTGTTCGACTTCATGCGCCAGCTGCGCGCATCCGGCGTGACCTTTCTCTTCATTTCCCACTTCAACGATGAAATCCTCGACATCTGCGACGCCGTCACCGTGCTGCGCGATGGCGAACTGGTGGCCAACTGCGAGGACGTGGGCAGCCTGAATTCTTCCCGGCTCTCCGAGTTCGTGCTGGGGCGTGAGCTGGACCTGTTCCAGCGCGAACGCAGTCTATCCCCCAAGGGCGAGGAAGGCATCCGCCTGAGCGGCGTGCGGGGAGAGCGGTTGGACGTGGCGCAGCTGGACATCCGCGCTGGCGAAATCGTCGGTTTCACCGGCTTGCCAGGGGAGGGTGCCAAGGAGCTGGCGCGCAGCCTGTTCGGCCTGGCAGCGCTGCAGGCCGGGCAGATCGCCTTTGCACACGAGGCGACGGCCCGCGTGCCGCAGACGCCTGACCAGGCCTTCGCCATGGGCATCGCCTATCTTTCTGACGACCGCCGTCGTGACGGTGTCGTGGGGCATCTGTCGATCCGCGAAAACATCGCGCTGTCCTCACTGCGCCAGCGCATCCGGCGCGGCCTGGTGGATCGCGGACAGGAGCAGCAGGTCTGTTCCTCCTACTTCACCCGCATGGGCATCAAGGCCGGCAGCGCAGACGAGGCCGTCAATACCCTCAGCGGCGGCAACCAGCAAAAGGTCTGCCTGGGGCGCGTGCTGGCGACCATGCCGCGCCTGCTGATCCTGGACGAGCCGACCCGTGGCATCGACGTGGGTGTCAAGCAGGATGTCCTGCGCATCCTCGATCAGCTGAGCCGGGCCGGCGTGAGCGTGATCATCGTCTCCACCGATGTCGACGAACTGGCCCGTGCCGCGGACCGCGTCTGCATCTTCCAGCGCGGGCGTATCGCCCACGTGGTCGAGGGCGACGACATCAGTACCGACAGGCTGCGCCAGCTTTCGCAATGAGCGCCGCCCAGCACAGACCATGACAAAAGGAGACACCCGCATGACAAGCGCAACAGAAATCGGCGCCACGCCAGGCGCCCCGCAGTCCGCCAGCGGACAACCTGGCCCACACGACAGGCCACAGGGCAGTTCGTCACACCGGCCCCGCCAGGTACTGGGCTGGGTACTGCGCAATGTGGTCTGGATCTGGCTGGTGGCCCTGGTGCTGGGCTTCGGCCTGTTCAGCCAGTTCTTCCTCAGCGTGATGAACCTGCAGAACATCCTGGTGCAGGCCACCGTGCTGGGCCTGCTGGCGCTGGCAGTGGCCCTGCCGTTGCTGGTGGGCGAGATCGACCTGTCGCTGCCGGCCAACCTGGGCTTTTCCTCGGCCATCGGCGCCTGGCTGTATGCCAGCGTCGGCGGGCCATGGTGGATCACCATGCTGGCTGGCGTGGCGGTGGCCACCCTGATCGGCTGGTTCAACGGCCTGTGCATCACGCGACTGCGCATGGTCTCGCTGATCCAGACGCTGTCCATGATGATCGTGCTGCAGGGCGCCTTGCTGGCGCTGACCCAGGGCAAGACCATCACCAACCTTGACGATGGCTATATCTGGATCGGCTCGGCTACTCTAGGCGGCTGGCCGATCATGCCGGTGATCTTCGTACTGGCCTTGCTGGCGATGTCGGTACTGCTGCGCCGCACCGTACTGGGCCGCTCCATCTACGCCGTGGGCGGCAATGCGCTGGCCTCGCATGCGGCCGGCATCCGGGTGCACCGGATCAAGATCATCTGCTACGCACTGGCCGGTTTCCTGGCGGGTGTTGCCGGTTATCTGCTGGCTTCCTGGCAGATCGCCATCACCTCCAACCAGGGCGCGAGCTATCTGCTGTATGCGATCGCCGCGCCCATCATCGGCGGCGTGAGCGTATTTGGCGGGCGTGGCAGCGTACTGGGCATCCTCGGTGGCGTGCTGTTGCTGACGGTGATCCAGGTCGGCCTGGCCATCACCAACGTGCCCTCGTTCTATGTCGGCATGATTGGCGGGGTGATGATCTTCATCGCCGTTGCCATCGACGCCATCCGCGTGCGTTTCTTCGTCCAGTGAACCCGACGATGGAAGCCTTGATCCGCAGTCTGCAGGACATCGTGGGTACGCCTCACGTGCTGACCAGCGCCGCCGCCAAGCGTCGCTATTGCCGGGGCTACCGCTATGGCCAGGGCGACGCAGCCGCCGTGGTGCGCCCCGGCAGCCTGCGCCAGATGTGGCAGGTGCTGCAGGCCTGTCATGCGGCCGATACCATCGTCATCTGCCAGGCGGCCAACACCGGCCTGACGGGCGGCTCCAGTCCTGCCGAAGCAGGCTATGACCGGCCCGTGATCGTGCTCAACACCTTGCGCCTGCGTCGGCTGGAACTGCTGGCACAGGGACAGCAGGTGCTGACCCAGCCCGGCGTCACGCTGGACCAGCTGGAACGGACCCTGAAACCGCTTGGGCGGGAGCCGCATTCGGTGATCGGATCAAGCTGCATGGGCGCCTCCGTCACCGGCGGCATCTGCAACAACTCCGGTGGCTCACTGATACGCCGTGGTCCGGCCTACACCCAGTTGGCGCTGTATGCGCAGGTGGATAGCGACGGTCAACTGCGTCTGGTCAATCATCTGGGACTGGAACTGGGCGAGACACCGGAAGAGATCCTCGACCGCCTGGACAGCGGCCAGTTGCCCAATACCGATGCAGGTGGCGCTAGCGCTGCCGCCGACTGCGACTGCGGTGGTCGCCATGCGTCCGATCATGAGTATGCCCAGCATGTGCGCGATGTCGACGCCGCCACGCCAGCCCGCTACAACGCCGACCCGCGCCGCCTCTATGAAGCCTCAGGCTCGGCCGGTCACGTCGTGGTATTCGCCCTGCGGCTGGACACCTTCGCGGCCGATGCCTCGTCCACCGTGTTCTACATCGGCACTAACGACGCCGCCGAACTGGAGGACATCCGGCGCGGGCTGCTGCAGCAAGCGCCGCATCTGCCGATTGCCGGCGAATACATGCACCGCTCCGCCTTCGAGGCCAGCGAGCGCTATGGCAAGGACCTGTTCCTCTTCATCCATCACTTCGGCACGGAACGTCTGATGCAGGCCTTCGCCATGAAGAGCCGGGTCGACGCCTGGCTGGAGCGGCTG
Organism: Herbaspirillum sp.; assembly: GCF_035644555.1. GTDB lineage: Bacteria > Pseudomonadota > Gammaproteobacteria > Burkholderiales > Burkholderiaceae_D > Herbaspirillum. The sequence continues at coordinate 118,399 of NZ_DASQOH010000006.1, forward strand.
GGGCTGCGCCCCGGCTGCAGTGATCGGCTGCTGCAGCGGCTCTCCGGCTGCTTGCCGCGACATTTGCCGGCGCGGCTGACGCAATATCGGGATCGTTACCAGCACCACCTGCTGTTGAAGATGAGCGAAGACGGCGCGGCCTTCGCGCGTGGCTTCCTGCAGGCGCGCATGCCGTCGGTGACGGGGGATTTCTTCGAATGTGATGCCGCCGAGGGCCGGGCGGCCTTCCTCAACCGCTTCGTGGTGGGCGCCGCCATCGTGCGCTATCGCGCCGTCCATGCGCAGGAAGTGGAAGACATCGTGGCGCTGGATATCGCGCTACCGCGCAATACCCGCGACTGGTTCGAGCAATTGCCGCCCGCGATCGCCGAGAAGATCCGCTTCACCATGTATTGCGGCCACTTCTTTTGCCACGTGATGCACCAGGAATACCTGGTCCGGAAGGGCGAAGACTGCGAGCAGGTCAAAGCAGCCATCCTTGCCCTGCTCGACGCCAAGGGCGCCAAATACCCGGCTGAACATAATGTCGGCCATCAATACCGGGCCGAACCCGCGCTGGAAGATTTCTATCGCAGGCTCGACCCGACCAACAGCTTCAACCCCGGTGTCGGCAAGACCTCGCGGCTGAAGCACTGGCGCTAGAGAAACGGTCAAGGAGGTGGAGGCGCGGCTGGCCCTTCAACACCTCAGCCAACGTCGAACGGAATACTGCATTGGCGAGCGGTGCCACCGCGCGTCGCTAACTGGCTTGCTACAGGCAGACGTCGAAGGTTTCGCACAGGAGGTTGCTCAAACCTTCCCGCAGCAGATGAAAGCGAAAGGCCTTATGCGGCCCTTGTGGCAGTACGGCGTCAGCAAGGGGCTGGGCAAGTGCCAGCCCTGCGTCGCTATTGGTGAGCATGACATAGCCATCTCCGCTCGTGGTCGATGCCATCACGAAGGCCCTGTAGCCCGGGTTGTTTCCCCAATGCCAGATCAAAATATCGTCTGGTTTGCGCTCCAGCCCCCAACCCAGACCCCAGCCCAACTCCAGCTTGGGATTGACTGTCACGGGTGACTCGACGATCTGCTCGAGAGTGCGCTCATCGTTGAGAAGGGCGGCAAGAAACAGCCCGTAGTCCTTGGCACTCGTGTAGAGCGTGAAAGCGGCCACGGGAACCCTGAAAGGGAAGGGCCGCATGACCGTTCCGTCGCTGGTCGAACCAGCCACGATATGTTTTTCCAGTCTCGATTGGCGAATGAAGGCACTGTTCTTCATGCCCAGTGGCCGGAAGACCTGGCGTTCCATGAATTCGTCGAGCCTTTCATGGGTCACTGCCTCGACTGCACGCTGCAGCAGCACATAAGCTTCGCCGGAGTATCGCCACCTTTCGCCAGGCTCGCCTTCGAAGGTCAGTGGTCCTCCCGCCCAATTGGGCAGGCCGCTGGTGTGGTTCAACGCCATGCGTACCGTGATGGACTGGATGCGAGGATCGCTCACCTCATCGGTCTTCGAATTCTGCTTATAGGGTTGGGCCTGATGCAGGTATCCATCCGGAAGGTAGTTCAAGACAGGAGCGTCTAGGTCCAGCGTCCCATCTTGTACGAGCTTGAGCACCGCATAGGCGAACACGGGCTTGCTCAAGGAGGCCGCTTCAAAAACGCTATCGGGAGTCAAAAGCGAAGCGGATGCACAACCTTGAGCCGTTTCGACGGATAGGAGTTGGCGATGCTTGATGAGCGCTGCTGTGGCGCAGACATCGTACCGGCTTGCGTTTTGCTGTAACACGTCCCGCGGCGAAACGACCTGCGCGGACGTTCTGCCGTCATGAACTGAGGCGCAGCCGTTGGTCAGTGCGGCCACGATGCCCCACAGACTGGTCAATACCGTTTTCTTGAGTGGATGTCTGAACATGTCTTGAATGCTTGCGGTCCCAAGGAACTGGCTGCAATGGTGATGTTTTCCCGGTGCTTGAAGTTCGTTGGTCGTTGAACTTAGCGCCGCGAATATTCCGTTGACAGGTTTTACGTGTCAACCATTCGCTCAAACGAGATCATTCCCTCAAAGAACTTTGATGAAGACACCTAAAAGTGTCTTCACGTCTGAGGCGTCACTTCATCTTGGTAGAGTTCGCTCGCACGAAGTTGATGCGCAGCGCCCTCTCGTTGTTGTGATCCATGAGGACTGTGCCAGCCTGATTTGTTTTGAGGCAGACCAGAAGAATGAAAAAAGCCCTATCAAGCTCTCAGCCGAGAGAATCGAATTGGCGATATCTAATGGCGATCGCGTTGGCGAGCCTGCTCCATCTCGCGCTAGCGTGGTGGCTGACGCACGCGACCGCGCCACGCGTTCGGGCTCATGGCGTTGAGCGGGAGTCTCGGTCGATTACGGTCGTTCTCGTGCCGTCGGCAACTGCGAGTCCTGCCCTGTCATTGCGTGGAGAACCGGCAGAATTATCTCCAGTACCCAGGCGAAGAGCACCACGGGCAGCAGTCCTGCCGAGACCATCTACCGTGTCGCCGACGACCGCGCTGGGGCAATTGGAAGGTACCGGATTAAAGCAGGCGAGCGACGCTACTCAACGCTTGCCCACGTCCGCGTCTCCTGCCGTATTGGGGAGCGATAGCCGGGCGTCGATTGGGGCGCCATTGATCCTTCCAGATCACTACAGAGACACGCAACCACGGCAAAAGAGCTATGCGGAGATGGCCAATGAGCAATTAAACCCTGGCGGACCACGTAACAGCCTCGCTGAGGGGATCAAGAAAGCCGTCGTTCCTGAATGCACGAGCGGCGGCGGCTTGCTCGGACTGCCCGTCATCATCTACAAAACCGTCAACGGTAAGTGTAGATAGGGGCAGAACGAGCGTTTTCAGCCGCTATCAGAAAGCGTCCCCCGGCACCCGCACCCAACCTTCCATCAGCACCCGGGCACTGCGGCTCATGATGGCCTTGGTGACGACCCACTGACCGTCTTCCAGCCTGGCCTCGGCACCCACGCGCAAGGTGCCGGAGGGGTGGCCGAAGCGCACGCTGTTGCGTTCGCCACCACCTGCAGCCAGGTTGACCAGGGTCCCGGGAATGGCCGCGGCCGTGCCAATGGCTACCGCCGCTGTCCCCATCATGGCGTGGTGCAGCTTGCCCATGGACATGGCGCGCACCAGCACGTCGGTATCCTGCACGCCCACCGTCTTGCCGCTGGAGGAGACATATTCCTTGGGCTTGGCCACGAAGGCCACCTTGGGGGTGTGCTGGCGGGTGGCGGCTTCTTCTACCTTGGTGATCAAGCCCATGCGGATGGCACCGTGGGCGCGGATGGTCTCGAAACGCGCCAGCGCGGCCGGGTCGCTGTTGATGGCGTCCTGCAGCTCGGTGCCGGTGTAGCCGATCTCTTCCGCATTGAGGAAGATGGTCGGAATGCCGGCATTGATCATGGTGGCCTGGAAGCTGCCCACGCCGGGCACGTCCAGCGTGTCGACCACGTTCCCGGTGGGGAACATGGCGCCGCCGGCACCTTCTTCCTCGGCCGCCGGGTCCATGAATTCCAGCTGTACCTCGGCGGCCGGGAAGGTCACCCCGTCCAGCTCGAAGTCTCCTGTCTCCTGCACTTGCCCACCCCGGATGGGCACATGCGCCACGATGGTCTTGCCGATATTGGCTTGCCAGATGGTGATGACGGCCACGCCATCCTGCGGCAGCCTGGACGGATCGACCAGGCCGGCGGCAATAGCGAAGGGCCCGACGGCAGCCGACAGGTTGCCGCAATTGCCGCTCCAGTCCACGAAGTCCTTGTCGATGGAAACCTGGCCGAACAGGTAGTCGACATCATGGCCGGGACGGCTGCTGCGCGAGATGATGACCGTCTTGCTGGTGCTGGAGGTGGCGCCGCCCATGCCGTCGATCTGCTTGCCATACGGGTCGGGGCTGCCGATGACGCGCTGGAGCAGCTTGTCACGGGCGCGACCTGGTACGCGGGCGGCTTCGGGCAGGTCGTCCAGCTTGAAGAAGACGCCCTTGCTGGTGCCGCCACGCAGGTAGGTGGCGGGGATACGGATCTGGGGGACTTGGCTCATGCTTGTTCCTTTGCGTTCTGGCCGGCACTGGCCGAGGCTTCCAGGAAGTCCTGGGCGAAGCGTTGCAGCACTCCGCCGGCTTCATAGATCGAGACTTCTTCGGCGGTATCGAGACGGCAGGTCACCGGCACTTCGACGCGTTCGCCGTTCTTGCGATGGATGACCAGGGTCAGGTCCGCGCGCGGACGGCGCTGGCCGATGACGTCATAGGTTTCGGTGCCATCGATGCCATAGGTGTTGCGGTTCTCGCCGGCCTTGAACTCCAGCGGCAGCACGCCCATGCCGATCAGGTTGGTGCGGTGGATGCGTTCGAAGCCCTCGGCCACGATGGCTTCCACACCTGCCAGGCGCACGCCCTTGGCGGCCCAGTCGCGTGAAGAACCCTGGCCATAGTCGGCACCGGCGATGATGATCAGCGGCTGCTTGCGTTCCATGTAGGCTTCGATGGTTTCCCACATGCGCATGACTTTGCCTTCCGGCTCCAGGCGCGCCAGCGAGCCTTGCTGCACGCTGCCATCGGCTTTCTTCACCATCTCGTTGAACAGCTTGGGATTGGCGAAGGTGGCGCGCTGCGCGGTCAGATGGTCGCCGCGGTGGGTGGCGTAGGAATTGAAGTCTTCTTCCGGCAGGCCCATCTTGGCGAGGTATTCGCCGGCTGCGCTGTCGAGCAGGATGGCGTTGGAGGGCGACAGGTGGTCGGTGGTGATGTTGTCACCCAGAACGGCAAGCGGACGCATGCCCGAGAGCGTGCGCTCGCCGGCCAGCGCGCCTTCCCAGTAGGGCGGACGGCGGATGTAGGTGCTCTGTGGGCGCCAGTTGTACAGCGGGCTGACCGACTGGCTGCGATCCACGCGGGCCGAAAACATCGGTGTGTAGACATTGCGGAACTGCTGCGGCTTGACGGCGGTAGCGACCACGGCGTCGATCTCTTCGTCGCTGGGCCAGATGTCCTTGAGGCGGATTTCCTTGCCGTCGGCGGTCTTGCCCAGCACATCCTGCTCGATGTCGAAGCGGATGGTGCCGGCAATGGCATAGGCCACCACCAGCGGCGGCGAGGCCAGGAAGGCCTGCTTGGCATAGGGGTGGATGCGGCCGTCGAAGTTGCGGTTGCCGGACAGCACGGCAGTGCTGTAGAGGTCGCGGTCGATGATTTCCTGCTGGATCTTGGGGTCGAGCGCACCGGACATGCCATTGCAGGTAGTGCAGGCGAAGGCCACGATGCCAAAGCCCAGCTTTTCCAGATCGGCGGTCAGGCCGGCTTCTTCCAGATACAGTTCGACCGCCTTCGAACCAGGGGCCAGCGAGCTTTTCACCCAGGGCTTGCGTGCCAGTCCCAGGCGGTTGGCGTTACGTGCCAGCAGGCCAGCGGCGATCACGTTGCGCGGATTGCTGGTGTTGGTACAGCTGGTGATGGCAGCGATGATGACGGCGCCGTCGGGCATCTTGCCCGGTTCGTTCTCGACCTTGCCGGCGATGCCCTGGGCGGCCAGCTCGGAGACCGGCAGGCGCTTGTGCGGATTGCTGGGGCCGGCCAGGGTGCGCACCACGGTGGAGAGGTCGAAGTGCAGCACGCGCTCGTACTCGGCCTTGGCCAGGGTGTCGGACCACAGGCCGGCTTCCTTGGCATAGGTTTCCACCAGCTTGACCTGTTCGTCTTCACGGCCGGTCAGCTTCAGGTAGTCGATGGTTTGCTGGTCGATGGAGAACATGGCGGCGGTGGCGCCATATTCCGGGGCCATGTTGGAGATGGTGGCGCGGTCGCCCAGGGTCAGGCTGGCAGCGCCGTCACCATAGAACTCCAGATAGGCGCCCACCACCTTCTGCTTGCGCAGGAATTCGGTCAGCGAGAGCACGATGTCGGTGGCGGTGATGCCAGGCTGGCGCCGGCCGGTCAGCTCCACACCGATGATGTCAGGCAGGCGCATCCAGGAGGCGCGGCCCAGCATGACGTTCTCCGCTTCCAGGCCGCCCACGCCGATGGCGATGACGCCCAGCGCATCCACGTGCGGGGTGTGACTGTCGGTGCCGACCAGGGTATCGGGGAAGGCCACGCCATCCTTGGCATGGATCACCGGCGACATCTTCTCCAGATTGATCTGGTGCATGATGCCGTTGCCGGGCGGGATCACGTCCACATTCTCGAAGGCCAGTTTGGTCCAGTCGATGAAGTGGAAACGGTCTTCATTGCGGCGATCCTCGATGGCACGGTTCTTCTCGAAGGCCTGCGGGTCGTCGCCGCCACATTCCACCGCCAGCGAATGGTCCACGATCAGTTGTACCGGCACCACCGGGTTGACCTTGGCCGGATCGCCACCCATGTCGGCAATCGCATCGCGCAGACCGGCCAGGTCCACCAGTGCGGTCTGGCCCAGGATGTCATGGCACACCACGCGCGCCGGGAACCAGGGGAAGTCCAGTTCGCGCTTGCGCTCGATGAGCTGACGCAGCGAATCGGTCAGCGTGGCAGGGTCGCAGCGGCGCACCAGGTTCTCGGCCAGCACGCGGGAAGTGTAGGGCAGGCCGTCCCAGGCGCCAGGACGGATCGCTTCCACCGCGGCGCGGGCGTCAAAATAGTCCAGACGGGTGCCGGGCAGGGGCTTGCGGTATTGGGTATTCATGGCGGTTGGCTCGTGTCTCGTTGATGGAATGGTTGTAGGGTGGCCGGTCGGTGGTACGGCGTAGCAGGCCTGTCTTTCAACTTCTCGGTGCTATTGGTCCGGCCAGGTCGCGCTTGCTGCGCGCGGCGCCGGTGCCGGATTGCGCAATCTGCTGTTCGATGTTGCGACGGGAAGCGCCGATGTGGCGCCGCATGAGCAGGTCGGCGAGTTCGCCATCGCCGTCGGCCAGGGCATCCAGGATGCGATGGTGTTCGGCGAAGGCCTGGCGCGGCCGGTGGGGGGTGGCGGAATACTGGATACGATACATGCGCGCCAGCTGGTACAGCTCGCCGCACAGGATGCGGGTCAGGATCTGGTTGCCGCTGGCCTGGATGATCTTGTAATGGAAGTCGTAGTCGCCTTCCTGCTGGTAGTAGCCGCGTCCGGCCTGGAAGGCTTCATCCTTTTCGTGGGTGTCCAGCACCCGGCGCAGTTCGTCCAGTTCGGCCCGGCTCATGCGCTCGGCTGCCAGACGGCAGGCCATGCCTTCCAGCGATTCCCGGATCTGGAACAGTTCCACCAGCCCCTCCAGCGTAAGCGAGACCACCCGCGCGCCCACATGCGGCACCCGTACCAGCAGGTTCTGGCCCTCCAGCCGGTGGATGGCTTCGCGCAGCGGACCCCGGCTGATGCCGTAGGTGCGGGCCAGTTCAGGCTCGGAAATCTTGCTGCCGGGCGCGATCTCGCCTTGCACGATGGCGCTCTGGATCTTGCGGAAAACGTGCTCGGAGAGTGTTTCTCCTTCACGTTCAGCACTCGGCAAGGCAATCAGCGCGCTCATGTCATTTTCACCGTGTCGACAATTTTGAGGTTTTAGTGCGATTCATGATAGCACTTTGCCTAAAAAATGGAAGAAGTGTCGACACCGTAATAATTTAGGCACTAAGCGGTTAAAAAATAGCATGAGGTAATTTTCGTTACAGGTGAGAAAATTCAGCCGCACATTGGGAATAAGTGAAATGGCCTTTCAAATTTTTTCAAAATATTTCCCTATATGCGGGAATCGTTCGCCTAAAGTGAGAATTTAACCTTATATTGCCGTCATGGACTCTCCACAAACATCTACCATTGTTGACCGCGTACTCCACGTTCTCGCAGGCGTGGCCCGTGCCGGCAAGCCGGTCAGTGCCAAGCAGATTGCTGCGATGGTGCAACAGCCGGTCAGTACCGTCTATCGCCACCTGGCCTCGCTGAAGAAGTGGGGACTGCTGCAGGAGCATATGAACTCCGGCACCTTCGAGCCCGGCCCGACCGGGGTGCAGCTGGCCTGGGGCTTCGACCAGAATTCCAACCTCATCAGCCAGAGCCGCGAAGAGATCATTTCGCTGGTCCAGCGCAGCGGGGAGAGCGTGGGCCTGCTGGTGCCGATCAATGGCCAGATGGTCTGCATCGCCATGGAAGAAAGCGACCAGCCGCTGCGCTGTTCCTTTACCAAGGGCCGGGCGCATCCGCTGCTCAAGGGCGCTTCGGCCAAGAGCCTGCTGGCATTCATGCCGCGCAAGCTGCAGCAGAAGCTGGTGGCCGACCAGCTGGGCGAGAAGCCCGAAGAGGCCGCCGCGCTGGAAGCCCAGCTCGACGAGATCCGCCGGCGCGGTTATTGCATCAGCGAGAGCGAAGTGGACCTGGGGGTGTGGGGTGTGTCGGTTCCCATCATGACCTCCAATGGCCGCCTCGAAGGCACCATCACCCTGATGGCACCGGCGCTGCGCGTGGGCAGCCGCGAGCAGGAACTGGTGCGCATGACGGTGGAAGCCGCACAGCGCATTTGCAACCGTTTTTAAGCACGGCCGGTCATGGCGTCTCCGGGGAGATGCCATGACCGGACACCAGCAGGATTTGTAGTCCATTGCGCCGGAGTGTTCCGGGGCCCCGTCCATGTCGTCGATTCTATTGAGGAACTCATGATGAAGATTTCCAAGCTTCTTTGCGCCTTTACTGCCAGCCTGGCCATGCTGACCGCCGTCGTGCCGGCCGCCCAGGCTGCCGACAACGTGATTCGCGTCGGCACCGACGCCACCTTCCCGCCGATGGAATTCGTCAAGGACGGCAAGCGTACCGGCTTCGACATCGAACTCATCGAAGCGCTGGCCAAGACCATGGGCAAGAAGGTCCAATGGGTCGACATCGACTTCAAGGGCCTGATCCCGGGCCTGATCTCCAATCGCTTCGATATCGCCGCCTCGGCCATCTACATGACCGACGAACGCCGCAAGGTGGTCAACTTCAGCGATCCCTACTACCGTGGCGGCCTGGCCGTGCTGGTGCGCCGTGACGACACCAGCATCAAGGTGCCGGATGATTTGAACAAGGGCAAGCGCGTCTCGGTGCAGGTGGGCACCAAGTCGGTTAGCTACCTGAAGGAAAACTATCCCGGCGTGGAGCGCGTGGAAGTGGAAAAGAACCAGGCCATGTTCGACCTGCTGGCCACCGGCCGCGTCAATGCGGTGGTGACCGGCCGTCCGGCGGCTGTGGAATATGCCCGCACCCAGCCGCTGGTCCGCGTACTGGACAAGGGCCTGACCACCGAACTGTATGGCTACGCCATGCGCAAGGGCGATACCGAACTGGCCGAGCAGCTCAACAAGGCGCTGCAGACCCTGCGCGTCAATGGTACCTACACCGCCTTGACCGACAAGTGGTTCGGCAAGAGCGAATAAAGCGCAGGCTTCACCGACCGGCCTGAGCCGGAGCAGCGACCGGCCCTGGCAGGCCGGGCGGGTCGCTGCCGACATTCACGTTTTTCCCCACCTTGATGCAGCACAAGGCCCGGGCGGATTGCCCTCCGCGCGGGAACGGGACCTCTTTTGCCGGAGCACTTCATGAATCTGGATTTTTCGGGCGTGTGGGACAGCTGGCCATCGCTGCTGCACGGTACCCTGGTCACGGTCGAGATCACGGCCGCCTCGCTGGTGCTGGGTTGCGTACTGGGCTTGCTGGTCGGCCTTGGCCGGCTCCATCCGCAGCGCCGCCTGGTCTATGGCATCTGCACCGTCTACCTCACCCTGGTGCGCGGTACGCCGCTGCTGGTACAACTGTTCCTGTGGTTCTTCGGACTGCCGCACCTGGGCCTGCTGCTGCCCGCCTATGTCTGTGGCATCCTTGGCCTGGGCATCTACAGCGGCGCCTATGTCTCGGAGATCGTGCGCGGTTCCATCCAGTCGATCGAGCGGGGCCAGATGGAAGCGGCCCGCTCACTAGGCCTGCCTTACCGCATGGCCATGCGCCGCGTGATCCTGCCGCAGGCCTTCGTGCGCATGATTCCGCCGCTGGGCAACGAATTCATCGCGTTGATCAAGAACTCGGCCCTGGTGTCGCTGCTGACCATCGCTGACCTGATGCACGAAGGCGAGAAGATCATCAGCGTGACCTATCGCTCGCTGGAGACCTATCTGGCCATCGCCGTCATCTATCTGGTCCTCACCAGCGCCACCACCCTGGTGCTGCGCCGGGTCGAGAAAGTCTTGCGTTCGGAAGGGAGGGTGTGATGTCGCAGTCCATCGTGGAAATCAAGGGATTGCAGAAATCCTTCGGCAGTCATGTCGTTCTCAAGAATATCGACTTTACGGTCGCGCCCAGCCAGGTGGTGGTCATCATCGGCCCCAGCGGCAGTGGCAAGAGCACCTTCCTGCGCTGCCTGAACGGCCTGGAAACGGCTGAAGGCGGCACCGTGGTGGTCAGCGGCCATCCGGTGGTGGAGGGCGGTCGCATGATGCCCGAGGCCAAGCTGGACGCCTTGCGCACCGAGGTCGGCATGGTCTTCCAGTCGTTCAACCTGTTCCCGCACCTGACCGTGCTGGAGAACATCACGCTGGCCCCGACCTGCCTGCGTGGCGTACCGCGCAAGGAAGCGCAGGACCAGGGCCTGCGGCTGTTGAAGAAGGTCGGCCTGGAGCACAAGGCCAAGGACTATCCCGGCACCTTGTCCGGCGGCCAGAAACAGCGCGTGGCCATTGCCCGTGCACTGGCCATGGAACCCAAGGTGATGCTGTTCGACGAACCCACCTCGGCGCTGGACCCCGAACTGGTGGGCGAAGTGCTGCAGGTGATGAAGGACCTGGCGGCCGAGGGCATGACCATGCTCATCGTCACCCACGAAATGGGCTTCGCCCGCGAAGTGGCCGACGTGGTGGTGGTGATGGACCACGGCAGCATCGTGGAGTCCGGGCCGCCCTCGGCAATCTTCACTGCGCCGCGTGAAGCGCGTACCCGCAGCTTCCTGCAGACCATGCTGGCGCGCGAGGTGGCCCATGGTGCTTGAACTGACCAGTGTCCCGGTGCAGGCCGGTCAGCAGCCTGGCGCGATCCAGTTCGTCGGCGAACTGGGGAGCATCGCGGCCGTGCCCTGGAAGAACGAGGGCGGCCAGACGCGCGAGCTCTGCGTGGAGCCGCCGCAGGCGGACTTCGCCAGTTTCCTGTGGCGCGTCAGCGTGGCCGATGTCGGCGCCGATGGTGCCTTCTCGACCTTCGAGGGCATCGATCGCACCATCGTCTTGCTCGAAGGCGGTGGCTTTCACATGTATTCCCAGGACCAGGCGCTGCACGACCTGGCCGAATGCTTCGCCCCCTATGACTTCCCCGGCGAGCAGGCCATCAGCGTGCGGCTTCATGGCGCGCCGACGCTGGACTTCAACCTGATGGTGCGACGCCAGCACGCCCACGGCAAGGTGGTGGTGCTGCGCGAACAGAATGCCCGCTGCCTGCCGGCCGGCACCGTGTTGCTGTATGTGGCACGGGGCGCGGCCTGCCTGTCCGACGCGACCGGCCTGCAACAGGCCTTGCGCTGCGGCGAATTCGCCCGCCTGCGCGATGGTCACGACGCACGCCTGCCGGAGCTGCTGTGCACCCCCGGCAGCGTGGTGCTGGCGGTCTGCATCCAGCGCAAGCCTTGAGCGAACGCCAGGCGATTGATGTAATACTTGAAGTGCCGGTCCGGCCATCTTGCACCCGCTACCTGCGGCATGGCCGGGCCTGGCATCCATTCCGGAAACACCCGTAATAAAGGTGAGCACATGGCATCGCCTCACGAACAAGACCTGCAACATCCTGACAATCTCGCCGGCGGCATGCTGTTCTGCCCGCTGGCCCTGCTGCCGGAAGGCTGGCGCCGCAACGTGATGCTGCGCTGGGACGCGGCCGGCACCCTCATCGACGTCCGCGCCGACCAGACCGCCGGACAGGCGCCACAGGCCCGCGGACCGGTGATCGCCGGCATGCCCAATCTGCACTCGCATGCCTTCCAGCGCGCCATGGCCGGACTGACCGAAGTCATGGGCAGCCCCTCGGATTCCTTCTGGAGCTGGCGCAAGCTGATGTACCGCTTTGCCCAGCGCCTGCAACCGGAACATCTGGAGGCCATCGCCCGCCATCTCTACATCGAGATGCTCAAGGCCGGCTATACCTCGGTCTGTGAATTCCACTACCTGCACCATGCCCCCGGTGGCGCTCCCTATGCCGACCCGGCCGAGCTGGGGCTGCGGGTGATGCAGGCGGCCGGGGAGGCCGGCATCGGCGTGACCTTGCTGCCGGTGCTGTACCAATACGGCGGTTTCGGCAGCCAGCCGACCTCGGCCGAACAGGCGCGCTTCATCGGTTCGGCGCAAAGCCTCCTGGCCATGCGCGAACGCCTGCTGCAGGCCTTGCCCGAGAATGCGCTGCGGCGCTACGGGGTGGCGCCGCATTCGCTGCGCGCGGTGTCGCCGGCGGGGCTGGAGGAACTGGTCAGCGGCTTGCGCCAGCAGTCCGGCGGCCAGGACGCGCCGGTGCATATCCACGTGGCCGAACAGGAACGCGAAGTCAATGACTGCCTGGCCTGGTGCGGACAGCGCCCGGTGCAATTGCTGCTTTCGCTGCAGGCGCTGGATGCGCGCTGGTGCCTGGTGCATGCCACCCACATGGATCAGGCCGAATACCAGGCGGTGGCCGCCAGTGGAGCCGTGGTGGGCCTGTGCCCGACCACCGAGGCCAATCTCGGCGATGGCATCATCGATGCCGCGCGCCTGCTGGCGTCCAACACCCGCTGGGGCATAGGCTCGGACAGCAATATCGCGATCAACCTGCGTTCGGAACTGCGGCTGCTGGAATACGGCCAGCGTCTGCACCATCGCCGGCGCAATGTGCTGGCATCCGAAGCCGAACCGGTGGTGGCCGAACGCCTGTACCTGCAGGCAGTGGCTGGCGGCGCCAGCGCCAGCGGACGACCGGTGGCCGGGCTGGCAGCAGGGCAGCGCGCCGATTTCATTGTCCTCGACGGTGAGGACATCAACCTGGCCGAGCGCAGTCCGGAGCAGATCCTCTCGGCGCTGGTCTTTTGCGAACACGATGGACAGCCGATCCGGGATGTCCATGTCGGCGGTCGTCAGGTGGTCAGGGATGGCCATCACGCGCTGGAAGACAGCGCCCGTCGTGCTTACCGCAGCGCCGTTGCCGCGCTGCTGAAGGATTGAGGAAACACCATGTCCAACGATATTTTCCAGTTGCACCAGGGCAGCGCGCCCTTGCTGATTTCCATGCCGCACGTCGGCACCCAGCTGCCCCAGGACCTGCAGGGGGTCTTCAGCGAAACCGGTCTGCAGGTCGACGATACCGACTGGCACATCGCCGAGCTGTACGATTTCGCTGCCGGCCTGGGCGCCTCGGTGATCCGTCCCTTCCATTCGCGCTATACCATCGACCTGAACCGCCCGGCAGACGGGCAGAGCCTCTATCCGGGACAGAACACAACCGGCCTGTGCCCCTTGACCACCTTCGACAATGTCGCGCTGTACCGCCCCGGCTGCGAGCCGGATGAGGCCGAAGTGGCGCGGCGTCTGCAGCGCTACTGGCATCCCTACCACGCGGCGCTGCAGGACGAGCTGGCCCGCCTGAAGGCGCGCCACGGCTATGCCCTGCTGTGGGATGCCCACTCGATCCGCTCACACATCCCGCACCTGTTCGAGGGTGAGCTGCCGGTCTTCAATTTCGGCAATGCCAGCAGCACGGCCTGCGCTCCCGGTCTGGGCGAGGATCTGCTGGCGCTGGCGCAGGAGCTGGCGCCGCAATATCCGGCGGTGCTCAATGGCCGCTTCAAGGGCGGCTACATCACGCGTCACTATGGACAGCCGGCGCAGCAGGTCCACGCCATCCAGCTGGAACTGGCGCAGCGCAGCTACATGCAGGAACAGGCGCCGTATGCTCTGGATGAGACGCTGGCCGGCCAGCTCCGTCCGGTGCTCAGGCGACTGGTAGAGCGTTTCCTGGCGTTCCGGCCCGTGTGATCGGCCGGTATGCCACAAGGACGGCCTGCCATTGCGCAGGCCGTTTTTGCATCCGGGCGATCACGCCGGGGCGCCATTTTTGATCCAGCGCAAACACATACCAGCCTGGCGCGGCGAGCCCTGGGCGCTTGATGCATGTCAAGTCGCTTCAGGTAGGGCGGGCTTAGTATGCAGTCATACGAGTTCGACGCAATTTCTGTCACCCGCTGAGGTCATCATGTTCAAGAACATTCTGCTGGCAACCGATGGTTCCCGTCTCTGTAACGAGTCGGTGAAGGCCGCCATCGCACTGGCCAAGAGCTGCGGCAGCAATCTGGTGGGACTGTCGGTGGCCGGCAATCTGCGGGCGCTGTCGATTCCCGAGGTGAGCGTAGGCGTGGATGTGGCGCGCACCGACGAAGCCGGACGTGCGCGGGCCATGGCCAGCGTAGAGATGATCACGGAGATGGCGCGCGAGCAGGGCGTTCCCTGCTCGGTGCAGGTGGCTCAGGGTGGTCGCCCCTACGAGGAGATCATGCGGGTGGCCGAGCGTGAGCACTGCGATGCCATCTTCATGGCGTCCAAGGCGCGTTCGACGCTGGGCCGTCTGCTGATGGGCAGCCAGACCCAGAAGCTGCTGGCGCGCAGCAAGGTGCCGGTGCTGGTATTCCGCTGATTTGTATCAAGCGCGTCCTGTATGCAGGGCGCGATGGATGATGTCAGGCATTGTCCAAGGTTTGTGGTGTGGAGGGTCGGGCCGTTCCTGTGGAGAGGGACGGCCCTTTTTTTTGTCTGCGCACATCCGGCCTGTTGGAGACCGTCACCATGCCGTCGCAGCGGCAAGGCTTGGAGAAAAGACGCTGCCTTGCTACAGTCAGGCCTTGTTCGCGCAACCCCAACAAGGAGCAGCCATTGGCCAACACCCCTCATGATTCCCACGGCGGCAACGCTTTCACCCGATTCTTCGCCCATGAAGCCGCCGGCGGCATCGTGCTGGCCATCGCCGCGGTGCTGGCGCTGCTCATCAGCAACAGCGGCTGGCGCGATGCCTACGCGGCCTTTACGCGGATTCACGGAACCGTCGATGTCGGCGGCCTGGTGGTCTTGTCCAAGCCCTTGCTGCTATGGGTCAACGACTTGTGGATGGCGGTGTTCTTCTTTCTGGTCGGGCTGGAAATCAAGCGGGAATTCGTCGAGGGCGAGCTGGCCTCGCGCAAGCAGGCCATCCTGCCGGCGGCAGCCGCCCTGGGAGGCATGGTGGTGCCGGCCGCCATCTACGCACTGGTCAATCTTGGCGACCCGGTCGCCCTGCGCGGCTGGGCCATTCCTGCCGCCACCGATATCGCGTTTGCCATCGGCATCGTAATGCTGCTGGGCGCGCGTGTGCCGACGTCGCTCAAGGTATTCCTGACGGCAGTGGCCATCATCGACGACCTTGGCGCCATCGTGGTCATCGCGCTGTTCTATACAGACAACCTGTCGCTGGGCATGCTGGCCGGCGCAGGCGTGGGCTGCCTGGCGCTGTTCCTGCTCAATCGGGGCGGGGTGCGGCGCGCCGATGTCTACCTGGTGGTGGGACTGGTGATCTGGGTCTGCGTGCTCAAGTCCGGTATCCATGCCACGCTGGCCGGGGTGGTGACGGCACTGGCCATTCCCATGCGCGACGCCCGCGAGCAGCCACTGGCCGGCGCCCTCGAGCATGGCCTGCATCCCTGGGTGGCCTTCCTGGTGCTGCCCATGTTCGCCTTCGCCAACGCCGGTGTCTCGCTGCAGGGAATGTCGCTGGGCAGCCTGTTCGAACCGATTCCACTGGGGATTGCGGGCGGGCTGGTACTGGGCAAGACCATCGGCGTCTTTGGTGCAGCCTGGCTGATGATACGCAGTGGCCTGGCCGATGCTCCGGCCGGTGCCACCACCCGCCAGTTCATCGGGGTCTGCATGCTGTGCGGGATCGGTTTCACGATGAGCCTGTTCATCGGTGGCCTGGCCTTCCAGGGTCTGGGAGCGGATTTCGAAGCCAAACTCAAGCTGGGGGTGCTGGGCGGCTCCATCCTTGCAGGCTTGTGCGGAACGCTGGTGTTGTGGCGCAAGATATAAACGGCGTGAACATCAGGGTAGGGCGCTTTCTCCCGGCGCCCGGAACGCCTGATGCCGGCAAAAAACCTCGAAAATCCTCCGCAAGTAGGTAACAAGTCGTGCTTTGGCGACGATTTACCAACTTTCGGTTTTGCAACGCAAAAGATTGAACAAAAATTAAGTTTCCGCACACCTTTAGTGCGCCCCGGCCGCGTATTGCCGTTCCATGCTCATCAGTGAGGATTCGAACTGCCGCGCGTTTCTGCAGGCATGCCGCAGCTCGGCAGGGAAATGCTGCTGCGCGGAATAATGGATTCTTTACACCATCATTTGGCAGTAGCAAGATAATTGCACGGGCCTGCAGTGGCCTGGCGTGGAAGGGCGCCAGGCCGCTCACAGCTGACAGCAGGGCCCGCAGCAAGTGGGGGATGTTGTTGTTTCGACATTTTCATCCCTTGGGACGATAAGCCACGCGAATAACAGCGCGGCAGTCATATCAGAGGAGACAGACATGAACCTGATGGAAATGTTGATGGCATATGGTGGCCAGGCGTTGGTGTGGTATGCACTGTATGTGGCGGTGGGCAGCTGTGCCTTCGCAGCCTATGTCTGGCGCCGCACCCATTTCGGCCACTGATCGCAGACCCGGATTCAGGCGCGCGCCCGCAGCAGGCGGACGCGACGCAAGCGGCAGGCGCTCGCAACAGGCGGCGCCGGCCTCCACCCCAGGACGGGGTACAGAACCAGTGCCGGCCTGAAGCATGCCGTTTTCCATCCCGGACAAGGGTCCGGTCATGGAGACGGTGCTGCGCTGGTCACCCCCGGATTTCCTGACTTTGTTCTTTCGCCGCGGCGGGAAGCGTCCTGTCGATGCTTCCCGCCGTTTGCATGCTGAACTAGCCTCGGCCGCCCGCGCGGCGTCTGGCTGTCTACCTCTCCCGAAACTTCCGCGGTCCTACCGGAAACCTGAAAAAAGCTGCACCGCAGCTTTATTTTCTGTTTTCACGGTGCTATTCTCCAATCCGCGCAAACGTTTGCGCACCGATAACGGCGTCTATCTTCTAGGAAACGCCGGCAACATCAATACTGGAGACCCAGATGAACAAATTCACCCGCCGCCATTTCGCCATCGCCGCCCTGGCCTGTGCAGTCCTCCCCGGCGCCGCCATGGCGCAGACCCCAACCAAGCCCAAGGTGGCACTGGTCATGAAATCGCTGGCCAACGAGTTCTTCCTGAACATGGAAAACGGTGCCCGCGAGTACCAGAAGGCCAATGCCGGCAAGTTCGACCTGATCGCCAATGGCATCAAGGACGAGCAGGACACGGCCAACCAGATCAAGATCGTCGAGCAGATGATCGTCTCCAAGGTCAACGCCCTGGTGATCGCCCCGGCCGATTCCAAGGCCCTGGTGCCGGTGGTCAAGAAGGCCATCGACGCTGGCATCATCGTGGTCAACATCGACAACAAGCTGGATGACGCGGCCCTGAAGGAAAAGGGCATCACCGTGCCCTTCGTTGGTCCGGACAACCGCAAGGGCGCCAAGCTGGCCGGCGACTACCTGGGCAAGCAGCTGCAGAAGGGTGACAAGGTCGCCATCATCGAAGGCGTCTCCACCACCTTCAATGCGCAGCAACGCACCCTGGGCTTCCAGGACGCCATGAAGGACGTCGGCGCCAACGTGGTCACCGTGCAGTCCGGCCAGTGGGAAATCGACCAGGGCAACAAGGTCGCGGCCTCCATCCTGAACGCCCATCCGGACATCAAGGCCATCCTGGCCGGCAATGACAACATGGCCCTGGGTGCGGTCGCCGCCATCCGCGCTGCCGGCAAGACCGGCAAGGTGCAACTGGTCGGCTACGACAACATCAACGCCATCAAGCCGATGTTGAAGGATGGCCGCGTGCTGGCCACGGTGGACCAGTTCGCCCAGCAGCAGGCGGTCTTCGGCATCGAGACCGCGCTCAAGGCGCTGTCCGAGAAGAAGCCGCAAAGCGCCCTGGGTGGCGTGGTCGAGACCAAGGTCTCACTGGTCACCAAGTAAGACCGCCGCGCCTCGCATCATCCCTGCAAGCTACCTGCGCCCGCCGAGTCGGGCGCAGGATCTTGTCTCTTTCTCTTTGCGCGCTACAGAACCATGCAGCCCAACGACTCCCCCTCCCAAGGCTCGCCCTTGCTGACACTGTCCGGCATCGGCAAGCGCTATGCCGCTCCGGTGCTCGATGGCATCGACCTGGATCTGCATCCGGGCCAGGTGCTGGCCCTGACCGGTGAAAACGGCGCCGGCAAGAGTACGCTCTCCAAGATCATCTGCGGCCTGGTCGACGCCAGCGCCGGCGGCATGACTCTGGACGGCCAACCCTATCAACCGGTCTCGCGCACCCAGGCCGAAAGCCTCGGCATCCGCATGGTGATGCAGGAACTGAACCTGATTCCCACGCTGTCGATCGCCGAAAACCTGTTCCTGGAAAAACTGCCGCGGCGCTTCGGCTGGATCGACCGCAAGCAGCTGGCCACTGCCGCCCGCACCCAGATGGAAGTGGTCGGACTGGGTGAGCTGGACCCGTGGACCCCGGTCGGTGAGCTGGGCCTGGGCCACCAGCAGATGGTCGAGATCGCGCGCAACCTGATCGGCAGCTGTCGCTGCCTGATCCTGGACGAACCCACGGCCATGCTGACCAATCGCGAGGTGGAACTGCTGTTCTCCCGCATCGAGCGCCTGCGCGCCGAAGGCGTGGCCATCATCTACATCTCGCACCGCCTGGAAGAACTGAAGCGCATCGCCGACCGCATCGTGGTGCTGCGCGATGGCAAGCTGGTCTGCAATGACGACATCGGCCGCTATTCCACCGAGCAGCTGGTACAACTGATGGCCGGCGAGCTGACCAAGGTCGACCTGGATGCCGGTCACCGCCGCATCGGTACGCCAGTGCTGCGTATCCGTGGTCTGGGTCGGGCTCCGGTGGTGCAGCCGGCCAGCCTGGCGCTGCATGCCGGCGAAGTGCTGGGCATTGCGGGCCTGATCGGCTCCGGACGCACCGAGCTGCTGCGCCTGATCTTCGGTGCCGACCGCGCCGAGCAGGGCGAAATCTACATCGGCGACAGCCCGACACCCGCGCGCATCCGTAGCCCCAGGGATGCGGTCAAGGTCGGCATCGCCATGGTCACCGAAGACCGCAAGGGGCAGGGCCTGTTGCTGCCCCAGGCCATCAGCGTCAATACCTCGCTGGCCAACCTGGGCAGCGTGAGCCGTGGCGGCATGCTGGACCATGCGGCCGAGAGCAGCGTGGCGCAGGATTACGTGAAGAAGCTGCGCATCCGCAGCGGCAGCGTGGCCCAGGCCGCCGGTGAACTGTCCGGCGGCAACCAGCAGAAGGTGGTGATCGCGCGCTGGCTGTACCGCGATTGCCCCATCATGTTGTTCGATGAACCGACCCGCGGCATCGACATCGGCGCCAAGTCCGATATCTATCGCCTGTTTGCCGAACTGGCGGCGCAAGGCAAGGGCCTTCTGGTGGTCTCCAGCGACCTGCGCGAGCTGATGCAGATCTGCGACCGCATCGCCGTCATGAGCGCCGGACGCATCGCCGACACCTTCAGCCGTGCCGACTGGTCGCAGGAGCGCATCCTGGCGGCCGCCTTCAGCGGCTATGTCGGACGCCAGGAAGCCGCCGAGGCGGCACACGGGGCCGGCAACACGGCCTGAGCAGCCGGCCTGCGCCCCGCCAGAACTTCAACTGCCAAGAATTGACGAGACAGATGCAAACTTCCACTACTCCCGCCGCCAGCCGGCAAGCGGCCTACCTGGCCGGTTTCAAGAACTACCTGGGACTGATCGCGGCGCTGCTGGCCATGTGCGTGATGTTCGCCTTCCTCAGCGAAAACTTCCTGAGCGCCGCTACCTTCATCACGCTGTCCAATGACATCCCGCCGTTGGTCGTGATGTCGGTGGGCATGACCTTCATCCTCATCATCGGCGGCATCGACCTGTCGGTGGGTTCGGTGATGGCGCTGGCGGCCTCCATGCTGTCCATGGCCATGGTGCGCTGGGGCTGGCCGCTGTATGCGGCCGCGCCTCTGGGTGTGGTGGTGGCCGCGCTGTGCGGCACACTCACTGGCATGGTCTCGGTGCACTGGCGCATCCCGTCCTTCATCGTTTCGCTGGGCGTGCTGGAAATCGCGCGCGGCCTGGCCTATCAGGTCACCAATTCGCGCACTGAATATATCGGCAGCGCCGTGGACGTGATCAGCTCGCCCATCCTGTTCGGCATGTCGCCGGCCTTCCTGTCGGCCATCGCCATCGTCATCATCGCCCAGCTGGTGCTCACCCGTACCGTATTGGGTCGCTACTGGATCGGCATCGGCACCAACGAAGAAGCGGTGCGGCTGTCGGGCGTGAACCCCAATCCCAGCAAGATCCTGGCCTTCGCCCTGATGGGGGCGCTGGCCGGTATCGCGGCCCTGTTCCAGGTCTCGCGCCTGGAAGCGGCCGATCCCAATGGCGGCGTCGGCATGGAACTGCAGGTGATCGCGGCCGTAGTCATCGGTGGCACCAGCCTCATGGGCGGGCGCGGCTCCGTCGTCAGCACCTTCATCGGCGTGCTGATCATCTCGGTGCTGGAGGCTGGCCTGGCGCAGGTGGGCGTGAGCGAACCGATGAAGCGCATCATCACCGGCGCGGTCATCGTGGTGGCCGTGATCCTCGATACCTATCGCCGTCGTGGCCAGCGCCACGCACGCTGAAGCGGGACGCCATGTCGACCATCAAGGATGTCGCCAGGCTGGCCGGGGTGTCCTATACCACCGTCTCGCACGTGCTCAACCAGACCCGGCCGGTCAGCGCCGAGGCGCGTGAGCGCGTGCTGGCCGCAGTCAGTCAGCTGGACTACGTGCCCAGTGCCCTGGCCCGTTCGCTGCGCAGCAAGGTGACCGGCAGTATCGGCCTGATCATTCCCAACAACACCAACCCCTACTTTTCGGAGCTGGCGCGGGGGATCGAGGACCACTGCTATGGCGCCGGCTACAGCGTCATCCTGTGCAATTCCGACGATGATCCTGCCAAGCAGCGCGACTACCTGCAGGTACTGCAGACCAAGCGCTGCGACGGCCTCATCATCGCCACCCTGAACCAGACCGACCTGAACCCGGCCGGCAAGCTGGATATTCCTACCGTGCTGCTGGACCGCGCCCCCAAGGCGCTGGACATTGACCTGGTCAGTACCGACAACGCCCTGGGCGGCAGCCTGGCGGCGCGCCACCTGCTGGAACTGAAACGTCACCGGATAGCCTGCATCGCCGGCCCGGCCGGCCTGCAGCTGTCCGACGAGCGGGTGCAGGGCTTCCGGCAGACGCTGGAGGAGGGCGGCAACCGGCTGGCCAGCGACGACTTGCTGCATGCCGACTTCAGCGGCATCGGCGGCTACCAGGCGGCCATGCAGCTGCTGCAGGCGCGCCCCACGGCGCAGCGGCCCGACGCCATCTTCTGCTGTAATGACATGATGGCCATCGGTGTACTGCGCGCCGCAGGTGAACTGCAGATCGAAGTGCCAGGGCGGCTGTCGGTGGTCGGTTTCGACGATATCGAACTGGCCCAGTTCGTCCATCCGCCCCTGACCACGGTCGCCCAAAACACCCGCAAGCTGGGCAACCTGACCGCGCAGTTCCTGCTCGAGCGCATCGCCGACCCGGCGCTGCCGGCACGGCGCGAGACGGTGGCACCCCAATTACAACCGCGGGGCTCGACGGCCCCGTTGACCCACAAGATCAAGACCTGAAGAGAACCTACATGATCGTCATCATCGGCAGCGTCAACATGGACCTGGTATTGCGTGTGCCGCGCATGCCCATGCCGGGCGAAACCCTGGCCGGCGACAAATTCATGACCATCCCCGGCGGCAAGGGGGCCAACCAGGCCGTGGCTTGCGCCCGCCTGGCGGCACCCGGCACCCGGGTAGCCATGGTGGCCTGCGTGGGCGACGATGCCTTCGGCACCCAGATGCGCCAGTCCATCACCGGCTGCGGCATCGACGACCACTACATCGACGAGGTGGCCGGCGAAGCCACCGGCATCGCTTCCATCATGGTCGACGCCCAGGCACAGAACAGTATCGTCATCGCTGCCGGCGCCAATGGCCGCCTGGACGTGGACCGCATCGAACGCGCCCGGCCGCTCATCGAACAGGCGTCCATCGTGCTGCTGCAACTGGAAGTGCCGATGGCGACCGTGATCCACAGCATCGAACTGGCCCATGCCCTGGGCAAGACCGTGGTGCTGAACCCGGCGCCCGCCCAGGCGCTGCCGCGCGAACTGCTGCAGAAGGTCGATTACCTGATCCTCAACGAAATCGAAGCCGCCATGTTGGCCGAGGACCGGGCTGCTGCACAGTCCGACGACATCCCGCAACTGGCTGCGCGCCTGCATGCGCTAGGCGCCCGCAATGTGGTGGTGACCCTGGGCGAGAAGGGCGTCTATGGTGCCTTTGCCGATGGTGGGCAACGCCATCTGCCAGCGCGCAAGGTGCAGGCGGTCGATACCACTGCCGCGGGCGACACATTCATCGGCGGCTTCATCGGCGCCATTGCCCAGGGCCGCGCGCCCTTCGACGCCATCGCCTACGCCCAGGCCGCCGCCGCTCTGAGCGTCACCCGCGTCGGCGCCCAGACATCCATCCCGACCCGCGACGAAGTCGTACTCTGATCACCCGCCAGGACCGCCATGAAAAAAACTGCCTTGCTCAACGCCGCCATTTCCCACCTGATCGCCACCATGGGCCACGGCGATACCGTGGTCATCGGCGATGTCGGCCTGCCTGTTCCGGCCGGGGTGCCGATGATCGACCTGGCCGTGGCGCGCGGCGTGCCGGACTTCATGACGGTGTTGCAGACGGTGCTCAGCGAATTGCAGGTGGAGTTCCACATTGTGGCCGAAGAGATGCAGACCGTCAGTCCGGCGCTGGCCACGCAGGTCGCCGCCCTCGGCCTGGCGCAACCCCGCCGCCTGAGCCACGAGGACTTCAAGCGTGAGTGCGCCCGCGCCAAGGCCTGCATCCGCACCGGCGAATGCACGCCGTACGCCAACATCATCCTCGGATCGGGCGTGGTGTTCTGAACCCGTCGTCGCGCGTAGCGGCCATCCCTCTGACAAGCAGGCGGCCGGTTTTCCTATAGGCAGGGGAACGGCCCAAGCTGATACTGTTGCGTTTGGATGAGCCAACCGCGGCAGGACAGAACCATGAAACGGGAAGGAGGGGCAGACATGCGCGTGCACTGGGCGAGGGCGCCGCTGATGGCGAAGCTGGCACGGCTGCTGGCCTGGTGCGCCGGCGCGCTGGTCGCGCTGCTGGTCATGCTGGCGCTGCTGGTGGCTCTGTTCGACTGGAACCTCGCCAAGCCCTGGCTCAGTGGCCAGCTCTCGGGTCTGCTGGCGCGTGAGATACGGGTCGACGGGCCGATCAGCCTGTCCTGGTCGCTGGCACCGGCCACACCCCAGGGCGAGGTGTCCTGGCTGCCGCAACTGCATTTCACTGCCCGCGATCTGCAGATCGGCAACCCGGAGTGGGCCCATAGCGCCGATCACCTGGTACGTGCCAGCCTGTTGGATCTGCATTTTTCCCCTTTACCGCTGCTGCGCTGGCACTGGCACATCACCGACATGCAGGTGAGCGGTCTCGACCTGGTCATGGAGCGGGTCGATGATCGCCGCAAGAACTGGCGCTTTTCCGACCAACCGCGTTCGCGCTGGAGCTTCGACATCCACCGCATCGGTTTCGATCACGCCCTGATCCGCTATGTGGATCAGCCGCTGGATCTGGACCTGCGTTTCGACGCCCGCCCACTGGGGCCGGAGGCCACGCGCACGGCCGAAGGCCGCGATGTCCCGCCGGCGCTGGTCCTGCAGGCCGGGGTGTCGGGTCATTACGGCGACGCCCCGCTCAAGGGGCAACTGCGGGGTGGTCCCTTGCCCGACCTGCTCAACGAAGGCAGCGTTTACCCGTTGCGGGCGCAAGGAGAGGTCGGCGAGGTCCTCACCCGGATCGAAGGCAATCTCATCAATCCTCATCAATTGCGCCAGGCCGACCTCAAGATCACTCTCAGCGGCGACAGCCTGGATCGCCTCTTCGCCGCCACCGGGGTGCCGCTGCCCGCCACGCGCGCATTCAGCACGCAAGGCCAGTTGAGCATCACCCGGGTCGATACCGAGACCAAGGCCTGGGACTGGCGCTACGCCCATTTCACCGGCAAGGTCGGCGAGAGCGATTTTGCCGGCGACGCCCATTATTACCGGGGGCCGCCCAAGAACCGCCTGAGCGTGACGGCGCACGCCGACCTGTTGCGGCTGGAGGACTACGTGCCGGCCGCGGGCCAGCGCAATCAGGGCGGTCGGAGCCAGGGCGAGGACCGGGTGCTGCCGCAAAAGCCGGCCCAGCCGCAGCGTTGGGCCAGGCTGGACGCCGAGATCGACCTGAAGGCCCACCGCGTGCAACTGCGCGGCGGCATGGACTGGCAGAATGCCAGCACCCTCATCCGCCTGCAGGACCAGGTGCTCACCGCCGCGCCGCTGCGCTTTACCATGGCCGGCGGCAGCGGCCAGGGGGAGCTTACTCTTGATGGCCGGCAGAGCGAGATCCGCTCGCGACTGCAACTGCAATTGCAGGGTGTACAGGTGCGCCAGCTGTTCCCGCGCCTGGAAAAACTCGATGCCAGCTTCGGCAAGCTGGATGGGCAGGCCACGCTCAGTGGCAGCGGCAACTCGGTGGCCGCCGTGCTGGCCAGCGCCGATGGCCGGATCAAGGCCGACCTGAGCCAGGGCACCATCAGCCAGTTCATCCTGGAGGCAGCTGGCCTGAACCTGGCCAATGCGGTCTTTGCCAAGATGTACCGCGATCAGCAGGTGAAACTGCTGTGCGGAGCGGCCGATGTGACGATCAAGGATGGATTGGCGCAGGTGCGGCACGGCATCCTCAATACCGAGGACGCGGCCATCGACATCACCGGGCAGGTGGATCTGGGGCGGGAAGCGCTGGCGCTGAACGTCTATCCGCGTACCAAGCAGGTGCGCATACTCTCGCTGCGCACACCGCTGTATGTGCGCGGCAGCTTCGCCAAGCCCGATATCGGTGCCAGCAAGGAAGGACTGGCCGCGCGCGCCGGGGCGGCCGCCGCGCTGGCCCTGGTGGCGCCGGTGGCGGCGGTGATTCCGCTGATCACCCCGGGCCAGAAGATCCCCGACGATTGCGCGCCACACGTGGCGGCCGAAACGCGCTAGCTGGAGCGTGCGGCCCGGAACTCGAACAGGGCCTGGAAGGCGGGCAGGGCCAGCACCAGTCGCTGGCCGTCCGGGTCTTGCTGCAGCGGCAGATCCAGGGCTTGCGCTGCGGCGGCGAGATGTGCCAGGTTCCCACCCAGGAAACACAACGCCGCGAACGCAGTCGGACGCTGCGGTGCAAATTCAGCCAGCGCACCGAAGCGCGCCCGCAGATCGGCCGTCTGTGCGAACTCGAGCGCAAAGCCGTCGTCCCATACGCCCAGCCGGGCATAGGCCGCCTGTGCGGCCTGCGGTTGAGGATCGGTCACCAGCAGGCGGTCGATACCGCGCACACCATTGGCATGGACCATCCATTCGGGCCGCCAGACCAGTTCCGGCGTGAAATGGTGGCAGGCGTACACGCGGCCCGCCGCGAACTGCCCGGGAATCAGGCGCACCGTGGAAAAGTGGGCATCGACGCTGCCCCCGTCCAGGGCCACCGGCCGTGAAAAATGTTGCACCGGCTGCACCGCCAGGCCCATGGCCTGCCAGGCGTCGTGGCAGGCCGGTACGTCGTCGACGGCATAGACCAGGCCGTCCAGTCCCAGCGGGCTGTCCAGGATTTCCTGGCGCACCTTGTCGCTGTCGCGGGGCTGGCCGATCAGTTCCAGATAGCCACCGGCGAACATCACCAGATGGTTGACCGAACCCAGGGTGTGATGGCCGCGCGGGGTGAGCGTGAATCCCAGGCCTTGCAGCTGGGCGAGCGCGGTGTCGATGTCGTAGTGGGTGTTGAGGACGAGGTGATCCAGGCGTGCGGGAAAATTTTGTGCCGACGGGAGCGTTTTGGACGGACCTTGGGTCATAGAAGCCAATCAACGAGAAGGAACATGCCGACAGGCGGCGGGCCGCCATTTTACGTGCGGCAAGCCGGCCTGTCATGGCGCGGGTTTTGTCCTGGAGATCGACCGCGCGGCCGGGCTTTCCGCTAAGCTTGCCGACAAGCTCGATCGTGGCCGCTGGCGGCCGGGACCAATGCACTTCAATCAGACACGTACGAACGTACGACCAGGAAAGGCATCAACTTGGATCAGCAACCGCCCATGGAGGGGAACAATCCCCTGAGCAGCGCCTATCGTCATGCCCTGCTGGAGGCGATCGACGATGGTTTCTGCATCATCGAATTCATCGATGGGCCACATGGCCCCCTGAGCGACTACGTTCACATCGAGGCCAATTCGGGCTATCACCGGCATACCGGCATCGAAGGCATCGTCGGCAAGCGTCTGCGCGAAATCGAGCCAGACAATGCCCAGGTGTGGCTGGACGTGTACGGCCAGGTCTTGCTGACCGGCCAGCCACTGCGCTTCGAGCAGGAATTCCAGGCGGTCGGGCGCCATATCGAGGTATCGGCTACCCGGGTCGGTCCGGTGGAGATGCGGCAGGTGTCGGTGCTGTTCCGTGACGTGACAGCGCGCCGCCGGACCGAGACCGCCCTGCGCGAGAATGTGCAGCGCGTACAGCTGGCCCTGGAAGCCGGCGCCATCATCGGCACCTGGATCTGGGACATTCCCTCCGACCGCCTGAATGTCGATGAAGGCTTTGCGGTGGCCTTCGGCCTGGCGCCGGACCGCGATCTCTCGCGCCTGAGCATCGCCGATGTCATGGAGGCGGTGCATCCCGACGACCGCGAACTGCTCGCGGCGCGCATCCGCGAAACCATGGCCCGGGGCGGCACCTATGCCCACCAGTACCGTACGCGCCGGTGCGATGGCCGCTATTACTGGCTGGAAGCCAACGGGCGCGTGGAACTCACGCCGGACGGCGTACCCAGCACCTTCCCCGGTGTGCTCATCGATATCGAAGGCCGGCGCGCCGTCGAGGCCGAGCGCGATCGCGCGCTGGCCGCGCTGCGTTCCCTCAACGAGACCCTGGAGCAGCGTGTGCAGGAGCGCACCACCGCACTGCTGGAAGCCGAGGAAGCGTTGCGCCAGGCGCAGAAGATGGAAGCGGTCGGGCAACTGACCGGCGGTCTGGCTCACGATTTCAACAATATCCTGGCCGGTATCAGCGGCAGCCTGGAGCTGATGAAGGTCCGCATGGCCCAGGGTCGCATCAGTGACATCGAGCGCCATCTCAACGGCGCCCAGTCGGCCGTCAAGCGGGCGGCGGCGCTGACGCAGCGACTGCTGGCCTTCTCGCGACGCCAGACGCTGGACCCGCGAGCCGCCGACCTGAACCGCATCGTGGCCGACATGCATGAACTGATCGGCCGCAGCGTGGGCCCGGCGATCACGGTGGAAACCATTGCCGCCGGCGGACTGTGGAACACCTTCGTGGATATCGGCCAGCTGGAAAATGCCTTGCTCAATCTCTGCATCAATGCCCGCGATGCCATGCCGCATGGCGGGCGGCTGACCATCGAGACCGCCAATCGCTGGCTGGACGACATGGCCGCCCTGCAGCGCGGCGTGGCACCGGGCCAGTATGTCTCGCTGTGCGTGAGCGATACCGGTACCGGCATGTCGCCCGACATCGTGGCGCGCGCCTTCGATCCCTTCTTCACCACCAAACCCACCGGGCAGGGTACCGGCCTGGGACTGTCCATGGTGTACGGCTTTGCCGGCCAGTCCGGCGGCGCGGTGCGCATCTATTCCGAGCTGGGCCAGGGGGCCACCATCTGCATCTACCTGCCGCGCCATCTGGGCGAGGGCGGGGAAGAGGACCTGCCGGTCCCGGAGGAGGCGGGCGCCACCCCGGCGCCGGGCAGCAAGACCATCCTGGTGGTGGACGACGAACCGCTGGTGCGCATGGTAACGGTGGAAGTGCTGGCCGACCTCGGCTACAGCGTACTGGAAGCCGAGGATGGACCGATGGCGCTCAAGCTGCTCCATGCCTATCCCGAACTGGACCTGCTCATCACCGATGTGGGCCTGCCCAACGGCATGAACGGCCGCCAGCTGGCCGACGCCATTCGCGCCCCGCGACCGGATCTGCCGGTGCTGTTCGTGACCGGCTATGCAGAGAATGCGGTGCTCAACCACGGTCATCTGGAGCGCGGCATGCAGGTGCTGACCAAGCCGTTTGCGGCCGATGTGCTGGCGCGGCGGGTCAAGGAACTGGTGGGCGAAGACGAGGAGCGCAAGCGTCGCGAGGCCCACCGCGGCAACTGAGCCCGGACCTACCTGCGGTCACGCCGGGCTGCATTTCGCGCAGAGCAGGGCGCCATTGGTCGCAAAACGCTGGCGACGGCGGAAGGCTGGGATGAGAATCGGGGCCTCGCTTTGCTGGAAGATGCCATGTCCCCGACACCGTTTGTCATCCTGCACCTGGGCGCCGCCCTGAGTGCCGTCCTGATCGGCCCCTTCGCCCTCTGGACCCGGCTCGGCCGCATCGTACGTCCGCGCTGGCACCGCGCGCTGGGCTATGCCTGGATCACCTGCATGTGCATCACCATGCTGTCGGCGCTGTTCATCCGCTCGCATGACCTGCCCAATATCGCCGGCTATACGCCGCTGCATCTGCTGGTGCCGATGAGCGGCCTGCTGCTGTATCGCGCATTGGCGGCGGTCAGGCGCGGTGACGTTGTCCGGCACCGCCGCACCATGCAAAGGCTCTATCTCGGCGCCTGTGTGGTGGCGGGCGCCTTCACGCTTTTGCCTTCACGCTACCTGGGACAGCTGGTGTGGGCTGCCTGGCTGGGCTGGCTGTGAGGGCGCTGGCAAGCCGGCGCCGGGCGGACGCTAGACCGCCGCGCCGAAGAAGGACCCGATGGCCGCCGTGCTGGCCATGGCCAGGGAACTCCACAGGCTGACCCGCAGTGCGCCCTGCCACAGGTTGGCGCCGCCGGTGCGGGCGGCCACTGCCCCCAGTACCGCCAGCGAAAGCAAGGCAGCGATCACGATCGCTTCCAGCAGCCTCGCCGTCGGCGTCAGCCATACCACTGCCAGCGGCAATGCCGCGCCCACCGCGAAGCTCAGGGCCGAGACCAGGGCCGCCTGCACGGGCCGGGCAGTAGTGGTTTCCGAAATGCCCAGTTCATCGCGGGCATGTGCATCCAGGGCATCGTGGGCCATCAGCTGGGTGGCGACCTGATGCGCGGTTTCCTGGCTCAGGCCGCGTCGCATGTAGATCGCCATCAGTTCACGATGCTCGCCTTCGGGATCGGTGGCCAGCTCTTCCTTTTCCTGACTCAGTGCTGCCTTTTCGCTATCGGCCTGGGAATGCACGGAGACATATTCGCCGGTCGCCATCGACATGGCGCCGGCCACCAGGCCGGCCACGCCGGTCAGCAGGACATTGTCGTGACTGGCATTGGCAGCCACCACCCCGACCAGCAGGCTGGCGGTGGAAACGATGCCATCGTTGGCGCCCAGGACTGCGGCGCGCAGCCAGGAGATGGCGTCAACCTTATGATGTTCGAGATGGAATTTGGGCATGGCAGGGCAGGGGAGCGAGAAATCGGAATGGCGCCGATTCTAGAGTCGAGGCCGTGATAAGGCCACGACAATTAGCGAAAATGAGGGCAATTCGCATTTGTTGAGGCCCTGCCGGGCGCGGCTTCCCGCAATCCGACGCCCTTGTCAGCCGCCTGGAAGCAGTGGACGCGACAGTGGCTGATGTCGTCGATGCAGGCTGGCTGCTATTCTTGACCTCATGGGCAGGTCGTAGGAGCGATCATCCTTTTCTCGGCCGCATCTCTCCGGCTCTATCTCTCCGGCTCTCTCAGACGACCCTGCCCGACACCAAGGAGACCACCATGTCTGACCGCAAGCCCAAGACCGCAATCGCCATCGTTGCAGCCATCATCGTGGTGGCGCTCATCGGGGGCATGTCCCTGCTGGGTGTGTTCCAGGCCGGTGGCCACAGTTAAGCGCGCCGGCCCTGCGTGGTCCTAGCCTGGCCGCTGGGTCAGGCGTTCCCGCCAGCGGAACAGGGCCATTCCGGCCAGCATCGCCAGCACGAACACCAGGGCCTTGTCGACGCCCTCGCCCAGCAGCACCAAGGCCGGCCCCGGGCAGATGCCCGCCATCCCCCATCCCATTCCGAACAACAGGCTGCCCAGCACCAGCCGACGGTCGACCCGTCCGCCAGCAGGGAGTTGCATCGGCTGGCCCAACAGCGACTGCTTCCTGCGCCGGGCCCAGGCAAAGGCCGGTACGCCGACGACGATGGCCCCACCCATCACGAAGGCCAGCGAAGGGTCCCAGCGCCCGGCCAGGTCGAGGAAAGCCAGCACCTTGGCCGGATCAGCCATGCCTGAGACGATCAGGCCGAGGCCGAACAGCAGGCCGGCCAGCAATGCAGCGAGTTTGATCGACATCTTCATTTCCTTTTCCTCAGATTCCGGCCACATGGCGCAGCAGGTAGACGCTGGCGAACCCGGCCATCATGAAGCAGGCCGTGGCGACCGCCGAACGCGGCGAAAAGCGCGACAGGCCGCACACTCCGTGTCCGCTGGTACAGCCGGCGCCATAGCGTGTGCCCAGTCCGACCAGCAGCCCCGCCAGGATCAGTTGCGGATA
Organism: Herbaspirillum sp.; assembly: GCF_035644555.1. Lineage (GTDB taxonomy): Bacteria > Pseudomonadota > Gammaproteobacteria > Burkholderiales > Burkholderiaceae_D > Herbaspirillum. The sequence goes on from NZ_DASQOH010000006.1 coordinate 149,185, forward strand.
GCCCGCATCGATGCGTACCGCAGGCAGGGCGCCAAACAGCCCGACCAGCACGGGAGCGAGTATCAGCCCCAGCAGGAACAGCAGTCGCCAGCCGCTGTCGCCCGGGCGCGGTGCCAGCAGACCGGCCACGATACCGCTGATGCCCGCGATGCGGCCATTGAAGAGCACCAGGATGGCCGCGGCCAGGCCTATCATCATGCCCCCGGCCAGCGAAACGCCCGGGGTGAAGCTGTGCCAGTCGATATGCATGTTCATTCCTTGGGGCAATATAGTCGATACATCAATTCCAGCATCTGCAGCAAGCGCGCATCGGCCACCCGGTAATAGACCCGCTTGCCGTCGCGTCGGGTGGTCACCACGCCCTCGCTGCGCAGCACGCCCAGTTGTTGCGAGAGGGTGGGCTGACGAATGTCGAGCGCCTCTTCCAGCTCGCTGACACACATTTCCCGTTGCGAGAGCTGGCACATCAGCAGCAGGCGATCTTCGTTGGCCAGGGCCTTGAGGGCGCTCACCGCTTCACCGGCGGCGCGGCGCATCTGCTCGGCCAGCAATGCTGGAGTTTCCGTCATACCAATTCACTATTTAATTAAATATTATATTAAAACATATAATATAGAATCGAATCCGATGACGCAAGACTTCAGCAGCACTGGTCGAAAAAAGGACGGAAAACGCGTTACGGCGGCGACGCGGCGAGTGGAGGGGCCAGGCCAGGAAACGGGGTCAGGAAGCTGCGTGCAACAGGTCGATCAAGTGCCGGCTGGCCTGCTTGGCGGCGGCCATGGCTTCCTCGGCAAAGGCAAAAGGAGCGTCCTGGCCGCAGAATTGCAGCTCACCGTTGATGTAGAGATCCCAGGTCCAGCCACTTGCGCCGGTTCCCCCCATTGCATCCTGGTCATCCCGTGCCGGGGTGCCCGGGCACTTGAGCTCGATCCTCACCAGCTCGTTGCGATACCTGAAAAGTGCCTTCCTCATCTTGTCCGCCGCGTTTCTTATTGTGAAGCAGGCGGCTTTACCGAAGCTCATCCTGACCTGACGAAGTGTACGCTATTACCTGAATGGCAATAATGGTATTAGATTGCATATAGTCAGGGCAAGCCGTTCAAGCGGCGCGTGGCCCGGCGCTGAGTAGCCGGTCCAGCAATTCATCGTGATGGTGGTGCGGCGTGGTGATGGCATAGAAACTCTCCACCAGTTCGCTGGTCTGGCCGGCGACCACCAAGGTGCCGGCGCGCAATTCATCCTGCACCACCACCTCCGGCAGCACGGTCAACCAGCCACTGTCCCGGGCGATCAGGCGCAGCATGGCCATGTCGTCGACTTCGGCGCGCATGCGCGGGCGCACGTCGTTGGAGATGCACAGGGCGTCGAACTGCATCCGCAAGGCGTGCCGCGGGCCGGGCAGGGCCATGTCCACCCCTTCCAGGTCTTGCGGGATGCGCAGGCTGCGACTGTCCCAGCGATGTGCAGGCCCCACCACCGAGACGGCCTGACTGCCCAGGAAGCGGCAGTGCAGCGGACGGTCCGGGTCTGACGGTACCGTTTCATTGGCCAGCACCACGTCCAGCTGATGCTGCACCAGCCTCTCCAGCAGGCCTTCCAGCAAGCCCGACTCCAGGGTCAGCGCCACCCTGGCATCGGAGAGCATGGGCCTGATCCAGTTTTCCTGGTAATTACGCGACAAGGTGGCCACGCTGCCCACCCGCAGCCGGGTGACGCCGGCCGAGCGGCCTTCCAGCCGGCCCAGCATTTCCTGGCTGAGCCCGAAGATGTTGTCGGCATAGGTAAATACCAACTGCCCGGTATCGGTCAGGCTCAGACGCCGACCCTCGCGGAGGAAGAGGTCTTCTTCCAGCTGTTTTTCCAGCTGTCGGATCTGCGCCGATACCGCCGATTGTGAGGTATGAAGTTCTTCGGCGGCCCGGGTCAAATGGCCGAGCTTGGCGACCCGCCAGAAATAGCGAAGATGGTGGAAATTGAGCTGTTCTAACCGCATTGTTCTTAATTATAGATTGATTCGTTCATATAAATGTAATTTACAGAACGATCCATGGCAAGCATCATGTGTGCATCGCACAATTCGCAATGCATGGGGCTGCCGTCATGACCACTCTTCACTTTCTTTCCCATACCGCCTGGCTGTGCCCGGCGCTGATGCTGTTGGCGGCCATGCTGCCGGTCTGCTCCGGGGCGTCTCAGGCGGGGCTGTGGCGCGGCTTCCAGGCGATGTCGGCGCTGGCGCTGCTGGCGGCCCTCGTCAACCTGGCCCTGGGAAGCCAGGCCGGCCCCTGGCCGGGCGTACTGGGGGTGTCCACCCTCGGCCTGGTGCTGGCGGTCCTGGTGCAGGCGCTGGGTACGGTCATCGGTAGTTTTTCGGCGCGCTACCTGCAGGGCGAAGCCGGGCAGCGCCAGTACGTGGCGGCGCTGGCCGGGGTGTTGACGGCGGTGCATCTGCTGCTGCTGGCCGATCACTGGTTGGTACTGATTGCCGCCTGGGCGCTGGTCGGCCTGGCACTGGAAAAATTGCTGTGCTTCTATCCCGAGCGCCCCTTCGCCCGGCTGGCGGCCTACAAGAAGCGCATCGCCGACCGCCTGGCGGACCTGCTGCTGCTGGCCGCGGCCTGGCTGGCCTGGTCAGCCGTGGGCAGTGGCAGCTTCCCGGCGCTGTGGGCGCACCTAGCGCAGCACGGGATGTCGCCGGCCCTGCAGGGCAGCGCCCTGTGCCTGACGCTGGCGGTGATCCTGCGCACCGCCTTGCTGCCGGTACATGGCTGGCTGATCCAGGTGATGGAAGCGCCCACCCCGGTATCGGCCCTGCTGCACGCGGGCGTGGTCAACCTGGGCGGCTTCGTGCTGGTGCGCTTTGCACCGCTACTGGAACAGGCGTTCGTCGCGCGCAGCGTGCTGCTGGTGGTCAGCGCCGCCACCGTCCTGCTGGCCGGGCTGGTGATGCTCACCCGCATCAGCATCAAGGTCAAACTGGCCTGGTCCACCGTGGCGCAGATGGGCTTCATGCTGCTCGAATGCGCGGCCGGGTTATACCTGTTCGCCGCGCTGCACCTGATCGGCCATTCGCTGTACAAGGCGCATGCCTTCCTGTCGGCCTCTTCGGTGGTGCGCGAGGCGCGTCTGCAGGCCTTGTACGTGGCGCCGTCGCCCTCGGTGGCCAGCGTGGTCGCAGCCCCGCTGTTGAGCGGCGGCCTGGTGCTGGCCTTGCATCAGGCCGCCGCTCCTGGTGCCTGGCCGTGGTGGTGGAGCGGTGTGCTGGCGCTGGCCTGGGCGCCCTTGCTGTGGTTGCGGGCCGGCCCCGGCCATTGGCCGCTGAGGACGCTGACGCTGGGGCTGGCGGCGTCCGCCGGCCTGACCCTGGCCGCCCTGGCTGCGCATCATTTGCCCTTGCAGATCATCGATGCGCCCAGGAGCGGCTTCGGCGCCCTGGCCCTGGCGACCATGCTGGTGCTGTATGTGTGCATGGGACTGCTGCAATTGCATCCGCAGGCCATGGCCGCCTGGCGTCGCCGCAGCTACGCCGGCTTCTATCTGGATGAAGCCTATACCCGGCTGGCGCTGAGCTTGTGGCCTGCCGACTGGGCTCCCAGGGCGCGCCGTGAGGCCACGACGCAGGCCGCCCCCACCTTGCTGAGCGATGCTCAGCGTTGAACCGGATGGTTTGGAGATTGCCCATGAATGCCTTTACCCACCACAGTCAGGCCGCCCTGGCCGGCTCCGCCCGGGCGGCCTGGACCGAGGACCAGACCCGGCAGCTGGAGCAGGCCTGTCAGGATGCCTGCGGTGCCATCGCCCCGGCCTGGCCGCTGGACCGCGCCATCGCCGTTAACCCCCACTGGACCCGCGTCGGCCTGCCGCTGCGCCAGGTCGCCGCGCGCATGTTGCTGCTGGGCGGCATCCAGGTGCTGCCGCCGCGGGAGCAACTGCGCCAGGCCTGGGAGCAGGGCCGCGTCACTCCTGCCGACCTGGACTATGCCCTGGCGCAGTCCGCTGAAGCCGCCGCACGTGGCATCGATGTGGCGCACTGCCTCTCGGTGCTGGGCTCTTCCACCCAGTCACCGCGCCTGCCGCTGCTGATCGACGTACTGGACAACGACCCCCAGCGCCACCGGCGCCTGTCCTGGCGGCAGGCCATCACCCACCAGGTCAGCCAGACCTGCGCCGCCTATTTCGACCGCCACCAGGCCGATTGGCAGCCACAGCGCGGCATGGGACTGTATGCCTTCTGGCGCGAGACGCTGGAACACGATCACGGCATCGGCCTGCTGATGGGCCTGCCACACCTGGCACGTGGCATCCGCGCGCTGCCGGGCTGTGCCCGCGAGGCCGAACGCTGGGTCATGCAACATCTGGGACTGCCGGCCGAGGTCTGGGCCGACTATCTGGAAGCCGTGCTGCTGACTGTCAACGGCTGGGCTTCCTGGTGTGCCTACCTGGGTTGGCAGGCGCGCCTGGAGCAGGGCAGCGATGCACACCTGCGCGAACTGCTGGCCATCCGCATGGCCTGGGGCGCCTTGCTGCTGGAATGCAAGGACGATGCGGCGGCCAGCCATGCCTTCCACACCGTGCAGCATGCCTGGGCGCGCGCACCGGAACGTCTGCAACAGGCGCAGCACGACCTGCTGGTGGACGAACTGTGGCAGGTCGCGCTGGAAGCCGGCTACCAGCGCCGGCTGGCGGCGCAGCTGCGGCAAACGGCGGCGGCACCGGTGCCGGCCATCGAGGTGCAGGCCGCCTTCTGCATCGACGTGCGCAGCGAACCGCTGCGGCGGGCTCTGGAGAGCGTGCATCCCGGCATCCAGACCCTGGGTTTCGCCGGTTTCTTCGGCTTGCCGGTGGCCTACACGCCACTGGCCAGTGAAGCCAGCCGGCCGCAGCTGCCGGGCCTGCTGGCGCCGGCCTACCAGGTGAGGGATGGCATCCAGCCAGCCGGCGCAGCGGCTGCCAGCGGGGTACTGACGGCGGCCGTGGCCCGTGCCCGGCGGCGGACACTGGCCGCCCGCGAACAGTGGCAAGGCAATACCCGCTGGCCTGGTTCGGCCTTCTCCTTCGTCGAGGTGGCCGGGGTGACGGCGCTGGGGGGCTTGTGGAAATGGCTGCGGCCCGGCCGGGCGGAGCGTGCGCGCGATGATCTGGCAGGCTTGCCGACGCGTTACCGGGCGCTGTGCCGTCCGCAGCTGGAAACCATCCCGCTGGCCGACAAGGTCGCCCTGGCCGCCCGCGTATTGCATGCGATGGGGCTGGACCGGCAGATCGCCGCGCTGGTGCTGCTGGTCGGCCACGGCAGTCAGTCCGCCAACAACGCCCATGCAGCGGCGCTGGATTGCGGCGCCTGCTGCGGCCAGACCGGCGAGGTCAATGCCCGGACGCTGGCGCAACTGCTCAACGAGCGTGAGGTAAGACAGGGCTTGCAGGCGCGGGGGATCGCGATTCCCGATGACAGCCGCTTCCTGGCGGTGCTGCACAATACCACCACCGATGAAGTGGAAGCCTTCGACCTCGACCTGCTGCCGCCGGCCAGCCAGCAGCGCTGGCATGCGCTGCAGCCGGTGCTGGCCGAGGCCGGGCACCGGGTGCGCAGCGAACGTGCCGCCCGGCTCGGCCTGCAGACGCCGCAGGCGCCGGAGGCGCTGTTGAAGGCCCTGCGCCAGCGCGCCAACGATGGTGCCGAGACCCGCCCGGAATGGGGCCTTACCGGCAACGCCGCCTTCCTGATCGCGCCGCGCGCGCGCAGCCGGGGACTGGACCTGGGGGGACGCTGTTTCCTACATGACTATGACGCCGGCCAGGACGCCGACGGCAGTGTGCTGGAACTGTTGATGACCGCGCCGATGCTGGTGACGCACTGGATCAACTGGCAATACCACGCCTCCACCAGCGACCCGGCGCGCATGGGCAGCGGCAACAAGCTGCTGCACAACGTGGTGGGCGGAACCATCGGTGTGTTCGAGGGCAATGGAGGCGATCTGCGTATCGGCCTGTCGAGGCAGTCGCTGCACGACGGCCAGCGCTGGGTACACGAACCCTTGCGGCTGACGGTGGTCATCGACGCGCCGCAGGCTGCCATCGACGACATCATTGCGCGCCATGCCATCGTGCGCCAGTTGCTGGCGCATGGCTGGCTGCACCTGTGGCGCTTCGCCGGCAACGGACTGGCGCAATGGAAGCCGGAGGGCTGGCAGGCGCTGCTCTTGTGAAAGCGCTGGACCGAGGGCCGGATGAGGTAGCATGATCGCCGTTTTGCTTACCTGATCGCCGGAGAATCAATGAACCCCATCCAGCCCGCCCGCGACGCGCGCCGCGCGTCTGAACCCGTATCCCGCGCGCGGACGGGGACCGCGCCCCGGCGCCTGACGCTGCTGTGCCTGGTCCTGGCGCTCTCGGGTTGCGCCACCGAAGCCTACCGCGCCACCGAAAGCCAGTGCGCGCCCGCTGCCTACGCCCAGTATCCGGTGATCAACCAGACCCGCATGGAAATGCGTACGCGCCCCATCCAGGTGCCGACCGGGCAGACCCGGTGCAGTTCGGTCACCAACGGCAACCGCACCGATACTGTCTGCCAGGACATCACCCGTACCGAATACCAGTCCTATCCGGTCTACGTCACGGCCGACATCAACGAATATGGGCGCAACCAGGTCATCGCGGCCTGCGCGCGCAATCAGTGCCTGCGCACGCACGGCAACCCCGATTGCAAATGAGGCGCTGGCGTACTCTCAATGCAGGGCCTTGACGATCAAGCCCAGCGCCACGCCCAGGCACACCAGCGAGAACGCCAGCTTCAGGTGCGCCGGATGCCAGCGCACCGCCAGCCGGCCGCCCAGCAGCATGCCCAGCAGCGCGCCGCCCGAAAACGGCAGGCCGATGGCCAGGTCGAAGTGGCCGTTGAGCATGCTGGTGCCGACGCCGGCCAGCGAGATCAAGGCGATCACCGCCAGCGAAGTCGATACCACCGACTGCATGGCCAGGTCGGAAAAGCGCTGCAGCGCCGGCACGATGACGAAGCCGCCGCCCACCCCCAGCAGGCCCGAGAGCAGTCCGGCCACGCCGCCCATGGCCGCCAGGCGGCTGGCGCAGCGCGGTGTCCAGACGAAGCGCCCGCTCTGGTCGCGCAGGCAGGGACAATCCACCGCGACGCTGGCCACCGTGCTCTTGCTACGGCGCGCATCGCGCCAGCCCTTGAGCGCGACCCATAGCATGACGGCCGCAAAGAGCAGGGTCAGGTAGCGCGTGTCCAGCTGATGGGCCAGCCAGGTGCCGGCCGGCGTCACGCCGATACCGATGACGGCCACCAGCAGGGCGGCGCGGTAGCGCACGATACCGGCGCGCAGGCCGATCAGCGCCCCCATGGCCGATGCGATCCCGACCGCCAGCAAGCCGATGGGGCCGGCCTGCGGCACACTCAGGTGCAGACCGAATACCAGCAGCGGGATGGCCAGTATCCCGCCGCCGGCGCCGGTCAACCCCATGATGCAGCCGACCAGGGCACCCAGCAGCAGGCTCAGGCCCATGGTGCCACCTCGCGCGTCGATTGCAGGCAGGTCACCGCGTTACCCCACCATTTCCGGCTGCGCCAGCCATTCATGGCCCTTGAGCATGCCTTTCCAGTACAGCGGCGGCAGGAGGCACTCCTTGAGCAGCCAGGCCAGTCGCGACGGCCGCCGGCCGTCCAGCAGCCAGGCCGGAAAACTGGGTGCCAGCCGGCCGCCATAGTTGAACTCGGCCAGCACGATCTTGCCGCGCTCCACCGTCAGCGGGCAGGAGCCGTAACCATCGTAGCGCGCCTGGCCAGCCTGCCGCCCCAGATTGAACAGCACGTTGTGCGCGACTACCGGCGCCTGCTTGCGCGCCGCCGCCGCGGTCTTGGCATTGGGCGTATTGGCCGCATCGCCGAGGCCGAAGATGTTGGCAAAACGCCGGTGCTGCAGAGTGGCCTGGTCGACCTCGATCCAGCCGGCCGCATCGGCCAGCGGACTGCTGCGAATGAAGTCCGGCGCGCTCTGGGGCGGCACCACATGAAGCATGTCAAAAGGGACCTGGCGCCGCTGTGACGTGCCGCCGGGCGCGCTCACGCTGAAGGTGGCGATCCGGCGCGCGCCATCGACGGCGGTGAGCGTCTCTGCGAAATGCAGGCCGATGCCATAGGCGCGGACATACTCCATGAGCGCTGGCACATAGTCGGCCACGCCGAACAATACCGCGCCGGCCGAATGGAATTGCACCCGCGACTGCGCCAGCACTCCAGCTCGGCGCCAGGCATCGCAGGACAGGTACATGGCCTTTTGCGGCGCGCCGGCGCACTTGATCGGCATGGGCGGCTGCGTGAACAGGGCAGTGCCGCCCTTGAAACGCTGCACCAGTTCCCAGGTATAGGGAGCCAGATCGTAACGGTAATTGGAGGTCACGCCATTGCGGCCCAGGGTATCGGTCAGGCCTTCGATAGCTTCCCAGTCCAGTTTCAGACCCGGGCAGACCACCAACTGGCCGTACTTCACCACCCGGCAGCCTTCCAGCAGCACGGCATTGCGCTCGGGTGCGAAGCCCGCGACCGCTGATTTGATCCAGTGCACGCCGCGCGGGATCAGCGCGCCCATCACCCGTGCCGTCTGCGTCGCCTGGAAGACGCCGCCGCCCACCAGGGTCCAGCCCGGCTGGTAGTAATGCACGTCGGCTGGATCGATGATGGCGATGTCCAACCCGGGCTGGCGCGCCAGCAGGCTGGCCGCCACCGAGATACCGGCCGCGCCGCCGCCGACGATGACCACTTCATGACTGGAATCGGCCACCGCGAAGGGCGCGGCCCCGGCCTGGGCGATACGCCGCAGCAGGGCACTCAGGTCGTAGCCGGCGGCGGTGGCGCGGGCCAGGATGTCGTCAGGGGACAGGCGGCCGGCCTGCGACAGCCCCCACAGGCTGACGCTGCGCATGCCGCTGCGGCAATAGGCCAGCACCGGCCCGGGCAGTTCCTCGAGCAGGCGGTCGAAGGCGGCCGCCTGCTCCTCTGCGAGCTGCCCCGGCGTGACCGGCAGGTAGCGCATTTCCAGGCCAGCGGCCGTGGCCTGTTGCGCGACTTCGTGAAAGCTCGGCTGGTCGCCGGCCTCCCCGTCTGGACGGTTGCAGATGATGGCCTTGAAGCCGGCGCCAACGATCTCTGTCATATCGGTAGGCGCGAGCTGGCCCGAGACGGCCAGATCGGCCGTCAATTGCTTGATGTGCATGGAAGGTCTCCTCGGGTGACAGGACCCCGGCCGGCGTTACCCGGTGATACCGGCCGGAGAGGGGATCAGACCGCGTCCAGCGGGATCTTCAGGTAACGCAGCCCATTGGCCTCGGGCGGCGGCAGCTGGCCGGCGCGCATGTTCACCTGCACGGACGGCAGCAGCAGCACCGGCATGGCCAGGGTGGCATCGCGGGCGCTACGCATGGCGACGAATTCATCCTCGCTGATGCCATCGCGTACGTGGATATTGCGTGCGCGCTCCTCGGCCACGGTGGTCTCGAACTGCAGGGCGCGGCCATTGGGCTGGTAGTCGTGGCAAAGATAGATCCGGGTCGACGGCGGCAGGCTCAGCACCTGCTTGATGGAGTGGAACAGGACGCGCGCATTGCCGCCCGGGAAATCGCAGCGCGCCGTGCCGTAATCGGGCATGAACAGGGTATCGCCCACGAAGGCAGCGGTCTGTTCGCCTTCTTCCACCACATAGGTGATGCAGGCCGGGGTATGCCCAGGCGTGTGCATCACGCGCGCCTGCAGCTGCCCGATACGGAACCGTTCACCGTCGGTGAAGAGATGGTCGAACTGGCTGCCGTCATGGGCAAACTCGCTGCCTGCGTTGAACAGCTTGCCGAACACGTCCTGCACCTGGCGGATATGCTCGCCGATGGCGATGCGCCCGCCCAGCTTGCGCTTGAGGTAGGGCGCGGCCGACAGGTGGTCGGCATGGGCGTGGGTTTCCAGTATCCACTGGACCGTCGCCCCCAGCTCGGCCACCCGCCGGATCAGCAGATCGGCGCTGGCGGTATCGGTGCGGCCGGATTTCGGGTCGTAATCCAGTACGCTGTCGAGCAGGGCGCATTGACCGCTCGCGCGGTCCAGCACGATATAGCTGACGGTACTGGTGGCGGGATCGAAATGTCCTTCGATGTGCAGATTGTCCATACGGATTCCTTCCTGGTCGATGTTTGATCCATATCAAGATATGTGCCAGCCTCCCCGGATGCTGCAAGTCCTTGATCTGGCGGCAAGGGGAACGCTGACGCCGCCGGCCGGGGCAGATTCTCCGCTGCCACTGACACTGCCAATTGGCAGTGGCATAATGCCAATTGGCAGTCCGACTGAACCCTGAGTCTTCACTTTCCCCCTTTCCGCGAGCGTGCGCATGCCACCTCTTCCCGACGTCCTGCAGGCTTTCCAGGTGCAGGCCTTGATTTCCTATCTGGATCACGAGCCCACGCCCATGATCGTGATGAACACCGAGTATGAAATCCTGGCCGCCAACGGCGCCTACCAGCGGCAGTTCGCCGTGGCCGGCAAGCCCTACCTCGGCCACAAATGCTATGCCATGTCGCATCACTACCAGGTGCCTTGCGACCAGGCTGGCGAGCATTGCCCGCTGCAAAGTGCCCTGGCCAGCAAGGGGCCGGACCGGGTGCTGCATGTCCATCACACCCCGCGCGGGCCGGAGCATGTGGACGTGGAGCTGCGGCCCATCATCGACGCCAGCCAGCAAGTGGTCGGTTTCGTGGAACGCCTGCAGACCGTGCGACATGCCTCGGTGCAGGCCAGCCGCCAGGGCCTGGTGGGCCAGTCGGGTGCCTTCAACCGGGCATTGGGAGAGCTGCAGCGGGTCGCTGCCTCGGAATTGCCGGTGTTGTTGCTGGGCGAATCCGGCAGCGGCAAGGAGTTGTTCGCACGGGCGGTGCACGAAGCCAGCCCCCGGGCGCGCGGACCTTTCGTGGTGGTGGATTGTTCCGGCCTGACCGATAGCCTGTTCGAAAGCGAATTGTTCGGCTATGAAAAAGGCGCCTTTACCGGTGCCCACGCCCGCAAGGCCGGACTGGTCGAAACCGCCCAGGGTGGGACGCTGTTTCTCGACGAGATCGGCGATGTGCCGCTAGGGATGCAAGTCAAGCTGTTGCGGCTGATCGAATCCGGCACCTATCGACGGGTGGGTGCGGTCGACACCCAGCAGGCCGAATTCCGCCTGGTGGCCGCGACTCACAAGCCCCTGTCGCAGATGGTGCTGGAAGGCGGATTCCGCCAGGACCTGTATTACCGCATCAGCGCATTTCCCATCCATCTGCCGGCACTGCGCGAGCGCCGCGACGACATTCCGCTGCTGGTGGAATCGCTGCTGCAGCGGGGCGGCGCGCTGCCGGGCAAGCGCCTCCGGACCTCGCCCGAGGCCATGGCGCAACTGATACGCCACGACTGGCCCGGCAACATCCGGGAATTGCGCAACGTGCTGGAACGTGCACGCCTGTTCGCCGACGATGGCGTCATCCGGCCCGAACATCTGGCATTGCAGCCCGCGATCTCCCTGCCATCCGCAGCGCCCGCCAGAGCGAAGACCGCCGCGACGGACCTCACGCAGATCGCCAGGCACTTCCAAGGCAGCCGCAAGGAACTGGCCGCCAGCCTGGGGATGAGCGAACGGACCTTGTACCGGCGCCTCAAGGCGGCCGGGCTGGCATAGTCTGTTGCCCGGCTCTAGCGGCCGCTGGCGGGGGCCGGCGGCAGCAGGCGCTCCAGCATCGCGCGGTGATAGGGGTCGGGGGAGTCCACATAACGGGACGCCGAATTGAGATTCTTCCAGCCTACGTATTCCATCAGGGTCCGCATTTCCCAGCCGTTCGCGCTGGCCCAGCTGGCGAACCCGCGCCGCAGTGAATGTGCGCTGTACAGGTGGACCTCGGCGACCCCGGCCGAATGCAGCAGGCGACGCAGCAGGGGGATGATGCTGGCGGCATGGATGGCCTCCTCGCTGATGCGGCCCCAGCGGTCGATGCCGCGCAGGACCGGCCCGCTGCGCAAGCCGCTGGCAGCCAGCCAGTCCAGATAAGCCGCTACCGGACATAGCCTGGACAACGCCGGCGTGAGATAGGTGCGGCCCTGCAGGCTGCGATCGGTCTTGGTGCGCGGCAGATGGATGCGCATGCCCTGGCCGGCCACCGCCTCGACGCGCTCGATCTCCAGCCGCGCCAGCTCGTCGCTGCGGAATCCGCGCCAGAACCCGACCAACAGCAGCGCCTTGTCCCGGCTGTAACGCAGCAGGTCGGCAAAGCGCCCCTGCTGGCGCGCCAGCTCATGTTCGCGTTCCAGCCAGGCCACGGTCTGTTCCAGCACATCCAGTTGCAGGGGACGGGCGCGTTTCTCCTGGGCCGGGTGCAGTTCCTGGATACCGCGCATCATCTTGCGCACCACCGGTGCCCGGGTCGGATCCGGAAAGCCCTGTTCCACATGCCACTGCCCCAGTGCAGACACTCTCTGCTTGAGTGTGTTATGGGCCAACACGCCGGCATAGCGGGCCAGGTAGCGCACCAGATTGTCGGCGGTGGCCGGCAGGAAGCCGCCCCATTCCTCCTCGAAGTGCTTCACCGCGGCGCGATAGCTGCGGCGCGTGTTTTCGCGGGTTGCGGCGTGCAGGTAGTCGTCGATGGCAATCATGGGCTGGCGCGCTGGAAGGGAGGTGTACGGCCGCGAGGCGCTGAAAGGGGCATTCTAGCCGATCACACTGGATAATGATCCAATATCCAATGTGAATTCACATCCCAAAAATGGGGAAACCCGTTTATATTTATTATGTAATTACGTATTATGTAATGCATTATCAAATAACGGAATCGAGATTATGGCGCGTACCGGGCTGTATAAATCCGACGTCAAGAAGGCCCGCGACACCCTGGTCGCCCTGGGGCGGCACCCTTCGGTGGACGCGGTGCGGGTGGAACTGGGCAACACCGGTTCCAAGAGCACCATCCACAAGTATCTGAAGGAACTGGAAGAAGAGGAGGGAAGCGCGCAACAGCCCCGCAGCATCAGTGCGGCCCTGCAGGAGATGGTGGAGCGCCTCGCGTCTCACTTGCAGGCCGAGGCCGATGAGCGCGTGAACGCCGCCAGGGACGAGGTGAGGGCGGTCTCGGCGCGGATGGAGCAGGCTCTGGCCGCGGCCAATGCGGCCAATGCGGATTTGTCGAGCCGGCTGGAGATGGCTGGAAAAGCCCTGATCGCGGCTCGTGCCGCCCACGAAAGCAGCCGGGAGGAATGCCAGCAACAAGCCGTTGCCCTGCGCGCCCTGGAGGTGCGCACCACCGGCTTGCAGGAACGCCTGCAGGAAAACGAGCTACATCGCATCTCCCTCGAAGACAAGCACCAGCACGCCCGCGCTGCCTTGGATCACTACCGCAGCGCCGCCAAGGAGCAGCGCGAGCAGGATCATCGGCAACATGAACAGCAATGCCAGGCTCTGCAGGCCGAACTGCGTCAATTGCGCCAGGAAGCCATCGTCAGACAGGGAGAGATCAGCCGTATCAACCAGGAGGGGGTCCGGCTGGTGGCCGAACTGTCGCATGCCCGGCAAGCGCTGGTGGAGCAACAGGCGTTGGCGGATCGACGCGAGCAGCAGATGGAAGCCTTGCGCCAGGTGGCCGCGACCCAGCAGTTGCTGGAAGCCCGGTTGACCGAGAAAAGTGACGCCCTCTTGCAATCCGACACCCGACTGGCCCAGGCCGAACAGGCCCTGGCCACGGCACGCCAGCAGTGGCAGCAGAGCGAACTGGAACTGGCCGCGGTGCGCGCCAGACTGGAAACGCACGAACTGATCCTGCGCGAGTTGCGCCATCCGGCTGAAGAGAAGAATGCGCAGTTGGAATCATCGCCCCCCGAGGGTGATGGATCTTGATGGAGGGCTGGCTAATGCCGGTGGCAGCCTCATAGGGCCAGGTAAGCACCAGCCATTCGCTATCCAGATCCTTATCGATCTCTGCTTGCGCTTGGCCAGCCGGTGATCCGCCGGCTTCACTGCTACCGTTCGGACCGACTGCAAGGGGATCACTTGTATGTTCAGATCAGTGCGCGATCCCGTGGCGCGCTAGCGCAACGGTTTCAAGGTATCGATACCGGTAGTGGCGTCGGTTTCGGGTGGGGGAGGGGGAACTTGCCGATCACGGTACGAGGGGAGATCGGGCGCAGAGTCCGGGGCCGGCTGTGATTCCAGCCGGGCAATAAGGGCCTTCATCTGGGCGATTTCGCGGATCTGTGCGTCGATGATGCCGTCCGCCAGTTTGCGCACTTGTGGATCCTTGATATGCGCGCGTTCGCTGGTCATGATGGCGATCGAATGGTGCGGGATCATGGCTTTCATATAGCTGATGTCATCTACCGTTTCCTGGCTGCGAACCAGCCAGAGTGCGCCGGCAAAGACGACGATGCTGCCGACGAAAATGGCAATATTGACGCGCCGGCTCCTGTACATCGACGCCATGAAGGCGAGCATAATGAACGCCATGCTCGCGCCCATCAGCAAGGCCATCCACATGCGCGTCTGGCTGAATTCGATATGGCTGAGGACGTAGGTGTTCAAGTACATCAGCCCGTACATCACCGCCGTCGAACTTGCGATCATTGCCCAAAACCGGCCGTATCCCATTTTCATGGAGCTGTCATTTTCCATGCTTTTCTCCTGTCGAGTGATCCACTAGCAGTGATTTGCCGCGCTTCCTTGAGTCGTTCCGCAACCCGACGAACGCAGCCCAGGTCGGAAGAGCTTTGACACCTCAGAGTGACATCTCTGCTGTGGAGATCGCTTCATGAGATATCGCCTGAATGACAGGGGCAGTCATTGAAAGTTGCAGCGGGAGGATGGTGGCCTTGCTGTCGCGCTGGGAATGTTCGTGTGGCGTTTGCTGGTTCGCTGAGGTGAATGGGCCTTATTGGAATACTTCGGATGGCGCGCATTGCCTATATCATTTTACATAATACAAATTATGCGAAGTTCGATGGCAGCAAAGCAACATCACCGAATGTCACCATAGCCCGGAATTGCCGCCTTTTTAGGCGGCTTTTTCTTAAAGCCCCGCGAAGTAAAAGTTTGAATTAATTGGAACTAAAAGTTTAAATTCAATGTTTTGCAGAGAATTCAAACTTTTAGTTCCTCACATGAGCGTCGCCAGCATCCGCCAAATGGGATTAAGGAGTGATGAGGCGTTTGTTATCTGCTGCTTTTGGAGAATTAACAGCTCACAAACAGAGCATTTAAACTTTTACTTCCAATGAATCCTTTAGCAACTCGATTGAAACCCCTGTAGCTTATGGCAAAAATGAGGACTAGCAAGTTTTGTCGAATGGAGGCTGGTTGAAGGATATTCAAACTTTTAGTTCTATTTGCGCGGAAACGTGAATACCCTGGAACTGGAAAAGTGCCGAGGTCTGCAGCTAAATTAAATTGGGTGCTAGTCCTTGGAAATCCTTGTAGACCTTACCGCGGTGCGATAAGATTCAGTTAAATCGCCTGGTAGTCCTCATCCCCGGAAACGGTTCTAGTCGGCTGCCGAGTTTCAGGCAAAACGCAAGCGAAAGCCCGCCTCTGGCGGGCTTTCTCCATTTCTGGCTTCCGTTTTGCATCTTGCCAGCGCGGAGAAGTAAAAATACCCTGATTCCGGCAGTAACAATACTGCTGTAGCCCTATTAAAACTTGGCGGAGGTCATGATGATCACTACTTTTTCCGATCGAGAATTCAACCGAAATGTGACAAAGGCAAAAAAGGCCAGCCTTAACGGGCCGGTTTTTATCACCGACCGCGGCCAGCCAACGCATGTTCTACTGAGTCTTGCGGAATATCAACGTCTCACATCCAAGCACCAGAACATCGCTGACGCCCTGGCAATGCCAGGTGTTGGAGATATCGACTTTGACGCACCACGTTCGAATATTGGCCTGAAGCCCCCTGATTTTTCGTGATGTACGTGCCAAGTCAGATCGGCTATTTCCTCATACAACTTGCTATAGGTGAGACTTTGCGGGAACCTCAGCTTCAAAAACGATGCCCACAAGAGCCTGCAGTCGTAAGGGGGGCACACTGGCTACTCGCTGCATTTCTAAGGAGAAAGGGCGTGTATATCCAAATAGGAAGCAGTAAGGTCTATGCTGTTCCAGCACTGGCGCCCTCCTCTATTTCTCCCCAATTAATATCCAGTTTTTCGAAGGTCAGTTCAGCGAACTTTCAGGCACATGCGAAGCCGCCTCTTGCATGGCTTGCCGATAGGCTGGCTGGCTCTCATGGGTGAGACGTGCTATCTGGTTCAGTTGGCGTCTGAACTCGCGAGCACATGCGTTCTTGTCGACCCCCACCACGACGCCAAAATGATGAAGGGCATCCCGAACGGTCTGCTCTAGTCGATTGGCGACGTCTTCACCATCCAGGGCTTTGACTGCCAAAGCTTGGATTTTCTCTACGTATTGTCGGATTGGCGCGTCAATAGAAGACATTTTTTTTCCTTTCAAATTGTCACGAAACTAGACTAGCGATTTACCGTGTAGCGAAGCTGCCGCCACTCCGATCAAGACCCAATCAGGACTTTGGCGACTTCAACGAATGGAGTTAAGCAGAGTGCTAGGACATGGGCATACATCAAGCAGAGGAAAAGTACACTCAATTCGAATCTGCAGAACTCAAAGCCATTCACTGCCTTGTAGCGGCGGCCAACCAAGAGCTTAACCAGTTGCTGACGCGGCACTGTATAGATCAAGTCCCAGTACTGCGTGCCACGAAAGACTCGCCAGGCCGCAATAGGTGTCGCAACAAAAACCATACCAATCATAATGATGGCCGTGTAGTTGTTGCTGTAATTTACATGCGAGACCGACTGGTAGGTGTGAGCGAATGCGTTAACTATAGCTATTGCAAAATACACGCCTCCGACGAGTACAACCCCGATAGTGGCCATACTTAGGCCTACACGAAGGAGCCTCTTAGAGAGGCGCACACTGAGGCGCGTATGGGCTCGTTGACCCTCGACTATCAGCATGGGCAGAATGGCAGTGAACACCATAATGATCTTGTCAAGAACGTCGACCCCGGTCTTCGCAATGAAGAACGATGCTCCCATCGTCACCGCGCGGGAGAGAAACTTCCAATAGAATTGTTCATCTTGAGTCAAGGAAGTCCAGTATTGTTCGGTGATTCCCCGTCGTTGCATGTACCTGCCCTTTCTAATCAGTGTTGCCTTTGGCCTTCTAAGATTTGCTACTTTGATGCCGGAGTGAGCCGGCGGATTTCACCCTTCAATGCCTCCACCAGCCTCTCATTTTCTTTGGCGCCATCCCGGGCATCCATCAATGTGACGTAAGAGAACGCCGTCGAAACGACCAGCGCAAGAATCGACACAGCAAAACCACCGATAGCGAACCAGGTCGCCCAAAACGCTTGCCGTTCTGCCTTGATCGAGTTCGCCATGAAATCCATTTGCATTCCGGTGGCCGTTGCATTCATGCTCTGAATCAGAGCAGCACATTCAGCCGCGAGATCGCGCATTGAGGCATTGTGCTCAACGATTTCCTGTAGGTGCTGGTTGGTGCGTACGGCGGGCGACACTAGCGGCTGCAGCTCTATTGGTTTGACGGCCTCGCGTCCCGAAGGGGAACGTATCTTTTCAATAGCACTGCCAAGTTTTGCCGCTCTTTGAGCGGTTTCAGACATGCTGCGTATAGTGCCTTGGTCAAAAAATGACACAAGCGAGGAGAAATGGGTGGACTTAAAGTAATCCGGAACCAAATGATCGGGGATCTTTGTATATTGTTTCCAGGAGCGGAGAAGAAAATCTGGTGCACTTTCGTCTGCTTGCCTAGTAGTTTCTGGAAGCGAATCCAGTCGATCGGGCATTAAATTAGTGTCAACCAAACGAAGGCAGAAAAGATCTAGCTCTTCTTCGGTCACCGCTTCTATTTCCTGCGGCTCTAACGATGTCCCGTCGACCGATTTTTTCGCTAACAGCTCCAGCATACATTTTGCAATGGCAGGGGCATCCGCCCCTGCACGCTCTTTTTTCTGGATGGCCCCCATATCCCCGGCTGTCAATCGCCGGCAATGTACGTCACCGACAGCGCTAAGTCCTAGGTTAAATCCCTTTTCAACTTCTTTTTTGGTCATTCTTTATACGAAGGATTGCTTCCAGTTGCATCTATAAATGGTTGCATTGCCCATTGCGGGCCAGGGATGTATTTCCCACATATGCACGTTTTGGCTGACTTTTACTGTGTCTGACATGCCGTTGTACACGTCAGCGGTAATCCAAGTCGCAGGGCCCGGCTGACTTGTTAGTTTCGCAGCATAGTTTGCAGCCCTACCAACCCAAACTATGTCGTTGTCGCCGTGGATACCTACGCGGGCGGCACGAATTGGGCTTGTATCTATGCCGACAACATGGTTCAGCCGGAAATCTGCACCTGGATAAAGTCGAAGAATGGCAGGCTGGATAATGTCGATGACCGCAGCATTGATTTGGAGAGCGGCTGTAACTGCGCTCGTATTCTTTGAGCCACCGAAAAAGATCGCCATCACACGATCGCCGTCGTAAGCGGTGATCGTACCGCCGCATTCTCGAATAATTTGTGAAGCGCAGCGGAGAAACATCTTGTAGACCTCGGCAGAGAACCACCACACGTATTTATCCACCATTGCGGTTGAACCATCCAGGTCTGCATATAAGACCGTGGCATTTTCCAGGGTGATTGCGTGATTGGTGTTAAGCCGAAGTCTCTCTGCGACTGGCACTACGACACCCACATTAATATCCCACTCATTGTGCAGGATGGCGTGTACCTCAGCCTCAAGTCGGGCGCGAAGAGTCAAGATTGATGCTCCTAGCCCACATTGGATCCAAGACGTTTAATGTGATCACGAATCTGGTTGCATGCCGGCGCGATCAGCGCAGCCATATCTTCCCCAGGCTCGTAGCGATATGGCACGGTGGTAATCCCGGAAAGGTCGCTGGGGAGCTTCACGCCATGGTCTCTGGGCTCCATCAAAATGGCGCGGTCCTTCCCGAGACGTCCCATAAAGAGTCCAAGTTCAAAGATTACGTTGTCACGTGGCACGGGCCAATCTTTTCCCCGATATGCGGCCGTGTCGTCAGCATGGGCGACTGCGATTGCAAAATCACAGCGATCCAACTGATCTTCGAGGCTTTGCAGAGTGTAGTTGGCAATTTTGAACACGCCATTCGTCCAAACGACGGGAAGAAACTCGTCGTGCGCGAAATGGTTTTCCATTGCGCGGACAATAGGTAACGACTCAACTGAAGAAATGACGAAGACGCGAATGCGGTCTCGCTTCTCGTTGATGAGAGAGTTGCGCTGGAACAGTCGACGTGCCAATTCTTTAGCAAAGAGCCGATAAATGACAGGAAATTGATTGGCGAGCTCCGAAATGTGCGGTTCGCTTACCTTGGCAACGACGGTGTGTTCTAAGCCAAAAACGGTTGCAGCCCTGGGATTCGTTGGATCTAAGACCGACATTTCACCGACGGAATTGCCGGCCATTCGGGCTGCGATTTGCCTTCCGTTGACATCAATACCGAGGGAGCCAGCAAGAATAAAGTAAACGTCAGAATCATAGGCCCCCTGCTCTATTAGCTTTTCTCCTCGATTTACCTGAAGCAGCTCCGCTCGATCATAAAGTTGTTCCGCCAACTCCCTGTTGCCGACAACGATGCGCTGATCCAAGAGCGCCTCAATGGTACGGCGCCGCCCTGCTTCCCCTTGATATCGTTCCAGCATGCCGAATTCCTATCCTTCAGTAACTGTCGTTATGACGCCGTTAGCTGCAAGTGGGCAGCTCGCCATCTTTCCGCAACACTGCTTGCCTTTGTAGTTCGCCCAGAACTTCTCTTCTTCCTTTTCCCATTTCACGAGCTCGAGAGCGAGATCTCTGGCGGCATCAGCATGGCGGGGGCACTTTCTAAGCGCAACCGGTCGACCATTCTTTCGCTTTCTGAGACCGCAAAGACAGGGCTGGCGCAAGCGGGTGACAGCCGCTTTGAACGTGGGCTGATGGAGTATTCGAACTGAGTACAAAAGGCTTCCCTGCTGCGAAACGTAGATCATCTGAGGGCGTCGTCCGTGCGGGCCCTTCTGTTTTGCTTGAACACGTCGACGTTTAACCTCAGCTTCGAGTTGAGAGGTGATTCTTGCCGCAGCTGCAATTGCTTTTTGCTGATGTGAAGCAGCGTTGCCATGAGCCCAAGCATTGTCATCTGGCCATCGTCGAAGCTTTTCCGCGCGCTCTTGAAGTTTCAGATAACCGAGAAGCGTCGCCCACCAGGTGTGTGCGGCTTCATCGGAGTCAATTTTCAGGGACATCTCCCCCTGCCAGTACATGCAAAAAGTACCATCGCCATTGATATGGCGCTCAGGACATCGTGCGGGTAAGCGAGCAGGTGTCTCCTCCTGCGCGCTTACGTTCCCATCCATTGCTCGTGCGAGAATACGGTAAGGGGCAATCCGGTTGTCCGCCCTACGAAGTCTAACGTCGAGCGTAAGGCTGTAGGTGTCGTGCTCGACCACTTGCGACTCATATTCAGCCGCAAGTGAGGCGATCAATTCGAGGGCGTAGACCATTAGATGCTGGCGTGCGGGCGCACTTCGCGGTCAGCGGCTTTGATAATGGCAGGCGATGCTGCTGCCTTTTCGAAGCCGGAATTCCTAGAGGCCTTCGCATCCTCATCGCCGCTATTGGAAAGCGCCTCTGTCGCTTCGTTGTAATCGAGATCGCTGACTTTACGGTTATCGTTAAACAAGTCCTTTACCGCTTGGCTTGCCTTGTCATAGGCAAGTGGGCCAATCGCCGTTTGGGTGCCTGTACAACGCCCCTGCTCTACTTCTGAAGTCAAAACGCCACGGCTCACCGCGCAGCGAACACGATCGCCCTTAATTCCAAGGCGGCTGATCGCAATGGGGCCGAATTCAAAACCAATGGCTAGGCCCAATCCGGCAGTATCTACGCCGTCGTCAGCCAGCTTTTCCAGAGCAAGGTCAAAACTGCTCCGCAATGCGCCGGCGCAAAGAGTAGTGTCAGTGATCGTCTTTTCGACTTCGGTCGTTTGAGCCGTGCCCTCACACAGGACCGCATGGATGCAGTCGCCGACGAAACGAATTCGACGGCCTTCGAAGTCTTCCTTGACCACGCGTTCCAGTTCGGCCCGGATCACGTGCAGACATCTCACAACGTCTTCCGCTTGGTCATCGATATGGTCAGCGACGTACTTCGTAAAGCCGTCGATATCAGCATAGATGGACGTCGCGTCTTGGCGCCGCGAGTTGGCCGGCGTCAGGTCAAGGATAGGAAGGTTTTTCATCGGCGGCGTATGCCCCGAGAATTGGAATTGACCAATGGGATTGTTTTCGAGATCTTCGCGCCAGTCATCCACGATCTCATCGACTGTCACATCAAGATCCGCCGCCGTCTGGCAGTTCTCGATTTCCGCAGCTGTAAGTGCGGTCAATCTCGGCTTGTCCAATTCGGCGAGGCCAATGGCCAAACGAGCTTTGTTGGTCAGATAAATGCCCGTTTTGCTCCCTGCTGCAAATTTTGCCGCGTGGTTGGCGGGTTCACCTAGGAAAAGTGGTTCACGATTGCCATTGCGGCCGTTATTGACCGCCAGGGCCAAGCCCGAGTCGATGCCGACGCGCACCTTTGCCGCCGGGATATGTTCATCATCATCTCCTGTTTGCTGCAGTACATCGATGATGAGCTGTGCAATGGCGACGGCTTTTTGCACACGTTTCTTTTCGGCATCATCCTCAGTGTTGTAAGGTTTAGCGATAAGCGAGTGCAAACGTTGATTATGGAAGTCAATCCGTTTGGCTTCGGTACGGCCCAGAATTCGGTTGACCGCACGATAGTGCTGGTTCAAGAAGCGCAATGTCCGTCGATGGCACTCGACGCCCTCCACTTCTGTGCAATTGAGCATTTCGTCCAGATTCAAAATGTCGGCATAGAGGTGCACACCATCGACTCGGTAAGCCTTGTTGGTCGCAATCTTCTCCAAGCTCATATCGCGCTTGTAGTCGATGATCGTTACCTCTTTGACATCTTCGAGTCGCTTTTCGATTTGTTCGCCAGCTTCCTCGTTGTCCCAGCTATGTGCCATTTCGAACCTCCAGACGTAAATATTGATCAATTAACTTGAGAAATCCCTGTTCTTTCCGCCCCTGTATGTAATACTTCCGATTATGGATATAGAAACTATACCCGTCAAGTAACTATGCGCATGTCACAACCTAAAGAAGGAATCCGCTGGGGCACTGAGCGCCGGCTGGAATTTATTGAATTTCGAATGTTCTGGGAGGGAGGGATCAACCGCTCCGATATCGTTGATCGATTCGGGGTATCAGTGCCACAGGCCTCCGCGGATATTTCCCTATACCAACAGGTTGCCCCGGATAATGTGCTCTACGATTCCAGCCAAAAGCGCTATGTGCCAACCCCCGCGTTCATCCCGCAATTTTTAAGGCCAAGCGCAGACAAGTATTTGGCGGAAATCAAATCGATCGCTGATGGTGTAGTTGATCGAGGTGATACCTGGTTACAGGCCCCCTTGCCTGCCGATGCGATGAGCGTGCCGCGTGGTGTTGTCGACATCACGCTACTACGGAGCGTGGTTCAGGCGGTAAGAACTAAGCAGTCGGTTGAAATCGAGTATCAATCCATGAACCAGGAGCGCCCGGAGCGACTGTGGCGTCGGGTGACACCGCATGCCTTTGGATTTGACGGTGTACGCTGGCATGTCCGGGCTTTTTGTCACATCAGCCATAAATTCAAGGATTTCAGACTTTCGCGTTGCAGTGGCTTGCGCAATTTTGGCGAACCTGCTGCGGGAGCGGATGAGGATGAAGGCTGGAATCGCTACTTCGAGGTGGTGCTAGTGCCGCACAAGGGATTAAGCGAGTCGCAGAAGAAAACAGTCGCACTGGACTATGCAATGTCAGATGGGCGATTGGTTCTGTCTATTCGAATGGCGCTGCTCTTTTACTTCTTTAAGCGCATGCGCCTGGACTTCAATGCATACGACTCAAGTCCCTATGCGAATCCTCTTGAAATAGAGAACGAAGAAGCGTTCCAGACGGCGCTTGCTATGGCCAACAAAATATAAGAAACGGTTACTTGGGGGAGTGATGAGCAAAGAGAAAATATCGACGGCTCAATGGGTGCTGGAGAGACAAATCAACTGGATCGCGACAGCCGATGTCAAGGTAGGAGTGTTAATCACGCTAGATGTGGCCATGCTTGGTGGCTTGGCAGCTGCGTTCACCCAAGAAGACAGTTATAGATCGATGTGGCTCTATCATTGGTGCGGTGCTGCGGTGATTTTCCTTACGCTGTCTATCGCGTGTGCTGCTTTTGCGGTATTTCCAAGGCTCGGTGCGCCGAAGCCATCATTGCTGTTTTTTGGTTCCGTCAATAGCAGGCCGATGGATGAGTACGTAAAGCTCTTCAAGGATGCTACTGACGATCAGATATTGGAAGATTGGAGCACTCAAATCTATCGAAATGCCCAAATCGCTTCACAAAAGCATCATTGGGTTCGATGGGCATTGAAAGCTGCTTTCGCGGGTGCCCTACCCTGGTTGGTATCGATTGGGCTGCTCGTAAAATAGCGCACCTCATACCGCTCTAAGCCTCCATTAGGATATCCCCCCATTTTTTCCATACATAATTAGGGCGGCTTACCCACCGCAAGCACTCTAAGCCCCTCTCGTAGGGGCTTTTTTTCGTTCTTACTTTGACGTAGTTATTCCATATCGATACATTGTATGTATCGGAGACAGTCCTCGCAGCTCAACTCGCAAGATGCAATTGATGAAACCCTTTTCATTGCGCAATTGCGTATCTCATTGATAGTGGGGGGGGCGCCTAGCCGCGGCTCATTTGCTGGAATTTCACGAGAAGACTCGTCTGCAGAAAGCTTGCGGCTTGATTGCCAGCGTTGTACCTCCAGGGCATCTCCGAGAAACGGGATCAAGCAGGTGGCTTTCGAAGTAGGTGTCGCGCAGCATTCTCTTCAAAACGGCCGGCCTCCTCGATGTACCCCTGCACAGTGCCGTCATGTCGCCAGCCGCCTTGCCGTTTGATGTCTCGGAAATCCGCGCCGGCGCGATAGGCGCTAGTCGCCATGCCACGGCGCAGGCTGTGACTGGAAAGATCTGGGACATAGTTCAGCCCGGCCAATGCTGCACAGTCGGCCAGGATCGTATTGATGCTCGCCGGGTGGAGGGCTCGCTCACCGACCATTTCCCATTTATTAATCGACCGGAAAACAGCGCCGCCGTCGATGCTAGCTGCGTCCAGCCAGGTGCGCAGTGCTGTGGCCGGGCAGCAGGTGCCGGTGCCGTAAGGAATAGCCTTGATGATGCCTTGTCCTTGTTGGTCGGTCTTGGAGCGTTGCAATGTGATGACCAGACCGTCCGGCTCCCATGCAATATCAGCAAACTGCAGCGCGGCCAGCTCGCTGCGGCGATATCCGCCAAAAAAACCCAGTTGCAGCAAGGCGCTATCGCGTTTTGCCTTGATGGTTTTCAGGCTGGCCAGCTTACAGACGATTTTTTCAAGATCTTCGATAGGCAGGGCCTTGGCCTGTTTTTTGGGGCGACCATGGGTCCGAGCTATACCTTTGAGCGTCTTTCGCACGGTGGCGGTGCCGGCTAGATCAGGGAACCCTTGATACACGTGCCACTGAGACAGCGCAGTCAACCGCAAGGCGAGAGTGCGGGCGTTGTGGGTTCCGGCATGCGCCAGCAAATACCGAATGATCCCTTTTTCGTCGGCGGGCAATACACCACCCCTTCCCAGAAAATGGCGAATGGCCGAGCGATAGGTTCGGCGGGTATTTTCCGAGGTGGCTGTGACCTGAGACGAATTTTGTAGCCACCGGATAAGTGAGTTCTTTATGCTAACGCCAAGGAGAACTCAATGAAGAAGCGATTTACGGACGAACAGATCATCAGCATCTTGCGAGAGGCAGAGAGCAAGGAGATTGCTACGGTAGATCTATGCAAGCGCCACAACATTACTGAGCAGACCTTTTACCGCTGGAGAAACAAGTTTGGCGGTATGGATGTCTCGGATGCCCGGCGGCTCAGAGAGCTTGAATCCGAGAACGACAAGCTCAAACGCATGGTGGCAGAACAGTTGCTGGTGATTGATGGCTTGAAGGAGTTAAGCCGAAAAAAATGATGACCTCCGCGGGCCGGCGCGAAGCGCTGGAAGTCCTTACTCGTCGGGGGCTATCGCAACGCAAGGCATGTCGTTATCTGGAACTGAGCCGTCGGGTAGCAGGTTATCAGTTGCTACAACCTGAAAAGGATCGGAGCCTGACGCAGCAGCTGATCGCGGCATCGCAAGAGGTCCCTCGATTCGGCTATCTGCGTATGTCTGCCTGGCTGGCCTTGGGCGAGTCCCGAGTGCGACGGCTCTGGAGCTCGCTCAAACTGGGCATTCCACGAAAGCGGCCTCGCAGGCGTCGATGCGGCAACGACATTCGGCTACCTGGAGCAACCAAGCCCAATTCGGTCTGGAGCTACGACTTTGTTCATGACCAGATGGTGGATGGACGCTCATTGAAGATGCTGTGCGTGATCGATGAATACACCCGGGAATGCCTGGCCATCGAAGTTGCTGCCAGTTTGCGCTCCCAGGATGTCATCCTGACGCTCTCGCGATTGATGCGGTTACATGGAAAGCCGGGCTACGTAAGGTCGGACAACGGCGCCGAGTTCACAGCGGCCAAGGTCATGCGCTGGCTGCGGGATGCCTCCGTTGGTCCGGCCTTCATCGCGCCAGGCAGTCCATGGCAGAACGGATTCGTGGAAAGCTTCAATGGCAAGCTGCGTGACGAACTGCTTAACCGGGAGTGGTTCCGCAGCCGGGCAGAAGCG